>DDJC01000102.1 GCA_002339015.1 Burkholderiales bacterium UBA1834
TGTTAATTTTTAAAGAACATTTCGCCGGGAGGCTTTGCTTTTCAGCCCTGCCGCCCGATCTGTGTCGCTGCTTTGTTTGCAGCGCCGTGATCAGCGAAGAACGCAATTATGGCATGGTTTTGACAGCATGCGCAAGCCCTGTCGAAAAAAGATCAAAAAAGTTGCCTGAGCATGAGATCAGCGTGTTGTCGGACACCAGCGCGCGATGGATCACCCCCGGGGCCATCAGTCATGCGCGCGGGGTTGGCCAGGGCGCGCGGCAGTTCCCGGAGTGCTTGTATTGCTCCGCATCCCACCAACAAGTGAGACACTCGCCCGGCAGCTGGCGCAACGCGCTGGCGCATCAGGCAGCGCGGCCGGCCATGGCGGCGGCGGCCATACTGCGCAAAGTCGCGGGGAGCGAGGTGGTGAGGTGGGATTGCGTCTGTTCTTGAGGGATGTGGTGTTGAGCGACGGGCTGAACTTGTCGCTGCCAGAGGGTGCAGCACGGCATGTGCAGGTGCTGCGCCAGCAGCCCGGGGATACGGTGCTGCTGTTCAATGGGCACGGCGGGGAATGGCCCGCTGTCATCACGCAGATGGGGCGGCGCGACGTGCAGGTGACCGTGGCCTCACGGCAGGATGTGGACCGAGAATTGCCCGTGGCCGTGACCCTGGCCCTGGGCATGCCCGCCAACGACCGCATGGATGCGCTGGTGGAGAAGGCCGCGGAGTTGGGGGTGGCGGGCATCCAGCCGCTGGTGTGTGAGCGCTCGGTGTTGCGTCTGGATGGCGAGCGAGCCGCCAAGAAGGTGGCGCACTGGCAATCCGTGGCGGAAGCAGCCTGCGAACAGAGCGGCCGCACACGGGTGCCGGTGGTGCACGCAGTGCAGCCTCTGAAGAACTGGCTGGACGCCGTGGATGGCGGCATGCACCGGGCGTTGTTGAGTTTCGAGCCGGCCCTGTCGGGCTGGCAATGGCTGCAGCAGGCGGATCGGCTGCAGCTTCAGGCTCCGCACCCAGGGCTGTGCTTCCTCAGCGGACCGGAGGGGGGCTTGACCGATGCCGAAGAACAGCGGGCCCGGAATCTGGGGTGGACGCCGGTGGGGCTGGGTGCCAGGGTGCTGCGCGCGGACACGGCGCCGCTGATGATGCTGTCACTGGTGGCTGGGCAGCTGCCCTGATCCGCAGCGCTGTTATGCCTTGCACATGGCCGAGGTGCGGGCCGGCCGGTGTGTTTGAGCACTGTCTTGACAGACGCCCGTGCTGCGCGGCGCCTGCTCGGTGCGCGCGCGGCGCTCAGCCTTGTCCTGCCTCAGGTTGGGCTGGCGTGCGCGCAGAGCCCGAGACCAGGTCGAAGCGAAACAAGCGGCACTCGATCGGGCCGTTGAACATGACGACGCGGCGGCTTTCCTTGAGGCGCATGGCGCTGGGCAGCTTCATGTCGGGGCTGAGCACCCAGGCAGTCCAGCCGCCGTACTGACGCTTCCAGTGCGAGGCCAGGCGGGCGAAGAAGTCGCCGGCGCCCTGCTGATCGACGAAATCTTCGCGCGCAGCACGCGACGCCCCCCCGTGGCCGGTGCCCTTGGGATCGATCCGTTCGCCATAAGGCGGATTGAACATGAGGACGCCGCCATCCGCAGGGGCCGGGCGCTGCAGGGCATCGGCGGTTTTGAACTCGATGGCGTGCAGCACACCGGCGCGCTCGGCGTTACGGGTGGCGAAGTCGGTCATGCGGAAGGAGACGTCGCCGGTGTAGATGCGCACGGCGGGGGCATGAATGCGATCACGCGCCTGCTGCTTGAGCTGCTGCAGTCCACCCAGATGGGCGGCGAAGGGACGCAGGCGCTCGAAGGCGAAGCGGCGCTGCAGGCCGGGGGCGATGCCACAGGCGATCTGCGCGGCCTCGATGGCGATGGTGCCGGACCCACAGCAGGGGTCGAGCAAGGGGCCGTCTTCGGCGCGGCCCTTCCAGCCGGCGGCGGCGAGCATGGCGGCGGCCAGCGTTTCCTTGAGGGGCGCCTCGCCCTTGTCTTCGCGCCAACCGCGCTTGAACAGCGCCTCTCCGGAGGTGTCGACGTAAAGGTGGGCGACGTCGCCATCCAGATAGAGTTGGAGGCTCAGGTCAGGATAGCGGGTGTCGACATTGGGGCGCTCGCCGAACTGGTCGCGCAGGTGGTCGCAGACGGCGTCCTTGATGCGAAGGCCGGCGAAGTTGAGACTCTGCAGTGGGCTATGGCGGGCAGTGACATCGACGCGCAGGGTGTGGCGAGGGGTGATCCAGTCGTCCCACTGGACGCTGCGGGCCAGGTGGTAGAGCTGGTCTTCGCTGGCGTAGGGGCCGAGGGCCACGCGCCACAGCACGCGCTGGGCCAGGCGGCTGTGCAGGTTGAGCAGGAAGACGGCGCGGACCATGGTGAGTGCCAGTTCGCTGCTCAGATCGAAGGAAAGGTCCGTGGCGCGGCGCGGCTGCGCGGAGGGGGCGATGCGCACGCCGCCGCGCTCCGGAATGATGTCCAGGGGCAGGTCATGGAGCCAGGGAGCGAGCTCTTCAGCCAGCAGGGGCTCGACGCCTGCAGCGCAAGAAAGGAAGAGCACGGGGGTGAGGTCGCGCCGAACGGTCGCGGGCACCGGGCGCCGCTGGCCGCCTTGGCCTGGACCATCGCCATAGCGGCCGCCGCCGCCATGGGCTGGCTCACGGCCAGCATCGCCTCGGTAGCCTCGCCCGCCTGCGCGCGGTACGCCGGGGCCGTCACCTCGGCCCGCATCGCGCCCCGACGAGAACCCTGGGCGCCCGGGTCCGCGGCCGGAAGCGTCGTCATGCGGCATTGGGCCATCGCGGCGTTCTGACCCACCCCGGTCCTGCTGCGAGACGCGGGAGGGAGGGCCGGGGCGGCGACGGGGGGGCGTGGAGTTCATGGCGGAAGGATAGCGGCTGGGGGCCGGCATCGCAGCCCCCCGGGGTTGTGAGGCGGTGGGGGCTCGCTCAGACAAGCGCCCCGGCCCAGGCTTCGCTCAGAGATGTCCGGGCGCATCCTCGCGCAGGATGGCGGACACGTCGGAGCGGAACTCGCGGCGGAACAGCACCCACAGCACGGCCAGGGTGAGCAGCATGAAGACACCCGGTGAAATGAACCACCCGATGACCGCAAAGGACATGTAATAGGCGCGCAGGCCATCGGCGAAGCTTTCGGCGGCCAGGCCCATGAGGCGCCCGGCGCGATCAGCGTACTCCTCCCGGTCGGCCACGCCGCTGTCGAAGACAGAGACGTTCGGTGCCGCGCCGACCACGATGGCGCCGAACGAATAGACCCGCATCGACCAGGTGAACCGGAAGAAGGCGTAGATGAAGACCACCAGCAACGTGATGATCTTCAGGTCGAAGATGAGCATGGAGGTGCGCGCGGCGAAGGGCAGATCCTGCACCAGCACATTGGCCTTGTCGCTGGTGCCCAGCACGGCCAGCAGACCACCGAGCACCAGGATGGTGGTCGAGGCCCAGAAGGACGGGCTGGCCGACAGGTTCTGCACCACAGCGGCATCGACGATGCGCTGATCGCGGAAGGTGACCTGGCGCATCCACAGCTTGCGGTAGTGGTTGGTGCTGGCCAGCAGGGTGCGCTGGACCTTGGCGCGCCAGTCGGCGAAGAGGGCATAGCCGATCCAGCCGATGATGAACAGCGCCAGCGCCGCCCAGTCCTGCCAGGGCAGGACGGCGATGAGGTTGGTGATCAGGGTGGGCAACTGCGGCATGAAAGCGTGGCGAAAGGGGACGGACGGCGGGACCTGCCTGGATGAGGCCCAGGCTGATCAAAGCGCCTTGCGCAGGTTGGCCGGGGCGATCTTGAGGGCTTCGCGGTACTTGGCCACGGTGCGGCGCGCCACCTGGATGCCCTGCTCCTCGAGCATGCTGCTGAGCTGGCTGTCGGACAAGGGCTTCTTGGCGTCTTCGGCCGACACGAGCTGCTTGATCAGTGCGCGCACCGCGGTGCTGGAGGCATTGCCGCCGGCCTCGGTGTTGAGCGAGGAGCCGAAGAAGTACTTGAGTTCGAAGGTGCCGAACGGCGTGTTCATGTACTTGGCCGTGGTCACGCGCGAGATGGTCGATTCGTGCAGGCCGAGCTCGTCGGCGATCTCGCGCAGCACCAGGGGCTTCATCGCGATCTCGCCATGGGTGAAGAAATTCTTCTGGCGATCGACGATGGCCTGGGAGACACGCAGGATGGTGTCGAAGCGCTGCTGGATGTTCTTGACGAACCAGCGGGCCTCCTGCAGGCGCGAGCTCATCGTGGAGTGGCCTTCGGAGGCGGCACTGCCACGGGGCGCACGGCTTTGCTTGAGGGCCTGCGCGTACAGGTCATTGATGCGCAGCTTGGGCATCACATCCGGATTGAGCACGACCTTGAAGCCACGCCCCGACTTCTGCACGATGACATCGGGCACGATGATGTTGGCCTCGGCACGTGTGAAGGCGCGGCCCGGCTTGGGCTCGAGCTGCACGATCATGCCCTGCGCCTCCCTGAGCAGGGCCTCGTCGGCGCCGGTGGCCGCCATGAGCTTCTTGAAGTCGCGGCGGGCCAGCAGTTCGAGGTGGCTCTTGCAGATCAGGATGGCGATGGCCTGGGCCTCGCAGCGCTCGCGGGCACGCAGCTGCAGGATCAGGCACTCGGACAGGTCGGCCGCGCCCACGCCCAGCGGATCGAGGTTCTGCAGCCAGCGCAGGGCGCAGCGCAGGCGCGAGAGCACCTCGTCGCGCATCTCTTCGTCGGCGTCCTCGGTCAGCAGGGATTCAGCGATTTCTTCGAGCGGGTCGGCCAGGTAGCCGTCTTCGTTCAGGGACTCGATGAGCATGTCGACCGCGGCCATGTCGGGCGCGGACAGGCGGGTGCCGCGCAGCTGCTGGCGCAGGTGCTCGGCCAGGCTGATGGCAACGCTGTTGCGCTCGAGCGGGTCGAAATCGTCGTCATCGTTGTTGCGCGAGGGCGTTTCGCGGATGCCGTCGAAGTCGTCGCGCTCCGTGCCGTTCTCCCAGTCGTCGCGCTCGGTGGTGCCGAGTTCGGCCGTGTCCAGGCCGCTGCCCTCCGCCGGGGATTCGCTTTCGCTGGAGGACGCGCTTTCGGTGTCGCGGGTCTCGTCACGCTGCAGGCGTTCGGACTGCTGGCGCTCCGCATCCAGGCTGACCAGGCTGTTGTCGAAACCGCCTTCGTCTTCCGGCTCCAGAAAGGGGTTCTGCTCCAGCATCTGCTCGACCTCTTGATGGAGTTCGAGCGTGGACAGCTGCAGCAGGCGGATGGACTGCTGCAGCTGCGGCGTGAGTGCCAGATGCTGCGAGAGCCGGAACTGCAAGGAGGGCTTCATACCGCCAGCGCCCCTTACATGCGGAAGTGCTCGCCCAGGTAGACCTTGCGGACCTCGGCGTTGTGGATGATCTCGGAGGGGCGGCCTTCGGCCAGCACGCGGCCCTCGCTGATGATGTAGGCGCGGTCGCAGATGCCGAGTGTTTCGCGCACGTTGTGGTCGGTGATCAGAACACCGATGCCCCGCCCCTTGAGGAAGCTGATGATGCGCTGGATCTCGATCACGGCGATCGGGTCGACGCCGGCGAAGGGTTCATCCAGCAGAATGAAGCGTGGCTGCGTGGCCAGGGCGCGGGCGATCTCGACGCGGCGGCGCTCGCCGCCCGACAGCGCCAGCGAGGGGCTGGTGCGCAGGCGCTCGATGCTCAGGTCGTGCAGGAGGGTGTTCAGGCGCTGCTCGATCACTGCAGACGTGAGCGGCTTGCCGCGCTCGTCGACCTGCAGCTCGAGCACGGCGCGGATGTTCTCTTCCACATTGAGCTTGCGGAAGATGGACGCCTCCTGCGGCAGGTAGCTCAGGCCCATGCGTGAGCGTTGGTGGATGGGCAGGCGCTCGACGCGCTGGCCGTCGATGTCGATCATGCCGGCATCCGCGCGCACCAGGCCCACGATCATGTAGAAGCTGGTGGTCTTGCCGGCGCCGTTGGGACCCAGCAGGCCGACGACTTCGCCGGCGCCCACGGCCACGTGGACGTCATGAACGACAGTGCGGGCGCCGTAGCGCTTCTTGAGGCCCTCGGCGCGCAGTTGGCTGGGGGCTGCCCCTGCAGGCGTTGCAGGGGTGGTGGGGACAGGCGAGAGGTCCGGCATCAGCGGGTGCTCTCCAGGGCCGGTTGCGACAAGGTGCCCGAAGGGGCCAGCCGGGCGCCGTCACGCGGGGCTGTACTGCGCGGCGCGGACGCGGGATCGTTGCGAGGTGCGATCACGCCGCGCACGCGGCCGCCCGCAGCGGGCGATCCCGTGGTGCCGCCGCCACTGCTGCCACCAGCCACCTGGAAAACCTCGGTGCGGTTGTCGTAGACGATGCTCTGGCCCACGACCTCGTCGGCCACCGTGGCGCCATTGAGACGACGCATGACAGCGCGCCCCTTGAAGTAGACCTTGTCGCTCTGGCCGTCGTACTCGATGCGCTCTGCCTCGCCTTCGATGTATTCATCCAGCCCCTGGCGTCGCTGGCGGAAGTAGGCACGCCCGCCAGCACCGTTGGTGGCCACAGCCGTCTGGGAACCATCGGCCTGCTGGCGCACCTCGACCCTGGCCGCGCGCAGCACGATGGTGCCCTTGGTGATCTCGACGTTGCCGGTGAGCACGTTGACACGCTGGTTGTCATCAACCCGGGCGTTGTCGGCCGCGAAATTGAGGGGCTGGAAGCGGTCTGAGCTGTCAGCCCAGGCCGGTTGGGTACCCAGGACGCCACCAAGCGTCAGGGCCAGACCAAGCATCATGGCGGTGCGCCAGCGATGAAGGGCAGTGGGGAGCAGGGAGAACACGTGCATGTGGCGCGCCACTATCGGCATGAATTTTGCATTCATTCTAGCCGCGAAGCCCGTGGCATGGACAGAGCCCGAGTGGGATGTCCGTGCAAATCATCCGGAAAGAGCCGGTGAGGGCCCCGCGAACGGGGGCCTTAGATGGGCTATTTACCGGCCCTTGCGTGCCAGGCCGATCAGGTAATCGGTGGTGGCAAGGGCTTTGTCTGGCGTGCCGTTGAGCGACACCGACGTGAAGTAGCGGCCGGCCACGCCGATGGCGGGCACACCGTCGATCTTGTAGGCGTCCATCAAAGTGCGAGCCTGCGCCGACTTGGTCTGCAGCGCAAACGAGTTGTACATGGCCATGAACTTGGTTTTGTCCACGCCCTGCTTGGCCACCCAGTCGGCGATGAGGTCAGGCTTGTCGAGCTTGAGCTGCTCCTGGTGGAGCGCATGGAACACCTTGGCATGCAGCGTGGGGATCAGGCCCAGGGCTTCGATGGCGAAGTACAGGCGCTGATGGGCCACGAAGGGGTTCTCGCGGAAGGCCACGGGCACGCGCTTGAAGACCACGTCGGGCGGCAGCTTGGCGGCCCAGGCGGCCAGCGAAGGCTCGAAGTGGAAGCAGTGCGGGCAGCCGTACCAGAAGAACTCGACGACCTCGATCTTGCCGGCCGGCGCGGACACCGGGGCGGCCTGCGAGAGCTTGACGTAATTGGTGCCTTCGACCGGCGTCTGGGCCTGGACGGATTGCCAGGGCGCCAGACCGGCGGCCAGGCCGACGCCGGCGATCGCGGCGGTCTGCTTGGAAAACTCTCGGCGGTTCATCAAGTTGGTGTCCTTTCTGTTCACTTCTGGACGCGCACCAGGGCCGTGTCAATGCCGCTGCCCGAGAGCTTGACCCGAACTTCCTCGGCCAGTTCCCGCTGGGCGAAGGGCCCCACACGAACACGGTACATGGTGCGGCCGTTGACCTCGCGCTCGGAGATACGGGCCTCCAGACCCAGCATCGACAGCTTGGCGCGCTGCTGTTCAGCTTCGGCCGAGTTGCCATAGGCGCCGGCCTGCACATAGAAGCTCAACGCATCGGCGGGCGGGTTGGTGGACACGGGATCACCACCGGACAGGATGGCCGCGGGATTGCGGACAGACGAGGCCGCGGCGCTGGCCGGCTTGGCGGCCTCCGCGGGTTTGGCCGATGCCGCGGACGCCGGTGCGGAGGCCGCGGCGTTGGCCGGGTCCGTGGCCACGTCTTCCACGATGGGTTTGGGCACGGGCTTGGGCTTGGCCGGGTTGTTGCCGTACAAGGGGGCGTTGGGATCCCAGTTCTTGTTGTGCTCGGCCTCGGCGGCGTCCTGCTCGGCGGTGCGCTGGGGCACCTTGTCGACGAAGGGCAGCGGCACCTTGGTGACGTACAGGGCCACGCCCAGCGCCAGCGCCAGGCCGATCAAGAGGCCCACGATCATGCCGAGGAAGAAGCCTCCGCGTTGGGATTTCATAGAGGAGCGTCCTTTGTTGGGGATCACATTTTGTCCGGTGCGCTGACACCGAGCAGGGCCAGGCCGTTGCGCAGCACCTGGGCGGTGGCTGCCAGCAGCGCGACGCGCGCGCGGGCCAGTTCGACATCATCGACCAGGAATCGTTCCGCCGCGTAGTAGCTGTGGAAAGCCCCGGCCAGGTCACGCAGATAAAAAGCCACATCATGCGGGGCCAGGCCCATCGCCGCCTGGGTGAGCATGCCGGGATACTCGGCCAGCTTGCTCATCAAGGTCAGCTCGCTGGGGGCCGTGAGCAGCGCCAGCCGGGCCTGGGGCAGGCCGGACAGATCACCACCGTGCTCGGCCGCCCAGTCGCGCATCACCTTGCTCATGCGGGCGTGGGCGTACTGGACGTAGAAGACCGGGTTCTCGTCGTTGGTCTTGAGGGCCAGGTCAACATCGAAGGTGAACTCGGTGTCGGCCTTGCGGCTGATCAGGAAGAAACGGACGGCATCCTTGCTGGTCCACTCGATCAGGTCGCGCAGGGTAACGTAGCTGCCGGCGCGCTTGGAGATCTTCACCTCCTCGCCGTTCTTCATCACGGTGACCATCTTGTGCAGCACGTAGTCGGGCCAGCCCTGGGGGATGCCGACGCCGGCCGCCTGCAGGCCGGCGCGCACGCGGGCGATGGTGCCGTGGTGGTCGGAGCCCTGGATGTTGACGCACTGGACATAGCCGCGCTCCCACTTGGCGATGTGGTAGGCCACATCGGGCACGAAGTAGGTGTAGCCGCCATCGGACTTGCGCATGACGCGGTCCTTGTCGTCCCCGTAGTCCGTGCTGCGCAGCCACAGGGCGCCGCCGTCTTCATAGGTCTTGCCGGCGTCTTTCAGCTTTTGCACCGCCGCCTCGACACGGCCCGAGGTGTACAGGCTGGATTCGAGGTAGTAGTTGTCGAAGCGGACGCCGAAGGCCTTGAGATCGAGATCCTGCTCGTGGCGCAGGTAGGCCACGGCGAACTGGCGGATGCCGTCCAGATCGTTCACATCACCGCTGGCGGTGAACTCGCGGTCGTCGGCCTTGACCGTTTTCTTCGCCATGAAATCGGCCGCGATGTCGGCGATGTAATCGCCGTTGTAGGCCGATTCGGGCCAGTCAGCATCACCAGGCTTGAGGCCCTTGAGCCGCGCCTGGGTGGAGCTGGCCAGCGTGGCGATCTGCACGCCGGCATCGTTGTAGTAGAACTCGCGGGTGACCTGCTGGCCCTGCGTCTCGAACAGGTTGCACAGGGCATCGCCCAAGGCGCCCTGGCGGCCGTGTCCCACATGCAGCGGCCCGGTGGGGTTGGCCGAGACAAACTCGACCAGCACCTTGTGCTCGGTGGCGGGCTGGCGGCCGAAACGTTCGCCTTCGGACAGCACATCGACCACGATGGACTGCTTGGCCTCGGGCTTGAGGCGCAGGTTGATGAAACCGGGGCCGGCGATCTCGACGGCCAAGACCCACTGCTGCACGGCAGGCTGCGCCTGCAGGGCGGCGACGAGGGCCGTGGCCAGCTCGCGCGGGTTCTTCTTGAGCGGCTTGGCCAGCTGCATGGCGGCGGTGACGGCCAGGTCACCATGGGCGGCCTGCTTGGGCGCCTCGAACACGGGGGTGAAGGACGCATCGGCGTCGGGCGCCGCCTGGCGCAAGGCCTCACCCAGGGCCTTCAGGAGATCACGCTTGGCTTGAATCATGGGGACATTTTACGGGGTGGCCCCACGGGGGCGCCCAAGCGTCAGAATGTCACGAAATGCCGGTGCGGGGGTGGGCTTTTCGCGCCATGAAACCCCGGGCCGGCATGGAAAGATGGGGCCATGGAAGCCATCGACATCGAACTGGGTGCGAGCCGCCTCGGCAAGTACCAGATGATCCGCCGCTTGGGCGAAGGCGCCACCAGCGAGGTCTTCCTGTGCCAGGACGATTTCTTCCAGCGCCAGGTGGCGCTCAAGCGGGTGCGCTCGGCCGCGCTGATGGACGCGGTGGACGGGCCTGTGTACGCGCGCTTCTTCGCTGCCGAGGCCGCCCTGGTGGGTCGCCTGCAGCACCCCAATGTGGTCCAGATTTACGACGCGGTGGCCGACCCGACCTCACCCTACGTGGTGATGGAGTACGTGCCGGGCACCACGCTCAAGAGCTTTTGCCGGGCGGACAACCTGCTGCCGCTGGAGCTGATCGTGGAAATCGGCTTCAAGTGCGCGATGGCGCTGAGCTATGTGTACAAGCAGGGCCTGATCCACCGGGACGTGAAGCCCGCCAACATCCTGGCCATCACCAATGCCCAGGGTCTGGTGACGGATGTGAAGATCACCGATTTCGGCAGCGTGCTGAACCTGCAGGCCGATGCCACCCAGGTGCACCAGGTGGGCTCGCTGGCCTACATGTCGCCCGAGCAGCTCGAAGGCGAGGTGCTGGACAGCCGCGCCGACATCTACTCGCTGGGCGCGGTGCTGTACCACCTGATCGCCGGGCGACCGCCCTTCGAGGCGAACTCGCAAGCTGTGCTGATGAACCAGATCTACAACCAGACACCTGCACCGCTGACGGGCATGCGCGCGGGTGTGAACCAGGCTGTGGACGACGTGCTGCAAAAAGCCCTGGCCAAGGACAAGAACGACCGCTACCCCCACTGGGACGCCTTCGCGGAGGCCCTGTCTGACCTGGTGTCCAGCCACAAGGTGCCGCGCGGCCATCTGCAGGGCGTGCTCGATTCGGAGCGCTTCAACCTGCTGCGCACGCTGGATTTCTTCATCAGCTTTGGCGACGTGGAGCTGTGGGAGGTGGTGCACCGCGCCAAATGGCAGCGCTTCCCCTTCGGGCACTCGCTGTACAAGCGTGGCGAGGAGGGGCGCACCTTCCACATCATCGCGCAGGGCAGCGTGGAGGTGTTCCGCAACGGCAAGCGCGTGGCACTGCTGGGCGCAGGCACCTCGGTGGGCGAGATGGCCTACCTGGCGCCCAACCCCGAACTGCGCCGGCACAGCACCGACGTGATGGTGTCGGAGCCCGCCACAACGATCTCGTTCACGCCCGAGACGCTGGGGCAGCTCAGCCCCAACTGCCGGCACCTGTTCGACGAGGCCTTCATCCGCGTGCTGGTGCGGCGCCTGCATGCCGCGCACGAGGCGCTGGCGCATCCACGGCGGATCATGTAAGGCAGACAGGCGCCCGAAACGCAGACTTTCAGGCGGCCGTCACATCAGCGCGGATCAGGCCCTGCGGCTTCTCAGGCGCCACCCCGCCACCATCAGGCCAGCCAGGCCCAGCGCCAGCGTTTGCGGTTCTGGCACGGCCACCACATGCGCCTGGACATCGATCGAGGTCAGGTAGATCTGCCCCTCGCCCAGGTCGCTTTCGTAGCGGTAGACAGGCTGTTCGATGTAGACCGGCTCAGTGCGGTAGTAACAGGTGAAGGGCTCTTGCGTTTCGCAGATGTGTGTGAACGGGACTTGAAGGCTAGCCGCATCGCCTGCCATGCCCCATCCCTATGCCTAGGGGCGATCCGTCATCCGGATGAGCGGGCAAGGCGTTGAGACAGGACTGGCGCACCATGCCCACGGTCGCTAGACTGAGCCGACATCCCTGCAACCTACGGAGAGTTCCCATGCGTTTGATGATCGCCGCAATGACCCTGGCCCTGACCGCCAGCCTGGCCCACGCCGCCGACGCCACCTGCGAAGCCAAGGCCGCTGACAAGAAGCTGGCGGGCGCCGCCAAGAGCAGCTTCGTCAAGAAGTGCGAGAAGGACGCGGCCGCCAGCGCCGCGAAGGCCACCTGCGCCACCGCCGCCGCCGACAAGAAGCTGGCCGGCGCGGCCAAGAACAGCTTCATCAAGAAGTGCGAGAAGGATGCCGCCGCGGGCGCCGCCTCGGCCGCGTCGAAGTAAAACACGCCCGGATGATCAGCGCGTCCACACCCCGCGCGCCAGCAGCACGGCCGCCAGCGGGATCAGCATCACCAGGTGCGCCTGCACCATGATCAGCTTGCGCACCTTGCGCACCTCGGCCTCGGCCGGCAGCGCGCCGCTGGCATCCAGTGCCTTGCGCCAGCGGATGAAGGCCCGTGTCGGTGCGATCGAGATCAGGCCCACGATCACGAACAGCGTGACCTTGATGTGCAGCAGCGGCTGGTGCCAGTACCACTCGAAGCCCTTGGCGCCCCAATACGTGCGCGCGAAACCCGTGGCCAGCACGGCCATGGCCGCCCCCATGTAAATGAGGTCCACGCGCGCCAGGCGGCGCACCACGGCGGCGTTCATCCACTCAGGACGGCACAGCGCGGCCTCGCTGGTGATGAAGACGACGAGCATGAGGATGGCCACGACGTGCGCGTAGGCCAGCAGCGATTCGGTCAGCATGAGGGCTCCTTGAGGGCTTGGGTCCAGTATGACGGATCGCCATACGCCGCCTTGATGAAATCGATCCACAGGCGCAGCCGCACCGGCAGGTGCTTGCGCTGCGCGAAGACAGCGTAGATGCCGTTGGGCGGCGCGGCGAAATCGTCGAGCACGCTGACCAGGCGGCCCGCGCGCATGTCGGCCTCGACCTCCCACCATGAACGCCAGGCCAGGCCCAGGCCTTCCAGGCACCATGCGTGCAGCACCTGGCCATCGGAGCAGTCCAGCTTGGTGGCAGGGCGCACGTAGCCTGGCTGGCCATCGAGCGTGAAGGCCCAGCCACGCGTCTGGCTGGCCTCGGAGCTGAGCGTGAGGCAGTCATGCCGGGCGATGTCGGCCGGCACCATGGGGCGGCCGTGGCGCGCCAGGTAATCAGGGCTGGCCACGCACAGGCGGCGGTTGTCGGCCAGGCGCACGCTGACCAGGCTGGAATCGGGCAGATCACCCACGCGCACGGCGCAGTCGAAGCCTTCGTTGACCAGGTCGACCAGCCGGTCGGCCAGATTCAGCGAGATGGACACCTCGGGGTGCTGGGCCACGAAGCGCGGCACCAGGGGCGCCACGTGCCGGCGCCCGAAGCCGGCCGGCGCGGTGATGCGCAGGTGGCCGCTGGCCTTCACGCCCCCGGCGCTGACGCTGGCCTCGGCGCTGGCGAGATCCGCCAGCAGGCGGTGGGCATCCTCCAGAAAAGCGGCACCTTCGTGCGTGAGGCTGATGCGGCGGGTGGTGCGCACCAGCAGCTTCACGCCCAGGCGTTCTTCGAGCGCATCGATGCGGCGGCCGATCACGGCGGGCGCCACGCCTTCGGCGGTGGCCGCGGCGGTGAGGCTGCCCTTGGTGGCCACGGCCACGAAGGATTCGATCTGCTTGAGTCGGTCCATGAACCATGGATGCTGCCCGATCTTTGCGTAAAAGTCATGAATACCATGACTTTTAGCCCCGGTAATGTTCAGCCAAGTATCGAATAAACTGACGACATGGAAAAGAGGGCGCTTGGCCGCGGCTGCCAAAGCGACCTCGGTTTCCCTCACACTCCCCTTTTTCGCGACCCATCCTTTTCGACGAGGTTATCCATGACCGCACGCACCACCGTCCATGGCCTGCAAGTGGCCACCGAGCTCTACCGTTTCATCGAAGACAAGGTGCTGCCGGGCACCGGCGTCGACAGCGCCAAGTTCTGGGCGGGCTTCGACCAGATCGTGAGCGACCTGGCCCCCAAGAACGCCGCCTTGCTGGCCGAGCGCGACCGCATCCAGACCGAGATGGACAGCTGGCACGCCGCCAACCCGGGCCCGATCAAGGACATGGCTGCCTACAAGGCCCACCTGGAAAAGATCGGCTACATGGTGCCCGTGCCCGGGGACGTGAAGGCCACCACCACCAACGTGGATGCCGAGCTGGCCACGCAGGCCGGCCCGCAACTGGTCGTGCCCATCCTGAACGCCCGCTACGCGCTGAACGCCGCCAATGCCCGCTGGGGCAGCCTGTACGACGCGCTGTATGGCACCGATGCCATCAGTGAAGAAGGCGGCGCCACCAAGGGCCCCGGCTACAACGAAGTGCGCGGCGCGAAGGTCGTCGCCTGGGCGCGCAACTTCCTGGACCAGGCCACCCCGCTGGAAAGCGGTTCGCACGCCGATGCCAAGGCCTACAAGGTCGAAGGCGGCCGCCTGGTCGTGGACCTCAAGGGCGGCCACAGCACAGGCCTGAAGAACCCGGACCAGTTCGTGGGCTACCAGGGTGACGCCTCCGAGCCCAAGAGCGTGCTGCTGGTCAACAACGGCATGCACATTGACATCCAGATCAACCCCGGCACGGTGGTGGGCACCCTGGATGCCGCCGGCGTGTCCGACGTGGTGCTGGAATCGGCCGTGTCCACCATCCTGGACCTGGAAGACTCCGTGGCTGCTGTCGATGCCGAAGACAAGGTGCTGGGCTACAGCAACTGGCTGGGCATCCAGCTGGGCACGCTGACCGAGGCCGTGAGCAAGGGCGGCAAGACCTTCACTCGCGCGCTGAACCCCGACCGCGTCTACACCGGCCCCAACGGCGGCGAGGTGAAACTGCACGGCCGCTCGCTGATGTTCGTGCGCAACGTGGGCCACCTGATGACCAACCCGGCCATCCTGTGGGGCGCCGAGGGCAAGGAGATCCCCGAAGGCATCATGGACGCCGTGGTGACCACCACCATCGCCCTGCACGACCTGCAAGGCCGTGGCCAGATCAACGGTCAGCCCATCCGCAACTCGCGCACGGGCTCGGTCTACATCGTCAAGCCCAAGATGCACGGCCCGGCCGAAGTGGCCTTCGCGGCCGAGCTGTTCACCCGCGTGGAACAGCTGCTGGGCCTGCCCGACAGCACCGTGAAGCTGGGCATCATGGACGAAGAACGCCGCACCTCGGTCAACCTGAAGGCCTGTATCGTGGCTGCCAAGAGCCGCGTGGCCTTCATCAACACCGGCTTCCTGGACCGCACCGGCGATGAGATGCACACCGCCATGCTGGCCGGCCCGATGATGCGCAAGGGCGACATCAAGAACAGCGCCTGGATCGCCGCCTACGAGCGCCGCAACGTGCTGATCGGCCTGCAGACCGGTCTGCGCGGCCGCGCCCAGATCGNNGGGCCATGCCGGACCTGATGGCCGGCATGCTCGAGCAGAAGATCGCCCACCCCAAGGCTGGTGCCAACACCGCCTGGACGCCCTCGCCCACCGCCGCCACCTTGCACGCCACGCACTACCACCAGGTGAGCGTGGCCGACATCCAGG
>DDJC01000025.1 GCA_002339015.1 Burkholderiales bacterium UBA1834
TATCTTTTTACCCCCAATAACCAAGGAAGTGCCCGGCATGCCCTGCACCGCAGGCGCCCCCCAATACCGGGACCACCGCCCGCAGCAGCCTGCGGCCGTCGTGCAGCGTCTACAGCAGGCTGGCGCCATCATCTTCGGCAAGACCAACGTGCCCTACAAGGCGGTGGACATCCAGACCGACAACCCGGTCCACGGCCTGAGCCGCAACCCCTGGGCGCCCGAACTCACCACCGGCGGTTCATCTGGTGGCGCGGCGGCTGCGCTGGCCTGCGGCTTCACCCCGCTGGAGGTGGGCAGCGACATCGGCGGCTCGATCCGCATCCCGGCGCACTTCTGCGGGGTCTATGGGCACAAGAGCACGCACGGTATCGTCTCGATGCGAGGACACGTGCCGGTGGACCCGGGGCACATCGGCGAGCCTGAGCTGGCGGTGGCCGGGCCGATGGCGCGCAGCGCAGACGATCTTGCTCTGGTGCTGGACCTGATCGCCGCGCCGCCCGCGACCATGCAGCCCGGCTGGCGCCTGGAGCTGCCCGCGCCCAAGCGCGAGCGCCTGGCCGATTTCCGCGTGCTGGTCTGGACCGATGACCCCGATTGCCCCATCGATTCGCGCCTGGCCAGCGCCTACCGTGATCTGGCCGCGCAGCTGACCCGTGCTGGTGTCACAGTGAGCCATGGCGCGCCTGCCGGCCTGGGCCTGAAGGACCTGTACCCGAGCTACACCCTGCAGATGGGCGCCGTGATGAAGGCCTGGCTGAGCCGAGCGGAACGCATGGAAAGGGGCATGGTGCTGCCTTTGGCCGGCTGGACGCCGGCCGTGATGCGCACGCTGGGCAAGGTGGTGAGCCTGCCCCACAGCATCGACAAGTTCGTCGAAGGCATGACGATGAGCCATGGGCAGTGGCTGGCGCTGATCGAGGATTCGCTGGTGCTGCGCGAACGCTTCATCACCGCGTTCGCGCAGTACGACGTGATCCTGGCGCCGCCCACGATGACGACGGCCTTCCCGCACGATGCCTCGATGTTCGCCACGCGCAAGCTGAAGATCGACGGGCGGACCCGGCACTACAGCGACCTGTTCATGTGGATCGCGCCGGCCACGCTGCTGGGCCTGCCAGCCACCAGTGCGCCGGTGGCGCGCACGGCCGAGGGCTTGCCGGTGAACGTGCAGATCATCGGCGCGCCTTACGACGACCACACGACGATCAGGTTCGCGCAGTTGCTGGCGCAGATGCAGGGCGAGCCTGCCAGTCGCTTGGCGAACCCGGATCACCTCAGGGCTTGACTGTAGGGGCTTGCCAGGATGGCAAACCCTACGATGTTCAGCACGACAGTGCCCCAGAACACCGTGCGGAACTCCGCCTTGGATGACTTGTGCCTCAGCATCTGCTGGGCAACCAGGGCGCCGGGCCATCCCCCGATGAGCGCCAGCAGGTGCAGCGTGCTCTCCTTGGTTCTCCAGGTGCCGCGTTTGGCTGCTGACTTGTCAAAGCCGTACGCCATGAAGGTGAGCGCACTCACCAAGGGATAAGCCCACAACGCCCAGCGCGGCGGGTGGCCCCATACAAATCCCCCCAGCAGCACTGCCAGCAGCGCCGGGATGGCGAACAGGCTCGCGGTGCCCCATTGTGCTGCCCCGGTCTTCTGGACACTTGATGGGGTACGGCGCGGCAACCGAAGCGGTTCCACGTTGAACGCCCGCTTCTTGCCCTGCGGGCCCAGCTCGACCTGGAATGTCAGCCGCTGTCCCACTTGCGGCCTGTCGCTCAAGCCCCTGAAGGCCTTGATATGAACAAAGATCTCCTGACCGCCCTGTGTCGGCTCGATGAAGCCGAAGCCGCGTTCATCGTTCCACGATTTGATGGTGCCTTCGAACCGCATGGCTACTGGCGCTTCACGGTGAGGGTGCGATCGGTTGTTGTCACCACCATTCCGCCCACCTTCCTGCGTGACAACGCACGCCCCACCACCATCAAGCCCGCTGCCAACAGCGCATAAGTCTGCGGCTCAGGCACCGTGCCCACGGCGAATGTCCTGGTGGTCAGCACGTCGCCGTTGATGCGGAAATCCACGCTCCACAGGCCGATGGCCGGGTCATCGGGCAGCATGAAGGACGCGGCCCAGCGCGCAAACGAATACTCGGCCATGTTCCATGACGAGCGGCCTACCTGCGTGCCATCAGGGCGGCGCCAGATGAAGTCGATGGTGTCGCCGCTGTTGGTGCCGAAGAAGTTGACCCACATGAACGCCCGGGCGCCGGTGCCGGGCTCGAACGCGCCGGCCTGGGGCGGGCGGTAGGTCCATTCGGCATCGGTGGGCAGGTGGTCGCTGATGCCGGCATCCAGCACGCCGCGCTGGTCCCCGGCGTAGGGCAGGGGATCGATCCACCACTTGCCCGGATCCTGATAAGTGTCGACGACCTGGCCGTTCTCGAACACGGCGAAGTGCAGGTGCGGATCGGTCGACAGGCCGCTGCTGCCCACCAGGCCGATGCTCTGGCCCGCCGTGACGGCCTGCCCGACGGCCACGTTGACCGAGCCCTTGGCCAGGTGCAGGTACTGGGTGGTGACGCCGCCACCATGGTCGATGGTGATGTAGTTGGGGTTGTTGCCGCAGGGGTTGGCCCAGGAGCACTCGTCGAACTCGCCGTCGTGGATGCTCACCACCGTGCCTGATGCCGCTGCGAACACTGGCACGTTGCGCTTCATGGCCGCGAAGTTTGGCAGCGTGAAGTCGATGGCGTCGTGGCCGTTGTACGAATAGATGCCGCCGCGGTAGTCGGATACACCGGGCCCGGGGTTCGTGTCGACGTAGTTGACGATGGTCCAGTCCTTGAAGGGATGGCCGCCCAGTGGGGTGACGAACTGGACGGCATGGGCCGGCGCGGCAATGGCCAGGGCCGCTGCGATGAGCAAGCTGTTGAAGGCGGTTTTGCGCTTGATGGACATGGTTGCTCTCTCGCTGATGGAAGCTCGGAATTTCAACCGGCTTTGCCGGGCGCCGCAAGCTTGCCAGGGACTTCAATTTTGGGGGATGCAGCTCGCTTCAAGGCTCGACCACTTGCCTCGACCACTTGCTTCGACGCCTTCCTCGCATGGTCGTACCGCTCGCATTTCACCGTGATCTCTTGTTCTGCCCTTTGCCGTCGATGTGAGGGGCCGCCTGAAGGCGAGCGGCGCTACTGCTCCCGATTCGCACATCCAGCTTGGACACCAAGGCGCGGCTTTGCTCGTTCACGCCGACCAGCTGGCCTTCGGAGAGAGATTCCCGGGGCTGAGGGCTGTGAGGTGAGCCTAAGCCGCCGTGGTGGTGGAGCGGATAGCAGAGCACTTCAGCATTGGTGCGGGCAGTTCCAGCATTGCCCGCTGCCCTCGGGGTAGTGCATGGCACCGCAGTTGGGGCACGGTTGTGCATCACCGGTGGGCACGGCGGGTTCCCATCCGTACCGAAGATTGCGGATGGCCTGGGCCTCTTCGAAGGAGCCAACCTCGACACGCCACAAGGCCACCACGCAACGCGGATCGGGCGTGCCGTCAATGAAGCGGGGTGGGTCGATGCCTTCGCTCAGGCATGACGGCAAGGTGCTGCCCTCTTCGGCCCAGCATGTGAAGACTCGTTTCATGGTCGGCAGGTGTCCAGGTATTGATCAATCGGGACGCTTCATTGGCGCCAATCGCGAACGTCCTCGATCAGAAGCGACTGCATTGTCCGCGAGTTCACCAATTCGGCGGTTGCGTGCCTTTAGGCCATGCCTGCATCCGCAGCGAACGAAAGTGCAGTCGGACACTCTGCTCCCCCGCACCACCTTCAATTGTGATGACGCGGGTCATCACATCATGACGCGTTTCGGCCCCCTAGGGAAATCATCAATGCAAGTGACGACGCAAGTCTTCACAATCGGAAACGGAGGCGGGAGTCTTGCAGACCTCGCATAACCCAAGAAATTAACAACTTTGGAGTCAACATGCGTCGACTTGCTTCAAAAATTCGATTGATATTTCCTTTGGCTGCTATTTGGAGCGGTGCGGCGAGTGCGGGCTATTTTGAATGGCAAGCCGTTGAGTTGCCCGTCTCCTCTGGCGCAGCTTGCGGTGACGGGAGTCCATATCGATTTTTCGTGAATCGCACGCCGCTGACGACAAAAACCGTGGTTATTTTCGAGGGTGGTGGTGCGTGCTGGGCGCAGAACTCCTGTCTCGGAAAAAATGGCTTGGCAGCCTCTGCCAGCAACCCTAACGGGATTGCCAAAGACTATATGTCTCGGCTGACGCCGAGCCAACCCAATGCCGCGGGCAGTGCCCTGGGTAAGATAAATCTATCGTTTTTTGGGCTCATAACGCCCTTCGCGACTCGCATCAACCCGCTAACGTCCGTTCAAACGCAATCATGGAATATCGTTTACGTTCCCTATTGCACTGGTGATGTGCATACAGGTAATTCCACCAAAATCTACAGCGACGCAGACCCAGAGTTGCCCCGCGTTCAATATCACCGAGGATATCTGAATGCCAAGGGTGTGACCAACTGGATGGCAAGCAATCTGCCCAGGCCAGAAAAACTGTTGGTCACAGGCTTTTCTGCCGGCGGTGTGGGTTCTCAAGCCGCCTACCCGACCATCCGCGACCAACTCAAACCGAAGCGTTCCGCCCTTCTGGCCGATGCAGGGCCGTTGATGTGGGCACCGACGAATGGCGACCCTGCCCAATATCCCTCCATCCCACTGCACAACACGGTGCGGCAGGCCTGGGGCTACGACACGCCCACCGGCATCATCTCCGAACTGACAGCCAAGTATCCAGGCAAAGGCAATCCGTCCAACCTTGGTACCTTCGTGCCGGCCATCGCCAGCCTCTACCCGAATGACCGATTTGCGATGGCCGTGTTCCAGCAGGACCTGATATTTTCAGGTTTCTCGTACAGCAGCTTCTTCCCGGAAATCAGTGGGGAGGCCGATGAGGCTAAGCGTTCTTCGATGCTGGTGTCGAAATGGAACCAGGATCTCAAGCAACTCATCAAGTCCGTCGAAAATACAGCGAACATCGGCTGGTATGTTCCCTACGGCCGTAATCTGCTAGATTCTCATTGCCTGACGACGTTCACCTTCAACGGCACGGCAATCAAAGAGGCCAAGATCGACGATGTTGGTGTGCTTGTAGACAACCTCATCAATGGCGCCGGCGCTCCCATTCGAAAAGTTGAGGTTGCAAAAGAAATGCAGTCTCCCACAGGAATCGCATTCCTGGACAACCTCATCGGCAAGGCCTTTGAATTGTTGTTGGGGTGAATCGACCTCGCTCGCCAAAAAGCCCGCTCAAGCGGGCTTTTTGGTCCCTTTTGCCTTCGCGTCGTTGGACAGTTGCGTCAACCAGGCATCCAACCCATTCCAAACAAAAAGTTGATTGTCAATGACGTCGTCGATACTTTTCTTCATGCCGTCAAAATACCATACGGCGGCATTTGAAATGATGATGCCCAGAAGTGTCTTGAGCGTGTAAGTGGAATCCACGTCCGATTTTTCAATACCGGGGTACCGCGAAGTCAGGGCTGGCATCAAAATCGACAAGTATGGGTCGTCGGTAATGGTCGAGTGCAGCCGGCCGGAGTAATAGAACACCTGAGCCTCAATGAGCAGAATCCTCGCCCGCCTGGGATCACTCTGCAGGAAGGCATAGAAGGCACCCAGACCTCGACGAGCCGCATCAACGAGCTTTGGTTGAGGTGGGAACATTGCCCCATACAGGTCGGTGACGAGTTGCGCTGTGAGCGACTCGAAGGTCGCCGCGAACAGTGTCTCGATGTCAGCAAAAAGGTCGTAGTAGTACCTGTCGGTGAAGCCCGCCTCTTTGCACAGCTCACGCACCGTGGCTCCGGCCACGCCCTTGCGGCCAAACACCTCGATTCCAGCCTCGATGAATCGCTCGCGACGCTGCCTTTGGCGCTCCGCAGCGGTGATACCTCCGTAGGAACGTCGACTCTTCTTGTCGCCAGATACTGTCATTTATCCACTCGATTGGCCCGAAACCACCACCGATCTTCGGTGAGGACATCATCAGGTCATTCTAGAAGGCAGACGTCCGTGTCTGGCGAGGAGAAGAGGACTGGCAGTGGAGCGCAGGTTGAAGACTTGCAGGCCATCAGGTGTCCCTCGATGGGCTTGGGTGGTAACCGGTCGCTGCCGCTAACACGGAGCGGTGGCAAAGCGTTGATCTCGGCTTGCCGAGCAAAAAGCCTTGCGTGCAGAGCGAAAAGGCTTGCGCGCAAAGCCCTGCATCCCTGCGCGCAAAGCTTTTTGCCTTGCAGCCGAAGCTTTTTGCTTTGCGCGCAAAGCCGAACGCCTTGGCCGCAAGCTTTTGAGCCTTGCGCGCAAGGCCGTGGCGGCTTGCACGCAAAGCTTTTTTCCTTGCGCGCGATGCAAAAAGCCTTGCGCGCAGAGTTGTAGAACCTTGCGCGCAGAGAAATCTTCTTTGCGCGCAAGCCTTGAAGCCTTGCAGGCCTGGGACACCCAAGCGAGCGCCCAAGAAAAAAGCCCCGCGAGCGGGGCTTTTGAACTTCAGTGGCTGGGTGTCAGGCCACGTTAGCCGGGGCTTTCGCGGCGGGCGGCTTGCGCGAGAAGCGGCTGGCCATGTCGCGGCGCAGGGCGTCCAGGCCCGACCCCTTGCCCAGCACCTTCAACAGGGCGTAGCCCTCCAGCGCGGTGGCCATCATGTCGCTGCCCAGGGCCATCTCGGAGTCTTCCGCACGGCCGAGCAGCTTGCGCAGGCGGGTGATGCGGGGACGCAGGGCGTCAAGCTGGGCCATGTCGCGCAGTGCCTCGGGCAGGTCCACGCCCGCAGGGATCAGGTCAGGGTGCTCGCTCATCACGACCAGGGTGCGGCGGCAGAAGGCTTCGGACTTCTCGCCCATCTTGCTGATGGCGCGGCGCTCGTCGGTGTCGAGCGAGATCAGGCCGGAGAGCTTGGCATCCAGGGTGGCGAGGGCGCTGTCGATCTCTGCGTAGTCGGCCTCGGTGAGGGTGAGGGAAATGAGGTTTTGAGACATCTGCCTGTACTTTCAAGTTGTTTAAGGAGATGTGACTTTAGAGAATCGGACAGGCTCGGCGCTCACCCTCAAGAGGGATTGCATGGAGGCGGCGGTGTATGTGAGCGCATTGGCTGGGACGTGTTGCGCGAATGACAGTGCAAAGGTCAGGCTGGCGGGTTGGAGGCACGCGGATTGCCCTGTCTTCTTGCAAGGAGATACAACATGACTGACAAGCACACACTGCAGCAGGCCGCTGGCAGCAACATGGAGAAGGCCCCGGATGACTGGGTGACCGGTGATGAGCCCATGACCGGCGCGCAGCGTTCGTACCTGAAGACGCTCAGCGAGGAAGCGCACGTGCCTTTCGATGAGAATCTGACGAAGGCCGAAGCCTCTCAGCGCATCGATGAGTTGCAGGCGCGAACAGGTCGGGGTGCACACGGCAAGCCGGTACAACGGCCTGGCGAGGAAGATCCCGAAGGGCCGCTGGAGTCGCTGGGGCGTGCGGTGTCGGAGCCTGTCTTAGGCGCTGACGCACCTGAGCGGACAGATGAGTTTGGAAACCGCGCTTCGCGTTGAGTTGCTTTATTCGCGCTTGCGCAGGAGTACGAAACCCGGAAGGCACCCACAAGTGGCGTTTGTGGGCGTCGGCTTGACTGCATTTAGTTTAGCGCGCGTAAAAAAATGTCGCATCTTCTAGAGCTTATCTTCCTTTAATTTCGCTGCGGCTTCGTCAATTATTAATATCGCTTCTTTTACCCATTGCACCTCTCCTGCCTGTGTTTGTTTGGCCGCCTCATGTATCGTCTCCTCAAACTCCGGTGCGATATTGATATGGTCGCCGTCGTAACTTATGATTCCAAATGCTCGGGCGATTGCTAGGATGGAATAGGCTTTTGTAATAGCCATTGCCTGGGCGTTGGATGGGTTATCTTTCTTTAATTTTTCCGCGATGGGGGCAATATAAAGAAGATCAAGGATTTTATCAAATTCAGGCTTGCTGGGTTTGCCTAGTTTGAGAAAAATGGACAGCATGTATCCAAAAAGATCAGCATCAAAAGAAGTGCGGCGAAAAATTATATACGCAACGTCTTGTGGTTTTTTGGGGGGGCTTGTGGAGTTGGTGGTTTGGGGAGGTGATTTTGACTGAAAGCTTTTGATGGCTGCGATGACTGTATCTTGGCTGCCTTTAATGCCAGTAATGTGACCTTCAATTCCCTGAAGTCTCTGATTCGCCGCATCTAGAACTTGCTCAAGTGCGTGCAAGCGCTCAGTCGTTTCAGTGATTCTTGAAACTTGCTCTGTAATGATGGTGCCAGAAGCGAAAAGGTCTGTTGCAGTAGTGCGGAGAGATTCCGTCTGTGTAAGCATTGTCGCGCTTGCGGTCTGCTGAGCATCTGCTTGAACAAAGCTATAGATTATGGCAATAACAGCAAGAAGTATGGAGGCAATGGTTGCTGCAAAAGAAATATAACTAATTAAAGTTTCACTGCTTCTGTATTCATAGCTTGTTGTAATTATCCAATACTCGCACATCATTAAGACCAATATGGCCATCAGCCATTCTCGTCTCGTGAATCGTTTGCTGTTTGTGTTCATTCTTTCCTCATGCAATTGATATGTGAACTCAAGCTAGCAACACTTGAACTTTTGGAGTGTGCTGTCGCTGTGGGTTATTGCTAGCGGGTGAAGATGCTTCTAGGATTTTCTTGTCGGTAGGCTCACATGCCCTAAGTAGACTATCAACAGAGTTATCCCACCATTGGATCTCGGATGCAAAGTCGGTACCAGCTGCATCCGTAACTTGTAGGTCTTCGAATGACTTAGGATGCATGAGGTGGTCTCGTAGCACTAGGGCCTTGCGCAGGGAATGCCATCCACTGTCGTTTTTATTCGGCGAGAAAATTGCTCCATGGTTATTCGCATATGCACGCAGAGTGAAAAGCAACATTGGCAAGGTTGATTGAAAATTTTCCGTTCTCTAAACTGCCCCTGATCTAAAATCTGGTGCTTGGTCTCGCGAAGAATCGCTAATTCGCCTTCAGGCAGGAGGCTGGTGTCTTTGGGACTCTAAGGGTGATCTGCCTTAATTGGAAATATGCGAGGCGCCTCTACAGGCACTGCGCATGTACGGGCCAATGTCCGTTATTGAACTCTGACGTGTTGTGGGTCGTGGTATTTTTGCTATTTCGAAATCAGAATTTAATGCAGCGTAAACCCGCATTGGTTCAGTAACAGCATCTGCTCGTTTCGGAAAGGGCCTAATGTTATTTGGGCGTCAGTATTGGCGTAACAGCCCAGTAGGTCAACGAGTTGTCCTCTAACTAATGAATCCAGAGTTAGGGGACATCCTTGAAAAATTAAGGCAAAGACGGTTGCAAGCTGCTTCCCTGGGTCTTCATGTGCTTTGTTTGCCAAATGTTAGCCGACGCAACAAGGTTTGTAACCCTCGGGTGACTACGCAAGCGCATACGCAAACACAAAGGGCTCTGCCTTCCGACAGAGCCCTTCAATGAACAGCCGAAGCGGTCCTCAGTGACTAATCATCCAAGGCCTCTTAGACGGAAACGCCTTGTTCCCATTCGCCGCCGTCACCGTCGCACTGCGGATCCCCTTGGAAGCAGTAGAGCAACACCCGCATCCAGAAGGATGCTTCAACCGCCCATAACTCCCCTGATCCTTCGAAGACCGCGGCTCATGCCGAGCCTTCTCATTGCGGTCCATCGCAATCCGCGTATCCCCGCTCAGGCAAGCCAGTCGCGGCGCGCTCACGAACACGCGGGGTGATTCAGCGCTGCAATCCGGGCAGGCGGCCGGGTCGTTGCGCTGGGCCAGACTGCGGAAGGCCTCGAAGCCCCCGCAATCCGCGCACGCATAGTCGTAGGTGGGCATGGGCGGCTCCTTGGCTTATTCGACGTCTTGCGAGATCGGCATGTCGATGCTGCCGTCCAGCATCTTGATCGGGCCGGCCGCCGTCGGGTTGATGTCGAACTCGAAGATCTCCGTCGGCAGCCACAAGGTGGCACACGCATTCGGAATGTCCACCACCCCGCTGATGTGGCCCTGCACCGGGGCCGTGCCCAGGATCGAATAAGCCTGTGCCTTGCTGTAGCCGAACTTGGTCAGGTACTCGATCGCGTTCAGGCAGGCCTGGCGGTAGGCCACGTGCACGTCCAGGTAGTGCTGCTTGCCGTATTCATCCACCGAGATGCCTTCAAAGATCAGGTAATCCTTGTAGTTGGGCGTGATGGGGCTGGGCTTGAAGATCGGGTTCTTGATGCCGTACTTGGCCATGCCGCCCTTGATCAGGGTGACGCGCATGTGCACCCAGCCGGCCATCTCGATGGCGCCGCAGAAGGTGATCTCACCATCGCCCTGGCTGAAGTGCAGGTCGCCCACGCTCAGGCCGGCGCCTTCCACGTACACCGGGAAGAACACCTTCGAGCCGCGCGACAGATCCTTGATGTCGCAGTTGCCGCCGTGTTCACGCGGGGGCACGGTGCGGGCGCCTTCGGCGGCGATCTTGTCCTTCAGCTCGCCCGTGGCCTTGCCGGCGTGGGTGGTCTTGGCGAAGGGCGGGTTGGCCAGCGGCGGCACGCGGTCGGGCTGGGTGGCGATGAAGTCCACTTCGCGCTCGTTCCAGGTGGCCAGCATCTTGGGGTCGGGCAGGCAGCCGATCAGACCCGGGTGGATCAGGCCGGCGAACTCCACGCCCGGAATGTGGCGGCTCTTGGTGAACATGCCGTTGAAATCCCAGATCGACTTTTGCGCCAGCGGGAAGTGCTCCGTCAAAAAGCCGCCGCCGTTTTTCTTGCTGAAGAAGCCGTTGAAGCCCCAAAGGCTGTCTTGCTTGGCGCCGATGTCCAGCAGATCGACCACCAGCAGGTCGCCGGGCTCGGCGCCTTTCACGCCCACGGGGCCGGACAGGAAGTGCACCGTGGTCAGGTCCACGTCGCGCACGTCGTCGGCGCTGTCGTTGTTCTTGATGTAGCCGCCGGTCCAGTCGAAGGTTTCCAGCACGAAGTCGTCACCGGGGTTCACCCAGCAGGCCATCGGGATGTCCGGGTGCCAGCGGTTGTGCACCATCGGGTTGTTGTAGGGCGAGTCTTGCAGATCAACTTTGATCAGGGTTTCAGGCATGGTTGCTCCTTCGTACAAAAGCTTCGTCAGACCGACAAGTACTGTTTGATGTGGGCGACGTCGGTGTCGGCGCGCTTGGTCTCGTGCACCAGGCGGCCACCTTCGATCACGAACAGCCGGTCGGCCACGTCCATCGCGAAAGACAGCACCTGCTCGGAAACAACGATCGTGATCTCGCGCAGCTTGCGGATCTCGTTGAGCGCCTTGGCGATGTCCTTGATGATCGAGGGCTGGATGCCTTCGGTGGGCTCGTCGAGCAGCAGCACCTTGGGATCGGTCACCAGCGCGCGCGCGATGGCCAGCTGCTGTTGCTGCCCGCCCGACAGGTTGCCGCCCTTGCGGTTGCGCATGTCCCACAGCACGGGGAACAGGGCGTAGATGTCTTCGGGGATCTTGCGGGTCTTGCTGTTCTCAAGGCCCGTCTGGATGTTCTCTTCCACCGACAGGGTGGGGAAGATCATGCGGCCCTGGGGCACGTAGGCGATGCCCTTGGCCACGCGCTTGTAGCTCTCGTCTTTCGACACGCTCTGGCCGGCCACGCTGATCTCGCCGCCCTTGGCGGGCAGCACGCCCATCAGGCTCTTGAACAGCGTGGTCTTGCCCATGCCGTTGCGGCCCATGATGGCGACGGTCTCGTTCTTGTTGGCCTCGAACGAGATGCCGTGCAGCGCCTCGCTCTGGCCATAGCTCACGTACAGGTCTTTGACTTGCAGCATGTTGGGTAACTCCAGTGGGGTAGCAGGTCAGTGACCCAGATAGACGTCGATGACTTTCGGGTCGCTCTGCACCTGGTCCATGGAGCCCTCGGCGAGGATCTTGCCCTGGTGCATGACGGTGACCTTTGACGCGATCTGCGCGACGAAGTCCATGTCGTGCTCGATCACGATCATCGAGCGGTTCTTGCAGATGCGCTTGAGCAGGTCGGCGGTGAGTTCGCGCTCCTTGGCGCTCATGCCGGCGATGGGCTCGTCCAGCATCAGCAGCTCGGGCTCCTGCATCAGCAGCATGCCGANNCCAGCCATTGCTTCTGGCCGTGGCTGAGCAGGCCGGCTTCGCTGTCGAGCTTGTCGGCCAGGCCGATCTCTTCGGCCACGGCCTGCACGCGGGCCTTGACCTCATCGGTGCACTTGAAGCCCAGGGCGCCCATCACCGAGCGGCCCTGCGGGAAGGACACCTCCAGGTTCTGGAACACGCTGAGGTTCTCGTAGATGGAGGGCGTCTGGAACTTGCGGCCCACGCCGGCCCGCACGATCTTGTGCTCGGCCATCTTGGTCAGCTCGATGTCGTTGAACTTGATGCTGCCCTTGCTGGCCTTGGTCTTGCCGCAGATCAGATCGAGCAGGGTGGTCTTGCCGGCGCCGTTGGGGCCGATGATCACGCGCAGCTCGTCCTTGTCGACGTAGAGGTTGAGGCTGTCGATGGCCTTGAAGCCGTCGAAGGACACGGTGAGGTCTTCGACGTAGAGAACGAATTCCTTGGCGGCGCTCATGTGAGGGTGCTCCTAGGGTGGGGTGTCGAAGATCAGGGCTCAGCCGTGCTGGCTGCTGATGCCGTCGGGCAGGGTGCCGTCGCCCTTGTCCTTGCCCTTCAGGGGCGGCAGGGGCTCGGGGTAGGCGGCATGGGCCTCCAAGGTGCGCTGCTTCTGGATCACGCGGTCAGCTCGGCGCTTGGCCCACCAGGGCTTGAGCTTGTTCTCCACCAGGCCGGCCAGCCCGTCGGGGAAGGCCATGGTCACGCCGATGAACAGCGCGGCCATCAGGAACAGCCACATGTCAGGCGCGCTTTCGGAGAAGTAGGTCTTGCCGAAGTTCACCAGCAGCGCGCCGTAGATGGCGCCCACCAGGCTCATGCGGCCACCCACCGCGGCGAAGATCACCATCTCGATCGAGGGCACGATGCCCACGAAGGATGGCGACATGAAGCCCACCTGCAGCGTGAACATGGCGCCGCCGATGGCCGACAGCATGGCTGCCAGGCAGAAGGCGAAGACCTTGAAGTTGGCCACGTCGTAGCCGGAGAAGCGCACGCGGTCTTCCTTGTCGCGCATGGCCAGCAGCAGCGTGCCCAGCTTGGAGCGCTGCACCCAGCGGCACAGCAGCACCGAGGCCAGCAGCAGGCCCACGCACACGTAGTACAGGATGTACTTGGCGCTGTCGGTGCGGATGTCCCAGCCCAGCAGGGTCTTGAGGTCGGTGATGCCGTTGACACCGCCGGTGTAGCCCTGCTGGCCGATGATCAGCACCGTCATCACCAGGGCCACGGCCTGCGTGATGATGGCGAAGTACACGCCACCCACGCGCCGCTTGAACATGGCGTAGCTGATGATCAGGGCCAGCAAGGTGGGCACGATCAGCACCGCCAGGATCGAGAGCGGCAGGCTCTTGAAGGGCAGCCACCAGGTGGGCAACTCCGTCAGCTGGTTCCAGTCCATGAAGTCGGGGATGCCCGGCGTGGACTGGATCTTGGTGGCCTCAGGGGTGGAGGCCTCCAGCTTGAGGAACATGGCCATCATGTAGCCGCCCAGGCCGAAGAACACGCCCTGGCCCAGGCTGAGGATGCCGGCATGGCCCCACAGCATCACCAGGCCCAGTGCCACGAAGGCGTAGGTGAGGTACTTGCCCACCAGGTTGAGGCGGAAGATGTCCAGCGTGAGCGGGAACACCACGATCAGCAGGATGGCCAGCAGCACCAGGCTGCCCAGCTTCTGGTTCGCGATCCAGGTTTGAATCTTGGTCATGGGTAAAGCTCCGAGTCGTCGAATCCAGTTTGATCAGCGGCGCACCTTGGCGGCGAACAGGCCTTGCGGGCGGAGCATCAGGATGATGATCACCAGCATCAGCGTGAGCACCTTGGCGTTGGAGCCCGTCATGAAGAACTCCGAGATCGACTGCGTCTGGGCGATGCCGAAGGCGGAGACCACGGTGCCCAGCAGGCTGGCGGCACCACCGAAGGTCACGACCAGGAAGCTGTCGACGATGTAGAGCGAGCCGCTGGTGGGGCCCGTAGAGCCGATGGTGGTGAAGGCCGCGCCTGCCACACCGGCGATGCCGCAGCCGATGGCGAAGGTGAGGCGGTCGGTCTTCTTGGTGTTGATGCCGATGGCGTTGGCCATCACGCGGTTGCTCACCGTGGCGCGAACGCGCAGACCCCAGCGGGCCTTGTAGAGGGCCAGCAGCAAGAGGCCGGTGACCACGGCCGTCAGGCACATCACGAACAGGCCGTTGATGGGGATGTCCAGGCCTTCGGCCGGGGCCCACGAACCCATCAGCCAGTCGGGCAGGGTGGGGCTCACTTCCTTGGGGCCGATGAAGCTGCGGAAGCACTGCTGCAGGCCCAGGCTCAGGCCCCAGGTGGCCAGCAGGGTGTCCAGCGGACGTTTGTACAGGTGCCGTATCAGCGCCCATTCGGTCAGCCAGCCGGCCGCGAAGGCGATGAGGAAGGCGAAGATGATGGCGACGGGAAAGTACGCCTGCATCAGGTTGGGCGCGTACTTTTCAGTGACGAGCGACGCCATGTAGATGGTGTAGGCGCCGATGGTCATGAACTCACCATGGGCCATGTTGATCACGCCCATCTGGCCGAAGATCACCGCCAGGCCCAGGCCCATCAGCAGCAGCACGGAGAACAGGCTCAAGCCCGCGAAGCCTTGCATCAGGCCGATGTTGAGCATTTCAGAAAAAGTCATGGAGGCACCTGTTCGCTCGAATCAGAAAAAGCCTGCGCGGCGCCGGTAAGACCGGGCCGCCGCAGGAAGCAGGCGGTTCAAATCACAACCACCCGCGCGCTCACCCAATCACTGGTATCCCTTGGGGAAGGGGTTCGGCTCGATCAGCTCGGGCGATTCGGCAACCACCTTGAAGGTGCCGTCCGGCTGGCCCTGCGCGATGCGCGACTTGCTCCACAAGTGGTGGTTGGCGTGGACCTTGACGTAGCCTTCCGGCGCCGTCTTGAGTTCGATGCCGGGCGATGCGGCCACGACCTTGTCCACATCGAAGCTGCCGGCCTTCTCGACGGCGGCCTTCCAGAGCCACGGGCCCAGGTAGCCGGCCTGCGTCACGTCGCCGATCACGGCCTTCGGGCCATAGGCCTTCTTGAAGGCTTCGACGAACTTCTTGTTGTTGTCGTTGGTCAGCGTCTGGAAGTACTTCATCGAGCTGTAGAAGCCAGCGAAGTTTTCGCCACCCACGCCCAGCATTTCGTCTTCCGTCACCGACAGGGTGAGCAGGAACTGCTTGGCGCCCGTGATGCCGGCGGCCTTGAGCTGCTTGTAGAAGGCCACGTTGGAGCCACCCACCACGGCGGCGAAGATGCAGTCAGGCTTGGCCACCTTGATCTTGTTGATCAGGGAGTTGAAGTTGGTGTGGCCCAGGGGGTAGTACTCCTCGCCCACGACCTTGCCCAGCTTGCCCACCGATTCGATGTGCTTGCGGGCGATCTTCATGGAGGTGCGCGGCCAGATGTAGTCGGAGCCGACCAGGAAGAAGGTCTTGGCCTTCTTCTCTTTCGCGCCCCAATCCAGGCCGTAGATGATCTGCTGCGTGGCTTCCTGGCCGGTGTAGATCACGTTCTTGGACTGCTCCAGGCCTTCATAGAAGGTGGGGTAGTACAGCAGGCCGTTTTCCTTCTCGAAGATGGGCAGCACGGCCTTGCGGGAGGCCGAGGTCCAGCAGCCGAACACCGCGGCGACCTTGTCGTTGACCAGCAGCTTCTTGGACTTCTCGGCGAAGGTGGGCCAGTCGGAGGCGCCGTCTTCCTTGATGACCTTGATCTTGCGGCCCAGGATGCCGCCCATGGCGTTGATCTGGTCGATGGCGAGTTGTTCAGCCTGGATGGAGCCGGTCTCGGAGATGGCCATCGTGCCGGTGGCCGAGTGCAGCTGTCCCACGGTGACTTCGGTGTCGGTCACGGCCAGCTTGGTGGTGTTGACCTTGGCGGTGGCCTGGGCGTGGCCCAGGGTCGGCAGGCCGATCAACGGCAGGGCACCCAGGCCTTGCATCACCTGGCGGCGACGCTGGTCATGCTTGGTGTGATCGTCGTGGTCGTGGGACATTTAAAAACTCCTCGCACAAAAAAGGTGCTTGCGCTGCGCCTTGGTGCGTTCCCCGTGAACGCGCCTTGTCGGTACAACCTTGGGCCTTATGTTGCGTAGGCGCGGGTTTTCGCTGAATACGTCATTCAACGTAGGTGACGTACGCAGGGCACATGGATCCGCATGGCCTGCTTCTTGCGGAAAGGGGGTGTGTTCTTTCACGGGGCCTGTTCGTGTCCGTCGCCCGGCAGAAGATCTTTCGCATTCGCCGTGACTACAACTCCTGGGTGGCCAACGAGACCCTGGAGGACTACGCGCTGCGCTACACCCCGCGCACCTTCCGCAAGTGGAGCGAGTTCCGGGTGGCCAATACCGCCTTCGGGGCGGTGTCCTTCCTGGCGCTGGAGGCCATCGGCGGCGCCATCGCGCTGAACTACGGCTTCACCAATGCGATGTGGGCCATCCTGGTGGTCGGCCTGATCATTTATTTGACGGCGCTGCCCATCAGCTACTACGCGGCCAAGTACGGCCTGGACATGGACCTGCTGACGCGGGGCGCGGGCTTCGGCTACCTGGGCTCGACGCTGACCTCGCTGATCTACGCCACCTTCACCTTCATCTTCTTCGCGCTGGAGGCGGCCATCATGGCGCTCGCGCTGGAGATGCTGTTCGGCTGGCCGCTGGAGGTCTGCTACATCGTGTCCTCCCTGGTGATCGTGCCGCTGGTGACGCACGGCATCACCCTGATCTCGCGCCTGCAGCTGTGGACGCAGCCGCTGTGGGCGGTGCTGTTCGTGCTGCCCTTCGTGGCGGTGGCCCTCCAGCGGCCTGAGGCCTATGTGGAGTTCACGACCCTGGCCGGGCGCACCACGGGTGACAGCGATTTCACGCCGCTGGCCTTCGGCATGGCGGCCACGGTGGCGTTTTCCCTGATCGTGCAGGTGGGCGAGCAGGTGGATTACCTGCGCTTTCTGCCGCAGAAAACGCGCGAGAACCAGTGGCGCTGGTGGGGCGCGGTGCTGCTGGCCGGGCCGGGCTGGATCGTGCCCGGCATGCTCAAGATGCTGGCGGGTGCCTTCCTGGCTTTCCTGGCGCTGCAGCACGAGATCCCGGTCGAGAAGGCGGTGGAGCCCACGCAGATGTACCTGGCCGCTTTCAGCGAGGTGTTCACCTCACCGGCCTGGGCCTTGGGCGCCACGGTGGTGTTCGTGATCGTGTCGCAGATCAAGATCAACGTGACCAATGCCTACGCGGGCTCGCTGGCGTGGTCCAACTTCTTCGCGCGGCTCACGCACAGCCACCCTGGGCGGGTGGTGTGGCTGGTGTTCAACGTGCTGATCGCCGTGCTCCTGATGACGCTGGGCGTGTTCGGCGCGCTGGAGCACGTGCTGGGGCTGTACAGCAACGTGGCCATCGCCTGGGTGGGGGCGCTGGTGGCGGATCTGGTGATCAATAAGCCGCTGGGCTGGTCGCCCAAGGGCATCGAGTTCAAGCGCGCCTACCTGTATGACCTGAACCCGGTGGGATTGGGCGCCACCTTGCTGGCAGCGGTGGTGGGCATGGTGGCGCACGCGGGCGTGGCAGGTGACATGGCGGCTGCTTGGTCACCCTTCATTGCGCTGGGCATTGCGCTGGTGGCTTCGCCCGTGCTGGCCTTTGCCACCCAGGGCCGCTTCTACCTGGCCCGCCAGCCCGAGCCGCAGGGCTGGGCGCCTGGGCAGATGGTGCAATGCTCGGTGTGCGACAACCATTTCGAATCGGAAGACATGGCCACCTGCCCGGCCTACGACGCGCCGATCTGCTCGCTGTGCTGCACGCTCGAATCGCGCTGCCATGACCGTTGCAAGTCCAAGTCACGCGCGGCCGAGCAGGTGTCGCACGGGCTGAGGGTGGTGCTGCCGGTGCAGTGGTCCAAGCGCGTGAACTTCCGCGTGGGGCATTACCTGGTGGTGTTTTTGGCGCTGGCGGCCATGCTGGCCTTCGTGCTGGGCGTGGTCTATTACCAGGAGGGCGTGGTCAACCACGCCCTGGAACACGTGGGCGATGTGGGCCCGAGCCTGCTGCAGGCGCCCTTCATCAAGGTCTATGCCCTGTTGCTGCTGGCGGCGGCGGTGTGCGCCTGGTGGGTGGTGCTGGCCAGCGAAAGCCGGCGCATGGCGCAAGATGACTCCAACCGCCAGAACCAGCTGCTGCAGCTGGAGATCGACGCCCACCGCCGCACCGACGCAGCCTTGCAGCAGGCCAAGGAGCTGGCCGAGGCCGCCAACCAGGCCAAGACACGCTATGTGGCGGGCATGACGCACGAGCTGCGCACGCCGCTCAACAGCATCCTGGGCTATGCGCAGATCCTGTTGAAGGACGAGCCGCGGACGGGGCCCAAGCGCGGCGCGCTGACCACCATCCAGCGCAGTGGCGAGCACCTGATGGGCCTGATCGACGGCCTGCTGGACCTGGCCCGCATCGAGGCCGGCCGCCTGCGCCTGGACCCGGGCCCTGTGCCCTTGCACGAGTTTCTGGACGATGTGGTGCGCATGGTCGAGCCGCAGTCACAGGCCAAGGGGCTGGACTTCAAGCTGGAGACGCGCGGGCGCGTGCCCAACTGGGTGCATGCCGATGCCAAGCGCCTGCGCCAGATCCTGCTGAACCTGCTGGGCAACGCGGTGCGCTTCACCGACAAGGGCCAGGTCACCTTGCGGCTGGACGCGCGCCGCGAGGTGCTGCGCTTCGAGGTGATCGACACCGGCATCGGCATCGCGCCGCAGGATCTGGACCGGATCTTCCTGCCTTTCGAGCGCGGCAGTGGCGGACGGCGCAGCAATGTGCCCGGCACGGGCCTGGGCCTGACCATCACGCACCTGCTGACCGAACTGATGGGTGGCGAGCTGAGTGTGCAGAGCACCATGGGCGAGGGCAGCACCTTCAGCGTGCGCGTGTACCTGCGCGAGATCGCTGCGCCCGCCACCCCGCTGGTGAGCAACGGCCACAGCGACCGGCCACGCCACCGCCCCATCACCGGCTACCACGGCCGGCGCCTGACCCTGCTGGTGGTAGACGACCAGCCCATCCAGCGCCAGATGCTGGCGGGCATGCTGCTGCCCCTGGGCTTCGGCGTGCGCGAGGCTGCTGGCGGCCTGGAATGCCTGGAGAGCGTGCGCGATGCCTGCCCCGATGCCGTGCTGCTGGACGTGAGCATGGACGACATGGATGGCTGGAGCACCTCGCGCGCGATCCGCGAAGCCGGCTTCGCCGAGGTGCCCATCATCATCGTGTCGGCCAATGTGTTCGAGAACCGGCCCGAGAACCTGGCCGCGGCGCAGTGCCAGGCTTTCGTGGCCAAGCCGGTGATCGAATCCGAGCTGCTGGACACGCTGGGCGAGCACCTGGACATCGAGTGGATCACCGGGCTGTCGCCGCTGCCGGGGCATGGGCGGGTGCCGGCGGCGGTGAGGCACAGCCCGACAGGCGGCGCCGATGTTCACCTGCGCGCCAATGCGCAGGTGCGGACGCAGACACGGGCGGTGCTGGCCCAGGCCAGCGCGCCGGTGCTGCATGTGGTGAGCGGCGGGCCCGCGCCGATGGCCGCCTTGCCGCCCGATGCCACGGCCGAGCTGTGCCAGTTGGCGCGCATGGGCCATGTGCAGGGGGTGGCGCGTGCGCTGGCGCAATGGGCCCAGGCCTACCCTGAGCATGGGGTGCGCTGGCAATCGCTGCAGCAGCGCGTGGACGATTTCGATCTGGATGGATTGCTGGCCGACCTGGCGCCAGCCTTGAACGAGGACCCGCTTGATGAGCCCCAATCCTGAGCGCCACCTGGGCACGGTGCTGGTGGTCGACGATGCACCCGATACGCTGCGCATGCTGTGCGATGCGCTGGCGGCCGAGGGCTACACCGTGCTGGTGGCCCGCGATGGCGAGCAGGCCCTGGAGCGGCTGGAACTGGTGGTGCCTGATGCGATCCTGCTGGATGCAGTGATGCCTGGCTTGTCGGGCTTTGACACCTGCCGCCGCATCAAGGCGCATGCAGGGTGGACCCATGTGCCGGTCGTGTTCATGACGGGCTTGTCCGAGACCTCGGACATCGTGGCGGGCTTCGACGCGGGCGGGGTGGATTACGTGGTCAAGCCGGTGCGCATCGAAGAGGTGCTGGCGCGCCTGGCCACGCACATGCGCAACGCCCGTGTCACCCGGCTGGCGCGCGAGGCGGTGGACGTGGGCGGCCATGGCGTGCTGCTGCTGGATGTGCGCCAGCGCATCGCCTGGCGCTCGCCCCAGGCCGAGCGCTGGCTGCGTGAGGCCTTCCCCGAGCTGGAGGGTGGCGCGCCAGCGGAATGGCTGGCGCAATTGGTGGGCAGCCCCACGGGGCATGAGGTGGCGGGGCCTGCTTTGCGCGCGGGCGCTGTGGGTATCCGCCTGATCGCGCGCAGCCTGGGTGCGGCGGGGCTGGGCGAAACCATGGTGCTGCTGAGCTCTGAGCGGCCTGCAGCGGCCAACGCGGCTGCAGCCGGGACTCTGGTGCCGGGGGAGGGCGCTCCGGCCGGGCCGAACCGGCTGGACGTGGCCTCGCTCACGCCGCGCGAGACGGAGGTGCTGTCCTGGCTGGCCAAGGGCAAGACCAACCGTGACATCGCCGACATCCTGGGCATGAGCCACCGCACGGTGAACAAGCACCTGGAGCACATCTTCGAGAAGCTGGGCGTTGAAACCCGCGCCGCTGCCGCTGCCCTGGCCAGCCGGGCCATCCCGGGCTGAGCAGGCCCCCGGATTGCGGGGGGCAGAACTCCCTAGTAATGCCCAGGCCCAAGCTGATTACATTCTGCGGGCATGGCTGCAGCGCAGCCTTTTCCTGCATCCAACACAACGAGGGGAGTCGAACAATGAAGAAGTCTGTCCATCTTGCCAGCCTGCTGCTGTGCGGTGCACTGGCGATCAGCGGGGCAGCCCAGGCGGCCACCACCTGGTACCTGAAGGATGTCACGTTCAGCAACGGTGCCGGCGGGGCCGTCGACCAGGCCTCGGGCTGGTTCACCTATGACGAGGTCAGCAACACCTACACCGACTGGAACATCTCCGTCGTGACAGTGAGTGGCCAGAATTCATCCTGGACCTTCGACTCTGCGTCCCTGACGAACAAGATCACCTGGGGTGATGACACCGTGGGCGTCTTCCGGGGCGAAGCCCCCAATGTGGCGTTCATCACGAGCCTGAGCTTCGCTGAGTCGCTGACAACGGCCACGGGCGATGTCGCCATCAAGTCCAGCAATACCTGGATCTCTCGCTCGTTCCGCCAGTACTCGATCACCACCTCCTTGGTCAGTGGCTCGATCACCACGTCGCCCGTGCCCGAGCTCGAAACGGGCGTGGCCTTCGCGATGGGCCTGCTCGGTCTGATGGCGGTGGCAAGGCGCCGCCCGGGCCATCGATAAACTCTTCCACAGTGGAGTGCACAAGTGAAGGAGTTCGTCCGTATTGTCCGTCTGCTCGGTTTGAGCGCCTTGGTGGTGACTGGCACAGCCCAGGCGGCCACCACCTGGTATCTCAATGATGTGATTTTCAGTGACCCGCAGCGGCCTGGCGTTGCGCCGGAGCAGGCAGTCGGCTGGTTCACTTATGACGAGGTGGGCAATACCATCACCGATTGGAGTCTGCTGGTGAAGACGGTGGGCAGCAGTACCGCCAACTTCACCTACGACAAGAGTCGCATGACCGTGACGCCCAGCGTGCGGGATGGCCATGTCGGCTTCGACGCGAAGACCTTTGATGCCGCCATGTACTATTTCGGTTTTGGCTTTTCTGGCACGCTGGCCACGGCGGGTGACGCCATTGCCTTGACCTCGGGGATCATCAACCACGGTTGGCGAGGCCCGACCAGCTTGCTGGTGAGCGGCTCCATTGCGACATCGCCGATCCCGGAGGTCGGCACCGGCGTGGCCTTCGCGATGGGCCTGCTGGGGCTGGTGGCACTGACGCGCCGCCGCCAGGCCTGAGGGCCCGGTGAGCCAAAGGGCTCGTCAGAAGAACGACGACGAGCCCATCCCCAGCATCTCGTGCACGTCGTGTGTCATCACCGCCAGAAAGGCCAGCAGCCCCAGGTAGGCGGTGCCGTATGTCAGCTTGTCTTCCAGCGATGACTGGTAGTAGCTGCCGTGCGCCGGGTCATCCGCGCGGTACTTCCAGGCCTTCATCACCTGCGGTGCGGCCAGCAGGGCCACCAGCAGCAGGATGGGGCTGGGCCGCATCATGAACACGCCGATCAGCACGGGCACGCCCAGCAGCCAGATCCGGGGTGACAGCACGGCCGTGATCCGCCCGCCATCCAGCGGCGACACGGGGATCATGTTGAACAGGTTCAGGAAGAAGCCCGCGTAGGCCACGGCCAGCAGCCAGCGCATCTCGTGGCCGCCATCGCGTGCGATGAAGTAGCAGGCCAGTGCACCCAGGGTGCCCACCAGGGGCCCGCCCAGGCCCACGTAGGCCTCCGTCTCGGCGTTGTGCGGCATCTGCTTCATCTCGATCCAGGCGCCCACGAAAGGGATGAAGGTGGGCGCACCCACCGGCAGCCCGCGCTGGCGCGCCGCGATGTAATGCCCCATCTCGTGCACGAACAGCAGCGCGATGAAGCCGGCCGCGTACTTCCAGCCGAACATCCAGCCATACACCACCAGCGAAATCAGCATGGTGCCGCCCGTGGTGAGCAGCTTGCCGAACTTCGCGCCGCCGAGCAGCAGCAACAGCAGCTTGCTCACCGGATCAGGCCTGCTTGCGCTTGAAGATCTTGGTCAGCACGCCGACCACGGCGATGCCGCCCAGCAGGATCACCTTGGCGAACTTGGCCAGGAAACCCGCAGCCAGGGCGAACAGGCCCAGCTTCTTGGCGGCCACCCCGCCCACCAGCGCGGCCAGGCCGTACTCGGCGGTGCGGTCGGTCGAGGCGTTGAAATCCTCGTAGCGCTTGCCGTCGTTGTAGTTCAGCGCGGCCAGCAGGGTGCGGGCGTGGTGCTTGTCCTGCTCGACCTGGCGCAGATCGGTGATCAGGTTCAGGGTGATGTAGCCCTCGCGGCCCAGTGCGTAGGTGTTGTAGTTGATGCCCGCGCCATCCTGGGCGGAGGCGCCCTTGTCCTTGGCCGACATGGACCAGATCAGACGGCGCGAGGCGGCGTCGTAGGTGGGCTTTTCCACCCAGCCGATGATCTCGATCTCGTTGAAGCCGCGGTTGCGGCGCTCTTCGTTGGCCGCTTCGGTGCCGTCCTTCAGGCTCTTGAAGAGGTCGTCGACATCCCAGTTCTTGGCGTCGTCATCCTTGATGTAGCCGGCATTCTCGAAGCGCGCGACCATCATCCATTGCTGATCACCATCGTGCGGGAAGATCAGGCCCAGTTCGTTGTCGCCGCCCTGGTTGCCCATGGCGCGCATCAACTGGCCGGCGGCGGGCTCGGGCACCCACACGTAGCCAGCGGGCAGCTTCAGGATGGCCTGGTCCTTGAGCGGGATGTCAGCCGGGCCGACGATCTGGCTGGCCTTGGCGGCCTGGGCCGCGGCGGCCATGTCGCTGGCGTGAGGATCGGCCGAGGCGGTGGGCTCGGTGCTCGCATCTGCCGCGATGCCGGGCTCAGCAGCCCAGGCGCTTGAAGCCGGCAGTCCCCACGCGAAGGCCGTGCACAAGGCCAAGGCGGTGAGGAGGCGTGATGTAGCGGTAGCGCGCGCGGGCGATGTCTGCCCTGGCAGATGGCGAGTCGTCATGAGTGTTTCCCTGAAAAAAACTGTTGTGGGCCCTGTGAGCAGGCCTCGGCAATGGCTGGCGGGCAGGGTAGCAGAGGCCGGTGTCGCTGATGCGGAGATGCGGCCAGCGCAGCCGGATGCTGTCTTGGAGATGAACGTGATTCGTGGGATGGACGCGTGCCGAAGATTTCCGGACGATCTATCTTCCTATTAGTCCCACTTCAGGAGAGTCGACCATGCGCGCAACCCGCGTCCTTATGCCTCTGGCTTTGTCCATGGCTGCCTGCACCGCTCAGGCTGATCTGCTCTACACCTTCGACACCGATGCCCAGGGCTTCGCCATCAACGCCGGTGGTTCGCTGGGGCATCAGGTCGAGCGCGGCAATGGCTTCCTGCAGGCCACGGACCTGGACCTGAGCGACATGCTGCTCAACGTGCCCCTGGGTGGCAATTGGGCGGACTGGAGCGGTTACTTCGGCGGCACCCTGTCGTTTGATGCGCGCATCCTCAATGGCACGCCTGCAGATTGGCCGGGGTTTGGCGCGCTGACCTTCGGCAACGCCCGCGTGTCCGTGACCTTCGATATCGTGCCGGCCACGGACCCGACATCATCCTGGAAGACCTACAGCGTGATCTTCGATCCCCTGGCATGGGGTGTGGAAGATTTCCTGGTGGAGAGCATCTTCACCAGCCTGGAGTACGTCACCTTGAACCTGGAGTCAGGCAACGGTGCCATCGAGGTCGTGGGCATCGACAACTTCCGCCTCACGGCCGCTGTGCCGGAACCTGGCAGCGTGGCCATGATCCTGGCAGGCTTGGCTGTGGTTGGCGCTGTGGGCTCCCGACGCGCAGTTGAGTCTGCGAGCTGGCCGGAGCGTGGCAAGGCTTAGGCCACAGGGGGGTGATCAGCCAAAACCGCCTGCGCCTGCCCACCCGTGTGCGTGACACGCCCTTGCGCATCCACCGACAAGGCGCCTTCCACGAACCATCGCACCGCACGGGGGTAGATCACGTGTTCCTGCACCAGCACGCGGGCCGACAGATCCTGTTCCGTGTCTGTGGGCAGCACGGGGACCACGGCCTGGGCCACGATGGGGCCGTGGTCCAGCTCCGGCGTCACGAAGTGCACGGTGGCGCCGGCCACCTTGCAGCCTTCGTCGATGGCGCGGCGGTGCGTGTGCAGGCCCGCGAAGGAAGGCAGGAGCGACGGGTGGATGTTCAGCAGCCGCCCTTCATAGTGGCGCACGAAGCCCGCCGTCAGGATGCGCATGAAGCCGGCCAGCACCACCAGGTCAGGGGCGAAACCGTCGATCACCTGGGCCAGTTCGGCATCGAAATCCTCGCGGCTGGCAAAGCCCTTGTGGTTCAGCACGGCGGTGGCGATGCCGCGGTCGGCCGCGAAACGCAAACCTCCGGCATCGGCCTTGTTGCTGACCACGGCCGCGATCCGGGCGGGCCACTGCTCGCCAGCGCAGGCCTCGACGATGGCTTCCATGTTCGAGCCGCGTCCGGAAATCAGAATGACGATGTTTTTCATGCGGCCTAGAGTGTAGTGGGGTCGGGGAGGCCGCCGAGCGCTCAACCCGGGGCCTGCACCTACAATTCCTGCTCTTTTTCGCGCATCTTCGAGCCCCTGACATGAGCCAACGCGTCCTCACCGGCATCACCACCACCGGCACGCCCCACCTGGGCAACTATGTGGGTGCCATCCGGCCCGCCATCGCCGCGAGCCGTGAGCCCGGGGTCGAGAGCTTCTTCTTCCTGGCCGATTACCACGCGCTGATCAAGTGCGATGACCCGGACCGCATCGAGCGCTCGCGCCTGGAGATCGCCGCCACCTGGCTGGCTGCCGGCCTGGACACCAGCCGCGTCACCTTCTACCGCCAGAGCGACATCCCCGAGATCACCGAGCTGAACTGGCTGCTGACCTGTGTGACGGCCAAGGGGCAGATGAACCGTGCCCATGCCTACAAGGCCACGGTGGATGCAGCCGTGGCCGCCGGCGAGGAGCCCGATGCCAACGTGACGATGGGCCTGTACTGCTACCCCATCCTGATGGCGGCCGACATCCTGCTGTTCAACGCCCACCGCGTGCCCGTGGGACGCGACCAGGTGCAGCACATCGAGATGGCCCGGGATGTGGCGCAGCGCTTCAACCACCTGTTCGGGCGCGGCAAGGACCTGTTCGTGCTGCCCCAGGCCGAGATCGAGGAAAGCGTGGCGACCTTGCCGGGTCTGGACGGCCGCAAGATGTCCAAGAGCTACGACAACACCGTGCCGCTGTTCGAGGGCGGTGCCAAGGCCCTGAAGGACGCCATCGCGCGCATCGTGACCGATTCGAAGCTGCCCGGCGAGCCCAAGGACCCGGAGGGCGCCCACCTGGTCACCATCCACGATGCCTTCGCCGATGCGGCCACGCGTGCCGCCTTCCACGCCGACCTGCGCAGCGGACTGGGCTGGGGCGATGCCAAGCAGCGCGTGGTGCAGCTGATCGAGGCGCACGTGGGCCCGATGCGTGACCGTTACGCCGATCTGGTGGCTCACCCGGAGCGCATCGAAGACATCCTGCAGGAAGGCGCTCGCAAGGCCCGCACCACGGCCACACCGCTGCTGGCAGAACTGCGCCAGGCCGTGGGCCTGCGCCGCATGGTGGCCGCATCGCAGCCGCGTACCGCCAAGGAGGCCGGCGCCGAGAAATCCGCCGTGCCGGTGTTCAAGCAATACCGCGAGGCCGACAACCTGTTCTATTTCAAGCTGACCGCTGCCGATGGCAGCCTGCTGCTGCAGAGCCAGGGCTTCGCGGAAGGCCGTGAGGCCGGCGGCTGGGTCAAGCGCTTCAAGACGGAAGGCGCGGCAGCCTTGGCCGATGCACCGGTCACGCTGGGCGAGGGCACGGACCGCGTGGCCGTGGATGCCGCCCTGACCGCCCTGGTGGCGGCCCAGGCGTGAGCAGGGCCGCGACCCCCGCGTCCAGTTCTTCGCACACCAGCATGGCCGGCATCCACATCACCGACATCGAATCCGCCATCAACTGGTGGCGCGAGCGCACGCCCTCGCCGGACGGCATCAGCCTGGGCCCTCAAGTGCGCGCGCTGGCCGAGGTCTATGCGCTGATGGTCTACTACCACGAGACCACCTGCGACGAGGACACCATGCCCCGCCAGGCCCGCGAGGCCTGGCTGCGCTGGTACGACACCACGCCGGACACACCCTGCATCGCCATCTGCTCCACCAGCCAGGGCGATGACCTGTGCAAGGGCTGCGGACGCACCTTCGACGAGGTGCAACTGTGGCCTGAAATGACCCCCGGCGAAAAGCGCGCGACCTGGCGCCGCATCACCATGGAATCGACGGCCTGGCGCTTCAACCGCTATGCCGAACGCGCGCGCGAAGGCAAGGTGGCGCTGGACAACGCGCCGACTGATGCACCGCAGAATGATGCGGCCGGTGCATCGGCCACTGGAGAGCAGACCGGCGAGCCCGGTCAACCCGCTCAGCCGTGAGGCTGGGGCAGGCGGGCGATGTCCGGCTCGCCTGAGCCGAACAGGATGGCCAGGTAGTTCTCCTGCGCCGCGCGGCCTTGCCGCACCAGGGCCTGGTGGCCGCCGGGCAACAGCCGCATCAGGCGATGCCGCACGGCCGTGAAGGGCACGGTCATCAGTGGGTACCAGGGCAGCACGCCCCCTGGCAGGCCGAGCGCGCTCATGCTGCGCCCGCCCAGGAAGAAGCGGCAGATGCTCAGGTGCTTGGCGCGCTCGTAGCGCCCCTGCAGCTTGTCGAGCAGGGGCAGGGCATGGCCATAGTGACGGCTCAGGGGTTCATCCATCAGGGCGCGGCCCAGGGCGATGCTGCTGTCATCGGCCGGGGCCTGGCTGAGCAGGTTGCGGTACAGGCCGACGCGGCCTTCCATCTCGGTCTCGAACAGCAGGGCCTCCTCTACCCCCATGAGCCAGCCGATGTAGCGCCACAGGTGCATCACGGATTCGGCCTCGCAGCGGCTCAGGGGCACGCCCATGGCGCGCTGGCCGAACAGGAAGATCACCGAGAAGCCCAGGTAGGTGGCCTGCATGTCGCCCTGGTTCACAGGCATGCCGAAGTAGGCCTCGTCCCACTCGGGCAGGGCGCGCACGCGCTGGCGCACCAGGGCGTGCATCAGGCGCACGCGGACCGTGCTCTTGAAGCCGGGGGCGAAGCGCGAGAGCCCGCCGCAGGTGGTGCAGTCGATCCACCACTTGGTGGTCTCGGCCACGCGGCGTTGAGCGCCCTTGGCCAGGGCGCCAGTCAGCACCAGCGTGCGGTTGATGGCCGAGGCCTGGTAGCCGCCCATCAGGGCTGCGTCGCGCAGCACCTGCAGGCCGGTGAGGCCTGAGAGGTGGCAGGCCTTGGCGCCGGCCACCAGGCGCTTGGGCTGGACCCAATCCGGCGTGGCCTCGACGGTCTGGAAGAACTCGCGCAGTTCGGCCGGGGCATCGGGCACGTCGCCGATGCCCAGGTTGAGCGCCTGCTCGAACAGGGGCTGGGTGGTGGCCAGGCCGTGGGTGCGCATCCACGTGGCCAGGCGGTCAGCGGGCGCATCCCCGCGCGTGAGCGAGGCGCCCAGGGCGCGCCATTGGTCGGCACTGGGGTCGGGGTCATGGCCCCGAATCAACCATCGCAAAGTGCGGGCGGTGCGGCGTGCCGAGGGCACGTCGGCACCATGGCGCCCGGGCAGATCAGCCAGTGGCCCCAGAGACTGCTTGACACTCCGTTGCATGGCGGTTTGTCTCCTCGGTCAAGTCGCGGCGCAGTATGGCACGCAAGACTTGAGAAGGCACGCACTTCCTATGCTGCAGTGCAACGAGATGTTGGCTTTGCGGCGCGTCAATCGGAGGAGGCGGAGGCCACGCTGTCGGGGTCGGCGATGGCCCGGATCGGCCTGGGCTTGAGCACCTTGCGGATGAAGGGCACGATGGCCTTGGCGAAGGTGAAGAGATCGGCCTGGGCGATGCAGGGCAGCTCCTGGCCATGCACCCAGCCCGGGTTCAGCGCTGCGAAGTGGGCGATGTCGGCGTCACGCGCCAGCAGCTCGGGCGGGATGTCGGCCACCGCGTCCTTCAGGCAGTTGGCCTGCGGGCCGAAGTCCAGCACCATGCGTGTGGGGTCGAGCTTGCCGGGGTAGAGCCGGTCGCAGTAGCTGGTGACCAGTTCCTTCAGGCCCGGATGCTCCCCGCGCCTGTCGGGATAGAAGATGGGGAAGTTTCGCGTGAGCAGCAGATAGGTCTTGTAGCCCTTGGAGATCAGCAGCCAGTATTGCTTGGAGAAAGGCCGCTTCAGGGCCTCGACCAGCAGCTTGCGCGCGAAGGCGCCTTGCAGCGTGCGCGTGCCCCAGTATTCCTTCTCGATGATGGTGTCGCCGCTGAACAGACCCTTGACCTGCCGGCCTCCATGCTCGAAGTGGTAGATGCCCAGGGTGGAAAAGCCCACGATCTGGTCGTCACGCTCGCGGCGCACCAGGAAGACGCCGTCCTTCTTGTGCAGGTCGTTGAGGAAGATGTCGATCGGACCGTGGTCGTAATAGCGCTCGAAGATCTCGTGCATGCGCAGGATCTCGAAGATGCGCAGATGCCGAATCCTGACGTATTGGGTGCGAAGCATGGCCCTCTCCTAGGTGGAGCGGTATGTTGTTTGAAACGTAGGATGAAATACAGAGTGGTAAACACCTAGGGTTGTTTGAAACAACGATGGAGGCGCTTGACGCGGCACGCGCCATACGTCCAGGGGCCGGTCTCGATAGAATCGGGTGACAACCCAGGCCCTCGGCCCTGACCGCTCCCACCGCATCCATGAACGCACCCACCTCTGGCGCGCCGGCCGTTGACGCCGGCAAAGAAGACCACAAGCCCACCAACTTTCTGCGCGGCATCATCGACCGCGACCTGGAGCAGGGCACCTACGCCAGCCGCCGCTGGGCTGGCTCGCCTGGCGACGCGGCCCACCAGGAGCAAGGCCAGCCCGATCCGGCCAGGATCCGCACGCGTTTCCCGCCGGAGCCCAATGGCTACCTGCACGTGGGCCACGCCAAGAGCATCTGCCTGAACTTCGGCTTGGCACGTGACTACGGTGGCGTGTGCCACATGCGGTTCGACGACACCAACCCTGAGAAGGAAGAGCAGGAGTACGTCGACGCCATCCTGGACGCGGTGAAGTGGCTGGGCTTCAACTGGGATTCGCGTTTCAACGGCCAGCCCGAGAGCCACCTGTACTACGCCAGCAACTACTTCGACTTCATGTACCGCGCGGCCGAGGCCTTGATCTCTGCCGGCCTGGCCTACGTGGACGAGCAGACGCCGGAAGAGATGCGCGCCAATCGCGGCGACTTCGGCACACCCGGCAAAGACAGCCCCTTCCGTACCCGCACGCCGGATGAGAACCTCGCGCGCTTCCGCGAGATGCGCGATGGCAAGCTGGCCGACGGCGCCGCCGTGCTGCGCGCCAAGATCGACATGGCCAGCCCGAACATCAACCTGCGCGATCCGGCCATCTACCGCATTCGCCGCGCCACGCACCACAACACGGGCGACAAATGGTGCATCTACCCGATGTACACCTTCGCGCACCCCATCGAGGACGCGCTGGAGCAGATCACCCACAGCATCTGCACGCTGGAGTTCGAAGACCAGCGCCCCTTCTACGACTGGCTGGTCGACAACCTGGCCACGCTGGGCCTGCTCAAGCAACCGGTGCCGCGCCAGTACGAGTTCGCTCGCCTGAACCTGACCTACGTGATCACCAGCAAGCGCAAGCTCAAGCAATTGGTGGACGAAGGCGTGGTGACCGGCTGGGATGACCCGCGCATGCCCACCATCGTCGGCCTGCGCCGCCGCGGCTACACGCCCGAGGCCATCCAGCTGTTCTGTGAGCGCATCGGCGTGAGCAAGTCCGACAGCTGGATCGACTACAGCACGCTGGACATCGCCCTGCGTGACGACCTGGAGAACAAGGCCCACCGCGGCATGGCCGTGCTGGACCCGCTCAAGCTGGTGCTGACCAACTGGGACGAGGTCTTCGGCGCCGGCCATCAGGAGGCGTGCGCGCTGCCCGCCTTGCCGCACCCGCCCGAAGGCCTTGAGCCGCCCTTGCGCCACTTCACCCTGGGCAAGGATGTGTGGATCGAGCGCGAGGATTTCGAGGAAGTGCCACCTAAGGGCTACAAGCGCCTCTTCCCCGGCAACAAGGTGCGCCTGAAAGGCGGCTACGTGATCGAGTGCACCGGCTGCACCAAGGACGCCGACGGCAAGGTCACCGAGGTGCAGGCGACCGTGGTGCCGGACACCAAGAGCGGCACGCCCGGCGCCGACAGCGTCAAGGTCAAAGCCGCCATCACCTGGGTGGGCGCCGCTGATGGCGTGGCCGCCGAGGTGCGCCTGTACGACCGTCTGTTCACCGATCCGAACCCCGACGCTGGCGGCAAGGATTTCAAGGCCAGCCTGAACCCGGCCAGCGTCAAGGTGGTGACGGCCTATGTGGAGCCCTCGCTGGCTGCTGCCCAGCCGGACCAGAAGTTCCAGTTCGAGCGTTTTGGCTATTTCGTGGCCGATCGCCACGACCATGCGGCAGGCAAGCCGGTGTTCAACAAGATCACCGGCTTGAAGGACGGCCACTGGAAATGACGGCTGCGGCGTGAACCCTGCCGTGTGAAGGCAGGGTTCGGCGATCAGCCTTTGCGATCAGCTCGATCCTGTCGATCTGGGGGTGGCGGCACGGCCTCGCGGCTCGCAGCCTTTTCGGCCTGCCGTTGGCGCAGGCGCTCGAAATAGGCCCGCTGCTGCGGCGTGGCGCCCGGGCCCGGCGCGACCGTCACCTCGTGCAGGCCCAGTGCACGGCCGTTGCCCGATGAGCGCAGCGTGATCGCCGCGATGTCTTCACCATTGCGGCGCTCGACGATGCGCACCGGCGGCCCCTCGGGTGCGGCGGCATGCCGATCGCCCCACTGCGCCAGCGCCACGATGATGGGGAAGAGATCCCGCCCCTTGTCGGTGAGGCCGTAATCCAGCGCCCGGCCGTTCTCGCTGCTGGCGGTGACCTCCAGGATGCCGTGCGCCACCAGATCCTGCAGCCGCTGCGTGAGCACATTGGGCGCGATGCCCAGGTTGACCTGGAAGGCGCCGAACCGCCGTGTGCCGAAAAAGGCCTCGCGGATGATCAGCAACGTCCACCACTCGCCGATCTGCTCGAGCGAGCGGGCGATGGAACAGCTCATGTCCGAAAACGAGGTGCGACGCATTTGTCGCCCATGATACTTGCATCATGCAAGTAAAGCGACTAGGCTTTCGTTACTTTCATCAAACAAGTAGTTGTTGGAGACGTTGCCATGTCCGAGGTCGCCCTGTTTGTCCATTCCACCGGCGTCGGTCCCTTCATGTGGACCAAGCTGCTGGCCGATCTGCCCGAGGGCATCCAGCCGCTCACGCCCACCAACCGCGGCTACAGTTTCACGGACATGCTGCCGCGCGGCACGCCCATCAGCCTGGCCGATGAGGTGGCGCACCTGAAGGCACAGATCCCGGCCGGCACCACCGGCGTGCACCTGGGTGGTCATTCCTATGGCGGCCTGGCGGCGTTGGCGCTGGCCATGGATCCGCAAGTGCCCGTGCGCTCCATCTGGCTGTACGAGCCGGTGCTGTTCGGCTCGCTCAAGGCCTTGCTGGACGCCGACCGGGCCAACCTGCCCGAGGACGCAGCCGAGCAGGTGCGCGCCCTGTTCGGTGATCCTGAGGCCCTGCTGAACGCAGAGACCGGTGGTGACGACACCTGGCTGGAGCGCTTCGTGGATTACTGGAACCACCCCGGCATGTGGGCCTCGATGCCCGACAAGGCCAAGGCCATGGCGCGCATGGTGGGCTGGAAGATGTTCCAGGAGGTGCGCATCGTCTCGCAGGAGCCTGAAGCCTTTGAGCACTACCGCCTGCAGGTGCCGACCACGCTGGTGTACGGCGAACACACCACGCCGCCCGCGCGCGAGATGGTGCGCCGTTTGGCCGAGGTCAACCCGCATGCCGAAGTGATCAAGCTGGACGGGCAGGGCCACATGGGCCTGGTCGGCGCGCCCGGTGCCGTCAGCCCCACCCTGCAGGCGCACTGGCAGCGCGTGAGAGCGGCGGCCTGACACAGGTGCAGGGCGCCCTCACGGCGCCGAAGCATCGCACGTGCCCCCTTGGACAGGGGGCGGGCCGGGCTTCCCCGGGGGGAGTATGTTCATGAGTGGAACTATCTTGGCGGCGCAGTTGTTAACGAATTTCGTTCAATCAACGTCGTTTCAAGGAAGACACCATGACCACCCCTCTGAGACATGCCTTGCGCCAAGGCGCGCTGGCCACTGCCCTGATCTGCGCCACCTGGGCCAGCCAGGCCGCAGCCCCGACAGCCACCGTCACCCCTGGGCCGGCCACACCGGGCTTCGGTGCCCGCGCCCTGTTCTTCGGTGATGCCGGTTTCGTCGAACAGGAGTTCTTCCTCTCGGGCCAGGCCCGCAAGTTCAAGGGCTCCGGTACGCTGGGCAGCGATGGCAAGTGGACCGCCACCGTGGCCTCCAGCAATACGCCGTACAACACGGTGGCCATCGTGCGCCGCCCGGCGGACCCCGCCAAATTCAACGGCATCGTCATCGTTGAATGGCTGAACGTGAGCACCGGCTACCCACTGGACGTGGACTGGGGCATGGCGCACGAGGCCATCCTGCGCGAGGGCTATGCCTACGTGGGCGTGAACGTGCAGAAGGTGGGCGTGACAGGCGTGCAGAAGCTCAAGCAGTTCGGCGACCGCTATGCCAGCGGCAGCATCCCCGATGACGACATCTCCTACGACATCTTCTCGCAGACGGCCCAGGCCCTGCGCGACCAGGCCTCTGTGCTGCTGGGGCCGCTCAAGCCGACGAAGATCCTGGCCAGCGGCCATTCGCAATCGGCCATGCGCCTGACGACCTATGCCAATGCCATCCAGCCGCTGGACAAGGTGTATGACGGCATCCTGATCCATGGACGGGGCGGGATCGGCGTGCGCATCGGGGAGGGCAGCAACGTGCCTTCCGGTGCCGTGGTGCGCGCCGACACACAGGTGCCCGTGTTCGTGCTGCAGTCGGAGATGGATGTGGCGTTCGGTCCCAGCACCTCCAGGCAGCCCGACAGCACCAAGGTGCGCCATTGGGAGGTGGCCGGCACCTCCCACGCCGATCAGTACCTGCTGGACAACATCGGCGAGGTCAGCGGCCGCGACGTGGGCTGGACACCGCCTGGGTGCGGCAGCCCCTACAACGCGATGCCCTTCTACATGGCCGAGAACGCAGCCCTCGACCACCTGAAGAACTGGGTGACGGTGGGCACCGCCCCGCCGGTGGCGCCCCGCATGGCGCGCGACTGGCTGGGCTTCATCAAGAAGGATGCGCACGGCAATGCCGTGGGCGGCGTGCGTCTGCCGGACATCGACGTGCCCATCGCCAAATACGGTTTTGCGAACTTCACGACAGGATCCCTGGCCTTCCTGGACCTGTTCGCCTGCGTGGCCGGTGGCAACACCACGTACTTCAAGGCCGACAAGCTCAAGGCGCTGTACCCGACCCACGCGGACTACGTGGGCCAGTACAAGGCGGCGGCCGATGAGGCGGTGGCCAAGGGCTACATCCGTCCGGCGGACCGCGACAGCGCCGTCAAGCGTGCGAAGGCCGCGGCCGTGCCATGGTGAGCTGAAGGATCAGCCCTCGGCGCCCGTGTTGCGTGCCGCCTTCTTGGCAGCCGGCTTGCGGGCCGTCTTGCGTGCAGGGGCCTTGGCGGCAGGCTGGTCCGGCGTGGCTTCGGGCGCAGCGCTGCCAGCGGTCTTGGCCGAGGGCTTGCGGGTACCGCGAGAGGCCGTCTTGCGGGCAGGCTTGGGCTCGGCCTGAACAGTGCTGGTGCTGGCTGCTGACTCGACCACGGCGGGGGCAGCGTCGGGTGATTCGCTGCGTTCTGCACGCGCGGCGTCGCGTGGATGCACGGCAGGCTCCATGAAGGGACGTCGTTCGCGTTGAGGCGCCTGCGGGGTGTGATCCTGGGCCCTCGTGGCTTCGCCCGGCGCGGCGCTCGCCTGATCGGTCTGCGGCGATGCGCCCTCGGCATCCTGGCGGGCGCGGGCACCGTCCTGACGTGGGCCTTGGCCGTTGCCGCCGCGGCCGCCACGGCCACCACGCCCGCGACCGCGCTCGCCCCGATCGCCGCGGTCTGCCCGCCCCTGGCGCTCGCGGGGAGCATTGCTGTCTGCCGCCGTCTCGGGGGGCTGCGTGCTGGTGTCGTCGCTGTCCAGCATCGGCTCGTCGGCAGGGGCCGGTGCGCTGTGGGTGATGAGCGGGGCCTGCTGCTGCGCGGCCGCCGGATCGACAGGCAGGCCCGTGCCGCGGAACACATAGGTGCCTGATTTCTCATCGCGCCCGAAGGACAGCAGGCCACGGCTTTGCGCCTCTTCCAGCAGGTTGCCGAAGGTGCGGAAGCCGAAGTACGACTCGCTGAAGCCCGGGTTGCGGCGCTTGAGCGCTTCCTTGAGCACCGAGGCCCAGATGCGCCCGCCATCGTCTCGGTCGGTGACCAGGGCCTCGTAGGTCTCGGCGGCCAGCTCGACGATCTTGGTGCGGCGCGCATCCATCTCTTCGCGGCGGCGGCGTTCCTCCTCAGGCGAGCGGCGCTGCTGGGGCTGGTTGTTCTCGCGCTGGTCGCGGCGGGCCGCATTGCGCTGGCTTTCGCGCACCAGGTCGTCGTAGAAGATGAACTCGTCGCAGTTGGCGATCAAGAGGTCGGAGGTGGA
>DDJC01000064.1 GCA_002339015.1 Burkholderiales bacterium UBA1834
ACGAAGGTGTTGACGTGCGACTTGGTGTAGCAGAGGTCCAGCGCGTCCACCACCATGCGGATGTCGGCCGAGTTCTTGCCGGATTGGCGCACGTGCGGGATCTCGATCAGTTCGAAATTGGCCTCGTGCATGGTGCCCTTGAAGCCGCGGTAGCGCTCCCAGTCGCAATAGGCCTTCTTGACGACGATGCTGCCTTTGAGCAGCAGGCGCTCGAGCACCTTCTTGATGTCGAACTTGTCGTAGTTGGCTTCACGCACGCCTAAGGCGACGTTCTCGAAGTCGCAGAACAGCGCCATGCTGATGTGTTCGGGATGTTGGGGCATTTGCTTTCTCGGTGTCTGGGAAGGCCGGGGCTGTTCAGATCAGCCCGGCGTCTTGAAGGTATTTGCTGGGACGGGCGCCGTCGTAGAGGATGGTCAGCCGGTTCCGGGCGCGGGTCATGGCCACGTACAGCAGGTTGCGATTGTCGGTGGTATTGCCGCCCACGGCGAACTCGGCCTTGTTGAGGCCCGGCAGGATCACGTGCTCGAACTCCAGGCCCTTGGCTGCCTCGATGCTCGACAGCAGCACGCAGTGCTGGCTGCGCATGGCCTTGTGCCGCACTTCGCGGGCGTTCATCGCCCGGAAGAACGATTCGACATTGTCGAAGGTGCCGGCCGACTGGATCAGGCCGCGGATGTTGGCGCTGACCTGGTCGATGTCATCGGCGCGCACCATCACGCGGGCGGCCAGGCGCTGCGGCGCCAGCACGCGTGTGAAGCGCTCCATCAGCAGGTCGGTGGCATTGGTGCTGATCAGGTCCAGCGCCGCCTCGATCAGGTTCTGGATGTGCGAAGGCGCATTGCGCAGCACCTGGTTGTCGATGAAATGCGGCGCCAGCCCGGGTTGCCGGGCCACCTCCTGGATGGCCTGCCGCTCGACCTGCTGCTGCTTCTCGTGGTCGGAGGTGCCAGCCTCCACGAAGGAGCCGCTGAACAACAGCAGGGATTGCAGGATGCGCACACGGGTGGCTTCATCCTCGATGGCGGCGAACTCGCCACGCGCATGGGCCATCAGCCCGCGCACGAACAACACCTCGGGGCGCATCAGGTAGGGCTCGAAGCCGGCGGTGCGGTAGTCCAGGCCCTGGTCCAGCAGGTGGTTCTCCAGCTCGACGGACTGGTGCGGCTGGCGCAGCAGGATGGCGGTCTGCGAGGCGGGGGACTGGGCGCCCAGGCCTTCGCGTGTGCGGATGCTCTGGGCGATGTGCCAGTGAACTTCCTTGGCCTGTTCACTGCGCACCACGTTCACCGTGGTCAGGTGCGTGCTCTGCGACAGGTAGGGCTTGAGCGCCAGGCGGCCTGCGTGCTGAGCCAGCGCCGGGCCGAAGCGGTAGGAGCTGGTCAGGGGCAGGCGCTGCGCCGGCGCGATCTCGCGGTCGAACAGTTCGCCCATGAAGCCCGCATCCGCGCCGGCCGTGGCATGGATCACCTGGTCCCGGTCACCGAAGCCGATGAAGGCCGCAGGGTTCTGGCGCAGCACCTGCTGAAGCACCGTGAACATGGCGCGGTTGGTGTCATGCATCTCATCGAGGAGCACCAGGTGCAGGCCCAGGGCCGCAGGGTGCTCGCCTTCGATCAAGACATCCTCGCTCAGCAACAGGCGGGCCAGGTCGTAGGTGGCGTCGTCAGGGGCGCGGAAGGCGGGACGGTCCGGGTGGCCGCCGCGGCGGATGTGCTCGTAGGCCCAGAACACGCGCAAGGTCAGGTAGTCGTGGCCCAGTTCGCAGGCCAGGGCGGGCGTCAAGGTTCGGTCGGCGGCTTCCAGCACCAACTGCAGGGTGCCCTTGATCCTTGCGAACGAGGCCAGCAGGCCTTCGACGCTGCCCTCGCCGGTGCCTTCCAGCGCGAACTCGTCGCGGTGGCGCTCATCGTGGTTGGAGAGCACGTGGTCGATGGCCTGCAGCACGTAGGGCTTGAGCTGTTCCGGCGTCGTGTACTGCGTCACGCCCGCGGCCTCGACCGTGGCCAGGCGTTCCGCGCAGAACTGGTCGAAGGTCTGGATGCGCAGGTGCTTACGAACCGACGCGGGAAGGCCCATGCGCTCGAGCGCCAGGCGCAGCGAGGTCGTGGCCGCCTCGGTGTAGGTCAGCGCCTGGATGTGCTCAAGCTGCGCGCCGCGCGCCAGCGCCTGGGCCAGACGCAAGGCCAGCGTGGTGGTCTTGGCGGCACCCGCGTTGGCCTCGACCACGACATGGCGATGGCGCGCCAGCTGGATCGCCAACTGCTCGGCCGTGGGGTTCAGGCCCTTGGGCTGAAACACGGTGTCCGTCATTCACGGCCCGGCTGGCTGTCGGCTTGAGCGGGCCCGCCCGGCTCGTGCGTTTCGTCGATGTCTTCTTCGTCGGCCGCCTGCGGCCCAGCGGATGCGGCGTTGGCATCACCCTTGCGCTTCTTCTGGCGGGCGAGCTTCTTGGCCTGCCGCTCGGCCTCGAGGGCTTGCGCGACGGTCAACCACATGGTGAACTCCTCGGGCGTTTCCAGGGTGATGCGGCCCAGCGACAGGTCACGGAAATCGTTGAGCACGACCTCGGAGGCCTTCTGCAGGTTCACGCGGCCACCGCTCATCATGGCACCGCGCCGGCGGCCGATTTCTTCGAGCAGTTCTTCGTCGTGGCGTTCTGAAATGGTGGCCACATCGGCCAGCTTGAAGCGGGCGGCCAGCCGGTCGGCGTAAGGGCCCTTGAGGCTGTTGAGCAGCTCCAGCGCCACCTCTTCCTCGTCGTAGGCGTTGCGGCCCACGGCGCCGCTGGCGGCCAAGTGGTAACCGGATTTCTCCACGATGATCTTGGGCCACAGCATGCCGGGCGTGTCGAACAGGTAGACGTCGTCGGCCAGGTTGATGCGCTGCTCGATGCGCGTCACGCCGGCTTCGTCGCCGGTCTTGGCGGCCTTGCGGCCCGCCAGCGTGTTCATCAGGGTGGATTTGCCCACGTTGGGCACGCCGCAGATCATCAGGCGCAGCGGCTTGGTCATGCCGCTGCGGTGCGGTGCCAGTTCACGGCAGGCCTGCAGCAGGCGCTGCGCAGGGCGGGGCTCGGACGCATCCAGGCCGATGGCCTTGGTGTCAGGCAGGGCGTTGTAGTAAGCCAGCCACGCGTCGGTGCGGGCGATGTCGGCCATGTCCTGCTTGTTGAGCACCTTCAGGCGGCGGCGGTGGCCGGTCATTTCGGCGAGCATGGGATTGGCACTGGAGCCCGGCAGGCGGGCGTCCAGCAGCTCGATGACGACGTCAATGTCCTTGATGCGCTCGGCGATGGCCTTCTTGGTCACGTTCATGTGACCGGGAAACCATTGGATGGCCATGGGGCGTTCTCGTTTCTTGCTGGCGGGGGATCGGGAAGCCTGAGCGGCGTACCCCCCGATTGTCAGGCCTGGCGAGGTCCAAACAGCGTGAGGCGTTTTGACAACCCGTTACCAAAACTGGTAGCGCTTGTCATGACATGGACCACAGAATAGGCACCGAAGTGGCAGATGTTGCAGAAATCGCAGCCCAATCATGGAGCACAGACATCGTGGACAGCCATCGGTGCAGGGTCTTGCTGGTCGAAGATGACTTCCGCAGCGCGGAGGTGGCCCAGGCCATTCTGGAATACTTCGGATGCGAGGTCACGGTGGCGCGTTCTGGCGCCGATGCTGTCGGAGCCACGCGTCATGACACCTTCGACATGGCACTGATGGACGTGGGCCTGCCTGTGATGAACGGGCTGGATGCCACCCGGCTGATCCGGGTCCATGAGCAGGCGCTGGGTCTGCGCCCGCTCTACATCGTCGCGCTCACGGCGCTGACCATGCCCCATGAGCTTGATGAGTGCATGGCGTGCGGCATGAACGAAGTGATGACCAAGCCGTTCCTGGTCGAGCGCCTGCAGCAGGCCCTCCTCAATGCCTACCGGGTGGCGCGCTGGCCACGCCGTGCGGCGACACCGGCGATCAACCCGCCGGTGATGAGCAGGATGGGCAGGGAGGGTTCCGGCACGGCCGAGACCCACGTCGCCTGTTGACCCGACGCGCCCAGCGTGTCGTCGATCCAGGTCTTGTAGGCGGCCACCTGCACGTAGCCCGACTGTGACGGCCGCCCGTCGTCGAAGGTGATCAGGGCCGAGGCGATGCCCAGCAGTGCCGCACTGCTCGAATCCATGACCTGGCCCAGGAACAAGGCGCTGCCGCTGTCGCCACCCTGAACGGTTCCCCCTTCCGTGAGCAGCCAGTTCACGGTGTTGGTGCCTGTGTCTACGTCATCTTGCACCGTGGCCGATACCGCCGTGGTGGCGGCGTAGCCGTTCGGATGATGGTTCCGGGCGCTGGCGGCGGTCAGTGGCCCCAGTGTAGCGACCTGACTGTCCAGCACCACCGTGTCATTGAGCACGGCATGCTCACCGGTGAGGGCTGTGGACAGTTGCACCAACGCGATGTCATGGGCCGGGAAAGGCTGGCCGCTGAACAGCTCGATGGCGCTGATCACCGAACTGCCCTGCAAGGAGGTGAACGTGCTGCCCGCTGCCAGCCCCTTGGCCACATGGGCGGCAGTGAGCACCCAGTTGTCGGCGATCAGCACGCCGCTGGCACTGCCGATTTCACCAAGGGCCAGGAAGCTGTTGGTGGCTGTGCCACCTTCCAGAGCCTGGGCCGGCCTTGTGCCCATGGCCAGGCCAATGGCGAGCGCCAGATGGCCGACGAACAATGGCCAGGATCTTGTCATGACGTAAGCCCTGTTAATTGCATGTGACTGGGCTGATTGTGCGCAGATGCTTGACGCATCGCGACAATGTCCCACTTTCTATGGGGGTGTCGGCGCTTGATAGTGGACGGCGTACACAATGGCGCCCCCAAAGGGAGAGTTTTCAATGCCTCATCGAATCGAAGGCCGCCAGCGCTGGGCGGCTCTGGCCGTGTTGTGCCTGGGTGTGCTGATGATCGTGCTGGACACGACCATCGTGAACGTGGCGCTGCCCTCCATCAAGGCGGATCTGGGTTTCACTGAAACCTCGCTGGTGTGGGTGGTCAACGCCTACATGCTGACCTTCGGCGGCTTTTTGTTGCTGGGTGGGCGGCTGGGCGACCTGTTTGGTCACCGGCGCCTGTTTCTGGGGGGCATCACGCTGTTCACGCTGGCTTCGCTGGCGTGTGGCCTGGCAAACTCGCAGGGCCTGCTGATCGCGGCGCGCGCGGCCCAGGGGCTGGGGGGCGCGGTGGTGTCGGCCGTCTCGCTGTCACTGATCATGAACCTGTTCACCGAGCCGGCCGAGCGCGCCAAGGCCATGGGCGTGTATGGCTTCGTGTGCGCGGGCGGTGGCAGCATTGGTGTGCTGCTGGGCGGTGTGCTGACCAGTTCGCTCAGCTGGCACTGGATCTTCCTCGTCAACCTGCCAATTGGTGGGGCGGTGTATGCGCTGTGCGTGGCCTTGCTGCCCGGCGGCAAGGTTCAGGGTGTGGGCGGGCGGCTGGATGTGGCCGGCGCCGTCACCGTGACCAGTGCGCTGATGCTGGCGGTGTATGCCATCGTCAATGGCAATGAGGTGGGTTGGGGCGCCGGGCAGTCGCTGGGCATGCTGGGCGCGGCTGCCGTGCTGATGGCGGTGTTCCTGGTGATCGAATCGCGCGTGGCCGAACCCCTGATGCCGTTGAGCCTGTTCCGGTTGCGCAATGTGGCCGTGTCCAACGTGGCCGGCGTGTTGTGGGCGGCGGCGATGTTTGCCTGGTTCTTCATCTCGGCGCTGTACATGCAGCGGGTGCTGAACTTCACGCCCATGCAGGTAGGGCTGGCCTTCTTGCCGGCCAACATCATCATGGCGGTGTTTTCGCTGGGTCTGTCGGCCAGGCTGGTGATGCGCTTCGGGATCCGTGGGCCGCTGGCGGGCGGGCTGCTGGTGGCTGCGGCCGGGCTGGCGCTGTTCGCGCGGGCACCGTTGGATGGCACCATGCTGGTCGACGTGGTGCCCGGCATGGTGCTGCTGGGCCTGGGCGCGGGCGTGGCCTTCAACCCCATGCTGCTGGCGGCCATGAGCGATGTTTCCCCCAGCGAATCGGGCCTGGCCTCGGGCGTGGTGAACACCTCCTTCATGATGGGCGGGGCGGTGGGCCTGGCCGTGCTGGCCAGCCTGGCCGATGCGCGCACGCAGGCCTTGACGGCAGCGGGGGCCTCCTTGCCGGTGGCACTCAGCGGTGGGTATCAACTGGCCTTCGTGATCGGGGCAGGCTTTGCCCTGGTGGCGGGCTTGCTGGGGGCGGTGTTCCTACGACCTGGCGCACAGGCCGGCGCAGGGCAAGGGCCGGTGGCTGCGCACTGACGCCTGCAATGTCACGCGGGATGCGGTGTAATGCGCGCATCCATCCCCTACGTCCCTACCGGACACCACGGAGCCCCTTCATGACCATTTCGATGTACTCCGCCAGTGTGGTGCCTGCCACACGCACGCTCAAGGCCTTGTCCAGCATCCTCGGCAAGGCGCAAGCCCATTGCGAGGCGCGCAAGATCGATCAGCAGGCCTTCTTGAGTTCGCGCCTGTTTCCAGACATGTTCCCGATGGTGCGCCAGGTGCAGATCGCCACGGACATGATCAAGGGCGGCGTGGCGCGCCTTGCCGGGGTGGAGATCCCTCGTTTCGACGATGTGGAAACCAGCTTTGAGGAACTTCAGGCGCGCATCGGCCGGACGCTGGATTTTCTGGCCACCCTCAAGCCCGAGGAGATGGAGGGCAGTGCCGAGCGCACCATCCAGATCGTGCGCTCCAGCGGCACGGTGGAGTACGCCGGCCTGGCTTACCTGACCGAGCAGGTGCTGCCCAATTTCTACTTCCATGCGACCACGGCCTACAACCTGTTGCGCCACGGTGGGGTCGAGATCGGCAAGAAAGATTTTTTGGCCAATCACTGAGCAAGCTGCGAGAGACACACCGATGAAAGCCATCTGGAACGGCACCGTCGTGGCCGAGAGTGACGACACCGTGGTGGTCGAAGGCAACCACTACTTCCCGGCCAGTGCCCTCAAGCAGGAGTACGTGCTGAGCAGCAATCACCGCACCTCCTGCCCTTGGAAGGGCCAGGCACGCTATTACACGCTGTTCGTGAACGGTGATGCCAACCCGGATTCGGTCTGGTACTACCCGGAGCCCAGCGAGGCCGCGGCCGAGATCAAGGACCGCGTGGCCTTCTGGAAAGGCGTGAAGATCGAAGATTGAGCCCAGGCTGGTGCCAGGCAGGGCCGATCAGTCGGCCACGACCTGCGACACGGCCTTCTGCCATTGATTCATCAGCGCCTCGGCCTGCAAGCGGGACATGGTCGGCATGAAGCGGCGCTCCACACGCCACTTGGCAGCCAGTTCGTCCAGGCCGGTGTAGACACCGGTGGCCAGGCCCGCCAGGTAGGCGGCGCCCAGCGCGGTGGTCTCCGTCACCTGCGGGCGGGCCACGGGGATGCCGAGCAGATCGGCCTGGAACTGCATGAGCAGGTCGTTGCGGCAGGCGCCGCCATCTACGCGCAGCTCGGACACCTCGGTGCCGCCTCCGGCGCGGATGTCGGCGGCCATGGCCTGCAGCAGGGCGGCGCTCTGGAAGGCGATGCTCTCCAGCGCGGCGCGTGCGATGTGGGCCACGGTGGTGCCGCGGCTCAGGCCCAGGATGGCGCCTTTGGCGTGCGGCTTCCAGTAGGGGGCACCCAGCCCCGTGAAGGCGGGCACGAACACCACGCCACCCGCGTCCGGCACGTTCATGGCCAGTTGCTCGACCTGGTGGCTGCCCTCGATGGCCTGCAGGCCGTCGCGCAGCCACTGCACCACGGCGCCGCCGATGAAGACGCTGCCTTCCTGCGCATAGGCCGGCTGTGCATCGGGCGTGGCGGCCATGGTGCTGATCAGACCGTTGTGCGAATCGAAGCGCCGTCCGCCCGTGTGCGTGAGCAGGAAACAGCCGGTACCGTAGGTGTTCTTGGCCAGGCCGGGCGTGAAGCAGGCCTGGCCGAACAGGGCGCTTTGCTGGTCACCTGCCATCGCGGCAATGGGCACCCGCGTGCCGTTGAAGATGCTGTCGGCCGTGTGCGCGAACATGTGGGAAGAGGGGCGCACCTCGGGCAGCAGCGAGCGGGGAATGTCGAACAGCGCGAGCAACTCGTCGTCCCACGACTGTGTGGCGATGTTGAACAGCATGGTGCGCGAGGCGTTGCTCACGTCGGTGGCATGCACCGCGCCCTGAGCGGCCGTGCCGCCGGTGAGTTGCCACAGCAGCCAGCTGTCGATGGTGCCGAAGGCCAGCTGGCCCTGCCGGGCCAGGTCACGCGCACCCGGCACGTTGGCCAGGATCCAGGCCAGCTTGGTGGCCGAGAAGTAGGCATCGACCACCAGGCCGGTTCGCTCGCGGATCAGGGCTTCGTGACCTTGCTCGCGCAGCTGCTGGCACAGGGCCTCGCCGCGCCGATCCTGCCAGACGATGGCGTGGCCCAGTGGCTCGCCGGTGTCCCGGCGCCAGACCATGGTGGTCTCTCGCTGATTGGTGATGCCGATGGCGTGCACCTGCGCCGGGCTGATACCGGCTTTGCGCAGGGCCTCGTGCGCGGTGGCCAGTTGCGAGCGCCAGATTTCCAGCGCGTCATGTTCCACCCAGCCGGGGCGGGGAAAGTGCTGGGTGAACTCCTGCTGGGCGATGGCCAGCATCTCCCCGGCCTCGTTGAACACGATGCTGCGGGAGCTGGAGGTGCCTTGGTCGAGGGCGAGGATGTGGGCCATGGTTTATCGCTGGGTGTTCAGGGAACGACGATGCAATCGATGCTGGCCTCGGCCAGCAGGGCAGGGAAGGGCTCGGGCGGCGGTGCGTCGGTGTAGAGACGGTCGATCTGCGCCAGACGCGCCAGCTCGACCATGGCCGGGCGGTTGAACTTGCCGTGGTCGGCCGCCAGCCACACCTCGCGGCTGTGCTCGATCAGCGCCTGGGCCACCTTCACCTCGCGCAGATCGTAGTCACGCAGGGTGCCATCGGCCTCGATGCCCGAGATGCCGATCAGGCCGATGTCGACGCGGAACTGGCGGATGAAATCCACGGCCGTCTCACCCACGATGCCCCGGTCCACGGGCCGCATCACACCGCCGGCCACGATCACCTCGCACGATGGGTTGGCCGCCAGGATGCCCGCCACGTTGAGGTTGTTGGTGATCACGCGCAGGCCCTGGTGGCCGAGCAGTTCGCGGGCGATGGCCTCGGTGGTCGTGCCCAGGTTGATCAGCAGCGAACAGTGGTGGGGGATGGCCTGCGCGATGGCGCGAGCGATGCGTTGCTTGCCCTGGGCGTTGAGCTCCTGCCGCTGCTGGTAGGCCAGGTTCTCGATGGTGGAGGTGGGCAGGCGCACTCCACCGTGATAGCGCGCCAGCAGACCGGCCTGGGCCAGCAGTTGCACGTCGCGCCGGATGGTCTGCAGCGTGACGCCCAGCATGTCGGCCAGCTGCTCGATGCTGACCACATCCTGGGCGCGGACCTGTTCAAGCAGGCGTGTCTGGCGCGGATTGAGGTTCATGAGGGCGATCATAAGCGAACCATTTCACACAAAAAGGAATTAAAAAGAAATACAATGGTGAAAATCGAATGAAACCGAACGGATTCGAGCGCTGGTTGAGGGCCCCCCTGCCCGCGCTGGTCTGTTGGAGCACGCCATGGACACCAATGCCTTGCCCGCCTACCCTTCGCCTGCAGAGATGCAGGAGGCCTTGAGCCCCGCCCCTCCGGAGTCCTGTGACGTGCTGGTGGTGGGGGGCGGCATCAATGGCGTCGGCATTGCGCGCGACCTGGCTGGGCGGGGCCTGAAGGTGCTGCTGGTGGAGCAGCACGATCTGGCAGCGCACACCTCGTCGTCATCGACCAAGCTGGTCCATGGCGGCTTGCGCTACCTGGAACACCATGAGTTCTCGCTGGTGCGCAAGGCCCTGCAGGAGCGTGAGGTACTGCTGCGCAGTGCGCCGCACATCATCAAGCCGATGCGCTTCGTGATGCCGCATGATCCGCACATGCGGCCGGCCTGGCTGATCCGCCTGGGCCTGTTCCTGTATGACCACCTGGCCCGGCGCGAGGTACTGCCCGGCTCGCGCGGCGTGGCCTTGCGTGGACATCGCCTGGGCGCGCCGCTGCAGGCGCGGTTCAAGCGCGGATTTGTCTATTCCGATGGCTGGGTGGACGATGCACGCCTGGTGGTGCTCAACGCGATGGACGCGCGCGAGCGCGGCGCGACGGTCCTGACGCGCACCCGCTGTGTGCGCGCCACACGCGGGGAGCAGGGCTGGACGGCCCGTCTGCAGCGCGACCCGGCCGACGCGCAGGGGCAGGCGAGCCTGCACACGGTGAAGGCGCGCATGCTGGTCAATGCCGCCGGCCCCTGGGCGCATGCCTTCCTGCGTGAGGTGGCCAACGCACCGGGCGGTGAAGCCCTGACGCAGCACAGCCTGCGTCTGGTCAAGGGCAGCCACATCGTGGTGCCCCGGCTGTTCGAGCACGAGCACGCCTACATCTTCCAGGCCAGAGATGGCCGGATCATCTTCGCGATTCCCTACGAGCAGAAGTTCACCCTGATCGGCACCACCGATGTGGAGATCCACCTCATGCCCGACCAGGCCCGCATCACCGAAGAAGAGACGGCCTATCTGTGCGAGCAGGCCAGCCTGTACTTCAAGGCGCCGCTCAGGCCTGACATGGTGCTGTGGAGCTACGCTGGCGTACGCCCCTTGCTGGAGGATGCGAAGGCGGATGCCTCCAGCGTGACGCGCGACTACCTGTTGGAGACCTGCACCCTGGGCGCGCCCTTGATGACCGTGTGGGGCGGCAAGATCACCACCTACCGCAAGCTGGCCGAAGAGGCGGCTGGGCAAATCGCCACGCTGTTGGGCGAGGCGGACCGTGCCTGGACCGCGAAGGCGCGCCTGCCCGGTGGCGACCTGGATGCCTGGATCGGCCCACCGGTGAGACCGGACCGCGACATGCTGGCCTTTGTGTCACGCTGGCGGCACAAGCACCCCTGGATTCCCTTGGCGGTGGCCGAGCGCTGGGCCAAGGCCTACGGCGCGCGGGCCGAGCAGGTGCTCGGTGGGGCGGCGTCCGTGGCGGCGCTGGGGCATGAGGTGGCCCCCGGCTTGTACGAGTGCGAACTTCGCTACCTGATACGGCACGAATGGGCACGCTCTGCGGACGATGTGCTGTGGCGGCGCAGCAAGCTGGGGCTGCACTTCACGGCCGACGAGCGCCAGCGCGTCAGCGACTGGATGGAGGCTGCCCGGAACGGTATCCCAACGCCTGAGTCCGCGTTGGCAGATGGTGCCATGCTGATGGCAGAGGCTACCTGATCCGCCGCTTGCTCAGGCGGCCAGTGGCATCACCGGGGTAGGGGGCTCAGGTGTCGGCTGCGCACCGAACGCCTGCGTCAGCCACGCGCTGATCACCCGGGAATCGGTGACGGTGCGCACGGCCTGGTAGGCCTCTTCGGCCTCAGGATAGCGCTTGCGCAGGTAGTTCAGCCATTGCTTGAGTCTGCCGGCGCGGTGCCGGGGTTCGATGTTCGCCTCGATCAGCCCCCAGAACGCCTGCAGCAGCGGTTGCAGCGCGGGCCAGCCGGGCAGCGGGGCATCATGATCGTCGTGCACGGCCGCTCGGATGGCCAGCGCCAGACCTGGATCGGCCACGATGCCGCGTCCGAGCATCAGGTCCGTGCAGCCAGACACTTCGCGGCAGCGCAGGGCGTCAGCCACCGTCCAGATCTCGCCATTGGCCACCAGCGGGATGGTCACGGCCTCGCGGATGTCGGCGATGCGCTCCCAGTAGGCCGGCGGTCGGTAGCCGTGTGCCTTGGTGCGCGCATGCACCACCAGTTCGCCCGCTCCCCCTGAAACGATGGCCTGCGCGCATTCGATGGCGCGGCTGTCATCATCAAAACCCAGGCGCATCTTGGCCGACACGGGCATGTCGGCGGGCACGGCCTGGCGCACGGCGGCCACCACGCGCGCCATCAGCTCGGGCTCTTTCAGCAGGGCTGCACCGCCGCCGTGGCGGTTGACCACCTTGGCCGGGCAGCCGAAGTTGATGTCGATGCCCGCCGGGCCCAGGCCCGCCAGGCGCGCGGCGTTGTCGGCCATGCACGCGGGGTCGGAGCCCAGCAGTTGGGCGCGCACGGGCACGCCGGCCGGCGTGCGGCCTCCATGCGTGAGTTCTGGCACGATGCGGCGGAAGGCGCGCTCGGGCAGCAGTGTGTCCGTCACGCGGATGAACTCGGAAACGCAGCGGTCGATGCCACCGACGCGGGTGAGGATGTCGCGCAGGGCGAAGTCCAGCAGACCCTCCATCGGCGCGAGCAGGATGTTCATGGCGAAAGGGTGCCGCATGCGGTAGACACGGCGGGGCGGCAAAGGCGCTAGTGTACGGAGACGGCGCAGCATCCGCGCGCCCTTTTTGACGGAGACCGACCGATGCCGAGCAAGAAAACCGCCGCCGACGAACTGGGAACCAAGGACGACAAGCAAGGCGGGCAGAAGGGCGACAAGAACGGGGCACGCCTGGGCCGCAAGGAGTACGACGAGCAACTGGCTCCGTTGCACCTGGCGCTCGACCGTGTCGCCCGCTGGGTGCAGCACCACGGCAAGCGCCTGGTGGTGCTCATCGAAGGACGGGATACCGCGGGCAAGGGCGGCGTGATCAGCGCGATCAGCCACCCCTTGAATCCCCGGCAATGCCGGGTGGTGGCCCTGTCCAAGCCCAGTGAGGACGAGCGCACGCAGTGGTACTTCCAGCGCTATGTGGCCCACCTGCCTGCAGGGGGCCACATCGCCCTCTTCGACCGCAGCTGGTACAACCGGGCGGGTGTCGAGCGCGTCATGGGTTTTGCCAGCGAGGCCGAGGTCAAGCATTTCCTGGCCCAGGTGCCGTTGTTCGAGAAGCTGCTGGTGGATGACGGCATCCTGCTGTTCAAGTACTGGCTCACGGTGGACCAGGCCGAGCAGGAGCAGCGCTTTGCCGAACGGCGCGACGACCCGCTCAAGCGCTGGAAGCTGTCGCCCATCGACCTGGAGGCGCGCGAGAAGTACGAGGATTACGGCAAGGCCCGCGACGCCATGCTGCGTGTCACGCACACTGAGCATGCACCTTGGACGCTGGTGGATTTCAACGACCAGCGCCGCGGCCGCCTCACGCTGATCCGGCATCTGCTGGATCAGCTGCCTGATTGCGATGTGCCGGAGCAAGCCCTGACCTTGCCGCCGCTCACCGGCAAACCGCGCAAGGAAGTGTTCCGCGGCCCGTTGCGGCCCATTCCCGGCGTGGCGTGACCTTGGGGTGCGACAGCGCAGGCGCGCCACGGCCGGGCACGGTCTGTCAAGGGGCCGGCAGCGGTGAACTCTCGCAAAGTTACCGATCTGGGCGCTTCATTCCGCATGGCGTTTGCCGATAAGAAGTGACGCACTCGCGTGATTCATTTTCTGTCCGAATTCGCCACGTTGACACATGACGACGACCGCCCCCGAGCTCACCCGCACGGCCGCCATCCAGGCTGAACTCGACCAGGCCCGCCGCACAGGCCCCCTCCAGCACATCGTCATCCCGCCATGCCCTGAACTGCTGTCCCGCTTGCGGGCGGCCATGGCCTGTGCCGAGCCTGACCTGAACGACATCGCCCGCATCGCCGCCAGCGATGTGGCGATGTCCGCCACGCTGATCCGCAGTTCCAATGGACCGCTGTTCGCGGCGGGGCAACCCGTGCAGACCGTGGGCCAGGCCATGAACCGCCTGGGCCTGGAGCAAACGGCCTCGGTGATGGCCGGCTTCCTGATGCAGCGCGCCATCCGCGTCAACCATGCCTTGCTGGCCCGTTTCTGGGAGCGCTCGACCAAGCGCGCGCTGGCCATGGCCTTCATCGCCAAGAAACTGCCGGGCTCGTCGCCCGATCTGGCGCATACCTACGGCCTGTTCGCGCACGTGGGCATGCCCGTGATGATGCAGAGCGTGAAGGGCTATGCCGGCACGATGATCGAGGCCCGCGCCCGCATCGACCGCTCGCCCATCGCCACCGAGAACGCCAACCACCGCACCGACCACGCGGTGGTGGGTGCCCTGGTGGCCCGCGTGTGGCGCCTGGCGCCCAGCGTGGTGGCGGCGATCCGCCTGCACCATGATCTGGAGGTGCTGGGCGGCCGCGGCGCCGAGCCCGAGGTGCACACCCTGGTGGCGGCGGGCCTGGTGGCCGAGCACCTGATGCGCCGCCACGAGGCCGAGGAGCCGGATGCTGATTGGCTCAGCCACGGCCAGGCCGCGCTGGACTGGCTGGATGTCAGCCTGGACGACATGCTTTTCTGGGAAGAAGAGCTGCGCGAGACCCTGGATTCAGCCTGAGCGCCCGCCAGGCCTTCACAGTGTGGCGGCGAGCGACTGCAGCGCGTGCTGTGTGGCCTCGTCCGCCGGGAAGAAGGTCTCCAGGGCCAACTCCGACAAGGTGATGTCCACAGGCGTGCCGAACACGGTCGTGGTGCTGATGAAACTGAGCACGCCAAAGGGTGTGCGCAGGCGCAGCGGCACGGCCACGCCGCCCAGGTCATCATCTGTTGAGTGGGCCGCCGTGCCTTCCTGCGCGGGCACTGGGTAGTCGCGCAGTTCATCCAGCAGGGCGGAGAGAACAGGGTCGCCGCTGGCCTCGATCTGCTGGTGCAGGCGCGACAGCAGATGAGCGCGCCAATCGGACCCGTTCACGATGTTGGGTGCAAAGCCCTTGGGGTGCAGGCTGGCGCGCAGCACATTGACCTGGCCTTGCAGCAGGGATGGATCGACGCTGCGCATCAGCACCTGGGCGATGGGATTGGCCTGCAGCAGGTTCCAGTGGCTGTCCACCGCGATGGCGGGGTAGGGCATGTGCCCCTGCAGGATCAGCGACACCGCGCGCTGGGCCGAGGCCATGCTGGGGTCGGCCAGGGTGCGTTCGGCATAGGCCGGGGCATGCCCTGCGGCCATCAGCAGGGTATTGCGCTCGCGCAGGGGGATGTCCAGCCGCTCGGCCAGGCGCAGCAGCATGTCGCGGCTGGGCGTGGCACGACCGGTTTCGATGAAGCTCAGGTGGCGGGCGGACACCTCGGTGTCCAGCGCCAGATCAAGCTGGCTCAGCCGCCGACGCTGGCGCCAGTCACGCAGCAGCGTGCCCACGGGCGGGGTGTGGGGCGAGGGTGCGGATGCGGTGAGGGGGCGTCGGTTCATGGATCGCAGGATAGCGGGATGCCTGCTGCGCGGCCATGACCTCCGAGGTAATCGACGTGCTGCAGGCGGGTCGACACCATGGGCCTCGTTGTTCCTTGTTTCATCAACCAACTGGAGAAAACCATGTCTTCCACGCCCATGACCCCTCTGCTTCGTTTCGCCCTTCTGCTCGATGCCGCTGCCAGTGCCGCGACGGGCCTTCTGCTGGTTGCGGGCCATGCCCTGCTGTCGCCCCTGCTGGGTTTGCCTGTCGCCTTGCTGCTGGGGGCCGGCCTGGTGTCTCTGCCTTATGCGCTGGGTTTGTTGGTGCTGGCGCGGCGTGAGCGCATCCCATCCGCGCTGGGATGGGCCGTGATCGGTTTCAATGCCTTGTGGGCCGTCGAGAGCGTTGCCATCCTGGTGCTGGGCTGGGTGCAGCCGAGCACCTGGGGGCTGTCCTTCGTAGTGGCGCAGGCGGCTGCGGTGGTGGTGTTTGCCGAGTTGCAGTGGCGGGGGCTGCGCCGTGGCCGTGTGGCGCACCGGGCTGCTTTGGCCTGAGCGCGCAGTCGGTGCAGCGCCGGGCACGGCATCAACCAGGCGCCGGCCATCTGCGAGGAGATGGCGGGCATGTTTGAGCCCGAGGATCCCCGAAGCGCGATCAAACGCGCCTCGTCAATCCCGCAACCCGTCGTGCAAGGCCACCATTTCCTGTGTCAGCTTGTGCCGCGCATCCAGGTGAATCATCGGTCGCGCCAGCTGGTGCGATTCCTTGATCTTGACGGAAGCGCTGAGGTAGGGCTGCAGCACCGGCAGCCCTTCGTCCACCAGCTCACGCACCAGTTGCTGCGGCAGGTTGGCGCGTGGCTGGAACTGGTTGACCACGATGCCGCTCACCTTCAAGTCCGCGTTGTGATCGGCCTGGATCTCCTGCACGTTGTCCAGCAGGCTGTAGAGCGCACGGCGCGAAAAATCGTCGCAGTCAAAGGGGATCAGGCAGCCCTCGGCGGCTATCAGCGCCGAGCGCGTGTAGAAGTTCAGTGCAGGCGGCGTGTCGATGTAGACGCGGTCGTAGCTGTCGGCCAGCTCGGCCAGGGCTTCACGCAGCTTGTAGATCTTGTAGCGCGATTCCAGCTTGGCCTGCAGCTCATCGAGCTGCGGGCTGGAGGGCATCAGGTCCAGGTTGTCCCAGGGCGTGGCCACGATGAACTCGGGCGTGTCCTTGGGACGGGCGGTGAACTTGAGCGTCTGGTCGAAAAAATCGGCCGCACCCAGGGTGCCCTCTGGCAGATCACCCCCCAGCAGGTAGTGGGTGGTGTTGCCCTGCGGGTCCAGGTCGACCACCAGGGTGCGCAGCCCTTGCTGGGCGCTGATGGCCGCCAGGTTGCACGTGATGGTGGACTTGCCGACCCCACCCTTCTGGTTGAACACGACATACCGCATGGCTGCACCCTCGTCCGCTGTCAATCGTGCAGCTATTGTGCACTGCAACAAGGGTGCTTTTTCAGCTTAGCGGTTCGCTGCGTCCGGCAGTTCGATCTTGACTTCCAGCACTTCGAGGTCGTCCTGGCGTTCCAGGTGCACCTTGATGTCGTCCGGGTTGATGGACACGTACTTGGAGATCACGGCCACCAACTCGCGCTGCAGGTCGGGCAGGTAGTTGGGGCTGCTGGAGCGGCCGTTGCGCTCGTGGGCCAGGATCAGCTGCAGCCGTTCCTTGGCCACGCTGGCCGTCTGCTTCTTTTCGCCGAGGAAGAAGTTGAGGAATCCCATGGCCTTACTTGCCTCCGAACAGGCGCTTGAAGAAGCCGGGCTTTTCGGCCTCGACAAAGCGCAGGGGTTTGTCCTCGCCCAGGAAGCGCGCGATCACGTCCTTGTAGGCCTCGGACACGTCGGAATCCTTCATGTGGATGGCCGGCACGCCCTGGTTCGAGGCGCTGAGCACGGTCTCGGATTCGGGGATCACGCCGATCAGCTTGATGCGCAGGATCTCGTGGATGTCTTCCAGCGACAGCATCTGCCCGCCCTCGACCCGATTGGGGTTGTAGCGGGTGATGAGCAGGTGCTCCTTGATGGGCTCGAGCTTCTCGATGGCGCGCTTGGTCTTGCTGTTGAGCATGCCCAGGATGCGGTCCGAGTCGCGCACGGAGGAGACCTCGGGGTTGGTCACCACCAGGGCCTCGTCGGCGAAGTGCATGGCCATCAGCGCGCCCGTCTCGATGCCGGCGGGCGAGTCGCACACGATGTACTCGAAGCCCATCTCGGCCAGGCCCTTCAGCACCTTCTCGACGCCGTCCTGAGTGAGCGCATCTTTGTCGCGCGTCTGCGAGGCGGCCAGCACGAACAGGTTGTCGCACTGCTTGTCCTTGATCAGGGCCTGGTTCAGGTTGGCCTCGCCGTGGATCACGTTGATCAGGTCATAGACCACGCGGCGTTCGCAGCCCATGATCAGGTCGAGGTTGCGCAGGCCGACGTCGAAGTCGATCACGGCGGTCTTGTGGCCGCGCAGGGCGAGGCCGGAGGCGAAGCTGGCGCTGGTGGTCGTCTTGCCGACGCCACCTTTGCCGGAGGTCACCACGATGATCTTGGCCATGGAAGGCGGTCCTTTCGAGTTGGTTCGGTCGATGTTCAGAAAATCAGGATTTGCTCAGCGCCTCGTACACCAGGCGATCGCCCTCCAGCCGGATCTGTGCCGGCTTGCCGACCACATCGGGCGGCAGGGGGTTGTCGGTGGTGCGGTAAGTGCCGGCGATCGAAATCAGTTCGGGCTCCATGCTGGCCGCGAAGATGCGGGCCTCGGTGTTGCCCTTGGCGCCCGCGATCGCCTTGCCGCGCAGCGGGGCATACACGTGGATGTGGCCGTCGGCGATCACCTCGGCGCCGTTGTTCACGGCGGCCAGCACGATCAGGTCGCCGCCCTTGGCGTAGACCTGCTGGCCGGAGCGCAGCGGCTTGTCGATCACCAGCGTGGGCACGGCGGTGGGCACCTGCACGGGCACCTCGACCGGCACTTCGCGGATCACCTCGCGCACCACCTCCTGCACCACGGTTTCGACGCGGGCGGGGGCCGATTGGCCATCGGGCGCTTCACCCAGGCCGGCCTTGAGGGCCGCGGCCATCTGGCCGGGGTTGCCGCCGCGCACCGCCACGGGCGTGAGCTGGAACCTGGTCAGCAGCTCGATCAGGCCGGCGAAGTTGGGCAGCGACTCCAGGCTGGCCAGGTGCGTCAGGTCGATCACGACCGGGTCGCGGCTGAAGAAATCGGGCGTGTCGCCAAAACGCTCCTCCATGGCTTGCGCCAGGGTCTGCAGGCTCATGGTCTTGAGCACGAAGGACATCAAGGTGAGCGAGGCACTCTTGAAGTCGAACGGCGAGGAAGCGTTCCCGGTGGAGGCTGACATGGACGACGGTCGCTGAGAAAGCGCCGATTTTAAGTCAGCGAACGTGCCGTTCCAGGATGGGTGCGAAGGAGTTTCCCATTGTGGGCGGGATGGAGATGGCGAGTGAGGGACTGCGACACGAGGGCGGTTGACGCGCCCGCGGCTCGTGCCGTACCCGTTCAGGCTGCATGAGCGAGCGGCGTGCTCAGGCTGCCGATCACCTGCGCGATCACTTCGGGCGCGCGCAGGATGCGGCGGTGCCCCACACCTTGCACGCTGACCAGTTGTGACAGTGGCCAGGCTTCGTTGAGGGCCAGCGATTCGGTGAAGGGCACTTCCTTGTCCTGCGGATCGTGCAGGATCAGGGCGGGGTGGTCGAAACCGCCGCGCAAAGCGGGGATGTCCATCTCGCTCATCGGAAAGCCCAGCTGCGCCTCGAGCCCGCCGCGGTAGGCGGCGATGTCCTCGCGCGCCAGGCCCAGGGCCAGCGCGAAGCCCGTGGCCACACGCTTGAGCGACGACGGCCCCGAGATGTGCACGCTGGCATCGACCTTCAGGCCATGTGCGAAGGCATACAGCGTGGCGGCCGAGCCCGCCGAATGCCCGATGGTGGCGTGGATCGGCCCGAAAGCCTGCTGGACGGCCAGCAGCCCCTGGCCCCACAGCAGTACGTTGGCCGTGTCGCCCGTGGAGGCGCCATGGGCCAGGTTGTCCACCGCCGTGACCTGGAAGCCCGCGCGCAGCAGTGGGTGCACCCAGGCGTGCCAGTGGCTGGCGCGGCTTTCCCAGCCGTGCACCAGCAGCATGCGCGGGCCACCCTGGCCCCAGCTCCAGGTGGCCAGGGTGTGGTCTTGCAGGCGCCCTGGTACGCCGAGCACCACGGCGATGTCGCGGCGCTCGGCGGTGTCCAGCAGGGCGGTTTCCGCATCGGTCAGCGGCTTGGCGGGGCCTGGGTGGCCGAACGCGCGCACGATGGCCTGGACGCTGGGGCGTTGAAGGGTGTCGTTGATGGACATGGCGGGCTCCTTGCGCAAGCGGGTTCAGGCGAGTGATTCGAGGATCGTGGCGATGCCCTGGCCGCCGCCGATGCACTGCGTGGACAGCGCATAGCGCCCCTTGGTGCGCGCCAGCAGGGCCGCGGCCTTGCCGGTGATGCGCGCGCCGGTGGCGCCCAGCGGGTGGCCCAGGGCCAGCGCGCCGCCGTCCACGTTGACCTTGTCGATGTCCAGGCCCAGTTCGCGGATGCACGCCAGGGCCTGCGAGCCGAAGGCTTCGTTGATCTCGACGATGTCCAGGTCGGCGGCGGTCAGTCCGGCGCGGGCCAGGGCCTTGCGCGTGGCGGGCACCGGGCCGATGCCCATCACGGCCGGATCGCAGCCGATGCTGGCGAAGGTGCGGATGCGGGCCAGCGGCACCAGACCATGGCGCGCGGCGAAGTCCTCGTGCACCACCAGCACGGCGGCGGCGCCATCCGTCAGCGGCGAGGAGGTGCCGGCGGTGACCACGCCATCGGGGCGGAAGGCGGGCTTGAGGTTCGCCAGCGCCTCCAGCGAGGTGCCGGGGCGGATGCAGCCGTCGGTGTCGATCACCTGACCATCAGGCGTGGTGATGGGCACGATCTCGTCCTTGAGCAGGCCCTGCTCACGGGCGGCGGCGGCCTTGCGGTGCGACACGAAAGCGAGCTGCTCCTGATCGGCGCGCGACACGTTCCAGCGCTGGGCCACGTTCTCGGCGGTCTGGCCCATGGCCATGTAGGCGTCCGGGTAGCTGGCGATCAGCTCGGGGCTGGGGTCGAAGGTCAGGCCGCCCTGGGGCACCATGGTCATCGACTCGACGCCGGCCGCCACATAGGCCTCGCCGATGCCCGCCTCGATCTGCGCGGCGGCCACGTGGATGGACGACATCGACGAGCCGCAGAAGCGGTTTACCGTCATCCCGCCGACGTGTTCGGGCAGGCCGGCCAGGAAGCCGACGATGCGGGCCAGGTTGTTGCCCTGCGGGCCTTCGGGGTAGGCACAGCCCAGGATCAGGTCTTCCAGCAGGGCCGGGTCCAGATCGACGCGGCCCAGCAGGCCCTTGACGGTCTGCGCGGCCAGGGTGTCGGGCCGGGTCTTGGCCAGCGCGCCCTTGGTGGCGAAGTGGAAGGGCGAGCGGGCGTAGGCGGCGATGACGGCTTTCATGGTGGCTCCTTCTGGATATCTACCTGTCGGTTGGTAGGTTGTGCGGTCAAAAAAGTGGATCCTGCCCCGGCGACCGGGCTCAGGAACCTGCGGGGTGATCTGTGGCAGTGGCGGGTGGGTCGTCCAGGCCGAGCTGGCTGCGCACCAGCGCGATGGACGAGTCGAAATCCTCGACGCGGCCGGTGATGCGTGCGGCGATCAGCGAACCCTGGCACAGCGCGAAGACCTGGCCTGCCACGGCGGCGGGATCCTGCACACGCCCCTGGCGGGAGAGTTGCACCGTGAGCCAGTCCACCTGCATCTGGCGCAGGCGGGTGATGGCCTGGTGGATGTCGCTGTCGACCGCGTCCCAGCCCGGGATGAAGGCGGCGGCCGGGCACACGCGCCGGCCCGCGCCGATCACGTTGCGAAAGCCGTTGATGTAGATGCGAAAGCCCTCTTCGGGCGTGCCGTCGAAGGCTTTGAACCACTTGTCATAGGTGGCCATGGCCTGTTCGAGCACGGCCACGCCCAGCGCTTCCTTCGAAGGGAAGTGGTGATAGAGGCTCGCCTTGCGGATGCCCACGCGATCGGCCAGATCCTGGAAGCTGAAGCCCAGGTAGGAGCGCGTCTGGATCAGCTCACGCGCCGCCTTGAGGATGGTGTGGCGAGTGGAGCCCTGGACGGTTTCGACAGAGGTGGCCGATGCGGTGTTCATGGCTACCTACTGTAAGGTAGGGAAAAATCCATGTCAAGCGCGTGCTTGTTGAGCGAAGAGCCGTGGTGAGCATCCCCCCCTTGCTCGGCGCTGCGATTCAGCGAGGTTTTTTGCGCGGCCCGCTGCCAGGCTGGCCGGAGCGACCAGTTTCGCCGGCGCCTCCGCCAACCTGACGCCGTGGGCCGCCATCGCGATGCCCTTGTTCACGCGGGGGCAGCCCTGTGTGCTGCGTCAGGATGCGCCCGGCGGGCGGCGTCCCACTCGACTTGGTGCGCCCTTGCGTTACCACCGAGGTCTTGGTGCCGGCCTGTGTGGAGTTCTTGCGGCGCGCGCTCTGGTAACCGCCATCGCCACTGGGCTGGTAGGTGGGGATCAGGTGGTGCTTGCCGTTGCCGATCAGGTCGGCTCGGCCCATGTCCTTGAGCGCCTCGCGCAGCAGCGGCCAGTTGTTCGGATCGTGGTAGCGCAGGAAGGCCTTGTGCAGGCGACGGCGGCGCTCGCCCTTGACGATGTCCACGCGCTCGGCCTTGCCCTCGATGCGGCTGATGCCCTTGAGCGGGTTCATGCCGGAGTGGTACATGGCCGTGGCGGTGGCCATGGGGCTGGGGTAGAAGGTCTGCACCTGGTCGGCCTTGAAGCCGTTGCGCTTGAGCCAGATCGCCAGGTTCATCATGTCTTCATCGGTGGTGCCCGGGTGGGCCGCGATGAAGTAGGGGATCAGGTACTGCTTCTTGCCGGCCTCTTCGCTGAACTGCTCGAACAGCTGCTTGAAGCGGTCGTAGGCGCCCATGCCGGGCTTCATCATCTTGCTCAGCGGGCCGGTCTCGGTGTGCTCGGGCGCGATCTTGAGGTAACCGCCCACGTGGTGGGTGACCAGCTCCTTGATGTACTCGGGTGATTTGACGGCCAGGTCGTAGCGCAGGCCGGAGCCGATCAGGATCTTCTTGACGCCGCGCAGCGCTCGCGCGCGGCGGTACATCTTGATCAGCGGGCCATGGTCGGTGTTGAGATTGCCGCACACGTCGGGGTACACGCACGAGGGCTTGCGGCAGGCCGCTTCGATCTCGGGCGATTTGCAGCCGATGCGGTACATGTTGGCTGTGGGGCCGCCCAGGTCGGAGATGACACCGGTGAAGCCCTTGACGCTGTCGCGGATGGCCTCGATCTCGCGGATGACCGAATCCTCGCTGCGGCTCTGGATGATGCGGCCCTCGTGCTCGGTGATGGAGCAGAAGGTGCACCCGCCGAAGCAGCCGCGCATGATGTTCACGCTGAAGCGGATCATGTCCCACGCGGGGATCACGGCATCGCCATAGCCGGGGTGCGGTGCGCGGGCGTAGGGCAGGTCGAACACCAGGTCCATCTCGGGCGTGGTGAGCGGGATGGGCGGCGGCGTGATCCATACATCGCGCGCGCCGGGGCCTTCGCCGTGCAGTTGCACCAGCGCGCGGGCGTTGCCGGGGTTGGTCTCGAGGTGCAGCACGCGGTTGGCGTGGGCGTAGAGCACCGGGTCGTCCTTGACCTGCTCGTAGGCGGGCAGGCGAATCACGGTGCGCTCGCGCGGGGGCAGCGCGATGCGGCCGGTGCGCGTGGGCAAGGGCTTGTCGGCGCCGGGCTGGCTCACGCTGGCGGTGCCGGCATTGCGCACGATCTGGATGGGCTTGGCGCCGCCGGCCAGATCGGCCTGGGCAGTGGCGGCCACAGGCGTGCCTGCCTTGACGGGATCGAATTCGCCGGCCTCTTCCAGCGCGCAGTTGCCGCCTTGCTCGGCTGCCTGCTGGCCCGTGGTCATGTAGGGGTTGATGTGCTGGTCGATGCGGCCGGGCTGGTCCACCTCGGTGGAATCGAGCTCGAACCAGCCCTGCGCCGTGCTGTCGTTGCGGCGGCGCACGAAGGCCGTGCCGCGCACATCGGTGATGGCCTCGATGGGCTCGCGCGCGGCCAGGCGGTGCGCGATCTCGACGATGGCGCGCTCGGCGTTGCCATACAGCAGGATGTCGGCCTTGGCGTCGAGCAGGATCGATCGGCGCACCTTGTCCTGCCAGTAGTCATAGTGGGCGATGCGGCGCAGCGAGGCCTCGATGCCGCCCATCACGATGGGCACGTTGCCGTAGGCCTCGCGGCAGCGCTGCGCGTACACCATCGAGCAGCGGTCGGGGCGCGAGCCGCCCTGGCCGCCTGGCGTGTAGACGTCGTCGCTGCGGATCTTGCGATCAGCCGTGTAGCGGTTGATCATCGAATCCATGTTGCCGGCCGTCACGCCCCAGAACAGGTTGGGGCGGCCGAGCTTCTTGAAGGGCTCGGCGCTCTGCCAGTCGGGCTGGGCGATGATGCCCACGCGAAAGCCCTGGTTCTCCAGCATGCGGCCGATCACGGCCATGCCGAAGCTGGGATGGTCCACATAGGCATCGCCCGTGACGATGATCACGTCACAGCTGTCCCAGCCCAGGGCGTCCATCTCGGCGCGCGTGGTGGGCAGGAATTTCGCCGTGCCGAAGCGCTTGGCCCAGAAGGGCTTGTAGGCGCTCAAAGGCTTGGCCGCCGGCATGGCGGGCGCGCTCCGGCCTGCCTTGCCCTCGGGGGTGGGCACGGCCAGAGGCGTGGCGGCCTGGGCTGCCGGCGCTTGTACCGGATTCGGGGCGGCGGGGACGTTGGACACGGGAGCGGGCGCGGAAAACTTCGGGGCGAGCCAGTCAAACAGAGGGGAACTGGAACGAGATCGCCTGCGGATGGGTAATCCGACATTGTGCCTGTTGGCATCATTTTTGTGTACCCGCGGGCCGGTGGCGCGGCGGGGATTTTTCCGCCAATCGGCGCATGGCGTGGTGGCGAGGACACCTTTTAGAGGGTAGGGAAGCGGTCGGCCCTGCGATAGCATCCCGGGCTTCCGACGCTCAGTTGCGCTCATTGCGCACATTGAATCTGCCAACAGGGATTTTGCGCACCACCATGGACACCGACGACCTCAAGGCCGCGCTGGCGCGGTCGCGCCGCCAGCCGATGCAATTCGCCGTGGTGCTGGGCAAGCGGCCGGAGGACCACCGCCTGAGCCTGCATCCCACCCGCGCCGGCCGGGCGCTGGCCAAGGCCCTGCGCGAGGACACGGGGATCAAGCTCGCCACCTGGGGCGTGACGGAGGTGGACGCCACCCGCCGCGACACCCTGGTGCTGGTGCTGGAAGACCGAGCCCTGCCAGGCCTGGGCAAGAAGCTGCAGAACTGGCTCAAGCTGAATGGCGCGCCGATCCGCAAGGTGGTGCTCAAGGTCGATGGGCAAGAGCTGGATGAGGGCGCCGACGATGAGGCCGATCCTGGCAGCGCGTCGCCGGCCACCACCACTGCCACCACCACGCCACCGGCTGCCAAATCCGCTGCGCCCGCCACCGATACAGGCGCTGAACTGGCCAAGCTGGCGCAGGCCTTCAAGCAACTGGCGCCCGACATCAAGGCGGCCTTGCTGGCCCAGAAGGGCGCCGCCAAGGACCTGGCCCAGCTGGTGAAAGCCTGTCAGCAGACGCTGGACGACAAGGATTTGGCCAGAGCACGCCTGGCCTTGCAGCATCTGGCCGCGCGCCTGCGGCAGGTGGAGGCCGTCGCCACCATCGAGCCGGACCTGGGCCACGCGGTGCTGCGCGTGCAACACCTGGCTGCAGAACTCAAGCGCACCCCCCAATGCAAGCGGCTGGCGGATCAGGGTGCGGCGGCGGTCGACACCCTGCGGCAACTGCGTGTGGCCAAGCGCAAGAACGACAAGGCCGCGATCGCCGCGCTGCAGGCCCAGCTGGAGGCCACACGGCAGAAGGCCCGCGAGGATCTGACAACCTGCCTGCCCACGATCGCGAAGATCAAGTCGGGCGAATTGCCTGCGCAGGAGGCCTGGGTGGGCATGGTGGCGCTGCTGGACCTCCAATCACCCGAGAACGGCGCGGTGTTCTGGTCAGGCGGCAAAGACAATGCCATCGACCTCGCCACCGACCGCGGCGGGGTGTCGCTCGAATCCACCGCGGGCGGCTCGCTGATCGACGACTGGCTCAAGGACGTCCCCTGGGACGAGAAGGGCGGCGAAGGCCCCCCTTCCTGAAGGACCTGTGGGCCTTGGCGTCCGCCACCTATGCCTTGCAGGCGCGCGGTGAGATCACCGTGATCCAGACGCCCAAGAAACACGCCGAAGGCGGTGGCTTCATGTGGAAGCGTGTCGAGCAACAGGTGCTGACCAAGCTGCTGCGTCAGAATCTGGTGAGCTTCGGCGCGGTGATGGTGAAAGAAACGAACCCTGGCGACCAGTGAACGGGCCAGCCCCGGGAGTCCAATAAATGACAGCTGCTTACGATCTTTTTGTCCGTGAACTGGGTGCGACCGGCCGGGAGTTCGGCGATGGTTTTTCCGTGATCGACCCGGCCGAACTGACGCCGGATGAACGCGTGAAGACCCGCGATGCGCTGCGTGCGTGCATCGCCCGCCAGGAAGAGCGGGCTCCCAAGCCCCTGGCCCTGGTGGATCCAGGCCCGGACACACTGGCCCTGCTCCAGAGTTTGTTCAAGACCGCCTCAGATGTGGCATCGCCCAGCGCGTTCGACATTGCCGTGGCCGGCGCCCTGGCCTACCTGGTGGATGCGCCGGCGGCCCTGGACCTGCTGGAGCGCACGGCCGTGGGCGGCGGCGGGATGTGGATCACCGGTGCGGCCATGGAAGGCCTCATCACGGCCCACGACAGCAGCAATGCCAGTGCTCGTCTGGCGAAACTGGTGCGCACGCAGACGAACGAAGACACGCTGCAGCTGTGCGCCGATGGCCTGCTGCAGCGCCATGGTTTCCGGCTCTGGAACGCGGGGACGCATGATCAGGCGCTGACCCTGCTCAATGAGATGATGTCCGGGGATGCTGCTGCACGTGACGCCGCCCTGCTGAAGGTGCTCAAGACGCCGGTGCGGCACTGGCCCTGGGGCTGAACGCTGAGTTCAACCGGCCGCCCGGGCCGGTTCGCGTGCCCTATGTGCCGCCCCAGGCAAGTCCAGTTCATGCACCCGTGTGGGCGTGAAGCCCTGACCCGGCTCGTGATCCCAGCGCTCGACTGTGCACAGGCGCTCGCCCAGGTCATTGGTATGCAGCGAGCGAATCAGGTTGAACGAGTTGCCCGCCTCGTAGCGCACCCTGCGCGACACCGCGGTGCCGGCATTGACCACCCATACCGGCCCGCGTCCGCTGTCGGGCGGTTCGGCCAGCATGGGCAGCATGTAAGGCAGGTGGATGTGACCGCCCAGGATCAGGTCGGCGCCGGCCTCGCGCCAGGCCTGCACGGCGCGGGGGCCGCCGCGCAGGCGATCGGGCTCGTCCAGTTCGCGCGAGACGGCCGCCGGCTGATGCGTCACCACCACCTTCAGCTGCTCGGGTGGGCTCTGGCGCAGGCGGTCGGCCACATGCGCGATCTGCGTGGGTGAAACCACCCCGTGCTTGTGGCGCCAGCCCCGCGTGGTGTTCACGCAGATCACCAGCAGCTCGGGGATGTCCAGGCTGGGTTCGAGCTGCGAGCCGAAGGTGTTGCGGAATCGGCCCAGGGGCCACAGCGCGCGTGACAGCGGGTTCAAAGGCAGGTCGTGGTTGCCAGGGAGGATCAGCCGTTTGCACGGCGGCAGCCGGTCCACGAACGCGCGGGCGCGCCGAAACTCGCTGGCACGTGCGCGTTGGGTGATGTCCCCGGAGAGGACGATCACGTCCGGACGCAGCAGGTGCAGGCAGCGCAGGATGTCGTCGACCACCTCCGGCCGCTCTGCGCCGAAGTGCGTGTCTGAAAGGTGGGCCACCAGGGGCATCGGAGAAACTGATCAGGTGCCGGTAGATTGCCGCAGGCCTTGGTTCTGGAACGCGGTCGGTGTCGGGCACACCAGATTGAGCGGCGTGCTGGCCACGGTGAAGCGCAGCGGCGGCGTGAGCCAGGAGATCTCGCCATCAGTGGCCACCTTAACCCGGCGCCGACCGATCGGCAGCAGAGGCGTGACCACCATCTCCGTGATGGGGAAGTTGATGACCTCGTCAGCCTCCCCCAGGCGGCCCATGATGCCGCGCACGGCCAGCCACAGCATGCGCCAGGTGGGCTGCGGTTTCACCGCGATGGCGGCCAGTTGCCCCTGCGTCACGCGCGGTGCCTCAGGCATGCCCAGTTGCTCGAGCTGCAACTGGTTGTTGCCCACGAAGAGCGTGGGGGTCTTGAGAGTCTGCTGGCGCGAGCCCATGTGCCCCGAGCCCACCTGAATCTTCAGGCGCAGGTGCCGGTGGCGGTGCAGCAGGGTGCGCAACCCGGCCCACATCGCCACCATGCGGCTGCGGCCATGGGCCTGCTTGGCGGCCTCGCGCTCTTCCAGCAGTTCCGGGTACAGGCCCAGGCTGGCATTGACCAGGAACACCTTGTCATTGACCAGGCCCACCTGCACCGGGTAGGCCTCGCGTGCATCCAGCAACAGGCGGATGGCCTCGGTGGCGTCGGTAGGAATGTGGTGGGTGCGCCCGAAGTAGTTGAACGTACCCTGAGGCAGCACCGCGAAAGCGCATTTCTGTCCCAGCGCGGCCTGGGCGACGGCGTTGATGGTGCCATCGCCACCGGCTGCCACGATCACGCCATGGTGCTCCACGGCCTGCCGGACGGCGCGCTCGGCCACCTGCGCCAGGTTCTGGCCGGGCTCGATCATGCGGAAGAACACGCTGCGCCCGGCCCGGTGGACCTCGTGCTCGATCACGTCCTTGACGGCCTGCGTGTCCTGGCTGCCGGATGCCGCGTTCATCACGACGAACAACGGGGCGTAGCGGTGGATTTCAGTGGGTTGCATGATGAGGGTGATCTCACCATGCAGGGTGCGGCCCAGGCCAGACGGCAATGCCGCATCCTGCTGTAGGGCGCGACTGACAGGGGGGTGAGCGCTGTCGCCTCAGGCGTCGCTGCCGTCGCGGATCGCATCGGCCAGCAGGCGCGCCTTGACCTTCTTGCCCTTGACCTTCACGGCGGCGAGTTGGCGCAAGGCCTCCTGGGCGATGCCACGCTCCACGGCCACGTAGGTGTGGAAGTCGGTCACGTTGATCTTGCCGATGCGCGAGCCTTCCAGCCCGGCCTCGCCGGTGAGTGCGCCCAGCACGTCGCCCGGACGGATCTTCTCCTTGCGGCCCCCCAGGATCTGGAGGGTGATCATGGGCGGGCTCAAGGGTTCGCGGCTGGTGGGCGTGAGGCTGTCCAGCGGCTGCCAGCTCACCTCGCGGCCCTGCAGCACCTCGATGCGGCCCACACGGCCCATTTCGTCCATGCTGGCCAGGTTCAGGGCGAGGCCGTCCTGCCCCGCGCGGCCTGTGCGGCCGATGCGGTGAATGTGCACCTCGGCATCGGGGGTGACGTCCACGTTGATGACGGCTTCGAGCTGGGCGATGTCCAGGCCGCGCGCGGCCACGTCCGTGGCCACCAGCACCGACAGGCTCCTGTTGGCGAACTGCAGCAGAACCTGGTCACGCTCACGCTGTTCCAGCTCGCCGTGCAGGGCCTGGGCCTCGATGCCCTCGGCATGGAGCACGTCGACCAGATCGCGGCACTGCTGGCGGGTGTTGCAGAAGGCGATGGCGTTGGCCGGGCGGTGGTGGCCCAGCAGGCGCGAGACAGTGTGCAGGCGCTCGGTGTCACTCACCTCGTACCAGAGCTCGCGGATGGTGCTGGCCTCGTGCACGGCCTGCACCTTGACCTCCTTCGGGTTCTTGAGGAACTGCTGGCTGAGCTGGCCGATGCCTTCCGGGTAGGTGGCCGAGAACAGCAGCGTCTGGCGCGCCTTGGGGCACTGGCGGGCCACGGCGACGATGTCCTCGAAGAAGCCCATGTCGAGCATGCGGTCGGC
>DDJC01000047.1:0-198 GCA_002339015.1 Burkholderiales bacterium UBA1834
GGCGATGGCCTCGGCCGCCTCGGCGCAGGACACGTGCACCACGTAGATCGGCACATTGAGCACATCGGCGATGGCAATGGCGCGCTGCGCGGCTTCGGCCTCCACGGCGGGCGGGCGCGACAGCGGGTGAGCCTCGGGACCTGTGATCCCTTTGGCCTTCATCTCCTGCTGCAGCAGGAAGACCAGTTCGCCGTTCTC
>DDJC01000047.1:284-10706 GCA_002339015.1 Burkholderiales bacterium UBA1834
TGAAGTGCTTGAAGCTGTTCACGCCTTCGTCGCGCACCAGCGTGCCCATGTCCGCGTGCACGCCATCGCTCCACCAGGTGATGGCCACATGGAAGCTGTAGTCAGCCGCGGCCTTCTCGGCCCAGCCGCGCCAGGTGCGGTAGGCATCCATCAGCGGCTGTTTCGGATCGGGGATCACGAAGTCGATGATGCTGGTGGTGCCGCCGGCCAAACCCGCCGCCGTGCCGGTGAAGAAGTCGTCCTGCGTGACGGTGCCCATGAAGGGCAGCTGCATGTGCGTGTGCGGGTCGATGCCACCGGGTATCACGTACTGGCCGCCCGCGTCGATCACGGTAGCGCCCGGGGGCATGTCGAGGTTCTCGCCGACCGCGGCGATCAGGCCATCGGCGCACAGCACATCGGCACGCTGCTCACGATCGGCGTTGACGACGGTGCCGCCACGGATCAGGACGGGTGGGAGCTTGCTCATGGCGGGTCTCCTTTGGGGACTGGAGAAATGGACACGCCCCGTCGGCCAGGCCGCGCGGAGCGGGCGGATCAGTCGGTGCTCAGGCGGGCGCGGCCTCCGATGCCGCGCGCTGGTTCACCTCGGCCATCGGGTTGTTCGGGTGCGCCGTCCAGTTCAGGGGCTCGGCCTTCACGGGCTCGCCGGTGCGTTTGTCGATCTCGCCGGGCATCAGGCTGCGCAGGTTGATCGCGCCCTCCACCGGGCAGACCGACACGCACAGGTTGCAGCCCACGCACTCTTCTTCCTTGACCTCGAAGTGACGTACGCCATCCTTCTTCGCGGTGATGGCCTGGTGCGAGGTGTCCTCGCAGACCACGTGGCAGCGGCCGCACTCGATGCACTTGTCCTGGTCGATCACGGCCTTGGAGACATGGTTGAGGTTCAGGAACTTCCAGTCCGTCACGGTGGGCACGGCGCGGCCCACGATCTGATCGACCGACGTGAAGCCCATCTCGTCCATGTAGTTGCTCAAGCCATCGGCCATGTCCTGCACGATCTTGAAGCCATGCACCATCGCGGCCGTGCATACCTGGACCGTGCCAGCGCCTAAAGCGATGAAATCCAGCGCATCGCGCCATGTGCCCACGCCGCCGATGCCGGAGATGGGGATGCCCGCCGTTTCGGCCGTGCGCGCGATCTCGGCCACCATGTTCAGCGCGATGGGCTTGACGGCCGGGCCGCAGTAGCCGCCATGCGAGCCCATGCCGCCCGTGCTCGGCACCATCGTGAGCGAATAGGGATCAACGCCCATGATCGAGTTGATCGTGTTGATCAGCGACACCGCATCGGCTCCCCCCGCGACGGCAGCGCGTGCCGGCTGGCGGATGTCGGTGATGTTGGGGGTGAGCTTGACGATCACCGGCATCCGGCTGTAGTGCTTGCACCACTCGGTGACCATCTGGATGTACTCGGGCACCTGGCCCACGGCCGAGCCCATGCCGCGCTCGCTCATGCCGTGCGGGCAGCCGAAGTTCAGCTCGATGCCGTCGGCGCCGGTGTCCTCCACCATCGGCAGGATGCGCTTCCACGAAGCCTCGTTGCAGGGCACCATCAGCGAGACCACCATCGCGCGGTCTGGCCAGTCGCGCTTGACCTGGGTGATTTCGCGCAGGTTCAGGTCGAGCGGCCGGTCGGTGATCAGCTCGATGTTGTTGAAGCCCATGACGCGCCGGTCGTGCGAGAGCAGCGTGGTGTAGCGCGGCCCGCTCACGTTGACCACGGCCGGGTCTTCGCCCAGCGTCTTCCAGACGACGCCGCCCCAGCCCGCCTCGAAGGCGCGGACCACGTTGTAGGCCTTGTCGGTGGGCGGCGCGGAGGCCAGCCAGAAGGGGTTCGGCGTCTTGATGCCGGCGAAGGTGGTGCTCAGATTGGCCATGGTGGGGACTCCTGGTGGATCGGCTCACGCCAGGGCGGCCAGTGCCGCCTGCTTGCTCAGGTGGAAGTGGATGGACTTGGCGGCCTGCTTGCCGTCCTCCACCGCCTCGACGGTGAGGTCACGGCCACCGGCACGGCAATCACCACCAGCCCACACGCCGGGCAGCGAGGTTCTGCCCATGTCGTCCACGGCCAGGCGGCCATCCCGCAGGGCCAAGCCCGCGTCAGAGGCCCAGACAGACTCCTCGAAGCGCTGGCCGATGGCCTTGAGCACCATGTCGGCGGGCAGCAACTCCTGCTCGCCGGTGGGCTTCACGCGGCCATCGACCATGCGCTGGTGAGCCAGGGTGATGCCGTTCACGTGGCCGCCCACCGACTGCAACGCGACCGGGGCCAGCCAGTGGCGGATCGTCACGCCGTTGGTCTGTGCCCATTGCTGCTCCTCACGCGAGGCGGACATCGCCTCGGGCCCGCGGCGGTAGACCATGGTCACCTCCTCGGCGCCCAGCAGCTTGGCCTGCACGGCCGCATCCACCGCCGTCATGCCACCGCCGATCACCACCACGCGCCGTCCGATCGGCAGGGTCGCCAGGTCTGCCGACTGGCGCAGTTCGGCGATGAAATCCACCGCATTGCGCACACCCTTCAAGGCGTATTCATCGGGCAGGCCCAGCTGGTTGACCGCGCCCAGGCCCAGGCCCAGGAACACGGCGTCGTAATCCTGCTGCAGCGTCTGCAACTGCGCCAGGGTGCTCAAACGCCAACCTGGCTGCACCGTGATCCCGCCAATCGACAGCAGCCAGCGGATCTCGCGCTGCGCGAAATCCCCCGCCGTCTTGTACGACGCCAAGCCGTATTCATTGAGGCCACCGGCCTTCTCGTGCGCATCGAGGATCACCACTTCGTGACCCTGACGCGCCAACGTGTGGGCACACGCCAGGCCCGCCGGCCCCGCGCCCACCACGGCGATGCGCTTGCCCGTGGGTTCGGCCCGCGTGAACAGCGGCGCCACACCCTCGGCCATTGCCGCCTCGACCGCATGGCGTTGCAGGCGCCCGATCTCGATGGGCTTGCCCTGTTCGGTGTTGCGCACGCAGACCTGCTCGCACAGTTCTTCGGTGGGGCACACGCGGGCGCACATGCCGCCCAGCGGGTTGGCCTCCAGGATGGCCCGCGCCGCGCCGCGCAGGTTGCCGTCGGCGATGCGGTGGATGAAGGTGGGCACGTCGATGCCGGTCGGGCAGGCCGTCTGGCAGGGCGCGTCATAGCAGTACAGACATCGCTCGGCCTCGATCACCGCCTGGGCGTGGGTCAGGGGGGCGGTGGCATCGCCGAAACGGGCGGCATAGTCGCCAGGCGGCAGGCGGCCGGCCTGGACATCAGGGAGGGGGCACTCAGACACGCTGACTCTCCTGTGGCAGGAACTTGACCAAATGGTCAGGTTTTCAACAGAAGCTGAAGCGCAAACCGTGCCAGCTTTTTGGCGGGGCTCATGCCCCAAGGGCGTGCAGCCCTGGACGACACTACCAGCACGCCCTGAGCGCCTGATCAGACTGCCGCATGCCCTCGCTTCAGCTTGATCCAGCGCAGCCTCCAAGCGTCGGCTGCCCGACACATGCACGCCAGACGCTGCTCTACAGTGCGAACGCAGGAGCAGGCCCCATGAAGACCTTGACAGAGCAACTGGCCCAGTACGCCAGCTACCACCGCGACCGCCGCAACATCCTCACGCACTTCATTGGCATCCCCATGATCGTGCTGTCGGTCAGCACCTTGCTGGCGCGCCCCGTGCTGGGGCAGCTGGCCCTGGGCAGCGTCGTGCTGGCCGTGACGCCAGCGCTGCTGGTGGCGCTGCTGGCCGCGGCGTTCTACCTGCGGCTGGATATGCGCTATGGCCTGGTCATGGCACTGTGGCTGGCCGCCTCCAACCAGGTGGGCCAATGGCTGGCCACGCAGAGCGCCACCCTATGGCTGGCCGCTGGCGCGGGCCTGTTCGCCATGGGCTGGGCCATCCAGTTCCTGGGGCACGCGTGGGAAGGCCGCAAACCCGCTTTCGTCGACGACCTGGTCAGCCTGGCCGTCGGCCCGCTGTTCATCGTGGCCGAGGCGGGCTTCCTTCTGGGGCTGCGGCGGGAGTTGTTCAGCGCCGTGCAAGCCCGTGCGGGCGAGGCGCACTGAGCGCCAAGGCACGCGTGCGGCTGCCGCCCCCCTGCAGCGCGCTCAATCAGCCCTGCGCCTTGGCCTGGGCCAGCAGCGTCTCGGCATCGCTGACCTTGAAGGCTCCGCCTTCTTCCAGGTTCAGCACCGTCACCACGCCATCCTTGGCCAGCAGCGAATAGCGCATCGAGCGCAAGCCCAGGCCCTTGGCGCTCAGGTCCAGCGTCAGGCCAGTGGCCTTGGCGAACTCCGCGCTGCCATCGGCCATGAAACGCACCTTGCCATCGGCGTTCAGTGAACGCGCCCAGGCACCCATCACGAAGGCATCGTTCACCGATACGCACCAGATCTCGTCGACACCGGCGGCCCTGAAGGCCTCGGCCTGGGCGATGTAGCCCGGCGCATGGCTGGCCGAGCAGGTGGGCGTGAAGGCACCGGGCAGCCCGAAGATGGCCACCGTCTTGCCTGCCGTGGCCTGGGCAATGTCGACGGCGTTGGGGCCGAGGCTGCAGCCATTGCCCTCCACCTCGATGTATTCGAACAGGGTGCCGCCGGGCAGTTTGTCGCCTTGCTTGATCACGTGAGACTCCATGGGTGAAACAGGATGTGCGCCTGCCCCTGAGCGGGATGCAAGAAACAGGCGCGCAAAGAAAAACCGGCCGCCAGTATCACTGACAGCCGGTTTGGCCTGCAGAGGCACAGCCTCAAAGCCATGCCCTGCGGTGCAGGATCAGCCCCTTGCAGAGCCGATCAGATCATGATCAGACCGCTTGAGCCTTCTCAACCAGACGGGTCACGACCCAGTTCTTGGTCTTGGACAGCGGACGGCTCTCGGTGATCTCGACCACGTCGCCGATGTGGAACTCGTTGTTCTCATCGTGGGCGTGGTACTTGCGCGAGTGCGCCACGATCTTGCCGTAGAGCTCGTGCTTGGAACGACGCTCGACCTGGACCGTGACGGTCTTGGCGCGGGCATCGGACACCACCTTGCCCACCAGGGTACGGGTGACCTTGACCTTGGTCGTGGTTTGAGCTTCCGTCATTTGGCGGCTCCTTGCTTCTTCTTCTCGGTCAGGATCGTCTTGACGCGAGCGATGTCGCGACGAGTCTTGCCCAGCACCGAGGTGTCGTTGAGCTGCTGGGTACCACGCTGCATGCGCAGGTTGAAGTGGGTCTTCAGCAGTTCCTTGATTTCAGTTTCCAGTGCGGCCACATCCTTGGCGCGCAGTTCAGAGGCTTTCGCCATGTCTTTCTCCTTGCGCGTCAGTTAGATGCCGAACTCACGGCCCACGAAGGTCGTGGACAGCGGGAGCTTGGCAGCAGCCAGCTTGAAGGCCTCGCGAGCGAGTTCTTCAGGCACACCTTGGATTTCGTACAGCACCTTGCCGGGCGTGATTTCAGCCACGTAGTACTCCACGTTACCCTTACCGTTACCCATACGGACTTCGGCGGGCTTGTTGGAGATCGGCTTGTCCGGGAAGATGCGGATGAAGATCCGGCCACCACGCTTCACGTGACGCGAGATGGCACGACGGGCTGCTTCGATCTGGCGGGCCGTGATGCGACCACGCTCGGTGGCCTTCAGGCCGAAATCGCCGAAGGACACGTCGGCGCCACGGGTGGCGACACCCGTGTTGCGGCCTTTGTGCTCCTTGCGGAACTTGCGACGATTAGGTTGCAACATGTTTATTCTCCTTTGGCCTCGGCGGCAGGCGCGGCCTTGCGGACGCGCTTGGCACCGGCGCCAGCGTCAGCGGCGGCTGCAGGCTTGTCGCTGCCATCGGCCGGCGCGCCATCAGCACGCGGGGCACCACGGCCAGCGCCAGGACCACGGGGGCCACGGCGGTCGTTCGGACGGTCGCTGCGGGGACCGCGGCGGTTGCGGCGGTCGTCTTCGCGGTCGTCACCCTTGAGCACAGGGGCTTCGCCATTGGCCAGGCGGTCGCCACGGTAGACCCACACCTTCACGCCGATGATGCCGTAGGTCGTCTTGGCTTCGGAGAAGCCATAGTCGATGTCGGCCTTCAGGGTGTGAAGGGGCACGCGGCCTTCGCGGTACCACTCGGTACGGGCGATTTCGATGCCGTTCAGGCGGCCACCGGACATGATCTTGATGCCCTGGGCGCCCAGGCGCATCGCGTTCTGCATCGCACGCTTCATGGCGCGGCGGAACATGATGCGCTTTTCCAGCTGCTGCGTGATCGAGTCGGCGATCAGTTGGGCATCGACTTCAGGCTTGCGCACTTCTTCGATGTTGACCGACACCGGCACGTTCAGGCGCTTGGCCAGTTCGAGCTTCAGGTTCTCGATGTCCTCGCCCTTCTTGCCGATCACCACGCCCGGACGTGCCGAGAAGATGGTGATGCGGGCGCTCTTGGCGGGGCGCTCGATCAAGATGCGCGACACGGCCGCGTTCTTGAGCTTCTTCTTCAGGAATTCGCGGACTTCCAGGTCTTCAGCCAGCATCGAGGCGAAATTGCGGTTGGTGGCGTACCAACGCGATGCCCAGTTGCGGGTGACGGCCAGGCGGAAGCCGGTTGGGTGGATTTTCTGTCCCATAGTCAGCCTCTGCTTAGTTGCCCACGGTCACATAGATGTGGCAGGTCGGCTTGCTGATGCGGTTGCCACGGCCCTTTGCACGGGCGGTGAAACGCTTCAGCGTGGTGCCTTGCTCCACATAGATGGTCTTGACCTTCAGTTCGTCGATGTCGGCACCGTCGTTGTGCTCGGCGTTCGCGATCGCGGACTCCAGAGCCTTCTTGATGATGCCGGCAGCCTTCTTCTGTGTGAAGGTCAGGATGTTCAGGGCCTGGTCGACCTTCTTGCCACGGATCAGGTCCGCCACCAGTCGACCCTTGTCGACCGACAGGCGAACGCCGCGAACGATTGCTTTCGTTTCCATCGTCGCTGCTCCTTACTTCTTGGCTTTCTTGTCGCCGGGGTGACCCTTGAATGCACGGGTCAGGGCGAACTCGCCGAGCTTGTGGCCAACCATCTGGTCAGTCACGTACACGGGCACGTGCTGCTTGCCGTTGTGCACAGCGATCGTCAGACCGATGAACTCAGGCAGGATGGTGGAACGACGCGACCAGGTCTTGACTGGCTTTTTGTCCTTCGTGGCCACAGCCTTCTCGACCTTGGCCGAGAGGTGGTGGTCAATGAACGGACCCTTTTTAAGAGAACGAGCCATAGCAGCCTACCTCTTACTTTTTACGACGCGACACAATGAAGGTCTGCGTGCGCTTGTTGTTGCGGGTGCGATAGCCCTTGGTCATCGTGTTCCAAGGCGACACGGGGACCTGACCTTCGCCAGTGCGGCCTTCGCCACCACCGTGCGGGTGATCCACCGGGTTCATGGCCACGCCGCGGACGGTCGGGCGGATGCCCTTCCAGCGGATGGCGCCGGCCTTGCCGTACTGACGCAGGCTATGCTCTTCGTTGCTCACTTCACCGAGGGTGGCGCGGCATTCGATGTGGATCTTGCGAACCTCACCGGAGCGCAGACGAACCTGGGCGTAGGTGCCTTCGCGGGCCATCAGGACGGCGGAGGTGCCGGCCGAGCGCGCGATCTGACCACCCTTGCCGGGCTTCATCTCGATGTTGTGGATCGTCGAGCCCACAGGGATGTTGCGGATGGGCAGCGCGTTGCCAGCCTTGATCGGCGCTTCCGAGCCGCTCAGGACGGTCGAACCGACTTCCAGGCCACGGGGAGCGATGATGTAGCGACGCTCGCCGTCGGCATAGCACACCAGGGCGATGTGAGCCGTGCGGTTCGGGTCGTACTCGATGCGCTCCACCTTCGCGGGGATACCATCCTTGTTGCGCACGAAATCGACCACGCGGTAGTGGTGCTTGTGACCACCGCCCTTGTGGCGCATCGTGATGCGGCCATTGTTGTTGCGACCGGCGTTTTGCTTCTGGGGCTCGAGCAGCGAAGCTTCGGGCGCGCCCTTGTGCAGGTGCTTGTGCACCACCTTGACCACGCCACGGCGACCGGGCGAGGTGGGTTTGACTTTGACGACAGCCATGATTACGCGGCCTCCCCGGAGAAGTTCAGCTCCTGACCGTCCTTGAGGGCCACATAGGCCTTCTTGGCGTGGTCGCGGCGACCGATACGGCCACCGAAGCGCTTGGTCTTGCCCTTCTGGTTCAGGACTTGCACCGACTTCACTTCGACCTTGAACAGCAGCTCGACAGCGGCCTTGATCTCGGGCTTGGTGGCATCGCGCAGCACCTTGAAGAGCACCTCACCGCGTTCAGCGGCGGACGTGGCCTTTTCCGAAATGATCGGAGCGACCAGCACCTTCAGCAGGCGGCTTTCATCGAATTTGTTGAGGGTGCTCATGCGAACAACTCCTGCAGCTTGTCGATCGCACCCTTGGTCACGAGCACCTTCTTGTAGTGCACCAGCGACAGGGGATCGGCGTAACGGGGCTCGACAACCAGCACGTTGGGCAGGTTGCGCGCGGCCAAGAACAGGTTCTCGTCGATGTCATCGGCGATCACCAGCACGTGGTCGAGCTGGAGGGCCTTCAGCTTGGCGGCCAGCAGCTTGGTCTTGGGCGCTTCCAGCTTGATCGGATCGATCACGGCCAGACGGCCTTCGCGGGCCAGCTGCGAGAAGATCGCGGCAACACCAGCGCGGTACTGCTTCTTGTTGACCTTGTGGGTGAAGTTCTCGTCAGGGCTGTTCGGGAAAATCCGACCACCCCCACGCCACAGCGGCGAGGACGACATACCGGCACGAGCACGGCCCGTGCCCTTTTGACGCCACGGCTTCTTCGTGGAGTGCTTGACGGTTTCGCGGTCCTTCTGGGCGCGGGTGCCTTGACGGGCGTTGGCCTGATAGGCCACGACCACCTGGTGCACCAGGGCTTCGTTGTATTCGCGACCGAACACGTCGTCGGAGGCTTCGATCTTCGAAGCGACCTGACCTTGTTCGTTCAGGAGCTCAAGCTGTGCCATCACTGGGCTCCCTTCTTGATCTTGACCTTGACGGCCGGGCGCACGGTGACAAAGCCACCCTTCGAGCCAGGCACGGCACCACGGACCAGCAGCAGTTGACGGGCTTCGTCAACGCGCACGACGTCCAGGTTCTGGGTGGTGACGGTTTCGTCGCCCATGTGGCCAGTCATCTTCTTGCCGGGGAACACGCGGCCAGGATCCTGGGCCATCGAGATGGAGCCAGGAACGTTGTGCGAACGCGAGTTACCGTGCGAGGCGCGCTGCGAACCGAAGTTGTGGCGCTTGATGGTGCCTGCGTAGCCCTTACCGATCGAGGTGCCTTGCACGTCGATCTTCTGGCCGGCCTGGAACAGGGCTGTGGGCGCAATGGTGGCGCCTGCCTTGTACTCGGCAGCAACCTCGGGGGTCACGCGGAATTCCTTGCTGATTTCGCCGGCTTCGACGCCAGCCTTGGCCAAATGACCAGCTTCGGGCTTGGTCACACGCGATGCCTTGCGGGCACCGTACACCAGCTGAACAGCGGTGTAGCCGTCGGTCTCAACGGTTTTGACCTGGGTCACGCGGTTGTTGGACACGTCGAGCACCGTCACAGGCACGGCGTCGCCGTCGTCTGTGTAGATGCGCATCATGCCCACCTTGCGGCCCAGCAATCCGAGACGATTGCTAAGACTCATGGTTCTTCTCCAGCCCCTGTGGGGCCTTTTACACAATCCCGACAACGATTGGCCGGGGTGATTGGGTCTTCCTGCACGGGCAAATCATCCTGGCCCGACTTGCGTCAAGCAGCCATAGACTATCCACCCAATACGGGAAAGCCTGCGATCATAGCTGATCCACAGGCCAGGCGCAAGGGCTGCGCTTAAAAATGATGCAGCCCCAGCCAAACAAAAAGGCCGCTCAGCGGAGCGGCCTTTCTTTGGCTTTGTCACCCCGGTCGAATTGAATCTCCCGGCGTGTCAGCCCGCTGCATCACTGCAGCTTGATCTCGACGTCCACGCCAGCCGGCAGGTCGAGCTTCATCAGGGCGTCGACCGTCTTGTCGGTCGGGTCCACGATGTCCATCAGACGCTGGTGGGTGCGGATTTCGAACTGGTCGCGCGAGGTCTTGTTGACGTGCGGCGAACGCAGGATGTCGAAGCGTTGCAGACGGGTCGGCAGGGGCACCGGGCCCTTGACGATGGCGCCCGTGCGCTTGGCGGTTTCGACGATCTCGGCCGAGGACTGGTCGATCAGCTTGTAATCGAACGCCTTCAGGCGAATACGGATCTTTTGATTGGCGGCCATGACGGCTCCTAAGAAGAAAGAACAAGCCCGCGACCGGCCTGGCAAAAATCAGGCAGATCGCGGGGACACGTCACAGATCAGTCGAGGATCTTGGCCACGACGCCGGCGCCGACGGTACGACCGCCTTCACGGAT
>DDJC01000092.1:0-603 GCA_002339015.1 Burkholderiales bacterium UBA1834
CGGGCGCAGGCGGTGTCCAGCAGGCTCACGGCCTTGTCCGGCAGTTGGCGCGCGGGAATGTAGCGGTGCGACAGCTTGACGGCGGCTTCGATCGCCTCGTCCAGCAGTTGCACGCGGTGGTGCTTTTCGAGCACGGTGGCCACGCCACGCAGCATCAGGATGGCCTTGGCCTCGTCGGGCTCGGGCACCTGCACGACCTGGAAGCGGCGGGTCAGCGCCGGGTCCTTCTNNNTTCTTGTACTCGGCCCAGGTGGTGGCGCCCACGGTGCGCAGGTTGCCACGCGCCAGGGCGGGCTTGAGCAGGTTGGCGGCGTCGCCGGTACCGGCTGCGCCACCTGCGCCCACCAGGGTGTGCACTTCGTCGATGAACAGGATGATGGGCTTGGGCGAGGCCTGCACCTCGTCGATCACCTGGCGCAGGCGCTGTTCGAACTCGCCCTTCATGCTGGCGCCGGCCTGCAGCAGGCCGATGTCCAGGCTCAGCAGCGACACGTCCTTGAGCTGGGGCGGCACGTCGCCGCGGGCCAGGCGCTGGGCGAAGCCCTCGACCACGGCCGTCTTGCCCACGCCGGCCTCGCCGGTCAGGATGGGGTTGTTCTGGCG
>DDJC01000092.1:656-40880 GCA_002339015.1 Burkholderiales bacterium UBA1834
CGGTCAGGTCGACCGTGAACTTCTTGAGGGCCTCCTGCTTGCCCATGGCGGCCGGGGCGATGGCGCCCTGGTCGGAGCCGGGCTGGCTGCTTCCCAGGCCGCTGCCATCCTGCGCGCCCATCTTGCTTTCGGGCGTGCCGCCGCAGACCTTGTCGAAGTTCTCGGCCAGGTCATCGACCTTGATCTTCTCGAACTGGCGCGAGATGGCCAGCAGCGCGTTGCGCAGCGTCGGCGTGCGCAGCATGCCCAGCATCAGGTAGCCGGTGCGGACCTGGCTGTCACCGTACTTGAGCGTGCCGTAGACCCAGCCTCGCTCGATGGCCATCTCGATCTGCTCGGAGAAATCGGAGATGGCGGTCGAGCCGCGCGGCAGGCGGTCGAGCGCCGTGGTCACGTCCTTGGCCAGCACGGCCGAATCGAGCGCGTAGTGGCGCACGATGGCGTCCACGTCGGACTCGTTGTTCTGCAGCAGCTGCGTGATCCAGTGGATCAACTCCACGTATGGATTGCCGCGCAGTTTGCAAAAGACAGTCGCCCCCTCGATGGCCTTGTAGCCCAGGGGATTGAGCTTTCCAAACAGGGCCACCCGGCTGATTTCACTCATGGCTTGCTCCTAGAAGATTTACGCAAGAGAAAGATGTTCTACGTTCATGATCAGATCGGCCGCATCACGCCGCCGCTGCTTCTGGTTCATCCAGCTGCTGCGGCCCAGCGCGCCGGCCACGGGCGATTTGCCCAGGGACCATGCCGGCACATCATCGCGGTGCAGGATCAACTGCACATCCCACTCGAACTCGAAGCCCACGTACTGGCGCACCAGCGATTTCAGCGACGCCAGGCCCTTGGCACCGGGCAGGAACTCGCGGTACTGCGCCAGCCGCAGGGGGCCGATGACGATGCGGAACTTGTGCTGCACATCCCACACCTGTTTGCCCAGCACGGCGCCGCGCCCCAGGCCCTGCTGCCCGTGGCGCGTCAGGCGAGAGCGCTCCTCGTCCGCCAGCGGCATCCAGTGCCCCGCGAACTGGTCCACCCGCACCGGCACGTCGTACTGCACCTGGATCCAGGCGCGCAGGCCGTCGGCATCGCGCACACCGCGCGACAGGCGGCCGGCGTAGAACAGCTTGGCGTGGTCCGGCAGCTCATCGCGGTCACGGAAGGCGGCACCACCGAAGCCGAAGAGCGCGCCCAGCCAGCGCTCGATGCTGGCATCGTCGGCCCGGTCCAGCAGCACGGCGGGCTGGGTGCGTGTCCAGGCACGGTAGAACAGCAGGCCGAAACGGTGCAGCAGCATGTCCAGGAAGCGCTGCAGGGTGACGTCGCCGTGGTGCATCGCGCGTTCGCGCGCGTACTCGGTCAGGTGGATGGGCAGCGCGCCATTGGGGCCCAGGAAGCCGAACACGCGCTGCACCAGCCGCATGGTGCCGGCGGGCCCGGCCTGCGTCATGGTGATGGGGGCCGGCGCGAAATTGAGCGCGGCCTCCTGGGCGAAGCGCACGGGCTCATCCTGCGGACGCGAGGCCGTGCCCAGGCGGGGCAGGTGCGGGTGCGCGCCTTCGATGCGGCGCATCGCCTGGAACAGGTCGAAATCGTAGGGACGCTCCTGCAGCCGCGCCCACAAGGCCTGGGCCAGGGCCTGGCTGGCGGCGCGCAGGTCCGCCTCGCCAAGGGTGGCGTCGTGGGGCGCGCTCACAGCACGGGCCTCGCGCCCAAGCCGGGCTGCCAACGCATCAGCTCACCACGCGCCAGCGAATGCAGCGAGGTCTGCACGAAGCTGTTCATCGACACGTGCCGTGCCAGGTACTGGTGCAGCACCGAGCCGAACAGGAAGGCACTGCCCCCCTCGAAGGACAGTTCATCGACCGTGAGCTGCACTTCCACCCCGCGCCCGAAGGCAATGGGGCCGGCCACCGGATGGCGGCGCACCACGGGTTTGGTGCGCACCTGACGCAAACCCTCGATCTGACGCCGCGTGGCGGGATCGCAGGCCATGGTGAACAGCTGCAGCAGCTCCCGCAAGGCCTGCGCCCCCTGCTCCGCATCGGTGTCGATCAGCGACAGGTGGTTCACGGACAGCAGGTTCAGCAACTGCCAGGCGGCGGCGTTCTCACGCATCGAGCTCAAGGGCCGCGAGGGCCCGGCCAGCACCTGGATGCCCTGCAGAGGCGCGGCGGTCTCCAGCGTCATGCCCGCACCGCCGCCCACCGGCATGAACACGGGCAGGTCGCGGTTGGTGCACAGCGCCTGCAGCGACAGCTGGCGAAGCGTCTGCGGGAAAGGGGCCTCCCGGGCATCGACCAGGGAGATGAAAACCTCGGAGCCGATGTAGCCTGATCGAGCGCCCTCCCGGCGCACCTTGTCCGACGGCAGGCGGGGCTCGCGCACCGTGCTCCAGTAGGCCTGATGACCAGCCGGTGCGCTGTGCGGGGTGGCGAACAAGGGGTAGAAGGCCACCTGTTCATTGGCCTGGGTCACCCCCTCGACCGATTGCAGGGCGTACACCTCGTAGTCGGTCGGGGCCGAGCGCTCAGGCACCACATGGAACTCGAAGCTGCTGTCGTTGACCTGAACGCGGTCAGCCCGGTGCGGGAACAGGTTGATGGCCGGGGCACAGTGCAGCGCGAAATTGCCGGCGTCGACCACGCCCTCGAGCCCCTCGCCCTGGCGCGAGAACAGCAGCACCAGCTCGCACTCGTTGCCCGGGCAGGCCGCGAAGCCCGCCGCCAGCTTGCGCACGTCGAAAAACATGAAGCGCTGGGGGAAGGCGAAGTACTCCTGCATCAGCCGCGTGCCCGACAAGCCACGCTGCGTGACGGGCAACAGCGCTTCGTCATCCCCGAAGCCCACGGGCTGCACCACCTCGCGATCCAGCCAGACGCGCGTGCCCTCACCGGCGCGTCCTGGCAAGCCCAGCATGGCGCCCGTGCAAGCCCCCAGCACCAGCTCCTGCAGGCGGAAGGCCACGTCCTGCAGCCCCCCCAGGTAGAAGCGCAACTGGTCCACCGTCAACTGGGTGAACTGCAGCCCATCGGGCAGCCCCAGACGGATGCGCACACCACTGCGGGGTCGGTCCTTGAGCGGCAGGCTGGACAGGGACAGATCTGCCGCGTTGATGAAATATTCGGCCGAACGCACCGTGATCGGCGTGAGCGTGACGTCGTGGCCCGTGCGGAACTCGCAGCGCGTGGCGCTCACCGAGGTGGAGGGCCCCATGAGGGCAGAGCCTCGCGGCAGCCCATACCCCCCCAGCAGACCTGGATCCGGCTTGGGCTGGAACGCCACCACCATCATCGAGGGGATCGGTGCCGACAGGTTCGGGCAGACCATGTCCAGCAGGCGCTGGGACAGCTGCGGAAACTCGGCATCGAGCTTCAGGTGCACGCGCGCAGCCAGAAAGGCCGAGCCCTCCAGCAACCGCTCGACGTAGGGATCGGCCACCTCCAGGCCCTCGATGCCCAGGCGCGAGGCAATCTTGGGAAACTCGCGTGCGAACTCCGCGCCCATCTCTCGGAGATAGCGCAGTTCCTGGTTGTAGTAGCGAAGGAGTCGGGGATCCATGGTGGGGTGGGGTGACGGGGGTTGGCGCGGCCTTAGGCCTTCAGGTCGTCGAGGGCACGCATCACCTCATGTCGCGAACGCTGGCCTGCCCGGTCTCCACATCCATCGACGCGCTGAGCAACAGCTCCAGGGGCACAGGCTGGTTCCACATGTGTCCGCGGATCACCAGCTTGAGCTGGTTGTGATGGCTGTAAAGCGTGCCGTCGATCTGCGCCTCCACCTCCAGGGTGTCGGGATCGATGCGGGGCTCGAAATCCAGGATGGCCTGCTTGACATCATTGCCGATGGCGCGCAGGTCCATCCGGCCAACGGCCTCACCTGAGAAGGAAGGCACGCCGTAGTTCAGCACCGAATGCTGCGCGAACGGCGCCTGCTTCCAGCGTGCGACCTCTTCGTCGATGTAGGCCGGCCGGTGCTGCTTGGCGCTGGTGCGCCGCGACGGCTCGGCCCGGTTGGCATTGAACAGCCAGGACAGATCCCGCAGAACAGCCGCACGCAACTGCTGGCGTGACAGGACGCGGGCATCGAGCGATTCGCTCTTGTTGCCCGGGTCCGCATCGGTGAGCCGGTCCAGCAAGGAGGGCTGGAGCCGTTCCTGCGAGGTCAGCTCAGCCATGGCTGCCCTCGTCGGCGTCACCGCCATCACCATCCTCACCGGCTTCATCGGGGGGCGGCTGCAGCTCGATCAGGTGCACCGCCAGCAGGTCGTGATCGCCCAGGTTGGAGCTGAACACGCGCTGGCCCAGGCCGGCCCAGCGATCGGCGCCGATCTCGCGCCACTCGGTCTTGCGCGACAGCAGCAGCTGGGCATCACCGCTCTCATGCGTGGCGGGATAGCGCGAGGGGATCACCGCCACCACCTCGCCGCCATTGGCGAAGGTGAGGTAGGCCGGGGTCCAGACCATGTCGCGCAGATCCTGTGGCTGCTCGAAGGAGATGCGGCTCAGGCGCGAAAACGGGATCCAGTAGTACTTGCCGTTGACGAAGGCCTCGAGCACCGGGCCCAGGCGCGAATCGGCATCGGCGATCCACTCGAAGGCCTCGCCGTCGATGGCGCCCGGCACCGCCGGGGCTTCATCGAACGCCTTGGCGGCCAGCTCATCGGCCAGCGCCGCGTTGCCCTGCCCCGCCTGCAGCAGGGATTCGATCAGCTTGGCCAGCCAGGGATCCGGATGGCCGAAGACCATGGGCGCCCGCTTGCCGGCAAACACCTCGGCGCGCAGCAGCTCGCAGCGCAGGGCATGGCCGACCATTTCACGCATCGGCCCGGCCGAAGGCAGCAGATCGGCCACCACATTGAGCTGGGTGTGCGCGCGCGACCATTGCCCCAGCACACACAGCAGCTGGGCCATGAAGATGCGCAGGCGTGCATCGGCCGGTTTGGCCTTGACCGCCGCGGTCAGGTGCTGCAGGGCGCCTTGGGGATCGCCTGCGCGCAGGGTGGCTTCGGCTTGGGCCAGGGGTTCGGACATCGGTCAGCTCTCTGGTTGATCGGGTGTAGGGAAGGATTCAGAAACCGTGGCCGCAATCCGTGCAGAAGCGCGCTGCCCGGGGCATCACGCTGCCACAGCCGGGACAGCTCTTGTGCGTGCTGGCCATGTCGAAGCCACATTCATGGCAGAAGCGCCCGCCGCTGGAGGGCGTCTGGCAGTTCGGGCAGGCCAGTGTGCCGCCGCCACCGCTCTGCCCGTCGTCGTAGGCGCCGCCATAGCCCGCAGAGGCCGAGCCTGGGCGCGCCTGCCGGTTGACGCAGGTCTTGCACAGCCCACGCTCCTCGTTCCAGCAGTTCTCGCACGCCTGGTTGCCGCACTCCGGACACTGGGTGAAGTAGCGCTGGGCCTGGGCCTGCGCCGCCTCGAACGCCTCTTCATGGGCCGCCCGCCCGCCTGCCATGGACATGGCGCTGGTCGCCTTGCCCGCCTTGTTGAGGTCGGTCATCAGGAAGGTCAAGCGCGTGAGCCACCCCGTGAGCTGGCCCATGCGATGGGGCTTGAACGGGCTGCGCCAGTTGAAATCGCAGCACTGGCAGTAGAACTCGAACTGGAAACCCGCACCGACGTCGCTCGCCGTGCTGCTCAAGTCTCGGTAATTCTTCATCCGGATCATGGTCGGGCCCTGGTGTGGTGGCGGAGGGTGGCTTACTTCTTCTGCGGGTGCTTCTTCAAGTACTCTTCGATGATGTCGATGATGTCCTGCTTGGTGAATCGGGGCTCGTCATCCTCCCCTGCGCCGCTGTCGACACTGCTCAGACGCGCCGGCTCGGATTGCTCGATGCCCGGTGGCGTGATCAGCGAGAAGACCTTCTGCCCCTTGTTGCCGTGGTCGCTCTTGTAGAGCACCTCGATCTTGTCGTAGGTCAGGGTCCAGTCCTCGTCCAGCACGACCTCCCTGTCGTCGGTCTTGACATTGAGCTTGCAGGACATCAGGCGCACGCTGCTCAGGGCCAGCTTGAGCTCGATCTCCTTTTGCATGCGCTGCCGGATGGTAAGCGTGGCCTTGGCGCTGGTGGCTCCGCTCTTGAGCAGGTTCATCATGGGCACACTGGCGCGGTCCACGGCCTTGGATATCTCCAGCATCTTGCCTTCGGCCTGACGATCCTCGTTCTTGCCGGTGGGCGATTGATCGGCCAGCTCCATGCCCCAGGCCCAGTCGAACAGCTCGATCTCGCCCTTGTGGCCTTCGGCCTGAGAGTCGCCGGCCACGCCTGACAGCGCCAGGTAAACCTCTGCGTATTCCATCGTTTGCCTCCGTCACCTCATTGATCAGAACATCCGCACCGGATCAGGTGAGCGTCTGGCTTTGCACATCGCACTGGAAGGTGCTGCACTTGGGCGTGTAGCGGCCATTCGCGTCGACCTCGAACACCTTGATGTTGAGCTTGGAGTAGCGGATGGTCAGCTCTTCCTGCAGCACCATGGCCTTGCCGTCGCTGACCAGATCCAGGTCGATCTCTTCGATGTAGCCGTCAAGGAGCTCCAGGATGAAGGCGTTTCTCAGGCCACCATCGGCCTTGCCCGAGGCAAAGCCATGCGCCACGGTGATGGCCGCCGACTTGACGCGCTTGCGCTCCCGCATGGCTGTCATCAAGGTCACGGACGACGCATCAAAGCGTTTGGTGACCGACACCGTCTCACTGTTGACACGCCGGGTCACCGTGCGCGAAGCCCCTGTGCCCTTGATCACGTCATGGCCCTTCATCGACCAATCGAAATCGGCCAGGATGATCTGGCCCTCATAACCGGCCACTTCGCTCTCACCGATACCGTCGGTACCCAGGCCGTCGATCGAGATCTTCAGGAATATCTGGCTCCAGCCCATGATGCACCACCGTGAAGGCTAACTGGCTGACGGCAAGCCGTCGACACAATGAACAAATCCGGGAGCCCCTCGACAAGAGGAAGCCCCCGGACCGCGTCATCAGCAAGACGTGCTTACTTGATGATCTTGTTGGCGGCGATGTCCCACTCGAACGGCATGTCGCCGCCGAGCTTGCCCTTGTTGTCCTGGGGCTTGTAGTTGATTTCGATGGACTTGGACACCATTTCGACGTCCTGGCTCACGCCGCCGTCTTCACCGCCCTTGGTCGAGACCTTGGTCGTGAACACGTCCTTCATCTTGATCTGGAAGAACTGCTTGGGCAGGCCGTCGGCATCGCCGACCTGCTTGCACATCACGACTTCGACAGTGGCGAAGTGCACGCCCTTGACGATGTTGCGCATGATGGTGGGCGAGGACTTGTCGAAGTAGTGCGAGAAGCTGAACACGCCGGGCGTGGCCTTGCCCACGGCGGCGCCGCCACCCTTCAGGAAGCTGGACTCGGCTTCGATGTCCCAGCTCCAGTCACCGATTTCGATCCAGCCTTGGTCGCCATGGAAGTTTTCCTGGAACGACTCGCCCTTGTCGACGCCCGCGAATTTGATGAATGCATTACCCGGCATGATTGACTCCTAGTTGGTCAGTGTTAACGAATGATGGCTTGATCAGCCCTTCTTCTCAGAAGGCAGTTTGGAGACAAGCCGCAGAGAAACCGTGAGGCCCTCAAGCTGATAGTGAGGTTTGAGGAAGAACTTCGACGAGTAGTAGCCGGGAGCGCCCTCCACTTCTTCCACCACCACCTCGGCCGCGGCGAGCGGGCGCTCGGCTTTGGTGACTTCGGTCGAGTTGGTCGGATCCCCGTCCACGTAGTTCAAGATCCAGTCGTTCAGCCATGAGGCCATGGCGTCGCGGGACTTGAACGAACCCACCTTGTCCCGCACGATGCACTTGAGGTAGTGGGCAAAGCGGCAGGTGGCAAAGAGGTAGGGCAGACGCGCCGCGAGTGCCGCGTTGGACGTGGCATCGGGATCGTCGTATTCAGCAGGCTTTTGCAGCGACTGGCCACCGATGAACGCCGCGAAATCGGAGTTCTTGCGGTGGATCATCGCCAGGAAGCCGTTCTTGGAGAGCTCGGCCTCGCGGCGGTCGGAGATCGAGATCTCGGTGGGGCACTTCATGTCCACGCCGCCGTCGTCGGACGGGAAGGTGTGCGTGGGCAGGTTCTGGACCGCACCGCCGGACTCGACGCCACGGATGCGCGAACACCAGCCGTATTCCTTGAAGGAGCGGTTGATGTTGGTGGCCATGGCGTAGGCCGCGTTGGCCCAGCCGTACTTGCTGTGGTCGCCGCCGTTGGTCTCTTCTTCGAAATCGAATTCTTCGACGGGGCTGGTCTTGGCGCCATAGGGCAGGCGCGCCAGGAAGCGCGGCATGCACAGGCCCAGGTAGCGGGCGTCGTCGGATTCGCGCAGCGAGCGCCAGGCCGCGTACTCAGGCGTCTGGAAGATCTTGGTCAGGTCGCGCGGGTTGGCCAGCTCCTGCCATGACTCCATCTGCATCACGGCCGGGCTGGTGCCCGACAGGAAGGGGCAGTGGGCCGCCGCAGCGATCTTGGCCATTTCACCCAGCAGCTCGACATCCGGCGGGGTGTGGTCGAAATAGTAATCGCCCACGAGCGCGCCGAAGGGCTCGCCGCCGAACTGGCCGTACTCTTCTTCGTACAGCTTCTTGAACAGGGGCGACTGATCCCAGGCCGTGCCCTTGTAGCGCTTGAGCGTCTTGGCCAGATCCTGCTTGCTGATGTTCATCACGCGGATCTTGAGCTGCTCATCGGTCTCGGTGTTGTTCACCATGTAGTGCAGACCGCGCCAGGCCGACTCCAGCTTCTGGAAGTCTTCGTGGTGGATGATCAGGTTGACCTGCTCGGAGAGCTTCTTGTCGATCGCGGCGATCATGGCCTCGATGGACTTGACCGCATCGGCGCTGATGATGTTGGTGTGGGCCAGGGCCTGCTGGGCCAGGGTCTGCACCGCCTGCTCGACGGCGCCCTTGGCTTCGTCGGTCTTGGGCTTGAATTCCTTCTGCAGCAGCGAGGTGAACTCGTTGCCTTCGAGGGTGACGCCTGCCAGCGCCGAGCTTTGTTGCTGTTCAGCCATGTCGATTCACTCCTGGGCGCTTATTGCTCGTCGGCGGGTTTGGCGGCGGCCGTCAGCGACTGCAGCAGCGACGGGTCGTTCAGGACCTTGTTGATCAGCTCTTCGGCACCGGTCTTGCCGTCCATGTAGGTGATCAGGTTGGACAGCTGGGTGCGGGCCTCCAGCAGCTTGTTCAGGCCCTCGACCTTGCGCGCCACGGCGGCGGGCGAGAAGTCGTCCATGTTCTCGAACGTGATGTCCACAGGCAGGTTGCCCTCACCGGTGAGGGTGTTGGGCACCTGGAAGGCCACGCGGGGCTTCATGGACTTCATGCGGGCGTCGAAGTTGTCGACGTCGATCTCCAGGAACTTGCGATCGGCCACGGCGGGCAGGGGATCGGCGGGCTTGCCCGACAGGTCGGACATGACACCCATCACGAAGGGCAGCTGCACCTTCTTCTCGGCGCCGTACAACTCGACGTCGTATTCGATCTGCACGCGGGGCGCGCGGTTGCGCGATACAAACTTTTGTCCGCTCATGGAATGACTCCGTTTCAATGACCGTTAAGCTCAACGAACCACATTACAACACCGGCACGAGGCCGTGAGACCCCTCTAAAGGGGTCCCTAAATCTTAGGGGCCCCAAGGGGCTCAATAACCACCGCCGCCTCCGGCCACGGTATCGGGGTCCACCCCCATGATCTTGGCGACCTCGTTGAGGGCCTCGGGGGCCAGCTCCTTGACGAGTTCCAGGAAGTTCTTGTCGATCAGGCGCTGGGCGCGGCGCAGCAGCAACTGGGCCGGGCTGGTGGGCTCGGTGCGTTCCAGGTACTGGCACACCAGGTCGATGGCCTTGATCGCATCCTCGCGGGTGTCGATCGAGTCGCCCAGGCCGCCGCCGCGGCTGCCCCGACGTGGTGCACTGCCGGCCTCGCCGGCATCGCTGTCGCCCCCCGCCAGGTCGCCCAGCAGGCTGTCGAGGTCCAGGTCGTCGCCGCTCTCGCTGCTCTGCTCCTGGGGCGTGACACGCACCAAGCCGGCCAACATGTCCTTGAGCGTGTCGCACGAAGGTGCGCGGCCGTAGCCGACGCGGTCCTGCAACAGACTGATGAGGGCATCGAGCTCACTGATCGCACGCTGGCCCAGGTCCTTGAGGGTGTCGTCCTCGGCGATGGCCGCGCCCAGCATCTGCTCGACCGAATCCGCGCTCATGGGGGACTCGTCTTCGCGTGCCGGAATTTTTTCCAGCGCCACTTCGATGTCGCGCACGGTGAGCTGGCCCACGGCGCGGCTGCGGAACACCAGCGACTGCCGGACATCGCCCAGCAGGCCGGTACTGTCTTCAAGTTGCGACAGCACGTTCAGGCGGGCGTAGGGGTCGCCGTCATCCGGGTCGGGCTTGGGATGCACGTCGTCCCAGTAGCGCTCGAGCAGCTCGCGCAGCAGCCGCAGGGTGTGCGGCAGGGACGACAGCCCTTCGCGGTGCAGCAGGGCCCGGCCCCACAGAATGGCCACGCGGATGTCGCGGGTGCGGTTGAAGAGCTCTTCAGCCTTGTCCTTGACACCGCCCCAATCAGGTGGTTCGGCGGACGAGAACTGGGTTTCGGGCTTGCCTTCGGCAGCCTTGTTCAGCTCGAGGAAATCGTTGTCGTATTCCAGGTCTTCGCCACAAGGGGGATCCCCCAGTGGCTCCAGCCAGGCATCGACTTGGGCAGCGCTGTCACTCATGGTTGGCCGTGCTTGATGGGTTGGATGGCAAAAATGCGTTGGGAACCGCTGGACTGTAGCGCTGCGTTGTGAACATGCCGTGGTGGCATGGCTCGCATGGTGTGGTCAGCCCAGCAAGGGGTCAATCCTACGGTTTAGGAGACGAGCCCCCACGGACGCGACTGGGCAGGAAACAACAGCTTGAGAAAAGCACCGGCAGCACCTGCCCTTATCCGGCGATCTGGCCGGCGCACGCCTTCTACAGTGGCGCCTTCCGACCCACGTCAAACGCCAAGGAGCACGCCATGCCCTCACCGAACCCTCTTCTGCGCTGCGCCCCGCTGGTGCTGTCTGCCACCGTGCTGTCGGGCGCCCTGGCGGCCTCTGCCCGGGCAGGCGAAGCGTATGGCGCCGTGGGTTTTCCCGGGGTGCTGGGCGGCTATGCCCAGACCGTCAATGAGCACCTGGTGTTGCGTGCGGACTACGCCACCCTGGGCCGCCACAACAAGGACGGCGAGCGCGAAGGCATCAACTACCGGGGCAAGCTCAAGCTGGCCCGCGTAGGGCTGTTCGCCGACTACTTCCCGGCGCGTGGCAGCGGCTTTCGCCTGACCGGCGGCCTGACCGTCAACGACATGTCGCTCAAATTGCGCTCGAACATGCCCGCCGGCAGCACCATCAACGTGGGCGGCGTCAACTACATCGCCACCGGCAACGAGTACCTGAACGCCGACGTGAAGATCCCCAAGGTCACGCCCTACGTCGGCATCGGCTGGGGCCACCATCGGCGTGAGCCCGGCTGGGGCCTGATCGCCGACATGGGTGTCTCCATCGGCAAGGCCAAGCTGGACGTGGACACGAACCTGGCGTCGTACGGCGTGCAACAGGCCGACATCGACCGCGAGGTGCGCGACCTGCGCGACGACGTGGGCAAGGTGCGCGTGGTGCCCCAACTCAGCCTGGGCGCCAGCTACCGCTTCTGACCGATCGCCAAGCCACCGCCCTTCGGGGCATGGATCCCGCGCCAGGCGATCACCCCCGCCTGGCCGGCCACCTGGGCCTTGCCATCGGTCACCGTTGGGGGGCAGACACACCAGGTTTTTCTTTGCGCAGACGGGTCGGTGGATCAGTTCCACCGGCCCGTTCTGCCTTGAGAGACACACGCGGCACGCATCATCCAGGGATTCCCCGCATCAAGAGATTTCACATGCCGTCGACATAGTACTCATGGCAGTAACAAATACGTCCAAGAAGCACCTGACCGTGGTGGGGGCGCCTGAGGCGATCCATGGTCATCCCCAGGGCGCTGGGCCCGGCGCCCCGGGCATGGCGGCGGCCTCTGTGGGTGCCACGCCTGCCCCTCAGGCACCTCGCCCTGAAGCCACGCGTCCGGTGGGCCCGCTGACCCGGCTGCTTCTGGGTGACGACTGGAAACAGCGCCTGCGCACCCGCCGTTCGCTGCTGGGCGCCATGAACTACGCGGCCTTCGCTGTCCTGATCAACCTGGCGGCCCGGCAGGGCTGGCTGCCCCAGGGACCGGTGCTGCAGGTCACCGGCGTGACGCTGGCCATGGTGCTGGTGTTCTACGCCCTGCTGCGCAGCGGGCTGAACAGGCAGTTCTCCGATCCGTCCATGACCATGCCGCAGATGCTGCTGCCCGCCACGATCACGGCCTGGATGTACACCTTCGGCGGACCGCTGCGCGATGTCGTGCTGGTGCTGCTGGCCCCGGTGCTGCTGTTCGGGTTCAGGCACCTGCGGCCGGCCAAGGTACGGCTGCTGAGCGGCTATGTGCTGGCCCTGATGGGCTGCGTGATGATCTGGCTGGTGCACAACGACCCCAAGGCCCACGACATGGGCAACGAGCTGCTGCGCTTCATGCTGGTGGCCGTGGTGGTGGTCACACTGTGGCAGTACACGGCCAGCGACACCGAGGAAAGCTCGGGCGTGCTGCACGCGCTGGGCGTGATGCTGTTCACGCACGACGCCAAGCAGCGTCTGCGCATCCAGCGCTACATGATGGCGGCGGCCAATTTCGTGATCTGCACGGTCGTGCTGGCCTATGCGGTGAGCACGGGTGCCGTGAGCGCGGACTCCGGCTGGTGGCTGGGCTGTTTCATGATGGTCAACGTGGGCGCGTTCTACGCCCTGCTGCGCAGCGGCCTGAACCTGCACTTCGCGGACCCGTCGCTCACCCTGCCGCAGATCATGGTGGCGCTCGTCTGCGTGGTCTGGTCCTACGCCATCCTGGGTGAATCACGCGGCGCGGCGCTGATCCTGCTGGCCCTGATCCTGATGTTCGGCATGTTCAACCTGACAGCCAAGCAGACACGGATGGCGGCTTTCTTCGCACTGTGCGCCCAGGGCCTGACGATGCTGTTCATGGCCACCCTGGCGCCCGAGCGCTTTCCGGCGCGCCAGGAGATGGTGAACTTCCTGTTCGCCTGCACCTCGCTGCCGACCATCTCGGTGCTGTCCGGCCAGTTGAGCACGCTGCGCCACCGCCTCCAATCGCGCAAGGAAGAACTGGCCGAGGCGCTTTCACGCATCCAGACACTGGCCACGCGCGACGAACTCACGGGGCTGTTCAACCGCCGCCACATGATGGAGGCGCTGTCGCTGCAGAAGAAGTTCAGCGACCAGGGCGGCAGGATCTTCTGCATCGGCATCCTGGACATCGACCACTTCAAGCACGTGAACGACACGCATGGCCACGGCGTGGGCGATGAGGTGCTGCGGCACTTCGCCCGGCAGGCACAGTCGGTGATGCGCGACTCGGACGTGATCGCACGATGGGGCGGCGAGGAATTCCTGCTGATGCTGACAGACTGCAGGCTCGATCAGGCCGAGGCCGGGCTGGAGCGGTTGCGCGAGGTGATCAACGCCGCCCCCATGTCGGACACGGTGCCGGCGCTGCGCGTGACCTTCTCGTCGGGGCTGACCGAGCAGCGCTACGAGGAGACGCTGGACCAGACCATCGAGCGGGCCGATCAGGCGCTCTACCGCGCCAAGCGCGGCGGACGCAACCGGACGATGGCCAGCTGAGGGGCACGCCGCTCGCAGCCCCTGCCCTGCCGTTCAGGGAGCGTCGGGCGCCAGCACCTTGAGCAGCCAGTCGTTGAGATCGGCAATCTCCTCAGGACAGACCGAATGCGGCATGGCGTAGTCGTGCCATTCAACATCGTAGCCCAGGCCGGTCAGCGTCTCGCGAGCCTGCTGGCCACGGGCGATGTTCACGATGTCGTCATGGCGGCCATGCCCCATGAACACAGGCACGTCGGCATTGGCCGTGCTGCGTTCGGCCGCCAGCGTGTCCGCCAGCGGGAGGTAACCCGACAGGGCCACGACGCCGGCCAGGCGATGGCCATGGCGCAGGCCCGCCAGCAGCGCCATGGCACACCCTTGCGAGAACCCCATCAGCACGGTGCGCGCGGCCGGAACACCACGCGCCTGCTCACGTGCCAGCAGGGCTTCGATGTCGGCGATGGACTGCCGCAGTCCGGTTTCGTCTTCCGGGCCGCGGCCGCCCATGGCGAGGATGTCGTACCAGGCGCGCATGGGGTAGCCGCCGTTGATGGTGACAGGGCGCACAGGTGCATTCGGGAACACGAAGCGCACCGGGCCGACCGGCGCCAGGCCCAGTTCCTCGCAGAGGGGGACGAAGTCATTGCCGTCGGCCCCCAGGCCGTGCAGCACGATGAGGGTGGCGGCCGGTGGAACGCCGGGGTCGATGTCGATGGTGTCGAGTGGCATGGTGAGCGCCTCCTGGCGGCAAAGGGGCGACCGGAAAGGCGCCGATGGCCGAGATGCTAACGGGATTGGGTGGGGCAGGCGCTCAGGAGGCCATGGCCAGCAGCGTGTCGCCGAAGCCGCCACGCGCACGGGCATGGGTGCGCGCGCTGGTGACCACGCGCGGCGCGGCGCTCCAGGCGATGGTGGCACCGCAGCGCTGCAGAGCCTCGACCAGGGCCACGTCCTCGCTGCACGCCAGCGGCGCGAAGCCGCCCGCCCGCTGGTACGCCAGCGCGCACACGCCCAGGTTGGCGCCATGGATGTGGCGGTGGCCATCGGCATCGCGGTAGTGGCGCTCAAAATGGCAGCGCACCGCTTCGCCGCGGTCACCATGCGGTGACCAGTCGCGCACCTCTACCGACCCACACACGGCCTGCGCGCCCAGGCGCAGTTGGGCCACCAGCCAATCGGGCGAGACGACGGTGTCGGCATCGGTGAAGGCCAGCCAGCGCGCGCCGGCCTGCAGCAGGTGGTGGGCGCCGGCCGCACGCGCCGCGCCGACATTGCGGGCCTGCACCTGCAGCACGTCCACCGCATGGGCCTGGGCCACCGCGAGCGAGCCATCGTCGCAATCGTCCAGCACGACCACCACGCGGACCGGCTCGCCCCGCAAGGCGGGATGCCGGGCCGCGGCGATCACGGCCACGAGGCACACGCCCAGGCAGGCCTCTTCGTTGTGCGCGGGAATGACGATGCCGATCATGTGGCGGGCACGGACTCGGCACCACGGGCCACGGAGACCCCGGCAGGCGACCACACGTCCAGCAGGAAATCGTCTTCCTCGTGGTGGACCAGCCGTGTCCAGCCGGGGTGGCCGCCCAGGCGCGCATGGATGTCGTGCGTGGCGTGTCGGCGGTCCGCGAAGTCGGGCCGCCAGTGACAGGCGACCAGGCAGCCCTGCGGTGCGAGGCTGCCGCGGCATGCCTGCGCCAGGGCCTGAAGATCGGCCAGGGAGATGTAGTAGGCCCATTCGCTGACGACGATGAGGTCGAAGTGCCCCGCCGGCCATTGCATCGGCAGGGTCTGCCGCACCACCCTCACGTGCCGGGCCGGGGCATGCCGTGCGAGGTGCGCCTGCGCAATGCGCACCGCACTCTCGCAGGCGTCGCTGGCCATCAGTTCGTCACAGCGCTCGGCCAGGGCCGCCGTCAATGCGCCCGTGCCACAGCCCGTCTCGAAAGCACGGGCATAACGCCGGTGAGGCAAGGCGGCCAGCAGCAGGGCCTGCTTGCGCTGCTCATACCAGCGCGTGTGCACCTTCCACGGATCTTCGTCTTGCTGGTACAGCTGTTCGAAGTGGTGGAGGCGGTCGTTCACCGCTTGCACGCCGGATCAGCGAAAGAACACCTCGAAGGGCCGCAGCACGCGGGCCAGCGCGCTGGCCGGCAACACACAGCTCACCTCGCTGGACGGATCTGGCCGGGTCTGGCTGGTGAAAGCACGCACGGCCAGGCGCTTGCGCTGCTCCACCTCGGGCGACAGCGGCAGGCGACAGGCGCGCGACCAGGGCAGGCGGGGATCGGCAGGGCGGGCCCAGTGCCAGGCCCACACGGGCATTTCGATCAGGCGGGCGCCAGACTGTGCGCAGGCTTCGGCGCAGGCGCGTCCGGTGGCCTCGTGATCGGGATGGCCATCCTGCCGCCAGGTGGTGATGACCACATCGGTGGGGCGCAGCTGAGGCGCCAGCTGCCACGCCAGCGCGCTTTCCATGGCCACCAGGCCGCCGTCGGGCAGGCCCAGCCGGTGCAGGCGGATGCGGGACAGGCCCAGCAAGGTCAGCGCGCGCACGGTCTCCAGCGGACGCTCTTGCGCCAGGCGCTCCGGCGTCCAGCGGCGCGAACCCGGGTGGCTGGCGGTGCCATCGGTCACGGGCACGATCAGCAGTTCTCGGCCCGCCTGGGCCAGCTGCGCCATCAGGCCGCCGGCGCCCAGTACCTCGTCATCGGGGTGCGGGGCCACGACGACGGCCCGATGGCCGTGGGGCACCAGCGCCTCCAGCGTGGCCACGGGCAGCGCCCCCAGGTGTGGGCAATTGCGCCACGCCGATTCGGGCGTGCCCCGGCCTTCGATGCGCGGGGCCTTCGGGAAGTCGCGCAGCGGCGTCGGCGTCTCGAGTCGTTCCATCACAGCGGCCATGGGGTGTCCTCCAGCATCATCAGATCGGCGCCGAGCGTGGCCTGATCACGTTCGGCATGGCTTTGGCGCATGAACACAGGCAAGTCGGCCACCAGGTGGGCCATATGGGGATCGCGGCACAGCGGGCCGGCGCCCAGCGCGCGCGGCACGGCCTGCAGCACCCGCGTGGCGGCGTCTTCCACCACCAGGCGCGCACGCAACGCCACCAGGCGGGCATCTGCGTGGGGGTGGCGGTCGATCCAGTCGGCTGCATCGCGCAACACGGCGACGGCACCAGACAGGGCCACGTCCGCAGCCCCCAGATGGGCCCGCCTGTGGAAGGCGCCGTCGTCGGGCACGTCCGGGTGACCGCGATCGGCCTTGTCGCGGCAGGTGGCGCGCAGGGCCTCGCCCAGCGCCGCGGCCGCGCCATACCAGCAGGCGGCGATGCCAGCACCGCCGTGCCAGAAACCAGGCCTGCTCAGGTAGTCGCCCTTGAAGCCGATCTGCACGCCGCGTGCGGCGTTGAAGCGCACATCGACACTGGCGGTCGCGGCCATGCCCACGGCCTGCCAGCCCTGGTTGCTGATGACCACATCGGGCTGATCGAGCGCCACGGCGGCCAGCACGGGCTCACCCGCATCGTTCCAGGCGCTGACCAGGGCGTGGCTGAGCGACACGGCGCCAGAGCACCAGGCCTTCACGCCATGCAGGGTCACGGTGCCATCCGGCGAGGGCACCGAGGCGTGCAGGCGCGCATCGGGGGCCTCGGCGCACCACACGCCCCAGGTGCTGCCAGCGGGAGGGATGGGCGCGCCGAGCTCCGCCAGGATGGCATGCGCATCGGTGTGGGCTTCGAACAGCTTGGCCAGACTCAGATCATGCGCGGCCACGGCCGACAGCATGCGCCAGCGCTGCAGCGTGGCCCCCTGGCCCGGCAGCGGCAGATTGGCCAGATCGGCATCGACCAGGGCCTGCAGCACCTCGCCAGGCAATGCTGAGCCCGGCGCGCGCGCGCGCATGGCCAGATGGGCCCGCAGCGCGCGCAGGCGGGCAGGCCCGTCATCCGGTGGCAGCAGCGAGCGTGACATCAACGCCCCACGGCCCGTGGCCACGCGCAAGCGCAAGCGCAAGCGCACAACGTTTGGGCAAGGAACGGGTGATTGAGCATGGCTGGGCGGCCGGCAGGAGGTTCAAGGGAGCCCCATCATCCCGGGTCGGGCGCTGCTTGCCCATCAGGTAACGGTGCGTGCGCATGTCGGCCGATGCCTACACGCAGGCACCCGCTGGCCCGTCCGTCACCCGCGGATCAGCAGGCGCTCGAAATCATCCGGCGGCAAGGGCCTGGCGAACAGGAAGCCCTGCCCGTGGTCGCAGCCCACACTGGACAGCAGCGCGCACTGTTCGGCCGTTTCCACGCCTTCGGCGATCACGGTCATGCCCAGGTCATGGGCCATGGCAACGATGCCCCGGCACAGGACCATGCCGGTGGACCCGGGCTTGAGGTCCCGCACGAAGGCCTGGTCGATCTTGAGGTGATCGATCGCGAAGGTCTGCAGATAGGAGAGTGACGAGTAACCCGTGCCGAAGTCGTCGAGCGAGATGGCCATGCCTGCGGCATGCAAGTCGGCCAGGCGCTCGACGACCTCCTGGTTGGCATCCAGCAGCAGCCCTTCGGTGATCTCCACCGCCAGCGCATTGCCCGGCAGGCCGATGGCGCGCAGGTGATCGGCCCATTCGCGCGGGCGGTTGCCGCCCTCACGGAACTGCACGGGCGACTTGTTGACACTGATCTGGAAGTCAGGATGGAACAGCGTGCGCCAGCGCAGGGCCTGGCCAGCGGCCTGACGGAACACCCAGTCACCGATTTCGTCGATCTGGCCGCTGGATTCGGCAATGGGGATGAACACGCCCGGACTGATCGGCCCGAGGATGGGATGCTGCCAGCGCAGCAGTGCCTCGGCCTTGTGCACCTCGCCGTTGGCCAGCGTGACGATAGGCTGGTAGACCACACTGAGCTGGCCGTCCTGCAGGGCGCCACGCAGGTCCGTGGCCACGCGCATGCGCAGCTGGGCAGCCTCCTCCATCGCGGCGGTGAAATGGCAGAAGCGTCGGCGGCCCGCATCCTTGGCCGTGTGCAGGGCCTGGTCAGCCTGCTTGAACAAGGCCTCGATGGCCGTGCCGTCGCGTGGCGACTGGGTGATGCCGATGCTGGCGGACACATAGGCCCGCTCGCCCTGCAGCTGGAAGGGCTGCACCAGCCGGTCGATGATGGCCTGGGCGACATGGTCCACGCGCTCGGCCTGCGCCAGGCCCGGCATGACCACGGTGAATTCGTCGCCGCCGAGGCGGGCCACGGTGTCGGCATCGCCCACGCACTGGCGTATGCGGCGCGCGGCCTCGACCAGCAGCAGGTCGCCCAGGTCGTGGCCCAGGGTGTCGTTGACTTCCTTGAAATGGTCCAGGTCGATGAAGAGCAGGGCCATCGGCACGCCGTCGCGCGCACTGGCGGCCAGGGCCTGCTCCAGGCGCTGGCGCAGCAACTGGCGGTTGGGCAGGCCGGTCAGCCCGTCGTAGTGGGCCTGCTGCCAGATCAGGGCCTCGGCCTTCTTTCGGGCGCCAATGTCGCGCGCCACCCAGGCCAGGTGGCGGGCATGCCCGTGGTCATCCAGGATGGGGGTGATGTCCAGCTCCAGCCAGAAGGCACCGCCGGCGCGGTCGTGCACCACCAATTCGATGCGGATGGCCGAGCCGGCACGCAGGGCCTCGTCGATGCGGGCGCGGTCGGGCCCCGCCGTGTCCGGCCCGTACAGCAGGGTGTGCGACTGCCCGTTCACCTGCTGACGCGCGTAGCCCGTGCGCCGCAGGAAGGCCTCGTTGACGAAGACGATGCGTGAATACGGTGGCACCGCTGCATCACGCGCGGTGATCATCACCAGATCGTTGATGCGCGCCGCCGCCGCGCCGATCAGGTGCAGCTCCTGGTTGGCATCGCTCAGCGATTCGGCGATCTCCCGGTGGCGTGCCAGCGTGCGTTCCAGCCCGGCCAGCAGCGCCGCGCACGACAGCGTGATCATCGCGCCCACGAAGGCGAAGTTCACGGTCACCACCGCCCACTTGGCCAGCGGCTGGTGCTCGAAGCCCGGCGTGGGAAAGCGCGCATCGACCATCCATCCCACCACCAGCAGCGTGAGCGCGCTGCCCACCAGCGCCAGCAGCGCCGGCCGCATGCCCAGCAGCAGCGCGGCCATCGCCGGAAACGCCAGGAGGTAGATCTGGCTGACGGGGCCTACCGTGAACATCAGCCACAGCCCGACCAGGAACATCAGCGCCAGCAGGCTCCAGGCACGCAGCCGGTAGTCCAGCGAGCGGCGGCGCCACACGAACGCCACCCAGCCCAGCGCGAGGATGTCCATCACCGCCACCGAGGGGTACCCCTGAAGGAAGGCGACGAGGGCACTGGGCACGGCCGCCAGCGACCCCAGCACGAGCACCACCGACAGGATCGCCGACAGCAGACGCTCGCGCCAATGGCGCATGTCCATCGGGATCTGGCGTTCGGCCAGCAAGGTCTCCTGGATCGATCGGAACACGCTCAACGACAGCCCCATCGCGTCCGCGGGTGGCCCGCTCGGCGTTTTGGCGCATGGCAACAGGCATGCACAACCCGGACGCCGGGACGGCGTCTGAGTCGTTATCGGCGTACAGGCAAGCAGGTTGAGTCGGCCGGCCTCACGACGCCGTGGTGGCGTGGTCCCGTCTGGTCCGGGTCGCCGTCGGCATCGCCGGCATGCCCTCTTCGTCGATGGAGTGGGCCTCCTTGCGAGCCCCCGCCGTCTTGGCCCGTTCGGCAAGCTGCGCGTAGAAATCGGCCAGTTCACGCAGATCCTGTTCGCACATGCTCTCGATGCCGATCATGCGGTTGCTGGCCTCGCGGTGGGCCGCCAGCAACTCATTGAGCTTGAGGTGGATGGCCACGCTGTCCTTGTTCTGGCTCTGCTGGATCAGGAACACCATCAGGAAGGTGACGATGGTGGTGCCTGTGTTGATCACCAGTTGCCAGGTCTCCGAGAAGCCGAACAAGGGCCCGGAGATGGCCCAGGTCAGCACCATGGCCAGCGCCATGGAGAACACCAGCGGCGATCCGGCCCAGCGGGTCACTATGGCCGCGAACCGGTCGAACGCCGAGAGCACCGATGAATGCGACACATGCGTGAGGCTGTTCGTGCTGGGCATGGCGCCCAGCGCATGGCCAATGTGCCTGAGTGAGGGACGGCGGGATGCGCGGATGTTCATGCAGCTGATTCTTCCGCGACCGTCGGTCTGCACGGAATCAGCCAGGGCCGCGTGCCCCTGTCAGCCAGCCCTGACGCACGGCATTAACCCCATGCGGCGCTATGGATTACCTGGGCCCATAACCTGACTCAAGACGACTGGTCATATAGTTTCCCCATGCCCCGTACCGCCGACCCCACCGACATCCCGCGCCGACTGGCCGAGGCCGGCTACGCCCTGTTCCAGCAGAACGGCTACAACGCCACCGGCATCCAGCAGATCACTGACCAGGCCGGCGTGCCCAAGGGCTCGTTCTACAACCACTACGAGAGCAAAGAGGCCTTCGCCGCCCAGGTGCTGCGCAACTACGGCAAGTGGATGGCCGCGGCCTGGAACGCCAGCCTGAAAGATGCGCCCGCTTCGCCGCTGGGCACCCTGCATCATGTGTTCGAGCAGTTCACCGCCCACCACGAAGGCCAGGGCTGCCAGGGCTGCCTGGTGGGCAACTTCGCCGCCGAGGTGGCCGAGGCCAGCGAGCCCTGCCGCATCGAGCTGGCCACGGTGCTGGATGACTGGCGCGAGCGCATGGCCAGCCTGATCGAACAGGCCCAGGAGGCCGGCGAGCTGCGCCGCGATGTCGATGCCCGCACGCTGGCCAACTTCTTCTGGGACGCCTGGGAAGGTGCCGTGCTGCGCAGCAAGATCGTGCGCAACGTGCAGCCCCTGCGCGATGTGATCCGCCTGCTGCTGGGCGACTTCTTCCTGCCGTGAGCTGAGCCCTCAACCCCCTTCACCCCTGTTTTCCGGTGGTCGCCGCAAGGCGGTCGCCAGGCGCCCTGCCGCCTTTTCGCAGCCTTCAACGACCTGCCCTGTTCATCCACGGAGTTCCACATGAGCACCCAAGAGCCGCTGTTCCAGCCCTTCAAGCTGGGCAACATCACGCTGTCCAACCGCATGGCCATGGCCCCGCTGACGCGCAACCGGGCCGAAGCCGGCAACGTGCCCGGCGCGATGACCGTCGAGTACTACGCCCAGCGCGCCTCGGTAGGCCTGATCATCGCCGAGGCCACCCAGGTGTCGGCCCAGGCCCAGGGCTATGTCGCCACGCCCGGCGTGCACTCGCCCGAGCAGATCGCTGCCTGGCGCAAGGTGACCGACGAGGTGCACGCCCGCGGCGGCCACATCTACCTGCAGATATGGCACACCGGCCGCATGTCGCACACGGCCTTCCAGCCGGGAGAGCAAGCCCCCGTCGCGCCTTCGGCCATCCGCGCCCAGGCCAAGACCTTCATCCCCGGGCAGGGCTATGTGGACACTTCCACGCCGCGTGCGCTGGAGACCAGCGAGATCGCCGGCATCGTGGCTGACTTCCGCTCTGCCGCCCGCCACGCCATCGAGGCCGGCTTCGACGGCATCGAGGTCCACGGCGCGCACGGCTATCTGCTGGACGCCTTCCTGCGCGATGGCTCCAACAAGCGCACCGACCAGTACGGCGGCACCATCGAGAACCGCGCGCGCTTCCTGCTGGAGGTGATGGCAGCCGTGATCGCCGAGATCGGCGCCGACAAGGTGGGTGTGCGCCTGTCGCCGGTCTCGCCCGTGAACGACTCGAGCGAAAGCAACCCGCAACCCCTGTTCGAGCACGTGGTGCGCGAACTGGACAAGCTCAAGCCCGTGTACATCCATGTGGTCGAAGGCCATACCGGTGGCCCGCGCGACAACGCCCCGTTCGACTACGAGGCGATCCGCAAGCTGTACAGCGGTGTCTGGATGGTGAACAACGGCTATGACAAGGCCATGGCCAACGAGGCGATTGCCAGCGGCAAGGCCGATCTGGTGTCCTTCGGCCGTCTGATGATCACGAACCCCGATCTGCCTCGCCGCTTCAAGGAAAACGCACCGCTCAACGAGCTGTTCAAGGACGCGCCCCTGTACGGTGGCGTCGGCCCCCACGGCTACACCGACTACCCGGCGCTGGCCGAGTGAGCATCCGGGCCTGCCCCTTTGGGGAAGGCCCACCAGTGTGCGCCCACCGCGCGCTCAGTCGTCCGACAGACCGCGGTGGATGAGCGCGCCGGCCACGGCGCCCGCGATCGGCGCCACCCAGAACAGCCACAGCTGCGACACGGCCCAGTCGCCCACGAACAGCGCCACGGCCGTGCTGCGGGCCGGGTTCACCGAGGTGTTGGTCACCGGGATGCTGATGAGGTGGATGAGCGTGAGCGCCAGCCCGATGGCCACCGGCGCCAGGTTCTGCGGCGCACCGCTGGAGGTCGCGCCCAGGATGACGATCAGGAAACCCGCCGTCAGCACCACCTCGATGAGCGCGGCGGCCAGCAGCGAGTAGCCGCCCGGCGAGTGCTCGCCGAAGCCGTTGCTGGCGAAGCCGGCCGACACGTCGAACCCGGCCTTGCCCGTGGCGACCAGGTACAGCACGCCCGCGCCCGCCAGGCCGCCCGCCACCTGCGCCACGATGTAGGGCAGCAGCCTGCCCGCCGGGAACCGTCCGGCCACCCACAGCCCCACGCTCACGGCCGGGTTGAAGTGCGCGCCCGAGACGTGGCCCAGCGCATAGGCCATCGTGAGCACCGTGAGGCCGAAGGCCAGCGAGACGCCCAGCAGGCCGATGCCCACGCCGGGAAAGGCCGCCGCGAGCACGGCGCTGCCGCAGCCGCCCAGTACCAGCCAGAACGTGCCGATGAATTCGGCGCCATATGCTTTCATGATGTTGCTCCTGTGAATCAAACAATGGGAAGAGGACGCCGGGCGCTTAGAACTTGCCCAGCATGTTGAGGAACCAGCCGCGGCTGCGGTAGCTGAGGTCGGTGAGGTTGTCGGAGAAGTCCGTGAAGTTGTGGCCCAGGCCCACCTTCAGGTTCTCGTTGACGTGGTAGTAGGCGGCGGTCAGGAAGCCGCTCTTGCGGTCGTCCAGCTCGCGGGCCTCAAGGCTGCGCACTTCCAGCAGCCAGTCCCAGTGGCGCACCACCTTCCAGTCCACGCGGGCCACGGCCAGCGTGGCGGTGCTGCGGAACCAGGGCGCGCTGTCGTCGCGGGCCGCGCGCAACTCGCCCGTGCGCCAGGCCAGCTTGCCGCCCACCGTCCAGCGCGGCGTCAGGTCATAGGTGGCGTCCACCGCCAGCACGCGGCTGCGCTGCTGGTAGTCGATGCCTTCGGTGACCACGGCCACCTGCGTCACGTCCGTGGCCACCACCTGTCCGGGCGAGGACAGATCATGCAGCCAGGTGGCCTTGAACAGCAGGTTGAGCTTGTCATTGAGCACCGGGCGCAGGGCGTAGCCCACCATGGCTTCGGTGTAGCTGGCGGCATACCAGCCTCCGGCGCTGCTGTCGCTGTCGGCCAAGTTGAGCTTGCCCAGCCAGCGGCCATCGCTGCCCTGCTTCACGCTCAGCGCGTTCTTGAGCAGCCAGCTGCGGCGCGACTCGGTGGCCGAGCGGTCCCAGCGGTATTCGGCACCACCGCTGTAGCGCACATCCGCGTCGGCATAGCCAGCGGTGAAGGCCACGGCCTCGCGCCGGAGCGCCTGCACGGTCTCGGATTCGACGCGGCCGTTCTCGAACGAGGCGCCCCAGGTCCAGTGCGTGTCGGGCGCGTACTGCACACCGTAGGCATGGGTGAGGCCGGCCTGCAGGCCGGTGGTGTGGCGGTGCTCGGTATAGACGTCCAGCCCATCGGCCACGCGCGATTTCAGGCCCGACACCAGCGAGCCGCCACGGCCCAGGGTGTTTTCGTCGGTGCGGCCGGTGTCCAGCGCATAGGTCATGTAGACGCTGGAGCGATCGTCGTACTGGTAGTCGACACCGGCCTTGCCGGCCGCCCCGCCATCGCCGCCCGACACCTCGGCGCGCAGGCCCAGCTTGTCGGTGGCGCGCCAGCGGGCGCCCACGCCCAGGCGGTCGTTGTCCTGGCGCGTGCCGCTGCGGCCCACGGTGTCCTGCACGAACACGTAGCTGCCCCAGCCGGCCTGGCTGTCGAAATCGAGCTGCGCGCTGAGATCGGTGCGCTCGCCTTCGACGTTGCTCAGCACGGGCGCCAGCGGGTTGCTGATCAGGGCGTCGGTCTGCTTGTCGTCGTGGCGCGCGCCGAGCGACAGCGTCCAGCGCGGCGCGAGCTTGACGGCGATCTGGGCCTCGGCGGCCTGGGTGTCCACGCCGCCGTCTTCATTGCGCTGGTCGGCCTTCAGGCGCAGCTCGGTGCGCTCGCCCAGCGGCGTGGTGGCGCTCACGCCGGCCTGGCGCGAGGCGCGCGCGGCCAGTTGCCCGGGCGCGGAGTAGCCGGCGTCGCGCTGCTGGGCGTAGGCGGCCAGGCGACCGTTGTCGGCCAGGCCCGCCTCCTTCAGGTCCAGCTGGCCTTCGATGCGCCAGGCGCCCGCGTCCACCTGGCCCTGGTCGGGCAGTGGGTTGTTGCGCGTGAAGTTGAAACCGCCATCGAGCGATTCGAGCTGGCCGGTGCCCGGGCCGCTGCTGCGGGCGGCCTCGGCCTTGAGGTAAGTGTTCTCGCTGCGGCGCAGCGTCACGTCGACGCCGGTGAGGTGCTGGTCACCGCCGGTCTGCTGCTGTTGCGAGGTGGTCAGGCCCAGGCGCAGGCTGTCCGTGGCCCACCAGGCCACACGGCCGCCCGTGGCCAGGCTGTCGAAGTCGCCGGCCAGCGGGGTGTACTCGTAATCGACGACCAGGTAAACCGGGTGGCCGGCCAGGCCGCCCGTGCGCACGATGCTGCTGTCATCGGACACGCCGGACAGCGGTGTGCTCAGCAGCACGCGGCCTTGCAGCGCGTCGACCTCGTAGTCGGACGAGGGCACGAGCTGGCGGCGCGAGAGCACAAGGCCCGAATCGCGGTCGCGCACCTCGACGAAAACCTTCTCGGCGCCGCGCGTGATGTCCTGATGGCGCAGGTAGTAGAGCGAGCCGCCCGTGCCGCGGAAGTCCTCGCGCGCGGCGAGGGTGCCGGGCTGCGCGGCGAACACGTCCAGCCGCAGGCGGGCATCGCCGAAGGGGGTGCTGTCATCGCCCACGTAGCGGCCGTGCAGGCCATACAGGCCCCGGCTGACCTGCGCCAGCGCCGTGCCGTCCAGCGTGAGCTTGTAGTCGCCCCACAGCAGGTGCGAGCGGCCGTCGTCGATGCGCAGGTAGAGGCTGCCCTGGGTGGGCGCGTCCTCGATGGCGGTGGAATCGTCGCCGAAGGTGGCCCACGAATCCACCGGGTCGATGCGACGCAGCAGCGAGGTGGGGTCCTTGCGGTCGAGGCGGCGCAGCAGATCGTCCAGCGGCTGCTCCTGCGTGTCCAGGCTGCCGGTAATGGTCCAGCGGTCGGTGAGCTGGCCCTTGCCGTAGAAGGCGATGCGGCCTTCGCTCCAGGTGTCGCCGTTGTAGCGGTTCTTGTCCTCGGTGAGCAGCGCGGCCGGGCCGCTGACCTGGTTGTGGCCCACGGTGAGGTCGGCCTGGCCGACGAAGAAGGCGTCGCGGCGCGGGATCTCGAAGTCACGGCGGTGCACTTGCGCCCGGCCATCCGGCTCGATCACGGCGATCTCGCCGGTGTGGACCTGGCGCGGCACCAGCTGCTGCACGACGAAGCGGCCCTGCGCATCCACCGGCACGGGCAGGCCCAAGGCCCGCACGCGCTGCGTGGCCGCGATGCCCTGGCCGCTGGCCGTGACCGTGCCGCCCTGCAGCGGGATGTTGACGATGGACAGGCGCGATTCTCCCAGCGCGCGGCGCAATTCCTGTTCGGCATCGGGCGCCGGCAGGGCGGCGGGGCGCGGGGCGGGGTCGGCCACGGTGAGGGTGAAATCGGCGGTCTCGTCGAAACGACCCTGGGCGTCGGTCACGCGGATGCGCCAGTACAGGCGAGAGCCCTGTGCCCGCTTGTCCGCGATGTCCCTGGGCACGGTCCATTGCGCGCGCAGGTCGGCGTCCAGCGGCACCACGGCCAGCAGTTGCGGCTGCATGGCCTCGTTGGCCGTGAACAGGCGCAACTCGGCCCGCTGGAAGAACAGGCGGTAGTTGCTGTCGGCCGCGAAACGCACGGTCTGCCCGGCGGACACGGTGGTGGGCCAGGCCGCGCCGTTGAGGCGGCGCGGCTGGGACAGGCCGTCGTACTGCAGGCGCAGTTGGTGGCGCTCGAGCAGCACGTCGGTGCAACGCTGGCGGTCGGCGCTGGTGTCGGCCACGGCGCCGGGGGTGCCGGCGGCAGCCGTGTCGCTGGCGGGCTGGCGTCCATCCACGGTCAGGCGCCAGGGCTGGCCATCGTCGGCGGCCATGGGCATCAAGGCATCGCACACGCCGGGGTCGGAGGCCGGCCTGGCGGGCGGCGTCGGTGGCACGGCGGGGGCTGCATCACGCCAGTACACGCGCACCTCCACGCGCCGGTTGGCCGGCCAGTTGGCGCGGTCCGCGGCCGGTGCGGCCAGTGGCTCGTCCGGGCCTTTGGAGTCGATCGAGAAAGCGGATGCATTCAGCCCCAGGCGCTCGCCGAGGTACGCCGCCACCTGGTGCGCTCGGGCCAGCCCGAGGGCCTGGTTGTCGGGGAAGCGCGGTCGCAGGGCCGGGCTGATGCGTTGCGCATCCGTGTGGCCGACGATCTCGAAGCGCAGGCCCGGCTGGCCCTTGACCTGCGCCACGATCGCGTCCAGCCGCGCGCGGTCCTGCGGCTTGAGCAGGTCTTCGCCGGAGTCGAAGCGCGGCACGTGACGGTCTTCGTGCTGGCGGAGGCTGGGCACGGTGGACGCGCCGGTGGCTTGCGGCGCCGAGGATGTCAAGGGCGCAGATGGCGTGGATGGGGCAAAAGGGGCCGTCGCGAGCCGGTCGTCGCCCAGCAGCACCGTCAGCCGGGGCAGCTCACGCTCGCTCGATTCGGGCAGGCGCTGCGTGCCGGTGATCTCCACGGCGCGGCGGTCTTCGGCGCAATGGTCGATCAGGCGGCCGCGGTCGCGCGCGCAGTCGGTGGTGTCGGCACGCGTGGCGCGCGTGTCCCGCGTGTCGCGCGCAGGCGTGTCCTGGGCCAGGGCGCTGCCGGCCGACAGACAGGCCAGGACCACCGCGCGGGCAACCAGGGTGCGGGAAGGACGAAGGGGCTTCATGCTCATGCTCGGGCGCGTTGTCTGGGTCGTGGAAGGCGAAGGCGGGTGGGTGGCGGCATTCATGGGGCCGCCGGAGCCGTGTGCAGCTCCTCCTCGATGTCCAGGTTGAACAAGGCCTGCTGGCGTGTCTGGCCCAGGGCCTGCCAGCGGCGCAGCACCTCGGCCTTGAGCGCCTGCAGGCGCCGCTCGGCCAGGGCCGTGTCCTCGTCCACGGCGCGCTGGTAGGCCAGCCTCAGGACCGAGGGGCGCTCGGCCAACTCGCGCAAGGCCTCGTCCAGGCGCTGGTCGAAACCAGGCTGCAGCGCAGGTTGTCCGGCCTGGAAGGCCGCATCGCGCAACGCCAGCCGCACCACCCGGTGCACCGTCGTGCCGAAGTTCACCTTCACCAGCTTGCCGCGCGTCATGCGCTCGCTGGCCGGGTTGTCCGTGGTCACGCGGTAGCCCGAAGGCAAGGTGCGCTCGTCAAGCTTGAGCACGAAGTTGCTGCCCGTGCCCTCCTTGGGCACCATCGCGCAGGCGATGTGGTAGCGCCCTTGCGCATCGGTGCTGACCAGCAGGCCGTTGACCGTGGCCAGGCGCACGTTGGGAATGCCCGGCTCGCCCTCGTCCTGGTAGCCATTGGCGTTGCGGTCGTCGTAGACCTTGCCGATCACGTCGGTGCAATCGAACAGGGCATCGGGCACCACGCGCACGGTGGCCGAGGCCACGTTCGACAGGCGCTCGCCGCCCAGGCCCTGCTCGGCCTGCACCACGTTGACGTAGTCGCCCTCGCCCACGCCGGTACCCACGCCCAGCACCATCGCCAGACGCAGCGTCTGGTTGGGCGCGAAGGCCTGGGCCGGCACGGTCAGGCGGCGGCCCTGCAAGGTGGGCGTGGCCTTGAGCACGGGGCCTGATGGCAGGGCCTGCACGGTCAGCGAGCCCTGCACATACTTGAAGCCCGGCGGCAGCGTGTCGACCACATCGATGCCCGACAGCGCCAGCGCGCGGGTGTTGGTGGCGGTGATCACGTAGGGCACCAGATCGCCTTTGCGCACCGTCAGCTTCGAGGTGGTCTTGCGCAACTCGATGGCGTTGGCGCCGCCCGCCGGATCCAGCGGGATGTGGTTGTTGACCACGTTCTGCGCCGCAGCCCCCGGGAAGCTGAAGTCCATGAAGTAGGGCAGCAGGTTGCCCGCCACCGGCTGCGCGGCAGGGCTGACCAGGCACGGGTCGCCGGCCATGGGATCGACCGTGCCCGACGGCGCGGTACAGGTCTGCATGTCCAGCGGTCCGGTCGCGGCGGGGTAGGTGGTCGACAGGCCATACCCGGCAGGCGGCAGCACCGTCAGTCGGTAGGCGCCGGCCGGTGCACCGGGCAGCAGGAAGAACTGATAGAAGCCATCGGTGCCGGTGGTCACGGAGGCGCCGCCGGCCAGCAGGTGCTGCGCGGCATCGAAGCCGGCGGGGCCGGACAGCGTCACGGTGGCGCCGGGCACGGGCTGGGCGCTCAGGCTGTCATAGACCACACCGCTTGGGTCGAGGGGCAGGTCCTGGTTGACGATGGCCACGCCCGCACCGACCGTCACGGGGATCAGCGCGCGCGTTGCCATGCCCGGCAGCGTCGGGTGGGGGCCGCCCGAGGCGTTCTGCACGGGGTCGGTGGGCCAGGCGCCGCCGACCGTCTGGCCGGTGGGTGAGCGGAAACGCACCTGGTAGTCGCCCGGCACCAGCTGGTCGAAACGGTAGCTGCCATCGGCCGCGCTGGTCGTGGTGGCCAGCACACTCAGCTCGCTCAGGGCACAGGTGTTGGCGCCGTTGGGGCAGCCCATCAGTTCCACCGTCCATCCACCCACCTGCGCTTCATCGCCCGAGCGTGCGCGGTCATGGTCGCGGTCACGCCAGATGCGGCCCGACAGCGACGATGGCGATTGCGTCTGCTCGTAGAAGTCATAGCCCGTGGCCTGCATGCCCGGGGCCGTCAGGGGCACGCGCAACTGGTTGGCCGCCGGGCTGTTGCCGCCGACGGAACCAGGGGTCTGCCCGCCATGGGTGTAGCCGGCCGGCTGGGTTTCGGTGATCAGGTAGCCGCTGGCATCGGCCGCTGGCAAGTCGGTGAAGCGGTAGCTGCCATCGGGCGCCGTCTGCGTGGTGCGGCTCACGGCGCGGCCACTGGCATCCGTGCCGGTGAGCGTGATCGTCACGCCGCCCAGGGGCAGGTCACCCGGCTCGCGCGTGCCATTGTTGTTCGCGTCGTTGAAGACCTTGCCCGCCACGCTGGCCCCCACTTCGCCGAAGTCGAAGCCATCGCCGTTGGTGCCGGTGCCGGTGGCGTAGACGATACCCGTGATGACATCGTTGCCCGCGGTGCCCGTGGGCGCGCCATTGACCTGGCCCGCACGGTCGAGCCCGTCGACATAGGCAGCCGGGTGGCTCTCCGTGATGGTGTACCCCGTGGCATTGGACGGCGGCAGGCCAGGGAAAACATAGCGCCCGTCGGCATCGGTGGTGGCCGTGCGGCTGACGGCGCTGCCGTCCTGCGCGGTGCCCGTCAACGTCAGCAGCACGCCTTCGATGCCACGCTCGCCGGTGTCGTGCTGGCCATTGCCATTGCTGTCCACGTACACGCGACCCGCCAGCAGCGCCGTCTGCACGGTGATGCTGCCGCTGTTGAAGTTGTTGCCCGCGGCCGGATCGGGGCCGCCATTGGTGTCGCCCGAGCCAGTGGTCACGATGCTGGCGGTGTTGCTCACCACCGTGCCGTCGGCCGGCGTGCCGCTGAAGCGCACGGGCACACGCAGGGTGACCGTGCCGTTGGCCGGCATGCTGACGATGGCACAGCCCACGCTGCTGCCACCGGCCACACCGCTGCAGGTGGGCGCCGCGGGCACGAAGGTGCCGCTCGTGACGGTCAGCACGGGTGGCCCGGCCAGCACCATGCCCGCAGGCAGGGTGTCGGCCACGGCGACCTGCTCGGCCGCCTGCGGGCCGTTGTTGCGCAGGTCCACCAGCCAGTCGAAGACCGCGTTGTAGGGCACCTGCGTGATCGCCGTGGCCGTGCCGGCCTGCACCGCGCGCTTGGCCACCACCTGCACGTCCGCCTTCAGGCGGAAGGTGGTGGGTTCGGTGGCCGTGTTGTTGGCTTGCGGGTCCAGCGCGTTGAGCGCCGCATTGGCGAAGGCCACCGTGGCCACGTTGTCGAACGTGCCCTTGGCCTGGCCACGCAGCGTCACGCGCACCTGCACCGACGAGCCTTCACCCGTGGCGCCCGAGCCCTGGCCGCCCAGCTGCGCGATCGTGCACACGATGTTGCCGCCGGCCACACCCGGCGTCACGCCCGTGGTGTCGCACACCACGCCACTGGGCAGCGGCGACACGACGCCGACGAAGGTGGGCGCACCGGCCCCCGCAGGCAGGCTGTCCGTGAGCACCAGGTTCTCGGCGGTGGAGGCGCGGTTGTTGGTGACGGTCAGCGTGTAGGTGACGTCGTCGCCGACGTCCACCGGGTCGACATCGTCCACCTTGTTGATGATCAGGTCGTAGCTGGGCGGTGCCACGGTGGTGGGCTGCGTCGCAGCGTTGTTGGCGGCGCCGCCCGCCACCTCGGGCGTGTCGGTCGCGATGACGACATCGTTGGTGATGCTGCCCGTGCCGCCACCGGCCACGCTGGTGGCCACCAGCGGGCGCACCCGCACGGTGATGGTCTGCTGCGCGCCCCGGTCGATCTGCGCCCAGGCGCACACCAGCGTGCGGTTGCCGCCCGTGGTGACGCTGCCGGCGCCCGGCATGGTGCTGCAGCTGCCGCCACCGGAAGGCGTGGCGGACAGGAAGACCACGTCCAGCGGCAGCGTGTCGGTCACCACCACGTTGAAGGCCCGGCTGGCACTGGTGGCCGCCACGTTGCGCGCCGTGATCGTGTAGGTCAGCAGCTGGCCGGCAGCCACGGGATCCGGATTGTCCGTCTTGCTCACCGCCACGTCGGTGCGGGCCTCGAAATAGGCCAGGGCCGGCGTGTTGCTGTTGGCGTTGTTGTTCAACAGGTCCGGGTCGCCCTGGTTCTGTGCCAGCGCGAAGGCCGTGTTGCTCACCTGGAAGGCATCGGAGACGCTGCTGCCGTTGCCGAAGTGGCGCACGCTCACCTGCACGCGCGGGCAGTCGACGCCGGCCGTGCACACGGGCAGGGACGTGATCGTGCAGCCGCTGAGCGACACGTTGCTGCCCGAGGGCGACAGTGCGCAACTGCCCCAGGTGGCGCTGCCCGCCACGGTGCCCACGCTGTAGTCGGCCCCACTGGCGTTGAACACGTTGTTGAACACATCGGTCACGGCCACGTCGGTGGCGGTGGACGGGCCGGCGTTGACGACCTCGATCTCCCAGGTCACGGCCGCGCCGGCCTGCTGGCGGTTGCCCGGGGCATTGCCGACACCCAGCACGCGCTTGAGCGTGGAGACGTCCGCCTGGTCGGCGCCCAGCTGCGGCTCGATGCCGACCGAGGCGCAGTTGTTGGGGGCCACCTCGTCGGGCGGGCCGCCGGCGCTGGCCACGCACACGCTGTTGGTCAGGGTGCTGCCCGTCGCCGTGGCCTGCGCATTGATCACGACGCTGGGAGTGCTGGCGTTGAGCGCCACGGCCACGCCGCTGCTGGTGCAGACGATGGTGACCGGGCCGGCCTGCGGAAACGAGGTCCCGCCCGACGACGTGCACGCGAAGCCGGTGGGCGGCGTGATGCCGTTGACGCGCAGCCCCGCCGGCACCGTGTCGGTCAGCGTGAGCACGCCCGACGCCGGGAAGGCCGAGGGGCCCAGGTTGGTCGTGGAGACGCTGTAGTTGAAGGCCTGTCCCACCGGCACCGCGCTCTGGGGCCAGCTCTTGGATTTGTTGGCGCGCAGGTCCGAGCGCGGATCGATCACGGTGGTGGCCACGGTGCCATTGGCGCTGGCCACGCCGGGCGCGCTCACGCTGGCCGTGTTGTTCACGCCCACACCGGCCGTCAGGGCCTGCACGGGGACCGTGATGGTGCCCAGGCCCTGGTTGTAGCCCGCACTGGCCGTGCCGCTGCGCGAGCAGGTGATGGTGGGGCCCGCGGCCGGGCACACGCTGGAGGCGGTGCAGGTCCAGGCGCCACTGCTGAAACTGGCCGGTGCGCGCTGGCAGAAGTTGGCCGGCATGGCATCGCTCACCTGCACGCCTGCGGGGTAGTCACCGCTGTAGCGCGGGTCGAGCAGGAAGTCGAAGGCCTGGCCAGTCTCCACCGGGTCGGCCACCGACTTGGTCTTGCCGATCGACAGGCTGCTGCCGGCCGACACCACGGTGTTGAGCGTGGCCACGTTGTTGCCCGGCACCCCGTCGCCCACGCCACCACCGGCGGCGATGTCCGCCGTGTGGGCCAGGGTCGAGCCACTGCCCGCGCCGATCACGGCGTTGACCGTGATGGTGCGGCTCGCGCCCACGGCCAGGGCGCCGCCGGTGCACGTGAGCTGGCTGCCCGCCAGGCTGCAGCCGGCCGGTAAAGAAGGGATGCCCAGGCTGGGCGGCACGTTGTAGGTCAGCGTGGAAGCGGGCGAGGCATCGGGGCCGTCGTTGGTGACGGTGAACACCCAGGCCTGCGCGCTGCCGGCCGGTGCGCTGGCGGGGCCTGTGATGCCCACGCGCAGGTCCGCACCGTTGTTGACCGTGGTGGTCTGCGATTGCGGCGTGCCCGACGGCAAGGGCGTGGCACTGACGGTCAGGCTGCCCTGCACGGTCGAGCGCACACGCAACGGCAGTTCGAGCACGGCGTTGCTGGCCAGGTTCAGGTCGCTGCAGGTGATCGTGCCTGGGCCAGTCTGGCCCACCGACATGCCCGTGCAGTTGACGCCCGAAGGCAAGGTGCCCGCGCCAGCGTAGGCACCATTGGCCGGCACCGCGAACGACATCGAAGCGTTGCCGACCGGTGCGCCGCCGGAGTCGGCCACACGCACCGTGTAGGTCACCTCACCGCCGGCCGCGACCGGATCGGGCGTGTCTGACAGGCCCGAGATGATCAGGGCCGACCACGCTGGCGACGAGGCCAGCGCGGACACCAGCGCGGACATCAGCACGGTCGCGGGTCCGCCCCAACGCACCACGGCAACGACCACGCGGCGCACCAGCCATGCCGTCCACGGAGCACCATTGTCCTGCCCACCCATGGGCACCGTCTTGCCGATCATTGCTGGCCACCTTCGTCAAACGCTGTCGATCACGATGGCGGGATGGCCTCCACGGATGGGGTCCACCCGGCCTCCTCACCGGGAGCGGACTCTAGGGATGTCGTGGGCGGGGCACCAGCGAGTTGACAATCGTTGACAAAGCACGGCCTGGCCGTGCGATGGCACGTGTCGGAACGGTGGGCGATCAGCCGCGGGGCAGGCGGATGAAGAATGAGGCCCCGGCTCCCGAGTGCGCGTGCGGGCCATCGTCCAGATCGGCCCAGCCGCCGTGGCGCTCGGCCACCGTGCGCACGAACACCAGGCCCAGGCCGGTGCTGGAGGCCGCCGGCGCCGGACTGGCTTGCCGGGGCTCGTCGCCCAGCGGCGTGGCCTGGGCAAAGTGCTGGAACAGGCGGGGCCGCAACCCGGCCGGCACACCCGGGCCCTCGTCAATCACCCGCATCCACCAGGCACCGGCGTGCAGCGCCAGCACGCAGCGCACGGTGCTGCCCTCGGGCGAGAAGCGGATCGCGTTGCCCAGCAGGTTGACCAGGGCACGCACCAGCAAGGCCCGGTCACCCTGCACCACGGCCTCGTCATCGGGCAGTTCGCAGCTCAGGCGGATGCTGCGCGCACCCGCCAGGGCCCATTGCTGGTCCACGGCATCGGCAAGCACATCGCGCAGGTCCACCGGCTGCTTCAGGCCGCCGTGGCGGGCGCGGGCCAGTTGCACGTGATCATCGGCCAGCGCCAGGCTGCGCTGGGCGTGCGCCTCCACGCGGCCCATCAGCTCGCCATCGGGCGCCTGGCCCGAATCTCGCCAGCGCTGCACCAGGGCCAGGATGGCGGCCTGCGGTGCGCGCATGTCGTGCGAGATGAAGCGCCACACGGCCTCCTGCTCGCGCCGCAAGGCTTCTTGGTGGTGGGCCATTTCCAGCCGGCGCCAGCCCCACAGCGCGTAGGCCAGCGCCAGCGCGCCGAGCATGGGCATGGGCGACAGCTGCACGCCGCCCAGGCGCAAGGCCAGCCAGGCCATCCCGGCCGTGCCAACCATCGCGGCCGCGGCCAGGCACAGCCCCTGCCAGGGCGACAGGCGCCGCAACGCGGCCAGCATCAGGCCGGCCAGCAGCACGGTGGCCAGCGCGTTCTCCCAGGGGGTGGCACGCCGCAGCGACAGGCCTTGCCGCAAGGCATCGGCCACGTTGGCCGACAACTCCACACCCGGCATCAGGGCATCGTGACTGGCCATCGGCGTGGGGTAGGCATCGCCCAGGCCCACGGCCGTCGCGCCCACCAGCACCAGCTTGCCGCGCAGCGCGTCGGGCGGCAGGCGGCCTTCCAGCACGTCCACGTACGACACCCTCGTGAAGTGGCCCGGCGGGCCCGCGAAAGGGATCTGCATCCAGTGGTCGCGGTACCAGCCCGTGCCCACGGCGCCGGGGCGGCGCTGCCCCGGCAAACGGGCCTCGGGCGGCGCCTGGCCGGCGATGCGCAGCAGCGCCAGCGAGAAGTGATCCCACCATCGGCCTTGCATGCCCTCCTTGAGGAACACGCTGCGCGCCACGCCATCCGCGTCCAGCTCGACATGGATGTGGCCCAACGCCCTGGCAGCGACTGCGAGCAGGGGCACGGGGCGGGCCGGCTGGGGCGCGCCACCAGGGCCTGGGGTCATGATCAGGGGCAACCCCACGGGCACGGGGCCGCGCATCGCCTCCGCCAGCAGAGCATCGTCCCGCGGGTGCTCTGTGTCGGGCTCCGACAGGATCACGTCCAGGCCGATACCGCGCACGCCGGCCTCCCCCAGGCGGTCGATCAATGCCGCGTGCACGGTGCGGCGCCAGGGCCAGCGGCCCAGCGCGTCGATGCTGGCGTCGTCGATCGCGACGATCAGGATGTCGGGCGAGATGTCACGCCCGGTCAAGCCGACGGCGCGGTCATACAGGATCTGGTCGACGCGCCCCAGTCCATTGAACCAGCCGAGCAACGCCGCCAGCAGCGNNCCAGGGCCAGCGGCCCAGCGCGGCCAGGCTGGGCTCGTCGATGGCCACGATCAGGATGTCGTCCGGCGCCGGGCGCCCGTTCAAGGCCGCCAGGTGGTCGATGGCCGCGCTCTCAAGACGGCCGCGCCCGTCCGTCCAGCCCAGCAGCAGGGCCGCTCCCAGGGACAGCGCGGCCAGCCAGCGCACTCAGGGCCGCCCTCGCCCCACGCGCGCGCCATGTCCGGTCACCACGGGCTGTCCGTCACCACTGCACACGCCGGGGTCGCCATGCAGCAGGCGGGGCGGGGAGAAGGCCGAGGCGATGCCTTCCGGCGACACCGACCTCAAGCGCACGTAGTACGGGCTGCACCACGACGGCATCGGCCACTGCACCTCGGGCGTGCTCACCGAACGCGTCTGCACCTCACGCGTGAAGGCCGGATCGGGCGAGAGCTCGATGTCGAAACGGGTGCCCGGCGCGCCCTGCCAGTGCACGCGGATCTGCTCGCCCACCTCGATGACGGGCACCGGCGCCTGCGGCCGCACCACGGTCACGAAGCGCGCCTCGTCGCCGAACGGGCCTTCGTCCACCGTGCCATCTGTGAGACGCCGCTGCGTGGCGACGCGCCAGCGGTAGCGGCCAGGCTCGGTCGCGTCCAGCGTCCAGGCGCAAGGGCCGGCGGCCATGTGCTCCTGGACACCCTGTGGCGCGGGCGCCCCCGGTTCGGGCCAGGCGCGATCCCCACGCTGCCACTGCCATCGGTAGGCCACGGCGCCCGGCACCTCCGTGCAGCTCAGGGCCACAGGCCCTGCAGGCAGGACCTGGTCCGGGCCGGGCGACTGGGCCAGCGGCGGCACGGGCTGGGTCTTCACACGCACGCGCCGCACGGCTTCGCGGCCGACCAGGCCATCGGGGTCGATCGCCCGGATGCTCAGCACATGCTCACCTTCGGGCAGGTCGTCCACGACGACGGCGGGTGAGTCCACCTCCTGGCTGAGCAGCACACGGGTCAGGGACTCGTCTTCGGCGATCTGCACACGGTAGGCGCGGGCGCCCGCCACGCTGGGCCATGCCGCGGTGCGGGGCATGCGATGCCACAGGGCGGGCAAGGCGGACACATCGGCGGCCGGCAGCAAAGGCCGCACGACAGGCACGCCGCTTGATCGCCTCACCACCACGCCCTGCCCGGCGGACACGGGCGCCAAGGCCGACCGCCTGCCCAGCGACTGCACCGCCACCTGCCCTTCCACCACATCGGACAAGGCCAGCGCGCCGTCGGCATCCACCGTGACCCCGAAGCGGGTGCCCCGCACGCCGGCCACAGCCAGTGGTGTGCGCACATCGAAGCGCGAGCCTCCCCGCTGCGGCGTCACCTGCGTGTCCACGCGTCCGCGCCGCAAGCCCAGCGAGGTGCTGGAGCGCCCCGATTCGCTCACCTTGCGCAATTTGTCCAGCGCCATCTGCGTCCCGGCCTGCACATGCACCTGCGAGCCATCGTGCAGGCGCAGGCTGGCATAGCTGTCGGGGCCTACGCTCAGCACCTCGCCTTCATCGAGCTGGTCGCCGATGTTCACCGGGCGCCCTGGTCCATCAGCCGAAGCACCGCCAGACGTGGCCTGCAGAGCGCGCAGCACCTGGCCGCGCACATACAGCACCGTGGCCTGCCGGGCCTGTCCCTTGAGCAAGGCCACCGGGATGCGCAGCAGCTTGCCCGGCTGCAGCCGGCGGGGATTCGTCACCGCGTTCAGTCGGGCCACGACCGGCCATTGCAGGGGGCTTTCCAGCAACTGCTCGGACATGCCGATCAGCGTGTCACCGGGCTGCACCTGGTGGATCACCATGTCCTGCGCCGCTACCGGGGCGAGCAGCCCCAAGCCCCCCAACAGGCCCAGAAGGCTCGATGTGAGGGCGGAGACCAGCGTCTGCCGCAGGCCGTTCATGCGCACCGGGCCGGCGCGTCGCCTGGCTGTGCCTGCGCTTCGTCGGCGGCCGTTTCTTCGAGGCGGTAGCCCAGCCCATACACCGCCGTCAGGCGCACGCCCCGCTCGCTGCGCAGGGCGAGCTTCACACGCAGGGACGACATGTGCGTGTCCAGCGTGCGGGACGGCACGTGGGCCCCCAGGCCCCACACCGTCTGAAGCAGGTAGTCGCGCGACAGCAGACGGCCGGGCTGTGTGAACAGGCAGTGCGCCAGCTCGAACTCGCGGGGCTTGAGGTCGATGGCCTCGCCTTGGTAGGAGACCTCGCGCCTTGTCAGGTCCAGGCGGTAGCCGCCCAGCACCAGCGCGGACAGCGTTGCCGAGGGGTAGGTGCGACGCAGCAGGGCGGCCACACGGGCGTTGAGCTCATGCACACGCAGCGGCTTGGTCATGTAGTCGTCGGCACCGCAGCCCAGCGCTTCCACCACGTCGCGCTCATCGTCTCGTTGCGTCACGAACAGCACGGGCAGACGATCCTGGAGGTTGGCTCGCACCCAGCGCACCACCTCCACGCCCGACATCCCGGGCATCTGCCAATCCACAATCAGCAGATCGAAGACATCGCGCTGGAGCTGGTGCACCAGCGCCTCGCCCTCGGAGAACGCCACGCCGCCATGCCCCGCCCGCTCGATGATCTGCAGGACCAGGTCACGGTGATCCCGGTCGTCATCCAGCACTGCTATCCGCATGGACTGCCACCACCGGCCGTGCCTGGCGCTGCCTCGGTCATCGACTGCTTCTTTTGCCATATGGCCGCGATGTTAACAAGCCCGCTGCGGCGCCCCTGGCCTTGATCCCGCCAGAGCGGTGTGGCTTGCGCTGGCTCTGCTGCAACGCGACACGGCAGGCGCGGGTGTCAGTGATCGCACCAGCTCACATGNNCCCGCCGCGCCTGCGGGTTTTCACTTAAGCGCGTGAGGCGCCGCACGCTCAGCCAAGTCCGAGGCGGTCTTAGTTGACACAACCGAGCGATCCCCCGGGTATCAAACACCTGTTGGCTGTGTGAGGATTGGCCTGAGCCGGATGTCCGGCAACAGCAGTACCCACTTCACCCACCGATGCTCGGCGGCCGCCTTCCCTCGTTCTCGCAACCCCTTCGTGGCCTGGCGGTCAGCGACAAGCACCGCCGCCGGGTCAAGGCCTTGCTGCTCTTCGGCAGCAGCATGTGCATCCTGCTGGGTCTGGGTTGGGGCAGCTACTACCTGCTCAAGGCCAAATGGCTGCTGATGTCGATGGACATCGTCCTGGCCAGCATCGGCGTCGTCGCCCTGGGCTGCACGCTGACCGAACGCACCCGCCTGGCCGCGCTGCTGTCCGTGCACACGCTGCTCATCGTGATCTGCATCATCTGCCTGTTCGACACGCCCATCGCCGGCGTGCCGCGTTCCGCCCACATGCACCTGCTCACGTTGGCCGCCGCGTCCTACCTGCTTTTCCGGGGCGAGCACGCCTACCTGCGCCTGGGCCTGCCCGTGGCCTGCTTCGTGGCCTGCCTGGTCTTTGCGGGCAGCGACATCGGGATCACCAACCCCGCCTACCAGCCGCCCATCGAGACACGCCCCATCACAGTGTGGATCAACAACGCCACCTGCTTCATCAGCATCGCCATGGTGCTGGCGATCATGCAGTCGGACGTGGCCGCCCGCAACGCCATCGAGGACGATCTGCGCACCGCGCTGGCCCAGGGCCACTTCAGCCTGCACTACCAGCCCCAGGTNNATCGGCGCCGAGGCCCTGCTGCGCTGGGAGCATCCGCAGCGCGGCATGATCCTGCCGGGCAAGTTCATCGCGCTGGCCGAAGAGACCGGCCTGATCGTGCCCATCGGCGACTGGGTGCTGCGCAAGGCCTGCGCGCAACTGCTGAACTGGGCGCAGGATCCGCGCACGGCCGGGCTGTCGCTGTCGGTCAACGTGAGTGCCTCGCAGTTCCGCCAGCCGGATTTCGTCTCGCAGGTGCTGGAGATCGTGCACCGCAGCGGCATCGAGCCCTCGCGCCTCAAGCTGGAACTCACCGAAAGCCTGCTGGTCAAGGATGTGGACGAGGTGGTCAGCAAGATGGCCGAGCTCAAGTCGCATGGCGTGGCCCTGTCGCTGGACGACTTCGGCACCGGCTACTCCTCGCT
>DDJC01000091.1:0-304 GCA_002339015.1 Burkholderiales bacterium UBA1834
GGCGCGGGTCGGGGAACATGGTTCGCCAGCCGATCTCGGCCGCCGGGGGCAACACGGTCTCAGGTGCAGCCATGGGAAACACGGCGGGCACGGGCGCTTCAGGCTTGATCACCGGCGGTGTCAGCGAACAGGCGGACAGCCCGGCAAGGAGCGAAAGCAGCAGCCATCTCATGGCATCAACCCTTTTTGCGTGTGAAACGGGGGTTGCGAAGCCAGCTGGCGGGCCGCCCGCCAGCCCTGGACGCGCTCCTGCAGCCCCATCACGACGACGTAAAACACGGGCACGAAGAACACGGCCAGCACC
>DDJC01000091.1:340-135952 GCA_002339015.1 Burkholderiales bacterium UBA1834
GATGAACGCGATGGAGGTCATCAGGATGGGGCGCAGGCGCAGGCGCGCTGCTTCCATGGCAGCCTCTGCCAGGCCCATGCCCTGCTGGCGCAGTTGCCGGGCGAACTCGACGATCAGGATCGCGTTCTTGGCCGACAGGCCAATCACGGTGATCAGGCCGATCTTGAAGAACACGTCGTTGGGCATGCCGCGCAGCAGCACCGCCCCCACCGCGCCGATCAGGCCCAGCGGGACCACCAGCATCACCGCCAGCGGGATCGACCAGCTCTCGTACAGGGCCGCCAGCACTAAAAAGACCACCAGCATCGACAGGGCCATGAGCAGGGGCGCCTGCGCGGCCGACTGGCGCTCCTGCAGGGACTGGCCGGTCCAGGCCACGGCAAAACCAGCTGGCAGTTGCGCCGCGAGCCGCTCCATCTCGGCCATGGCCTGGCCGCTGGAGACGCCCGGCGCGGCCCCACCGGTGATGCGCGCTGCCGGAAAGCCCTGGTAGCGCAACAGTTGCAGCGGGGTGTCGCTCCAAACGGGCGTGACCACTTGCGACAAGGGGACCATGCCACCCCGGGCGTTGCGCACGTACAGCCGCAGCACGTCCTCGACCTGCATGCGCGCCTGCGCATCGGCCTGCACGATGACCTGCTGCATGCGCCCCCCATTCGGGAAGTCGTTGACATATGCTGAACCCAGCGCGGTGGACAGGGTGTCGCTGATGTCCGTGAAGGACACCCCCAATGCATTGGCCTTGACCCGGTCGATGTCCAGCCGGACGCTGCTGCCCGCGGGCAGCCCTTCCGGGTTCACATCGGCAACGATCTGGCTGCGCGCCGCCAGCGCCAGCAGCTTGGCTTCGGCCGCCTTCAAGGCGGCGTGCCCCTGGTTGGCGCGGTCTTGCAGGCGCATCGTGAAGCCGGAACTGTTGCCCAGTTCGTCGATGGCCGGCGGCATCATGCTCATCACGCTGCCCTCGCTGGTGCTGGCCATGGCCTGCTGCACCCCCGCCACCTCGTCTTGCACCGTCGCGCCGTTGCGCTGGCCCCAGTCCTTGAGCATGGTGAAGGCCATGGCCGCGTTGGGGCCCGAGCCCGAGAAGCCGAAGCCCAGGATGGACATGTTGGACGCGATGCCGGGGCGCGTGGCCAAGTGCCGTTCGTAGTGCTGGACGACCTCCAGCGTGCGCTCGGCGGTGGCGTTGGCCGGCAGTTGGATCGACGACATGAAGTAGCCCTGGTCCTCCTCGGGCAGGAAGGCTGAGGGCAACTGACGGAACGCCAGCCCCAGGATCGCCGTCAGCGCGGCGAACACCAGCATCACCCGGCCACTGCGGGCCAGCAGGCGGCCGACACCCGAGGTGTAGCGCTGGGTCATGTGCTCGAACCGGCGGTTGAATGCGCCGAAGAAGCCGCGCCTGTCATGGTGCGCCGGATCGACGGGCTTGAGCAGCGTGGCGCACAGTGCCGGTGTCAGCGACAGCGCGAGGAAGGCGGAGAACAAAATCGACACCGCCATGGACAGCGTGAACTGACGGTAGATCACGCCCACCGATCCGCTGGCGAACGCCATCGGGATGAACACGGCGGTCAGCACCAGCGTGATGCCGATCACCGCGCCGGTGATTTCCTGCATGGCCTTGAGCGTGGCATCCTTCGGGCCCAGGCCTTCCCGGGCCATGATGCGCTCGACGTTCTCGACCACGACGATGGCATCGTCGACGATGATGCCGATGGCCAGCACCATGCCGAACATGGTCAGCACGTTGATCGAGAAGCCCGCCACCAGCATCACCGCGAAGGTGCCCAGCAGCGCGATCGGCGCCACGATCGCCGGGATCAGCGTGTAGCGGAAGTTCTGCAGGAACAGGTACATCACCAGGAACACCAGCACCATGGCCTCGACCAACGTGACCACGACCTTCTCGATCGAGACCTTGACGAAGGGCGCGGTGTTGAAGGGCGTGGAGTAGCTCATACCCTGGGGCAGGGTGGGCGCCAGCTCGGCCAGCCGTGCGATCACGGCGTTCGAGGTGCGCACCGCGTTGGCGCCCGGCGAGAGCTGCACCGCCAATGCCGTCGAAACGCGGCCGTCCTCGCGCGTCGCGAAGCCGTAGGACTGGGAGCCCAGCTCGACCCGCGCCACATCTCCCAGCACCACCCGGGAGCCGTTGGCGCTGGCGCGCAACACGATGGCCGAGAACTGCTCGGGTGTGGCCAGCTGGCCCTGCACGGTCAGCGGCATGGTGACCGATTGACCGGGTGTCGTCGGCGCATCACCCACACGCCCAGGGGCGATCTGCGCATTCTGCTGGGCGATCGCGGCACTGACATCGGCCATCGACAGCTTGAAGGCGTTGAGCCTGGTCGGGTCCACCCACACGCGCATGGCCTGCTCGGCGCCAAACAATTGCACCTTACCCACGCCCTCGATGCGGCGCAGCTCTTCCACCAGGTTGCGCGCCATGTAGTCGCTTAGCGCTGTTTCGTCATGGCGGCCATCGGTGGATTTCAGGCCGACCATCATCAGGAAGTTCGAGGATGCCGACTCCACGCTGAGGCCGTTCTGGCGCACCACTTGCGGCAGGCGCGCCTCGACGGCCTTCAGCCGGTTCTGCACATCCACCTGCGCCAACTCCGGGTTGGTGCCGGGTTTGAAGATGACCGTGATCTCGGCGCTGCCCGAGCTGTCGGCCGAGGATTCGTAGTACAGCAGGTTCTTGACGCTGGAGAGCTCGCGCTCGATCACGCCGAACACCGCGTCGTTCATCGTCTGGGGCGTGGCGCCCGGATAGCTGGCCTGGATGGTGACCGAGGGCGGCGCCACCGATGGAAAGCGGGCGATGGGCAACTGCGGGATGGCGATCAGCCCCAGCAGGATGATGAACAGCGCGATGACCCAGGCGAACACCGGGCGGTGGATGAAAAACTGTGGCATGGCCAGGGCTCCGGTGGATCAGCGGACGGGTATCGCGGTGTCAGCCGGCAGGGCTGCCAGGCGCGCTTGGCGTACCTGACGCACCTGGCGCATCTGTACTTGCACCTGCACCTGAGTGCCCTCGGCCAGGCGCTCCATTCCTGCCACCACGACCTTCTGCCCGGCCGCCAGGCCGGACATGACGTGATAACGGCCTTCGCTCAGTTCGCCCGGGTCGACGGCCGAGAACTGCGTTTTCGCCTGGGCATTCACTGTCCAGACATGCGGTTTGCCGGCAACCCGCACCACGGCCTGCTGCGGCACCGTGAGCGCGGCATCGAAACGGGCCAGGGGCACGCGGGCGCGCACGAACATGCCGGGCAACAGGCGCTGCTTCGGGTTGTCCACCAGCACGCGCAGCAGGATGTCGCCTGTGTCGACATCCACGCTGATGCCTGAAAACAGCAGGCGCCCCGTGAGGTCGGCGGGTGATCCGTCGTCGCGCAACAGGGTGACCGGCAGGCCGCCATCGCGCGAGGCCTGCGCCACCATGGCCTGGCGCAGGCCATCCAGCGATGCAGCCGGGCGCCGCACGTCCACATACACCTGGTCTATCTGCTGCACGCGCGCCATGGGCGTGCTGTCGCCGCTGCCGACCAGGGCACCCTCGGTCACCAGGGCCTGGTCGATGCGGCCGTTGATCGGCGCGCTCACCGTGGCGAACTGCAGGTCCAGGCGGCGGCGCGACAAGATGGCGCGGGCCTGCGCCACGTCGGCCGCCGCCTGCTCGCGCTGCGAGACCGCATCGTCGTAGACCTGCCTGCTGACCGCATCGGCCTTGACCAGCGGCTGCAGGCGCTCCGCCTGGGTGCCGGCGCGCGCCAGCGCAGACTCGGCCCTGCGCAAGGCGGCTGCGGCGGTTTCTTCCTCGGCGCGGAAGGGGGCGGGATCGATCTCGAACAAGGCCTGCCCGGCGCGCACGGGCGCACCCTGCTCGAACAGCCGGCGCCGCACGATGCCGCTGACCTGGGGGCGGATCTCGGCGATGCGCACAGGCACCACCCGTGCGGGCAGGACCTCGTTCAGCTCAAACCGGCCCGGCGTGACGGTTTCGACCGCCACCAGGGGCGCGGGTGTATGCACATCGAGATCGGTTTTGGGGCCGCAGCCCACCAACGTGGCCAGCAGCAGGGCATGCAGACCGCCGCAGCGGCCCCATGGTGTGATCTTCATGACAGCTCTTTCATGCGCTGGCGCATCGGGGCCAGCGAACCAAGGGCAGTCTGGATCAACAGTTTGGCGCTTGTGCTGCGGCTATGTGGAGATGCGATGGAGAGCTGCCAAAGCCAGGCGATTCGATGTCGAGGTCTGCCTCAAACCATGCGCGACAGCACATCGCTTTCACCACCCTTGTCGGTCAGGCGATGTTTGAGGGCCCCTGCCACATGCAGCACCACCAGGCCCAACAGGGTGTAGGCCGTGTAGGTGTGCAGCGCGTCGAAGACTTCAAACGCGGCATCGTTCTTGGGGAGGACTTCCGGCAGGTGTCCAAAGAAGAAGAACGGAACGCCGTCGCTCTGCGTGTAGCTGGATGACATGGCATAGCCCAGCATCGGCACCAGGATCGTCAGCACCATGATGGCGCGATGAACGATTTTGGACAGAAGCCCCTCCCAGGGCTTCAGCCTGTTCGGTGCAGGTGGCAACACCGCACGGCTGCGCCAGCGCATGACCAGGTGGACCAGCGCGATCAACCACACCAGTACGCCAAACTGTTTGTGATTGCTGTAGAAGAAATCGAACGTCTCCATGGGCGTGTCTTGCGGAAGGCCGGTCATGGTCCAACCCGCCCATATCAGGCCAAGGATGAGCACGGCCCGCAGCCAGTGAAGGATGCGCATGGAAAGTGGATATTTGGCTTTTGCAGAGCCTGCTGATCTGTCGAGCACGTCATTTCCTTTGCCGCTGTGGGTTGAGCCCTGCCTGGAAAAGTCTACTTTCCTTCACGCCAGTCTGGGTCGGCAGGGTGGCGCTTGTGCTGCGGGTGTGTGGAGGTACGATGGAGAAGCCCGACAAGCCCTGACGCTGACGCACGCCCATGACCTTCTCCCCCCTGTCTGCTGGCGCCCTCGCTACCCTGGGGGCGCTGGTACTGATTGCCGAAGACGAACCCGAGATCGCGGAGATTCTCCAGGCCTATCTGGGGCGCGCCGGCCTGCGCACGGTCCGCGCCGCCGATGGCCATGACGCGCTGAACCTGCACCTGTCGCTCAAGCCGGATCTTGTGCTGCTCGACGTGCAGATGCCCAAGGTGGATGGCTGGAAGGTGCTGTCCGAGATCCGTCACCGCGGGGAGACCCCGGTCATCATGCTGACCGCGATGGACCAGGACATCGACAAGCTGATGGGACTGCGCCTGGGCGCCGACGACTACGTGGTCAAGCCCTTCAACCCAGCCGAGGTCGTCGCCCGCACACAGGCGGTGCTGCGTCGATCCATGGCCGACGCCAGCCATCGCGCCCGCGTGCTGAGGGTGCCGCCGTTCGAGATCGACCTGGAACAGCACGAAGCCACCGTGGCCGTGAACGGGGCCACGCACGGCCTGGCCTTGACCCTCACCGAGTTCAAGCTGCTTACGCACCTGGCGCGCGCGCCCAAGCGGGTCTTCACCCGTGCTGAACTTCTGACGGCCTGTCTGCCCGAGGGGGATGCTCAGGAGCGCACGGTCGACAGCCACATCAGCAAGTTGCGCAAGAAGCTGGAAGACCTGGGTGTTCAGGGCATTCCCGTTGGCATCCGTGGTGTCGGCTACCGTTTGTGGGGACAGGAATGAAGCTGGTCGGCCTGAGCCGTCAGATCGCGCTGTACATGATGGCGATCGCCTTTGGCGTGACCTTGCTGGTGGTGCTGACCTCCTACGTGTTCTATTTCTTTGCCGTCAACCGCTGGCCGGAGCTGTTCGAACAAAACAGCCTGGTGCCGACCGCGCCGGAGTGGATCTGGATCGGCGCCACCACGCTGGCGGGCCTGGCGTTCGCGATGGTGGTGGGCGTGCGCCTGTCGCGTCGCATCCTGGTGCCGTTGAACTCGGTGACGGATGGCATTCGGCGTGTGGCCCAGGGCGATCTGGGGGCGCGTGCCGTCGCGGGCGACCGCTCCCTCAGCGAAGCGGCCGGCCTGGCCGACGACTTCAACGCCCTGGCGACCCAGTTGCAGCGTACCACCGAGGAGATGGCGTTCTGGAACGCGGCCATCGCCCACGAGTTGCGCACGCCTGTGACCATCCTGCGCGGCCGCCTGCAAGGCCTGGCCGAGGGCGTGTTCACCCCCGATGAATCGCAGTTCCGCAGCCTGCTCAACCAGGTCGATGGCCTGGCCCGTCTGATCGAAGACCTGCGCGCCGTCAGCCTGGCCGAGGGCGGTCATTTGCATCTGCACCTTCAGCAAACCGATCTGGACAGAGAAATCGAATCGGTGGTGGAGTTTTGCCGCCATGCCCACCAGGCGGCGGGCCAGCGCCTGGCCTTGGATCTGCAGGTCAAGTCAACGGTGTGCGATCCCGTGCGGATTCGACAAGCCGTGCTCGCGTTGTTGGAGAACGCCAGGCGGCATGCAGTGCCTGGCCAGGTGTTTGTTGAGACGAGACAGGCGCATGGATGGTGCATTGTGCGCGTGGACGATGAGGGGCCTGGCATCCCACCGGAAGCCGCGACACAGGTGTTCGGCGCGTTTCGGCGTATACGTGATGACAGCGCGAGGGGGGCGGATGTCGGAAGTGGACTGGGCCTTGCTGTGGTGGCCGCCATTGCGCGCGCGCACCACGGCATCGCGAGTTGCCACCGATCGGTGCGCGGAGGTGCCTGCTTCGACCTGCGTTGGCCTGATCGCCCTTTGTCGCCCAAACCTGATCGGGGAACTTCATCGTCAAGTTGAGTCGCCACCGTTTCAGTGGACACCTCCTGGCCTCAGACTGAGGCCCTCTGATCGTCGCAGTCAAACCGTTTGGCTGCCTGCATTGGAGCTGTGAAGCGAGCGGCTGTGCGCGGTCTGTAGCTGAAGTTTCTGGTGATTTGGGAAGGGCAGATATGCAGCGTAAGGCGCCATTTGAGCCTGCCAGCCGAAGTGCCGCTGTCGGACCGCAACCGGCCGCTGGGAGCCGTACCCCTTCCTTAAGAACTCCTACTGGAGGGCCTGTAGCACCAGGTGCTATAAGATACGGGTTTTATTGACGGACCGCTGGCGGAGGTGGATTGCGATGAGCAAGACGAGGTCACCCATCATTGAAGCCGTGCGCGATACCGCCAAGGGCCTTCGGAAAGCAGGTGTGATGGATCAAGTCACGCTGCGCGAAATCGACCCGCTGTGGCCACCTCCGGTCGAGCCGTTGGAGCCGGCCGAAATCAAACGCATCCGCGAGAGCGCGCATGTCAGCCAGGCGGTTTTTGCGCGCTTGCTGAACACAAGTCTCTCGACCGTACAGAAGTGGGAGATCGGGCAGAAGAAGCCGGCGGGCACTGCGCTCAAGCTACTGCACCTTGTGCAGAAGCGCGGCCTGGAGGTCGTCGCATGACTGCGATGCTCCTGCAACACTCGATCCGGCCGCAACTTTGCGGACTAGGCTTTGGCAATGGAATCCAGTCTGTCGGCATGCTATCACTCGTCCGACGGCTCGCAAGTAAAGGTGATATCGCATGAACGCCGATATTCTGAAAAGAGTAGTACGAGCCATTGCCGATGGTTCGCAATCCGACTTGGACCGGCTTGCTGGCAAGATCGTCGAAGCAGAACGCAAGACAGGCCACGTCAGACTGGCTGAGCAGCTGGAGGCTATCCTCAAGCAGCCCAAGACAAGACGTGCACCGCCGTCGCCGACTCCCTCGGCTGACATTGAGCGCACGCTGAAAGAGCTGCCCATGAGCCGGCGTCACGGAGAGACGCTGGCCACGCTCATTCCGCACGACCAGTTGGAACACCACATGGTGCTGCCCGAAGCAGTAGAGCAGCGCTTCGCCCGCATCGAAGCCGAGTACGCGGCACGTGACCGGCTGCGTACCTTCGGGCTCAAGCCCCGCAAGACTGTGTTGCTTTACGGGCCACCGGGCTGCGGCAAATCGCTGGGCGCTAAGCGGTTGGCATGGAATACTGGCTTGCCACTGATGAAAGTGCGCTTCGATGTGCTGATCTCGTCTTTTTTCGGCGAGTCAGCCCAGAACCTGCGATCCATCTTCAGCAGCGCCCGCGAGAAGCCCTGCGTGCTGCTGCTCGACGAATGCGACTTTATTGCCCGGTCACGCACGGCCTCCAAAGACATCGGCGAAGTCTCTCGCATCGTCAACTCCTTGCTGCAACTGATGGAGGAATACGACGCGCCGGGCCTACTGGTCGCGACGACGAATCTGGAGTCCGCATTGGACCCGGCGCTGTTCAGACGCTTTGACGATGTCTTCGCCATCCCGCTGCCTGGGAAAGCAGAGATCGAGAAATTGCTGAAGTTGACGCTCTCCAGCGTGCGGATGGAGAAACCTATCGACTGGGATACCCTGGTTGCCAAACTCGAAGGATCGTCGGCCGCGATGGTCGTGAAGGCCGCCCAGGACGCCGCCAAAGCTGCCGTGCTGGCCGGCCACCCCTCCCTGTCGCAAGACAAGCTGTTTAGGGCCATCGACGAGCTTCAGCGGCACGACGCAGCGCAGAAAGCCTAGCCATGCCGGGTGCGCACAACTTTGAACACCTGCCACTGCTGCTGCGCTATCAAGGCAAAGCGCGCCTGCGCGGAGGCGGCGATCCGTCGCCGCAAACGCTCGCCAATAAGGGAGCGCAACGCCAAGCGCACAGCGTCGCCCTGGACACGGCGGCGCAGGCGCTCAGTCAGAACTGGCAGGCCCGCAAGGCGCAGCGACAGGCGGCAGGGCTGGCCTTGCCCGACCTCCCGGCGGGCATTCCCATCCTGCTGCAGATCGACACCGGCCTCGACCTAGACGCGCTGCGCGCCAAGTTCGAATTCGAAATCGTGGCGGAACAGGAAGACGGCTATGTGATCGTGGCGTCTGAGGACATTCAGCTGACGGCGTTCCGCAACATGGCCCAGGGATTTGCTGTCACCATGCACGGCTCGGCGACCATCGCCGAGGTCCACACGCTGTTCGACGATCCCAACCAGACAGACCGGCTGGGCCGCATCCTTTCCGATCAGCTGATGGCTTTGTGGGGCTACATCGACGAAGACCAGCTCTACATCGTTGACGTTGGCATCGCCTGTGCCGGCACGCAGGAAATTCCGCCGCGCCCGGTGCGAGGCAAGCGCGCGACTGACGCCCAGTGGGCGGCCAAGGAGTACGAATGGTCTGAGCGGCGGGCCAGTGCGTACAACGAGTGGGACGACATCAAGATCGAGCGCGAGACTTCCATCCAGAAGTTCACAGAGTTCTACCAAGCCGAAATCCTGCACATGCGGGATAGCGCCGACTTCGACGCGGGCGTCTTGCCGGACAGCTTTACGGTTCGGCTGAAAATCTCGGGCAAGGGGCTGAAGGACTTCGTCCTGAACTATCCCTACATCTTCGAAGTCGTCGAACCGGAAGATATCGCGCTGCCCCAGCACCAGAGCCAGCAAGGCGTGCAAGCGGCAACCGCCGTCGCGCCGGTCGCACTCGCCGCTGATGCGCCCGCCGTCTGCGTCATCGACAGCGGCATCCAAGAAGCGCACGTCATGCTCCAGCCGGGCATCGACCAAGCCACTTCGCATTGCTTTCTGCCGGGCCAAGCCGCGACGGCCATCGCCGATGAAGTCGCGCCAGGTGGCCACGGCACGCGCGTCGCTGGGGCAGTGCTTTATGGCGAAGAAGTTCCGGCTGACGGCACGCCGCAATTGCCGTTCTGGATTCAGAACGCTCGCGTGCTCGACGCTCAGAACGCGATGCCGGTCGAGTTGTTCCCACCCGAGGCGCTGCGAAAGGCGGTAGAACGCTTCAACGATAGCCCGCGCCAGACCCGCATCTTCAACCATTCAATCAACGCGCGCAGCTACTGTCGCACGCGCTACATGTCGTCGTGGGCGGCGGAGATTGACCAGTTGTGCAATGAACGGGATGTGCTCATCGTGCAAAGCGCCGGCAACCTGCCGCTGCAAGGCACGCCGCCATTCCTGGGCATCGCCGACCATCTGACCGCCGGCCGCGACTACCCGGCTTACCTGGTGGAAAGCTCAGCGCGCATCGCTAACCCAGGTCAAAGCCTGCAGGCCTTGACCGTTGGCTCAATCGCCTATGACGTGGCAGAGCAAGGCTCATGGCGCACCTTCGCCACGCAGCCTGCAGGTCCGTCTGCATTCTCTCGGACGGGCCCCGGCATCTGGAACGTCATCAAACCTGAAGTTGTTGAGTATGGCGGCGATGCCGCACGCACAAACAGCGCGCCCCCTGACCTACAGGCCGGCGGCGTCATCCCTGCCGCTTGCCCCAATCTCGTCCGCTCGACGCTGCATGGTCCCGGACCCGCAGCGGACCGTGACACTGCAGGCACCTCTTTTGCTGCACCCAAGGTCGCGCGTATTGCAGCCCAAGTGCAGCGTGTCTTGCCCGCTGAGCCGGCGCTGCTATACCGCGCACTCGTCGTGCAATCGGCACAGTGGCCGGCTTGGGCAGAAGACCTGCTGAGACGTTTGCGCAATCCGCCGCCCGGCATGACGCCACCGGAGAAGCAGGCCCTATTCGCCTCGGCGTCCACTGCTTTCCGTAGCTTGGGTTTCGGTATACCGGATGCGGCACGAGCCACTACCAATACCGACCATCGAACGACGCTCATCACGAGCGGGGAAACCAGAATACACGCCGGGGAGTGTCACATCTTTCAAGTGCCCATCCCCGCCGCGCTGCGTCAGCAGGCCGATGAATTCGACATCCGTATTGACGTGACCTTGTCCTACGTCGCCCAGCCGCGGCGCACGCGCCGCAACCTGCGCCGGTATCTCTCAACCTGGGTCGATTGGAAAGCCAGCAGGCTGGGCGAGGGGCTGCATGATTTCCGAGTGCGCGCCATGAAAGATGCGGCGAATGGCGAAACGCCGCTGCCAGGCACCACACTGCCCTGGGTGCTGCATGACAAGCCACAGGACGGCCTGATCCACGACTTCAAGCGCAACAGCGGGACAGTACAGAAGGACTGGGCGGTCGTCCGGTCGAACAGCCTTCCCGACCACTTCTGCATCGCTGTGGTCGGCCATCAGGGTTGGAGTCATGACCCGGACTCGACGGCGCGCTATGTGCTCGCGGTGACCTTTGAAGTCTTGGGCGGCGAAATCACGATCTACGAACCGCTGCGCGCAGCGATCGCCGAACTTCAGGCCCAGACCGAAGCCGAGATTGAGGGCAACGAGGTCGAAGTGGAAGTCGAAGCGACTGAGTGACGCGCGCGTACCGAATCAAAATGGGAGACAGAGATGGTTGACTTCAAAAAGCGACTGGCCGGCAAAAAGGCTGAACGCCCGACCGATCCGGTCAAGCTGTATGACACCTTGGATCGTGCGCACGACAAGGGACCGCTGCGGCCCGCCCAGGCGGCAGTGCTGAAGGATTGGTTTGCTAGCCATCGAGAGCAGCAGGACGTGATCGTCAAGCTACACACGGGGCAGGGCAAGACCCTGATCGGCCTACTGATGCTGCAGTCCCAGCTCAACAACGGCAAAGGGCCGGCCGTATATCTTTGTCCGGACAATTTTCTGATCGAACAGACGATCGAGCAGGCCAAGCAGTTCGGAATCCCCACCTGCCAGGCCAACCCCGAGTTGCCCGACGACTTCTTGAACAGTGACAAGATTTTGATCACGTCAGTCCAGAAGCTGTTCAATGGCCTCACCAAGTTCGGGCTGCACCACAAGTCCATCGCCGTGGGCACCCTGCTGATGGATGACGCACACGCCTGCGCCGATACGATTCGCGAAGCCTGCCGAATTCGTATCCCAAAGGATGAACCGGCCTACGACGCCATCAAGACGCTCTTCACGACCGACCTGGAACAACAAGGCGTCGGGACATTTGCAGACATCAGCAACGGCAAACGCGACTCACTTCTGCAAGTACCTTACTGGGCGTGGATTGAGCGCGCAGCCGATGTGGCCAACATCCTCGCCTCCCACACGGAGCGCAAGTCTGTCAAGTTTGCTTGGCCGCTCCTAAAGGACATCCTCGAATCCTGTCAGTGTGTCGTGTCCGGCTTGGCCATCGAAATTGAGCCGCGTATTCCACCGCTGGCAGCCTTTGGCAGCTACGAAGATGCGGCACACCGCGTCTTCATGTCGGCCACGGTGACCGACGACGCATTCCTGATTAAGGGCCTTCAGCTCAAGCCGGAAACCATCCTTCACCCGCTCACTTACGCTAAAGAAAGCTGGTCGGGAGAGAAAATGGTCCTGCTACCCTCGCTGATCCATGAAGAGCTTGATCGCGAGCGAATCGTGAAGGGCTACGCCGCGCCGAAGTCCAAACGCCAGTTCGGCGTGGTTGCTCTTGCAACGGCCTTCGCGAGAGTGAAGGACTGGGAGTCCTACGGTGCCACCGTCGCGGACAAGGACTCCGTCAGCGACGTAATTGAGAAGCTGCGCAAAGGCGAATACGAAAACACCGTCGTCCTCGTCAACCGCTACGACGGGATCGACCTACCGGACGACACCTGCCGCATCTTGGTATTCGACGGCAAGCCGTATTCGGAAAGCCTGATCGATCTCCATGAAGAGGCATGCCGGCCCGACAGCGTGGCCACGTTGATGCGTACCGTGCGCACGGTCGAACAGGGTATGGGTCGCAGCGTCCGCGGCGAGAAGGACTACTCAGTCGTCGTCATCATCGGCGCCGACCTGACTCGACTCGTTCGCGACAAAGCGTCGCGCACCTTTCTTTCGTCGCAGATGTCCAGGCAGATCGAGATTGGCCTGGAGATCGCTGGGATGGCGAAGCAGGACATCGAAAGCGGCGATACGCCGGCGGATGCCTTCAATGCACTGGTTCGCCAATGTCTTAGCCGCGATGAAGATTGGAAGGCCTTCTACGTCGAGCAGATGGAGAAGGTAAAACCGTCCGGCGCCAACGAAAAAGTCCTGCGCATGTATGCGGCGGAGTTGGCGGCGGAAAAGACTTATCTCGATGGCGACTACGCCAGCGCAGCCGACATGCTACAGAAGGCCTTGGACAAGAAACAGGTCGATAAGCAGGACCAGGGCTGGTATCTGCAGGAAATCGCGCGCTATCAATACAGGGGCAATCGCATCGAATCTCGGCGCCTGCAGCTCGCTGCCCACAAGGTAAACCGCCTTCTCTTGAAGCCACCGGAGGGCGTGACCGTCGCCAAGTTGACGGTGGTGAGCCAAGGCCGCATCGAGCGCATCGCCGCATGGGTTGCGAAATTCGACAGCTACGAGCAGCTTGACATTGCCGTATCCGAAATCCTTGGCCGCATCGCGTTCGGCGTTAAGGCCGATAAATTTGAACAAGCCCTGGATGAGATCAGCCGGGCTATAGGCTTTGCGGGCGAGCGTCCCGACAAAGAGTGGAAGGAAGGCCCCGATAACCTTTGGGCACTCGACGACTCGCAATACATTTTGTGGGAGTGCAAGGACGAGGTCGAGATCAATAGGTCGGAGATCAACAAGCGCGAAGCCGAGCAAATGAATCGGTCCAGCGCCTGGTTTACAAAACACTACCCAGGCATGCAAGTCAAGCGCATCCTCATCCATCCAACCCACAACGTCGCCAGCGCGGCGTCGTTTACCCATGATGTGGAGGTGATGCGCGAGCAGGAGCTGAAGCAGTTCGTCAAGCGGCTGCGAGACTTTTTCAAGAGCTTCGAATCGCTGAATTTCCGCGACCTGTCCGTCGCGCACATCCAGAAGCTCGTCAACCAGCATGGCCTCGATGTGCATTCACTGCTGACCCAGTCAACCAAGAAGCTGAGGAATCTGAAATAGCCTCGGGGCACTCGGTTAGCGCCATTGGGAAGAGCCGTGGGGTGTCGACGTCCAAGGCGGCGTGGACGGCCACGCCCCTAGTCGACGACAGCTATCGATCAAAGCCGACGCTCAGCGTCCGTGGCTGAGTGTCGACTTGCAGCCTGAAGTGGTCATCCCCCTGAAATGCATGAAGGGGCCGCTTCTGGCCAGTTAGAGCCGTTCGGCGCCGAGCCTTGGAGCAACCAGCCGTCGCTTGCACTGCGGATTGTCGTGGTGCCGCCGGACACCGGAAAGCCAAGAACGCATCCATCCTGCAATGGCAGGCGATGGTGCTTGTCCACACGCCCTTGAGGCGAGCAGTGGTCCGCGTGAAACCTGTCTGCGACTTCCGGCGCTCCTAGGGCTTCTGAAGCACGCTGGCCGCCAACGCCCCCGCCAGCAATCGCGCAGACTTGGCGCTCACCCCCTTGCCCGTGATCGACAACGCCGGTGGATGCGCGAGCATCCGCGCAAACACATCCCGCACCTCTTCCGAGCGAATGTCGTCAATCAGCGCCGTTGTCTCGCCCAGCAGCGTCACGCCTCCACTGGCCCAGAGCTCCTCCACAGCCCGCTCCATCATGGCGAAAGGCCGCTCACTGGCGCGCACGCAGGACACAGTCAATTGGTTCTTCGCCCGCTCCAGGTGCACCGGGTCGATGCTGGCCGTCTGGGCCTGCAGCAGCGCGCCCGTCGCCTGCACCAGGGCCTCGATCTTGTCCGGCGTGGTCACGGCATGCACCACGAAATTGAGCCAGTTGTCTCCGCTGTCCAGGTTGGCATCGGCCGTGTAGGCCAGGCCCAGCCGCTCCCGAACCGTGTCGACCAAAGGGGCCGACATGCCGCCGCCGAACAGATTGGCCGCGAGCGCAGCGGTCAGGCGCAAGCGCTGCGATGGCATGCCGTCCGGGCCCGTGGGCATCAGCGGATAGGCGATGTTCAGGAACACCTGCGACACCTGCGTGAAGCGCCGGGCCACGGCCTGGCCGGCATACGCTGCGGGCGCGGGGGGCTGCGAGCCGCCATTGTGGGCCGATGCAGGCATCGCCGTGAACAGATCCTCCGCAAGGCGCATCCAGGCGCCGACATCGAAGTGGCCGGCTGCCACGACGACCGTGTTGCCCGCCACGTAATGCTGCTGCACATGGCGAACCAGATCGTCGCGCGTGAAGCCCTCGATGTTGTCGACCGTGCCGATCACGGGCATGCCCATGGGATGGGTGCCCCAGATGGCGCGGTCGAGCAGGTCGTTGGCGCTGTCGTCAGGGTCTTCGTCGTACTCGATGGCTTCCTGGCGGATCACCTCCAGCTCGCGCTGCAGTTCGGCCTCAGGGAAGGTGCCGTGCAGCACGATGTCGGCCGTCATGCCCAGCAGTTGCAGCGCGTGCTCTCCCAGCCCGGTCATGAAGTAGCCGGTGCTGTCCTTGCCGGTGTAGGCGTTGACATCCGCGCCCAGCCGCTCCGCATCGAGGTTGATCGCCTGCACCGAGCGCGTGGTGGTGCCCTTGAAGGCCATGTGCTCCAGGACATGGCTGATGCCGTTGGTGGCGGGTGTCTCGTCGCGAGAGCCCACGCGCAGGAACACGCCCACGCTGACGCTCCGCACGTGGGGCATGGGGAGGGCCAGCAGCCGGACACCGTTGGGCAGTGTGCGGAGGATTGGCCTGGTACCGATGTTTTGTTCCATGCACCATTGTCGCTGCGGGTGCCCAGATGTGCCCGTGCCTTGCGCCACACCTTGCGCCGCACTCAGTCCGTGTCGGTCAGCTTCTCGACAATGAGTTGGAGCGCCTTGAGCGCGGGCATCGATTCACGGCTGTACTGGGCATGCACGATGGCGCCATCCACAGCCGTGGACAAGGCCTCGGCAATCTTCTTTCGCCGCCCTGACGGCGGCAGCAGTGCTTCGATGGCATCGGTCATCTGCTGCTTGTGCTGACGGGTGGCCTCAACCACGGCAGGCATCACGGGCCCCATTTCCGTGACGCCGTTGAGAAACGCACAGCCGCGGAAATCACCCAGCGCCTTGCCGCCGAACCATTCCTTCATCACCGGGATGAGGGCGTGTGCGCCTTTTGAGGTTTCGCCATGGCGCGCCAAGGCCTCTGTGAACCACCCCATCCACCGCTCGTGGCGAAGGGTCAGGTACGCCAGGATCAGGTCATTCTTGCTGGGAAAGTGCCTGTAGAAGGTCACCTTGGTCACGCCCGCATCGGCAATGACACGGTCGATCCCGGTGGCACGAAGGCCGTCGGCATAGAAGAGGTCATGCGCTGTGCGCAGGATGCGTTCCCTGGCGGATGGGGGGCTGACGCTGGCATCGGTTTTCTTGTTCATGGCAACACTATAGACAGACTTGTCTACTTGCGTCAGAATGCGCCCACGTAGACAGATCTGTCTACATGCCGCTGGTCTGCGGTACCTCATGACCATCACCCTGAAGGACACCGCCATGGACACCCGCCCGCCATTGCCCCCATTCACCCACGACACCGCCATCCAGAAAATTCGCCTGGCCGAAGATGGCTGGAACAGCCGCGACCCTGCACGCATCGTGCTGGCCTACAGCCCTGACACGGTCTGGCGCAACAGGGCCGAGTTCCCCCGGGGCCGTGCAGAGGCGCAAGCCTTGCTGGAGCGCAAGTGGGCCAAGGAGCTTGACTACCGCCTGATCAAGGAGCTCTGGGCATTCGAGGGCAACCGCATCGCGGTGCGGTTTGTGTACGAGTGGCACGATGACGCCGGCAACTGGTTCCGCAGCCACGGCAATGAGAACTGGGCGTTCGACGCGCAGGGCCTGATGACGCATCGCCACGCGAGCATCAATGACCAGCCGATCAAGGCGGAAGACCGCAAGTTCCATTGGCCTCTGGGCCGCCGCCCGGATGACCACCCCGGGCTGACCGAGCTAGGCCTTTGACCGGGCCTGGGTGGCCTGCGCCTGATGACGCCACCAGTCAGTGGAAATCCTCTTCGCGCTGGTGGCGCGCGCCGTGCGGCAATGCCTCAATGGGCCCCCGTGTCCGAGAAATAAAAAAGCCACCTCCGCGCCCAGGGCGCCTTACTGCACAACGCGGGGGAGAGCCGCTGCAGCATGGCCGATGGCTAGGCCGCGCCCTGGGGGCTGCTGTGTCTGGTGCGGAGGTGGCAAAAACTTAATGCGTGCCCGTGCGCAAGCCCGGCTGCAATTGCGCGGCCACCGCCGCATGCCGCAGCACCCACCAATCCACCCGCGGGTTCAGATCCTCGCAGCGCACGGCGTGCTGCACGATGCGCTCGATGGTGGGGCAGTGCTCGGCCGGCACCACCTCCGCATGGGTGATCCAGTAAGAGATATGGGCCTGCTTGATGCCGCCGCCGATCTCGCGGGCCAGGCGGGCCTGCGAACCGACGATGTCGATGGCTTTCTGAAGCGCTTCCTGAGGTGTCATGTGCGTATCCCCGAGTGCGTTTGTGATTTGAAGATGTATTTGTAGAACAAAGCAGGAAATTTTGCAAGCCACCCCACAAATGGCTTTGTAGGATGTCGCCATGAACAATGAATGGGGTAGCTTCACGGGGCGGCTGCTGTGGGCCATGAAAAGGGCCGGCCGCACGAACCAGAGCGAGCTGGCGCGCGCCGTGGGCATCAAGCCTCAGTCCATCCAGTACCTGCTGCGCACCGAGGCGGGCGCCCAGGGCAGCAAGCACACGCCGGCGCTGGCGCAGCAGTTGGGTGTGTCCTCACGCTGGCTGGCCAGCGGCGAAGGCCCGCCCGACCAGATCGACCTGCTCGGGCCCCATGCCGAGTCGAAGGCCGCGGCGGTCTATGCCATCGCCAGCGGGATGCGCGCCCAGGTCAAGGGCACCGTGCGTGTGAGTGGCACGGGCGATGTCGAGCGCATCGATCTGCCTGATGGCGAGAGCGACGGCTACGTGCTGATGCCGCTACACGCACCGGGCGCCTACGCCTTGCGGGTCAAGGGCAATGCGCTCGCCCCCTACGCCAAGGATGGCCAGTACCTGCTGCTCGACACCGAAGGTGAATGGCACCCTGAAGAGAACCTGCTGATCACGCTGGCCGACGGGCGAACCGTGCTGCGCGAACTGCTGCTGGTGCGGGCCGACACCCTGGTGGTGCTGCCGCTGCACGGCGGCCAGCCCGAGGCGCTGGAGCGCGCTGTGATCCAGTCCGTGGTGCCCGTGGTGTGCGCGGTGCCGCGCAGCTTGTGGCGGCCTGAAGCGTCCTGATCAAGTCTTTTGAGGGCTGCAAAGCCATTTGCATGCGGATGCCCCCCGCGCCTCAGAGCTGAAAAGCCAGCCACAGCAGCAGGCCTTCGGCCACATCGCGCACCAATCCGGGCGGGCGGGGCGTGAAATTGGTGGCCTGCGCCCGCTCTGCCCCGAACCAGTCGCGCAGGCGCACGATGTCATCGTGGTCATGGAAGGCCAGCATCAGCTCGTAGTTCAGGAACAGGCTGCGGCTGTCCAGGTTGGCCGAACCGGCCAGGGCCAGGTCGTCGTCGAACACGGCCAGCTTGGCGTGCAGCATGCCCGGCGCCAGCCACACCCGCCCGCCGGCCAGGGCCAATGTGCGCAGGGCCCGGTTGCGCGCCAGATCGGACATGCGGTGGTTGGAGCGCGCCGGCAGCAGCAGATCTACCTGCACGCCGCGGCGCGCGGCCAGGCACAGTGCCATCAGCAAGGCCGGATCGGGCACGAAGTACGGCGTGGACAGGCACACGCTGCGTTGCGCGCGGTAGGTGGCCGTCACCAGCAGGGCATAGATGGTGTCGTCGACCTGGTCAGGGCCGGAGGCCACCAGCTGCGCGCCGTGGCGCCACTCGACCGACCCTTGCACCGACCCCGGCGCGGGATGGGGCGCGTGCGCTGCCCGCAGCGGCGCATCGGGCGGCGAGGGCGGTGCCGCGGGCGGAAACGGTGTCGGCACCGGTCGGCGCTCGCCCTGGGCGAACAGCCAATCCTGCTCGAACAGGGCGCTGGCCTGGCTGACCAGCGGGCCCCGCAGGTCCAGGCTCAGGTCGCGCCAGGCGGGGTTGCCAGGCTCGCCTTCGAAGTACTCGGCCGCCAGGTTGCGCCCGCCGCACCACAGCCTGGCGCTGTCCCGGCCCGCATCGGCCACGACCAGCTTGCGGTGGTTGCGCAGGTTGGTGCGGCCCTGCAGGGGTGATCGCAGCGGTGGCACGAACAGGGCGGTGTGGCCGCCGGCCCGGCGCAGCAGGTCCAGGTCGGGCGGGCGTGACATCAACTGGCCCAGCCCGTCGAGCATCAGGCGCACGCGCACGCCCTGAGCAGCCTTGTCAGCCAAGCGCCTGATCAGCGCCTGGCCCACGCTGTCCCTGGCCAGGATGAAGGTGCAGATGTCCAGCGTGTCCGTGGCGCCGTCGATCGTGTCCAGCAGGGCCTGCCACGCCTGGCGGCCATCGGCATGCAGCGCCAGCTGGGGGCAGGGCGCAGGCCGTGGCTGGCCCATGTCCACCAGGGTGTCGATGGCCCAGGGCATGCCGGGCGCGGGGGCAACCGGCACGGGCCGCACGCGCGTGCTGGGCCGCTTGATCTTGCGTGAGCCGAAGAGCAGGAAGGCCGGCAGCGCCACGTAGGGCAGCAGCAGGATGAACAGCACCCAGGCGATGGCCGCCGAGGGATGGCGGCGCTGGCGCATCACGTGGGCGGTCAGGATGTAGACCAGCAGGGCCACCACGGTGCACAGGCCGTGCAGGGTCAGGCCCTGGGCATTGAGCAGTTGCAAGGGGAGGTGCATGTGCCCCAAGCCTACCCGATGTGCTGCAGGCGGCGCGCATTTGAGGCAGCGCAAACACCGTGGTGATCAGCGCCATGGGGCGCCAGGGCCCGGTGATGGACTTGTGATGGATCAAGTGCCGGGGCGTGGCCGCTTGCTGCAATGGACCCCAGCGACGAGTTTCACCATCACAGAGCGAAGGACAACACCATGATCCGCCCGACCACTGCCCCCCGCTGGGCCGCCCTGGCTGCCTGCGCGGCCTTGACCACGATGTCCACCCTGGCCAGCCTGCCCGCCCAGGCCGCCGCGCCCGCCGAAGGCCCCTGGCTGGTGCGTGTGCGCGCCGTGCACCTCGACCCGGCCAACAAGGACAGCACCGGCCTGGACCTGAGCGTCAACAGCAAGGTCATCCCCGAGCTGGACATCAGCTACTTCTTCACCCCGAACATCGCGGCCGAGCTGATCCTGACCGTGCCGCAGAAGCATGACATCCGCGCTGCCGGCACCGACATCGGCTCGCTCAAGCACCTGCCGCCCACGTTGACGCTGCAATACCACTTCCTGCCCGAGGCCACGGTGCGGCCCTATGTGGGTGCGGGCGTGAACTACACGCGCTTCTCCAGCGTGCACTTCGTGCCGGCCGTGCAGACGGCGCTGCAACCCGGTGTGGAGAAGGACAGCTGGGGCTGGGCCCTGCAGGCCGGTGTCGACGTCAAGCTGGCCGACAACCTGTTCCTGAACTTTGACGTCAAGAAGGTGCAGATCCGCGCGGACATCTCGTCGGCGGGCACCAAGGTCGGCACCTTCAAGGTGGATCCGGTGCTGCTGGGTGTGGGCCTGGGCTGGCGTTTCTGAGCGGCCTCAAGCACACACCGTACTGAATCTGGAACTTGCGATTGGACCTGGCTTGCCCCTCAGGGCAAGTCGAGGGGGCTGGGCCGGGCGTGGGGACGCCCGGCCCTTTTTTTATCTTCATCCGACCACGCCGTCGGGTGTCAACACCAGTGCCAGACCCTGGTCATGCACCTCCCGCACCAGGGCATCGCCAGTCAGCTCGGCCTCCCGCCAGGCCAGCCCCACGGCCGTCACGTGCGGGTGTGCCGCCAGCCAGCGGTCGAAGTAGCCGCCGCCATAGCCCAGCCGCACGCCCTCGCGCGTGAAGCCCACGCAGGGCACCAGCACCACGTCGGGCTGGGCTGGCGCCGTGTCGGGGCTGGGAATCCCGCAGCCATCCGTGGTGGTGACATCCCCGCCGTCCCACATGCGGTAGGCCATTGACGCCCCCTGCGGGCTGTCCTTCTTCGTGGCCCAGGGCAGGGCCAGCCTGCAATTCAGAGACGCCATCGCCTCCAGGGCCACGGGCCTTGGGTTAAATTCACCTCGGATCGGCCAGTACAGGCCCAGACAATCCGGCTCCAGTTGCGCCAGCACCTCCAGCAGGTGGCCTTCCAGCGCGGTCTGGTCCAGCGCGGCCTGCGGGCCGGCGGCCCAGGCTTCGCGTGCCTGCAGCAGGGATTGCCTCAGGGCTTGGCGTGAAGAGGTCGAAGAAGCCATGAACGAGTTGTGCCGGCCTGCCGGCTGCGTGGAAAGAGTCGAGGATGCGATTGTGGACTGATCACACGGGTGCCCCCAAGGCCGGGGCACCCCGTTGGCTGGCGGTGGCCGCCGCCTGGGTGGCGGCAGGGGTGTCGACCCTGGCACCGGGCATGGCCCAGGCCCAAACCCAGGCGTATGCGGGTGACGACACCGTGCTGGCCGCCCGCAGTGCCTACCTGCAGCGCGACAAGGCCCGCCTGGCCGTGTTGCGCGACACCCTGATGAACCAGAACCACCCCCTGGCCTCCTGGGGCGATTTCTGGTTCATGCTGGCCCGCCTGGGCGAGGTCAGCCCCACCGAGGTCGACCAGTTCCTGGCCCGCTGGGGCGATGCCTACGTGGCCGACCGCCTGCGCAACGACTGGCTGCTCGAACTGGGCCGGCGGCGTGACTGGGCCACCTTCGTGCGGATCCAGCCCTATTTCCGCATGAACGACGACCGGGACGTGACCTGCCTGGGCGTGCTGGCGCGCCAGCAGCTGGGCGTGCCCATGGAAGCCCTGGGCGATCTGCGTGAACAGGCCCGGCAGGCCTGGTGGGCCCAGAAGGATGCGGATTTCGGCTGCGACACCATGGCGCGCTCGCTCTACGCCGACCGGCTGCTGACCACGGCCGATGTGTGGCGCAAGCTGCGCCTGTCGCAGGATTTCGCCCAGCCCAAGGCCGTCGCGCAGACTGCCCGGCTGCTGGGCGATCCGACCGCGCAGGCCGTCGCCCGCCTGATGGGCAACGCCCAGCGCTTCCTGATGACGGACAACGCGGTGCGGCCCGAATCGATGTCGGGCAACGCCTCCGGCGTGGCCATCACCGAAGCCGTCGGCAAGAAGGCCCAGAAGGAGAGGAAGGCCAACAAGCGCAAGCCCGCCAAGCCCCTGGTGCCGCCGCCGCCAGCCGTGCCTGCGGATCATGTGGGCCCGCTGAACCTGCTGGCCATGCTGCGCTGGTCGTCGCAGGATCCGGAAGCCGCTGCCGCCGCCCTGTCCGACCCGGGGGCCGCCCGCCGCTGGCGTCTGAGCCGCGAGGACATGGCCTGGGCCTGGGCCTCGACCGGCCGCTCGGCCGCCTGGCGCCTGATGCCCCAGGCCATTGCCTATTTCGAGCGTGCTCTGGTGCCCGGCGAGCTCACCGAGGGCTCGGCCCTGTGGGCCACCACCTGGCACCCCGACACCCTGGCCTGGATGGCCCGCGCCGCCCTGCGCTCGGCCACGTCCGGACAGCCGGCGCATTGGCTGGTGGTGGACACCGCCATCGAGGCCATGTCACCCGAGCAGAAGACCGACCCCACCTGGGTGTACTGGAAGGCCCGCTCCCTGCAGGCCCAGGCCCCCGCCGGCCCGGCTGGCGAGCCCCGCCGCCAGCAGGCCCGCGAACTGCTGGCGCGCATCGCCCAGCCCACCAACTTCTACGGCCTGCTGGCCATGGACGACCTGGGCCGCGTGGGCGCGCCCTCGCGGCCGGCCAAGCCCAGCCGCGACGAGCTGGCGCAGGCCGCCGCCATCCCCGGCCTGGCCCGCGCCCTGCGCCTCTATGACCTGGGCCTGCGCAGCGAAGGCGCCCGCGAGTGGAACTACACCCTGGGCCATGGCAAGCCCGGCGGCCTGAGCGACCGTGAGCTGATGGCGGCCGCCGAGATCGCCTGCGACCGCGAATACTGGGACCGCTGCATCAACACCAGCGACCGCACCAGGCAGGAGATCGACCTCTACCAGCGCTACCCCCTGGCCTTCCGCCGCGACATCCAGGCCGCCGCCAAGGAGGTGGGCCTGGATGCCGCCTACATGTTCGGCCTGATCCGCCAGGAGTCGCGCTTTCAGATCACGGCGCGCTCGCACGTGGGCGCCTCCGGTCTGATGCAGGTGATGCCGGCCACCGCCGACTGGGTGGCCCGCAAGCTGGGCATGAGCGATTACCACGGCGGCCTGATCACCGACCGCGACACCAACCTCAAGCTGGGCGCCGGCTACCTCAAGCTGGTGCTGGACGATTTCGGCGGCTCGCAGCCCATGGCGGCGGCGGCCTACAACGCTGGTCCGGGGCGCCCCCGCAAATGGCGTGACGGGCCCCGCCTGGAGCCCGCCGTGTGGGCCGAGAACGTGCCTTTCAATGAAACACGCGACTACGTCAAGAAGGTGGTGGCCAATGCGGTCATTTACGCCCACGTCTTGCACGGCAAGCCCCTGTCGATTAAAACCAGGCTGGGCCCCGTGATCGGGCCCCGGGCGTCGAGCGCCCCGCCGGACGACCTGCCCTGAGCCACGAACAGGGTGGTGCCGACCATGGCGGGTCGCCGCGGCGCTGATCATCGAGACCAACCGGCAACGGCCCCTGGCGGGGCGGAGCATGCGGCATGCAGCGCGTCGTGATTCTGGGAGGCACCGGCTTCGTGGGCCGGGCCCTGTGCGAGCAACTGGTCGCGCGCCATGGCGCGGGCGGCCCCCGGCTGGTGGTGCCTTCGCGCCGCCGTGAACGCGGCAAGCACCTGTTCGTGCTGCCCTCGGTGGACGTGATCCAGGCTTCGGTGCAGGACGACGCCGCCCTGGCGCGCCTGCTGCAGGGCGCCGACGCCGTCGTCAACCTGATCGCCATCCTGCACGGCACGCCCGACGAGTTCGAGCGCGCGCACGTGAACCTGCCCCAGCGCCTGGCCCAGGCCTGTGCCAAGGCGGGTGTCCAGCGCCTCATCCATGTCAGCGCCCTGGGCGTACCGGATGATCCGGCCCAGGCGCCCTCTCACTACCTGCGCTCCAAGGCCCAGGGCGAGCAGGCCCTGCGCACGGCCCAGGCGGCCGGCCTGCAGCTCACCGTGCTGCGCCCCAGCGTGATCTTCGGGGCGCATGACCGCTTCCTGAACCTGTTCGCCCGCCTGCAGTCGGTGGCACCGGTCGTGCCGCTGGCTGCGGCCGACGCGCGCTTCCAGCCGGTGTGGGTGGAGGATGTGGCCGCCGCGCTGATCCGATGCCTGGAGGATCCCGGCACCATCGGGCAGACCTACGAGCTTTTCGGGCCCGAGATCCTTACCCTGGCCGATCTGGTGCGGCTGGCGGGGCGTGCCAGCGGGCGGGCCCGTCCGGTGATCCCGGTGCCGCCGGTGGTGGGGCGGCTGCAGGCTGCTGTGCTGCGCCTGCTGCCCGGCGAGCCGCCGCTGACGGCGGACAACCTCCGCTCCATGGAGGTGCCCAATGTGGCCACGGGGCGCCTGCCCGGGCTGGCCCAGTTGGGGGTGCAGGCCGCGTCGGTGCTCAGTGTGGCGCCGCGTTACCTGGGCCCGGCTGGCGCTGGCGTGGCCGAGCAGCTCAATGCGTGGCGGGCCTCGGCGGGGCGCTGAGGCGCCAATGCGCTGGCTGTGGGGGCCCTTCCTGACGACGCGCTCCTCGGCTTTTGCCTGGAGCGTCAGCACCTTCAAAAGACAAAACCCGCCCAGGCGATGCCAGGGGCGGGTTGTGGGGGCACGCGAGCCCCGCCTGCGCACGCTGGCGCAGGAAAGGCCCGATGGGCCGGTCAGGCGGCAGCCAGCAGCTGGGCCGTGTCGAACACGCTGCTCATGGGCGGCAGGCTCACCGTCATGGGCTGGGGCGCGTTCTTGGAGACCTTGACCGGCTTGGCGGCCGCTGCATCGTTCTGGGCGGCTTCCGGGCGGTCCCAGTGGCCAGCCGATTCCTTGCCGGACACGGCGATGGAATAGAACACGCGGAAGGGGATCTTGCGCTCGGACCAGAAATCGGCCGCGTCGCGGAAGGCGTCGAGCAGCTGCTCGCGCGATTCGCGGTCCATGCGGGCGCCGTCGGGCAGCAGCTCGAGCACGACCACGAAACCGGGCTGCGGGCCCGACTTGTGGACCATGTCCGTGATGCAGTCGTACAGGGCGTCCAGGTTCTTGCCGAAGTGGTCGGGGAACAGGAAATCCTTCGCGATGATGTCCAGCACGTCCTGCTTGTTCTGGGCGGCGCCCAGGTTGGTGTACAGGAAGTGATGGCCGATCTGGTGCGCGGAAGTCTGCAGATCGTCAGGCCGGTAGGCGCGGATGGACTGAACGATGTTGGGGCGGATGGATTGCAACAACATGATCGCTTGAGGCTCTTGCATGGATGGGATCAGGGTCGGCGGCTTGGGTAGAAGAGGTGAAACCAGACTCAGCGGCGGGGATCGATCTTCTGGAAGCTTTGGTAGTGATCCTGGGTATAGAAACAAGTTTCCGGACTTTGCACAACAAGGCCACCGCAGACGATGCGCCGGGCGCCACGGTGGCGCACGCCGGGCGTGGTCACGGTGTATTCGCGGTAGTAACCGCGTGTTTGCCGGGGCAGCAGTCGTTCGCGGTTGCCGAACACGGTGCCGTCCTTGTCGAAGCGAAACGGGCCTCCGGCCAGGATGCGGCTGTGGGTGTCCTGGGCTTGCCTGGGCAAGGCCGACAACGCCACCACCGAGTCGATGACCGTGGTGTCCGTGCGCGAGAAGGCATGGACGGGCTGGGGCTGGAGCAAGGCCGCAGACAGCGCGATCGTGACCATGATCGTGGCCGTGGACAGCAGGCCTTTGCCGGCCTGTCGCACCTGTTGCGACACCTGCTGAAGCGGGCGGCGCGACCACCGCTGAGCCAGTCCCTGGTGGGGTCCGGTCAGGGCATCGCGAGCAGGCTCCCTCTGTGTCACGTGCGCGGTCATGGTCTGTAGCGTGCTGACGAATGGCGTCGAAAGCGTCAATGTCTTTCACGATGTTTTTCAACATCGCGGCGGCTGTGTCTCCAGCCTTGCAAATCTCGTGTGCGGGGTTCCGTAAAAGCCGAAATGCTACTGAAATGGACGCAAAAGCTCAAGAGCCCCGGTCCCGAAATAAGAGGGACGAGGGGCCTTTGCCTCAGGGGTTGACAGTTTGTGTTAACCCCTTCGCATGACGTCATCACGACGTCTGCGTGATGTTTTCACGCGGTTTTCACGCTGGCGATCAGCGCACGGCGTTCGCTTCCGCGACGGTCATGGCCGTCATGTTGACGATGCGGCGCACGGTGGCCGAGGGCGTCAGGATGGTCACCGGCTTGGCCGCGCCCAGCAGCACGGGGCCCAGGGCGATGTTGTTGCCGCAGGCCACCTTCAGCAGGTTGTAGGCGATGTTGGCCGCGTCGATGTTGGGGCATACCAGCAGGTTGGCCTCGCCGCTCAGGGTGCTGCGCGGCATCAGCTTGCCGCGGTAGGCGGCGTCGATCGCTGCGTCGCCGTGCATCTCGCCGTCGATCTCCAGCCAGGGGGCGCGCTCCTGGATCAGGCCCAGGGCCTCGCGCATCTTCAGGGCCGAGGGCTGGTTGCTCGAGCCGAAGTTCGAGTGCGACAGCAGCGCGGCCTTGGGCGGCTGGCCGAAGCGCATCATCTCCTCGGCGGCCATGATGGTGATCTCGGCCAGCTGCTCGGCGGTCGGGTCGTAGTTGACGTGCGTGTCCAGCAGGTTCACCGTGCGGCCCGGCAGCACCAGGCCCGTCATGGCGGCGTAGGTCTTGACGCCGGCACGCTTGCCGATCACCTGGTCGATGTAATGCAGATGCAGCGCGGTGTTGCCCCAGGTGCCGCAGATCAGGCCGTCGACCTCACCCTTGTGCAGCAGCATCGAGCCGATCAGCGTCAGGCGGCGGCGCATCTCGATCTTGGCCATCTGCTCGGTCACGCCCTTGCGGTCGGCCAGGCGGTGGTAGGTCTGCCAGTACTCGCGGTAGCGCGGGTCGTTCTCGGTGCTGACCAGGTCGATGTCCACGCCGGGCTTGAGGCGCAGGCCCATGGTCTCCAGGCGCTTTTCGATCACGGCGGGGCGCCCGATCAGGGTCGGGCGGGCAATGCCCTCGTCGACCACGATCTGGGCGGCGCGCAGCACGCCTTCGTTCTCACCCTCGGCGTAGGCGATGCGCTTGTTCTTGGCGCGCTTGGCCACGCTGAAGATGGGCTTCATCGTGGTGCCCGAGGCGTACACGAAGCTCTGCAGCTTTTCGCCGTAGGCCACGTAGTCCTTGATCGGGCGGGTGGCCACGCCGGAATGGTCCGCCGCCAGTGCCACGGCCGGCGCGATCTTCATCATCAGGCGCGGGTCAAACGGCTTGGGGATCAGGTACTCGGGGCCGAAGCTCAGGGTCACGCCCGCGTAGGCGGCGGCCACCACGTCGTTCTGCTCGGCCTGGGCCANNGCGATCTGCACGATCAGGCGCGGGTCGAACGGCTTGGGAATGATGTAGTCGGGGCCGAACGACAGTTCCTGGCCGGCGTAGGCGCGGGCCACTTCATCGTTCTGCTCGGCCTGGGCCAGCTCGGCAATCGCATGTACCGCCGCGATTTCCATCTCGTCGGTGATGGTGGTCGCGCCCGAATCCAGCGCGCCGCGGAAGATGTACGGGAAGCACAGGACGTTGTTGACCTGGTTCGGGTAATCGGTGCGACCTGTCGCCATGATGGCGTCATCGCGCACGGTTTTGACGTCTTCCGGCAGGATCTCCGGATTGGGGTTGGCCAGCGCGAAGATGATGGGCCTGGCGGCCATCCTGGCGACCATCTCGGGCTTGAGCACGCCCCCGGCCGACAGGCCCAGGAAGATGTCGGCGCCTTCGATCACCTCGGCCAGCTTGCGCTGCTCGGTCTTCTGCGCGAACACGGCCTTGTCCGGATCCATCAGCTCGACACGGCCTTCGTAGACCACGCCGGCCAGGTCGGTCACCCAGATGTTCTCGCGGGGCACGCCCAGCTTGACCAGCAGCGTGAGGCACGCCAGGGCGGCGGCGCCGGCGCCGGAGGTGACCAGCTTGACCTGCTTGATGTCCTTGCCCACCACCTTCAGGCCATTGAGCATGGCGGCGCCCACGACGATGGCCGTGCCGTGCTGGTCATCGTGGAACACGGGGATGTTCATGCGCTCGCGCAGCTTGCGCTCCACATAGAAGCAGTCCGGGGCCTTGATGTCTTCCAGGTTGATGCCGCCGAAGGTGGGCTCCAGACTGGCGATGATGTCCACCAGCTTGTCCGGATCCTTCTCGTTGATCTCGATGTCGAACACGTCGATGTCGGAGAACTTCTTGAACAGGACGGCCTTGCCCTCCATCACGGGCTTGGCGGCCAGCGGGCCGATGTCGCCCAGGCCCAGCACGGCCGTGCCGTTGGTGATCACGGCCACCAGGTTGCCCCGGCTGGTGTACTTGAAGGCGTTGGCCGGGTTCTCGACGATCTCCTCGCAGGGCGCGGCCACGCCGGGCGAATAGGCCAGGGCCAGGTCGCGCTGGTTGGTGAGCTGCTTGGTGGCGCTGATCGCGAGTTTTCCGGGGGTAGGGAACTCGTGGTACTCAAGGGCGTTTTTCTTGAGCTCGGCGCGTTTTTGTTCGGGGGTGGTCATGTAGGGGCCCTTTCCAGGGCGCCGTCTCATGGGATAGGGTGAACGGTGCCCGAGCCTCGCATTGTAGGAACATGTGTCTGGTCCTGGAGATGTGGCTTGCCGCAGGGGATGACGGAGGCCTGTTCAGCACCTCAAACCGCACAGGGTGCGTATCAAGTCCACTTGGCGCTTCACGCCGGTCTTGGCGAGGATGCTTTGGATGTGGGTGCGCACGGTTGACAGGCCGGTGTCTGTTTCAGTGGCGATGCGCGTTGCGGTGTCGCCCTTGAGCAAATGGCCCAGCACACGTTCTTCGGCGGGCGACAGTTCGAACAGACCGGCTGTGCGACGTGCCAGGGCCGTGCTTTCCGGCACGGGCAATCCCATCAGCAGCAGGTAAGCCGGTGACCCGGGGCCATGATGCGGGTACTCGGCGCCGAGGAGAAGGCTGCCTATCCGGGCGTTGACCAGGGCCCGGTCCAACGTCGGCAACTGGATCATGATGTCGACGGGCATGCCTCTCCTGCACAAAGCCGAGGCATTTTTCAGGGTAGGGAAGCTCTGAAGGCCGGAAAGCCTGGGCTGATCGTGGCGCAGATGGCTGGTCTCGGGCATGCAGAACAGGCGCGCGGCCTTTTCATTGCAGTAAAGGACTTGCAATGAGGCATCCAAGATGAGGCTGGGCAACTCATGCCTGGCAGCCAAGATGTGTTCGACGATGTCGGCCCTGTCGGCATAGTCGCGTGGAGGCGACCCAAAAGCAGGATGGCCGAAGGCCCGCATTTCAAGGCTTGCTTGTTGTTGCAACATCATGGTCCTTCCTGGGCAGCCATCAGAAGCGCCAACTCACGCCGAGGCTCAGTTGGGGAATCACACGCACCTTGGCGAGGCCATCGCGCAGTTCGCGCGTTTCCTCGTCAACATCATCTTGACTGATGGCCCCTCTTTCCACCAGGTTTGTGTCGATGTCCAGCTTCGGGCGGCCGATGGATACGCCGAGGTCCGCATGGAAGGACCATCCTGTGGTCTTGACGGGCTGGTGGCCGTAGCCGATGCCCAGGAAAGGCGTCACCCTGGGGAATCGGATGCGCGCATTGAAGCGGTCTCCAGGAAGGATGAGCACATTGGTGTCGTTCCCAACGGTTTGAATGGTCCCGGCAGCGAACTTCGAGCGCAAATTGGCCTGGATCTGGTTGATCGTGACACCGCCGGTAAGCCGAAAGCCGCTGTTTGCCCAAGGAAAGTAGTCTGCGAAGGCGCCTAGGCGCGCGATCTTGACGTGCCCCTGGTAGTCAATGCCCTCTTCGTTGCCGTCCTTTTTCCGGCTGCCCAGGGTGGCGTAGTCGGCGCGCAAGGTCACCTTCTCGGTGACGGGGTGTGCGTAGCCTGCGAACAGGCCGGGCAGGCCGATGCCCGCGTAGACCTCGCCGGCTTGCGCTGACAAGGGCGGCGCACTCAGCAAGGTGAAGATGACAAGGAGGGGGCGCACGTTCTGCATGGAAGGGTCCTGTTGATGATGGGTGACCCATGCTAGGCGGGGCCGCCGCGTGCGTCGATCAACCGAGAACTAAACCGAAGTTCAGCCCAGCGTCGATGGGGCGTCTGGCGTGGCGCTTTCCAGGCAAGCGGCAATGGCCGCCACCAACGTGGCTGCCGCCACGGGCTTGTGCAGCACAGGCAGGCCGGCCGACTCCGCCTGCTTCAGCCGGTTTGGTGCAGTGTCGCCGGTGATGATGATGGCCGGCAGGTTGGGATGGCTGCGACGCAACAGCTCGACAGCCTGAATGCCGCTTTCACGGCCTCGCAGGCGCAGATCGGCGAGCAGCAGATCAGGGGGGCGCAGGGAGGCCAGGGCGACGGCTTCGTCGATGCACGAGGCCAGTGACACCTCGCACCGCATGCGCTTGAGCAGGGCCTCCATGCCGGCCCGCACAGCCGCCTCGTCATCGAGCACCAGGACATGGCACATGGGCATGGATGGCGGGTCTTCCAGGACGGGGGTGGCACGGGCGGCGCCCACACCATGGCCGCATGGGATCCGCAGCGTCATGGTTGTGCCGACGTCGGGAGTGGACTGTAGTTCGATCTCGATGTGGAGCAAGGGTGCCAGCCGTCGGATGATCGACAGACCCAGTCCCAGCCCGCGGCCTCGGTCGCGTTCAGGGTTGTCGACCTGGAAAAACTCTTCGAAGACCTGGCGGTGATGGTTGGGCGCAATGCCGCAACCGGTATCCTGGACGCGGACGGCGATGTGGTCACCCTGTTGTTGTGCATCGACCAGGACATGACCATGGTTGGTGTATTTCAAGGCATTGTCGAGCAGATTGCGCAGCACACGACTCAACTGCTGACCGTCGCTGCTGACGACCAAATCCGAGGGACAGTGGAGCGCCAGCCGGACCCCTTTTTGATGGGCAATGGGCAGGTAGGCAGTGATGAGCGGCTCAAGCGCCGGCTTGAGTGGGATGTTCTGCCAATCGACATGGACCATGCCGGCGTCCAGCTTGGACATGTCCAGCAAGGTGTTCATTTGAGTCTGCAAGGCATGCAATGCCTGGTCGATGTGCCCCAGCAGCGTCACATGATCTGCCGAGCTGACCTGCAGGCGCAGGGTGGCGAAGAACAGGGACAGTGAGTGCAGAGGCTGGCGCAGATCGTGGCTGGCAGAGGCCAGGAACCGCGTCTTGGCCGCATTGGCCGCTTCGGCCTGATCGAGGGCGGCTCTCAACTGCTGGTTCAGTTGGGTCTCGTCCAGCCTTTTGGCGATGCTGGTTCTGAAAGTCCGGAAGCTGTCGCGCGCCAGCCCGACCATGATGAGGGCGAACAGAAGGATCAGGGGGGCCATGGCCTGGCCCAGCCATTGGTCCTCGCCATGCAACGGCGTCAACGCCCATCCCAGCATGAGCGCGCCCATGACGGGTACGGCGTACACGAGGTAGACGGGCAGGTAGCCTCCTGAGGTGCCGATGGCGCCAGTGGTCAAGCCGGCCAGGATCAGGGTCACCATGGTCCGTCCCAACTCCGAAAGAAATGGGAAGAAGAGGACGCTGGCCGCGTTCGTCATCGCGTGAAGGCCTCGCAAGGCCTGGGCGATGCGCAGCCGTTGGCGGGGATCAGGCGACAGGCGATGGAGGGACTTGAGCCCCTGTCGACGGATGAACAGGGTCAGCCACTCGGCCAAGACCCAGGTGATGACGGCCCAATGCGGCGCCCGGGGCCATGCCGCGACGCCGATCAGCAGGGCCACCAGTCCGAGTACGGGGCCGGTGCGCTGCGATTGTTTCTCGTACAGGGTGGTCAGCTCGGCCATGACGGCTTGGTCGATCGCTTCCTGATTTGCGGCGGATGAGGTGGCCTGGGCCTCCTCAGGCATGGGGCGGGTCATGGTTGCGGTGCGATCGTGTCGATGCTGACGGACAAGGCGTTTGAAGAAGCCAGCCAATCGGGCATCGGCGTTTGCTGCGCCGTGGCGCCGGGGATGGCCACGGTGACGACAACAGGCAGGTTGCCGTTCGACTCGATCGGCCACTCGATCGTGACGAAGCCGTTGCCTTGCAGTGGAAACCAGGTTTCAACATCGCAGGTGTACTGGCAGCCAGCGTGCTCGAACGCGTGCTGTCCGAGTTTGAAATCCGCCGGCTTGGCATTGGCGAACGGGTAGGGGGCATACAGCGCGGGCGCGTGGATGCTGTGCACCGTCACGGCAGCACCGCTGTCGTCGCGGATGGTGATCCGGCTGATGTTGGCCAGGTGTGCATCGCCCGACAGCAGCACCAGATGCGGCGGCCGTGCTTGGTGGATGGCGGCCAGCAGCGTGTTGAGGGAGTGGGGATAGCCTTCCCAGGTGTCCGCATGGAGGGCGCTGGCCGGGGTTGAACCGATGGCGCGGTGCGTGCGGGGCAGGACCATGCTGCCGCAGGCCAGGAAACGCGTGCCTTGCTGGGCCGGGCCCTGCAGCCAGTCCTGGATGGCCTGCCATTGCGGGCCGCTCATGATCGTGGCCCAGGCCACGTTGGCGGGACATCGGCGTGTGCGTTCGGTGCGGGTGTCGGCGAGGAAGACGCGCCCGGTTTGCCCGCGCACCTTGTGCGGGCCATACAACAATGCAGGGGCGCGGCGCTGGGATCGGAGCGGGGCGCTCTGAAAGTGGCGCAGGCCCTGCTCCAGAACCCAGTTCACGAAATGGCTGGGACTGGCCTCGCCGCCATCATCGTCTAGTCCCTGGGCGTCGGGACTGACGGGGCCCCAGTCATCCAGGAATTCATGGTCGTCGGGGACAGACACGAGGGTGGCGGAACCGAAGGCCGCCTGGCGGGTTCGATCCTGCCACCACTGCTGGTAGGGCGCCACATAGCGGGCATCTGCCAGCGCGGGGTCGAACACGCCGGCGGTGGCGTCGATGTAGACCTGGTCACCCACCAGCAGGATCAGGTCGGGCAGGCCATCGCGCTGGCGCAACTCGAGCAGCCGCCTCATGGACTGGTCACTCGGCGAAATAAGCCATCCGCCCAGGGTACCGGGCAGATACCCTGCGCCATCGTGGTCGTCGGGGCGGCGATCCAGCAACCCGGCCGGATACCGGCAGCAGGCCAGCCACAGGCGGATCGATGCGGGAGGGGGTGGGTCGGCACTCATGCCGAATTTCCTGGGCGAGGCTGGTGAGGTGAAACGAGTTCTCCTGTCAGATCCCTGCCCTGGATTTGCGCGGTGTCCTGCTCGGCCTTGCGAACGCCCTGCGCCAAGTCGTCGGCAAGACGTGCTTGCGCCTCTGCGCTGCAAACGCAACGGGAGGCCCAGCGGCTGCAGGCAAGGTCCAAGCTGACAAAGTCATGGCTGCCGTCGTCCGGGGGCTCATGGAATTGCTCAAGGCCCTTGTCCGAAGACTGCCTGTACACCAGGAACGGCTTCCAAGCCCCGTTTGGGGATGCCTTCCAGTTGATGTTGACGATGAAGCCTTCGGTCAGCCGGCCACCGCTCGGCACCGGCCACACGGCGTACAAGGCCGCCTTGCGGAAACCCTCGGCGTCCCCGAGGAAGGGGCTGGGAACCAGGCCCATAAGTACCGGCCTGCCCAGTTTGCTGTCAAAGCTCACGGTGATGACCAAGTCGTCCGCCTCTTGTGCGCGCGCGTCGATCACGAAATCGGCAGTCTTGATGCTGACCAGATATGGGGACATTGAGGCTCCTACAGATTGAAGAAAGCGGCCACGTGGGGGAACACGCGGGTGGAAGCTTCCCGGCCGATCAGGCAATCCTGATGGCCTCGGTCGGGGATGGCGTGGACGGTGTATTTGTGGCCACGCTTCAATTCGTGGACTTGGCGTTTGAACGCATGCAGGCCGTGAATGTCAGACAGGCCATTGTTGATTCCGTGAATGGACATCATGGCTTCTAGGCTGTCGATGGCGCGGGCCAGGGAAATGGTGGTCACCATGTTGATGCCGTGCTGATCGGACACCGCCTGGTTGCGGGCCAGGTGAAGGGCCTGCTCCAGGGTGTCCAGGCTCAAGGGGCCGAAGTGATCGTCGATGTGATCCAGCATGCGCTGATCGAGGTTGCCGATGTCGAAGTCGCGGCCGTACAGTGCGTCCATCCTTCGGCGTGTGCGGGCCCAGGGGGCCGTCTTCCAGGGCGGGCAAAGGGGGTTCTCGATGCTGAACTCTTCTTCGGGGTAGGGGATGGTGGCCAGCAGGCGCTGCATGATCTGGTCCAGCACCTGGTTGGTGTCCGAATCCTCGGGATCCGGGCGGAAGCGGTAGGGCCCCAGCGGAAGGTAGTGGCGCAGGTAGCGCATCATGAAAGCGCGCAGCAGGTTGCCCTCACTGAACCGCACGATCGGCGCGATTTGCGACATCCCCAGGCGCCGGATGAGCGAGGGGCCCGACTGCCCATCGGCCAAACGGCCCTGCAGACGGGCCAGCGCAACCAGGTGGCGCGTGGCCAGGAGCGCGCCCTGGGCCGACACGCCCGTGCCCCGTCGATCAATGTCGCTTTCCAGCGCCTCGATTTCCGTCAACAAGGCCAGCCACAGCATGGCGGATCCCATGCAGTGCGCGAACACATCGACCTGAGCCACGCCGCAGACATCGGCCACGTGGCAAAGGGCCAGCGGGATGTCCCGATAGGCCGTGTCCTCGAAGGTCCATGCGCAGGTGGCGGTGGGCATGCCTGCGCTGGTGCGCATGTCTACCAGCCAGACATCGTGGCCGAGGTCCCACATGTACTTGGCCAATCCCGGCTGCACCGAGTGGTGGGCAAAGGTGGTGCCGCTGGCGCTGTACCCATGCAGCATCACCAGGGGGTGAGCCCGGCCCTTTGGGGTGTGGGGGGGATAACGGGTCAGGCGTACCCGCACCGGCGTACCGTCGGCCAGCGGTGGTTCACCCATGTCAAGGTGCGTGATCTCTGGGGGCGGCAGGCCAGGCACGGTGCCGGGCAGGCGGTTGACTTTACGCTGCGGAGCAAGGTCCGGTGCGCGCATGGTCCATACATGGATGCTGATCAGGATGCGCAAGAACAGCAGCGCCAGGCTGATGATGTCCATCAGCGCCGAGGGCATGTCCCGCTGGCGGGTGATGCGCAGCAAGGGCACGCCGAGGTCGGCCAGGTGGGCGAGGTTCAGCTTGAGTGTGGCTGGGCGGTCTGGGCAACCAAGATCCAGGCCCGGGAAGCTTTTCAGCGTCAAGGTCATGAGCTGATCCCAGGGGTTGCCACGCCGGGTGTAGCTCACGTACTTGCATCCACGGATACGGTTGGTGTGCAGCCGGTGCGGGTCGGCCCAGGGGCCACTGTGCACGGCCACCTGCTCGATCCCCAGGTCGTATTCCAGCATGCGGATTTCGCCGCCACGGCTGGCCAGGGCAATGGCATTGCATGCGCGCTCGCCAAGGCTTGGATAGTGGATGTCCGGCGATTGCAGGCCCGACAGCTTGTGCAGGGCGTACTGGGTGATGTCCCGCAGGCCACGATTGAGGAACCAGGCGCCGCCGGCCTTGGCGATGCGTTCCGGCGCACAGGTGTTGGCGCGGTGCAGGGCACGCAAGCTGCCGTTGAGCCGGGCGTGCAGGACGACGGTGCTTGGACTCTGCCAGTCGCACGGCTCTCCCTCGTTCGGGACGATGACCTTGACCTCGCTATGGGCGGGATCGACCTTCAAGGTGCGCATGGCAGGCTGGCCATGAAGCAGCTGCTGCACTTCGATCTCCTGAAAGCGCAGGGTGATCTGCACCCCGAAGCGGCCGAACCAGCCCCGCAGCTGTTCCGTGATCTCGATGCAGGTGGGTTGCGGGGCGGGCAGGGCCGGCGCCGCAACGGTGGGGCGGTCGCGGTGCAGGCCTCGATCAGGTCGGGTTTCTCCGAAGCCCCAGTCCTTGATGAGGGTGCGGATGGCCCGGTCGGTCAGCACGGAGATCGTCAGCGATGGATTGATGCCCAGCGAGGTGGGAATGATCGAGCCATCGAGCACCACGAGCCCATCGTGGATGGCCGACGGATCGGCATCGGGGCAGAACACCTGGCCGAGGTGATTCACCACGCCGTCGCGGATCGAGGAGCCCATCGCGCATCCGCCCAGGGGGTGGGCTGTGAACAAGGGCCCTCGCTGACCATCGACTAGGAACTCCATGTTCTTGGGCACGGGCTTCCAGGCGGGATTGGGCAGTAGCGTGCCGCCCGTGTCACGCGCCTTCAGCAGGTCCTTGAGCATGTCCAGCTGGGTATCGAAACGAGGGTCCAGCCTCAGCTCCGGCCAACTGACGGTGATGGCGCTGTCGCTTTCGAGGTGCGTCATGCCAGAGACCTTCTCGTCGCGTTCTCGGCTTGGCTTGACTTGCTGGATGCGCCCTTGGGCTGTGTCGTGCCCGATGATGGCCAGCGGCAGGGTGCGGCGAATGTCCCGAGCATTGACCGAGCAGGGGTCATGCTCGGTCAGGCCCCCGTGGTCGCTTTGGTCGGTGCGCCCCAGCTGGTGGACGGTGTTCGCGGTGGTGTGCAGCTCCGAGAAAAGGCGCTCCAGGGCGGCGGGCACGGCAAGGTCCTGGATGACGTGGCCGAGAGGCAAGGCTCTGTGAGGCTCACCGACGCCGGCTGAGCGGCGGTCGATCATGGCGGTGATCGTCGGGCCGACGCGCCGCTGGTCTGGCGCAATGGCTTCGCTGGCGACGGCGACAGCATCTTGCGTCTGCCGATAAGCCGCCATGACCAGGTCGCCGTTGGCCGAGAATCGTTCGCCCAACTGGCTTGAAAAGCTTAGGGTATCGGAGGCCGAACGCAGCAGGATGCCCGTGGAGCCCAAGGTGCCTGCTGCCACGATGATGCGTCTGGCCCGCAATTGAAGGGGCCGGCCCTGGCGCCACTGCAGCGAGGGGTCGGTGTGGTTCACGTGGGCGATCCACCCCTCTTGCGCGTCCTCCTCGCCCGGCTGGTCCCGCAGGCGGCTCAATCGCAGCACGGTGGCGCCGGTGATGAGCTTCACCCCGCGCCGCTTCGCACTGGCCAGCAATGAGGTGTCCAGTGATATCTTGGCCCCCTCGTTGCATCCGGTAGCGCAGTCGCCGCACAGGGTGCAGGCCTTCAGGCGCACGTTGTCGCTGCTGCGGTCGGTGTCGCGCATCGCGACCGTGATCGGCGTGGGGGTGAACTGGCTGGTGGTTGCTGTAGACGCCTGGCTCATCCGCTGCAAGGCCTTGAACTTGGCCAGATCCGAGGTCTGTCGCAGGATGGTGTTGTCCTGCCCGTCATCGTGGGTGCGGGCGCCGAGCCGTTGCGACATGGTGTCAGCCAGCCCACGCAGCGCGGCGAGCTCGTCGGCGATCTGCCGGGGCCAAGGCGCTTGCCGGAACACCTCGTCCACGGGCCAAGCCATCACACCGGCATTGATAAGTGACCCCCCTCCCAGGCCGTTGCCGACCAGCACGCTCACATCATCGCTGACCCTGACATCGAACAGGCCCTTACGCTGACCCTTGGTGTTTAGGGACTGGTGCGTGTTGAAGCGGACATGAGAAGGCAGCTCGGCCAGTTGATTGGGAAATTCGCCAGGCAGGTAATGCTGACCACGCTCGAGCAGCCAGATGCGCCGCTGCCCGCCATCGGCCGATGACAGCGTCTCGGCAAGTGCTGCGGCGCTCACCGCGCCGCCATAGCCGCTGCCGATGATGAGGACGTCGCAATGCAGGCCGGCTTCCGTGAATGGCCTGTATCCGTCTTCTCCATGGTCGATGCGGTAGCGGAGATCGACCAGGTCCTCCGCCATTGAGCGCGTGTCCGCACGGCCGCCGGTACTGCCTCCGGCCTCCTCCCTGTTGTTCAGCATCTGCTCTCTCCATGGGCCGGGTGGCGGGTGAGCATCGCGGACGATGGTCACCCCGCCAATGGCGGTGGCGTAAGTACGTCGAACAGCTTGAGCTCATGGGCACGGTACATCGCCTGCGCCCTGTTGTTGACACCTAGCAATTGATAGACCGCCCACAGATGCGCCTTGACGGTGCCTTCGGCGATACCGATCTCGCGGGCGATCACCTTGTTGGGTTTGCCCTGCAGCAGGCAGCGCAGCACGGCGATCTGCCGGGGGCTGAGGTCTCGGTGCCAGGGGCGTGCTTCGGTGGCGGCGCCGTTGGCCTCCTGCATCGGTGCCAGCGCCTCTGGTGGCAGGTAGGTCCCCTGGGCCATGACCAGCTTGAGGGCGTGGATGGTCACAGAAGGGTCGGTGCTCTTGGGAATGTAGCCTGCGGCACCATTCTGGATCGCCTGATGGATGGACTTTGCTGTCTCATCGCCTGAGATGACCACCACGGCCGAGTCTTCGAACACGTCCTTGATCTGCTTCACCACATTCTTGCCGTCTGCGTCAGGCATCTGCAGATCCATCATGACCAAATCGAAAATCTGGCCTTGATGGGCCTGCGCCTCGCTGACCGAGGCTGCCTGCACCACCGTGGCTGTGGGATCCAGGCCCAGCAGCAAGCTCCTCAGCCCCTCTCGAAAAAGAGGATGGTCGTCCACGATGAGCACTCGTTGGCCTGAGGTCATGGCGCGATGGCATCAATGAACATGACGACTGTCCGATTTTCTTGATAAAAATGCTCGTGCTTGGTGCAGCCGTTCACCATGCTGTTCCCTTTGTTTGTTCCGAGCCTGGATTTCCGAGTCTCGGCAATGGCAGCCATCATAGGTACGAGCATCTGAAACGACCATCCCCTAATGGCCTAAACGAAAGGCCTTATGGTCCGGAAGACGGATGCACTTGCCAAAAGCGTGCGTCAGCCGACACAAATGCCCGCCAGTCAAGATATTAGGGATGTCTTAAAGCGCTAAGGCGGCATATGTTCACGAAAATCGCACCCAATGCCTGTCTGCTGCAGGCGCCCTGTTCATAAGGGCGTCCGAGAAGTTGCGCCGCCCAGGCGGGTGCTCACTGGATGGAATCCCAGAAAGATCACCATGAGTCACCGTGGCAAGTCAGGGCGCAGGAACGGCAACAACGGCAAGGGTCAGGCCTCTCCTGGCACCCGCAAGAAGGAAGGCCTGATCGGCAAGATCATCGACCGCCTGCTGTCGGGTGACGAGGCCAGCGCACCGCCGCTGCGCAAGCGCCCGGTGGTTGAAAGCCTGGAGCCCCGGCTGCTGCTGTCGACCACGCCGCTGCCTCAGCCCACCTTCAATGACACCCTGAGCTACGACGGCAGCCTGAGCCTGGGCGGCATCAACGCCGTGCTGGAGGTGGTCGACACCGGTGCGCCAAACCTGACCTTGCGCCTGCGCGACGGCGGCAACATCCTGGGCCAGAAGACGCTGGACCACGACATCCGGGTGGCTTTCACGGGCTCGGTGTTCAGCGACAAGCTCACGCTCAACCTCAATTACACCGACGCCGATGGCAACCCGGCGTTCTCGCCGTGGTCGATCAAGCTCGACTTCGACGGCGGCACCGACGTGCCCCTGCTGACGGACGACCAGCTGATCATCCAGTCGGGCGGCCCGCACAGCTACCAGGCCGCCGGCCTGTTCGTCACCAGCACCGACGACATCCTGTTCGGCGGCGCCCTGACGGCCACGGGCGATGTCGACCTGCAGTCGGCCGAGAAGATCGACCTGCAGGCCGGCAGCGCGCTGCAGGCGCGCGACATCCGCCTGGCGGCCGTGGTCAACACCACGGGCGGCCTGGCCGGCACCGACATCCAGGCCAATGCCGATGCCACCGTCACCCTGCAGGGCGCCACGCTCACGGGCCGCAACATCGGCATCGACGCCACCAACACGATCACGATCAACAGCCAGGACGAGGAGTTCTTCAACGGCCAGGTCAAGCTGGGCGCGGTCGACGCCAACGCCAATGCCACGATCACGCTGTCGGGCGCCAACGTGATCACGGCCACCGGCACGCTGGCGCTGGATGCCAGCAACACGGTCACCACCATCCTGGCCACGGCGCCGGACAACACCGCCAATGCCACCAACAAGGACGCCGCTGTGGCGGTGACCCACGTGGGCAGCTCGGCCAGCGTGCGCGTGGGCGGCAGCTCCGCCCTGAGCGCCACCGGCGCCCTGACGGTGGCCTCCAACAGCACCGTGAACGCCCAGACCCATGCCGATGGCGGCTCGGGTGCGCAGGCCGGTTCGGCCGCGGGCGGCACCGTGGCCGTGGCCGTGATCGGTGGCGACACCAAGGCCGAGATCGCCGACACCGCCAGCCTCACAGGCGGCACGGTGGCTGTGTCGGCCCAGAGCAGCCGCACCATCGACACCCAGGCCAAGTCCACCAAGGGCGGCGCCACCAGCGGCGGCGGCACGCCCACCACGGGCACCACCACGCTGCAGCAGCAGAACGCGCAGACCAGCGACGGCTCCATGACCGTGGCCGCCGCCGTGGCCGTGACCACCGTCACCGGCGACAGCATCGTGCAGGTGTCCACCAGCGGCGCCCTCAATTCGGGCGGCGCGCTGGCGCTGACGGCCACCTCCAGCGTGTCGGGGCCGGTGGGCGGCCTCACCACCGTGGCCAATGGCCAGAACACCACGGCTGGCGGCAGTGGCATCGGTGCCGCGGTGGCGATCAACAACCTCAACGCGGCCAGCCAGGTGCTGCTGACGGGCGGGGGCTCCTTCTCGGCCACGGGCGGCCTGATCGGCCTGGCCACCTTCAACAGCGCGCTCTCGGGCGCACAGGCCACCTCGGGCGCGGGCGCCAAGGGCGTGGGCGTGGCCGGCGCGCTGGCCATCAACGCGGGCATCACCAGGGCCGAGGCCGTGCTGAGCAGCACCGCCAACATCACGCTGGCCGGCAACACGGCGCTCACGCTCAAGAGCGCGCTGACCACCGCCGACACGGCCAAGGCCCAGGCCCTGGTCACCGGGCAGAACACCACGGGCGTTGGGGCCTCGGTGGCCGTCAACGTGGTCGATGCGGTCTCGCGCGCGGTGATGGACACCGGCTCGCGCCTGACGGGCGCCAACTCGGGCGTGGCGCTGGACGCGGTGTCGAACAGCACCATCGTCACCGATGTGGACGGCGGCGCGGCAGGCGGCACGGCCATCTCGCCGGCCGTGGCCGTCACGGTCGCCAACCTGGACACCCTGGCCGAAGTGCGCAACACCGCGTCGGGCTTGAGCGTGCAGAGCCTGAGCCTGCATGCCGACCACACCGGCGCCGCCACCACCACCGCCGATGGCGCCGCGCAGGGCACCGATCTGGCGCTGGGCATGGGCCTGGCCTTCAGCTCGGTGGTGGACACCACCCATGCCTTCCTGGACCGGTCGGCCGCCGTGGGGGGCGTGGTCAACGTCAAGGCCGACAGCAAGCAGTCGTCCAGCAGCGCGGCCAAGGCCAGCGCCAAGGGCGGCAAGCAGGACGACGGCAGCCAGGATGGCCAGGTCGACCAGCAGACCGGGGCCCAGCGCGGCCTGGGCAACACCACGGCTGCCGGCAGGGGCGGGCGAGGCAGTCAGGCCGCCGGCGCCACGCCCCAGGCCCAGACGGCCGATGCGGGAGGGGCGTCCAGCGGCTCCTCGTCGGTCAACGTGGCTGGTGCGGTGGCCGTCAACATCGGCCAGACCGATGCGAAGGCCTCCATCGGCGCGGGCCGCGCCGTCACCGCCACGGGCGCGGCGGCGATTCAGTCCACCGCCGACACCGATGCCTCGGCCACCGCCGATGGCCTGGCCACCAGTCCGTCCAGCGGCACGGGCGTGGGCGCGGCCGTGGCCATCAACGTGGGCGATGTCAGCAACACGGCGCAGATCGGCGCGGGCGCCAGCCTCACGGCGGCCAGCGTGACCCTCTCGGCCGATGGTCCGACGGCGGGGGCGCAGCACCAGTTCGGCGCCACCACCACGGCGGGTGCCGGTGGCGGTGATGTCGGCGTGGCCGGTTCGCTGGCGATCAACGTGGGCAAGACCCGCACGACGGCCCAGGTGGCCGCGGGTGCCACGGTGGCCACCACCGGCAGCGGTGCGGTCACGGTCAAGGCCGGCAGCAACGTGCAGGACAAGGCCGAGGCCAAGCCCAAGGAAGATGCGCAGGGCCAGAAGGTGGGCATTGGTGCGTCCGTGGCCATCAACGTGGCCGACGACATCACGCGGGCGGCGGTCGAGAGCACCGGCGCGGTCACCAGCACCGGCGCCATCAGCGTGAACGCGGTCAGCAAGAGCGCGGTGGTCACCAATGCGGAGGGGGGTGCCGCAGGCGGCGTGGCCGTCGTGCCGGTGGCGGCCATCACCGTGGCCAACCTGGACACCGTCGCCGAGGTGCTGGGCACTGGCGCCTTCACGGGGCAGGGTGTGGTCACCATCGGTGCCACGCACGAGGGCACGGCGGCCACCACGGCCACCGGCAAGGCCACGGGCAACGATGCGGCCATCGGCGCCTCGGTGGCGGTTTCCACCGTCACCGACACCACGCAGGCCAAGCTCGACCGCAACGCCAGCACCACCGGCGCGCTCAATGTGCTGGCGGCCAGCACGCAGGCGTCCACCAGCACCGCCAAGGCCAGCACCAAGGGCGGCAAGTCCGACAGCCAGGGCGCTGACCAGCAAGGCGTGGACAATCAGAACGCCGGGCAGCGCGGCGCAGGCGACAGCGTGGCCACCAGCCGCGGCTCGCGCGACAGCACGAACGCCGGCAGCACGCCCAAGGCGGCCACGGCCGACAAGGACGGCCAGTCCAACAATTCCTCATCGGTCAGCGTGGCCGGCGCGGTGGCCGTGGACATCGCCACCACCCGCACCCAGGCGCAGATCGGCAACACGCTCACGGGCCGCACGGTCAGCGCCGGCGGCGCGGTCACGGTCAAGGCCACGGCCGATACCGATGCCTCGGCGGTGGCCGACGGCTCGGCCGTGATCGAAGGCAACGGCAATGGCAGCGGCGGCAGCGGTGCCGGCATCGGCGCGGCCGTGGCCATCGCGGTGGGCGATGTGGTCAACCACGCCTTCATCGGCCAGGGCAGCAGCGTCACGGGCCAGGGCATCAGTGTGTCCGCCGAGCTGCCCACGGTGGCTGCGCAGGATGTGTTCAGCGCCCAGGCCACCTCCGGCGCGGGCGGCGGCAGCGTGGGCGTGGCCGGTTCGCTGGCCATCACGGTCGGCAGTGTGGACACCCTGGCCGAGATCGACACCGGCGCCAGCCTGACCCTGACCGGTGGTGGTGCGCTCAACCTCAAGGCCGCCAGCAACACCAGTGACAAGGCCGAGGCCAAGCCCAAGGGCAACGCCCAGGGCGAGAAGGTGGGCATCGGCGCGTCCGTGGCCATCAACGTGGTCGACGACACCACGCATGCCTGGATCGACAGCACCGCCGCCGTGTCGAACGCCGGCTCGGCCACGATCACGGCCGATTCCAAGAACACCACTGTCACCTCGGCTGAAGGCGGCGCGGGCGGCGGCGTGGCCGTCGTGCCTGTGGCGGCCATCACCGTGGCCAACCTGGACACGGTCGCCGAGGTGCTGGGCACCGGTAACTTCAACAGCACCGGCGCGGTGGCCATCAACGCCACCCATGCCGGCACGACCACCACCACGGCGACGGGCAAGGCCACGGGCGACGACGCGGCCATCGGCGCCTCGGTGGCCGTGGGCATCACCAACGACACCACCAAGGCCACATTGGACCGCAGTGCCACCGTGGGCAGCCTGGCCATCGTGGCCACCAGCACCCAGGCCAGCAGCAGCACGGCCAAGGCCAGCACCACGGGCGGCAAGTCCGATTCGGGCAACAACCAGGATGGCGTCGACAAGCAGAACGCCAGCCAGCGCGCCCAGGGCGACAAGGTCGCCAGCGAGCGCGGCAACCGCCAGAGCGGCACGGGTGCCACGCCCAAGGCGCAGACGGCCGACAAGAGCGGCAGCAACAGCAATTCTTCTTCATCCGTCAGCGTGGCGGGCGCGGTGGCGGTCAACCTGGGCACCAGCACCACGGAAGCCAGCATCGGCAATGCGCTCACCGGGCGCACGGTGAACAGCACGGGCGCGGTCAGCGTGAAGGCCACGGCCGACACGGATGGCAGCGCGGTGGCTGACGGCACGGCCGTGGTCAACAGCCAGGGCGGTGGTGGCAACAGCGGGGTCGGCGTGGGCGCGGCCGTGGCCATCAACGCGGTCGATGTCATCAACACCGCTTTCGTGGGCGGCAACAGCAGCGTCACCAGCAATGGCCTGACCGTCTCGGCCGAGCTGCCGACGGCGGGGGCGCAGCACGTGTTCTCGGCCACGTCCACCTCCGGCGCGGGCGGCGGCAGTGTGGGCGTGGCCGGTTCGCTGGCGATCAACGTGGGCACGGTGGACACGCAGGCGCGTCTGGCCGCCGGTGCCACGGTGACGCAGACCGGCGGCGGCAGCGTCACCCTCAAGGCTGGCAGCAACACCAGCGACAAGGCCGAGGCCAAGCCGCAAGGCCTGGCGCAGGGCAGCAGCGTGGGCATCGGGGCATCCGTCGCCATCAACGTGGTGGACGAGACCACCCGGGCCGTGGTCGAGAGCGGGGCGGCGGTCACGGGTGCGGGCAGCATCGGCCTCACGGCCGACAGCAAGAACACCATCGTCACCAAGGCCGACGGCGGTGCCGGCAGCAATGGCAGCGACGAGACCGACGTGAGCGTGGTGCCGGTGGCGGCCGTCACCGTGGCCAACCTGGACACCCTCGCCGAGGTGCTGGGCACCGGCGGCTTCGGCAGCACGGGCGCGGTCACCCTCACGGCCACGCACGCCGGCACGGCCACCACCACGGCCACCGGCAAGTCCACGGGCAATGACGCGGCCATTGGCGCCTCGGTGGGCGTGGGCGTCGTCACCGACACCACCCGCGCGCTGCTGGACCGCAGCACCACCGCGGGAGGTGCGATCGGTGTCACGGCCACCAGCCAACAGACCACCAGCACCACGGCCAAGGCCAGCGTGAGCGGCGGCCAGACCAAGAGCAGCGGCGGCAACGCCAATGGCGTGGACGACCAGAAGGACGGCCAGCGCAACATCGGCGACAAGGTCGCCAGCGAGCGCGGGGCGCGCGGCAGCGACAACGCGACGGACAACCCCAGCGCGGCCACCGCCAAGACCGATTCGGAAGGCTCGGGCGGTTCGGACACCGTGGCCGTGGCGGGCGCCGTGGCCGTCAACGTGGCCGACAGCAGCACGACCGCCGCCATCGGCGCAGGCCGCACGATCATCTCCGGTGGTGTGCTGAGCGTGAGCGCCGTGGCCAATACCGATGCCACGGCCGATGCCGACGGTTCGGCCGTGAATGCCGGCTCAGCTGGCGTGGGCGTGGCCGTGGCCATCAACGTGGCCGACGTGACGCACAGCGCCACGATCGGCGCGGGCAGCGTGATCCAGGCCCAGGGTCTGTCCGTCACGGCCACCACTGGCGGTGGCGAGGCCATGCCCGAGTTCGCCTTGGTGGCCAAGTCCAAGTCCGGCGCCGGCGCGGAGGACGTGGGCGTGGCCGGCTCGCTGTCCATCAACCTGATCGATGCGAACAGCACGGCTTCCGTGGCCGGCAGTGCCTCGGTGCAGCTGGGCGGCGGCGCGTTGACGGTGCGCGCTTCGCAGACCACACGGGCCACGGCCGAAGCCACGCCCGAGGGCAATGGCGCGGTGGCCGGCTCCGTCGGCGTGGGCGCCTCGGTGGCGCTCAACCGCGTGGACACCGTCACCCGGGCGGCGGTGGAGAACGGCGCCACGCTGAGCGGCACGGCAGGCGCGGTGACCATCGAGGCGGCCGGTGCGCACAACGTCAAGACGCTGGCCAAGAATGGCGCGGGTGGTGGCGGCGGTGACGTGGGCGTCGGTGCGGCCGTGGCCTTGTCGATCACGGATCACGACAAGACCGCGCTGCTCGGTTCGGGCAGCGCGCTCAATGCCACCGGCAATGTGTCGGTGCACGCCGCGCATGCGTCCGCTGCACAGAACGAGGCCGATTCCGAAGGCTCGGGCAGCTCGGTGGGCATCGGCGCCAGCGTGGGCATCAACGTGCTCGATGACACCGTGAGCGCCAGCGTGGGCCGTTCGGTGACCACCGCCGGCAGCATCGCCGTGGCCAGCGAGGTGGTAGCCGGCAGCACCAACGTGATCAAGGCCAGTGCCCAGGGCAACAAGGGCAATGGCCGCTCGGCCGACAGCGAGGCCGACAACCAGGTCAACAACAACCCCAACAATGGCGGCGACAAGCAGCTGCCCAGCGCGCAGTCCAACGTGGACAGCGCCAACAGCGAGAGCAGCAGCGAATCCAGCAGCGAATCGGCCGATGTGGGCGTGGCCGCGGCCGTGGGCGTGATCAGCCACACGGTCAGCAACACCGCCAGTGTCACCGGCAGCGCGCAGCTCACCTCCACGGCCTCCACGGCCAGCGTCACGGCCACGGCCGATGTGGACGCGAGCAACCTGCCCCAGGGCACGGCGATGGACGCGGACACGACCACCGCCATCGGCGCGGCCGTGGGTGTGACGGCGGCCGACGTGAGCAACCGTGCGAGCGTGGCGGGTGGTGCGGGCCTGAGCGGCACCACCGTCACCGTCAGCGCGTCCACGCCCGTGGGGGGCAGCAGCGACTTCAAAACCTGGGCCCTGTCCGCCGGCGGTGGCGAGGACAACGGCCTGGCCGGCTCGGTGGCCATCAACCACATCAACTACCTGACGGAGGCCCAGGTGGCCGGGGGCGCCAAGCTCACGGCCAGCAACGCCCTCAACGTCACAGCGACCAGCAACATCGGTATCCAGGCCGTGGCCGGTGGCGCCGGCATCGGCGAAGACGTGGGCGTGGGCGTGGCGGTGGCGATCGGCATCGTCAACAACGACACCCGGGCCACGGTGGGCAACGGGGCCGAGCTGAACGCGCGCGGTGCCACGCAAGTCAAGGCCACGGCGGCCGTGAATCCGCTGGCCATCCCGCTGGGCGACATCCCCCTGCTGCCGGATTCGGTCAGCCTCAGCTCGGTGGCAGCGGGCGTCGGCGCCAGCCAGGGCGATGCCGGTGTGGCCGGCTCGCTGGTCGTCAACGTCTTCAACCTGGACACGCAGGCCACGCTGGGCGAGGACGTGCTCGTCAACCAGAACGTGGCTTTGCCCCTGGCCGGCCAGCATGTCACGGTGCAGGCGACGGACACCACCAAGATCGTCTCGGTGGCCGGGGCGGCCGCAGGGGCCTTCGGTTCGTCTGGCGTGGCGGTGGCGGCCGGCGTGGACGTCGGCGTGCTCAACAAGAACACGCGTGCCACGGTGGGCCGCGGCACGCAGATCGGTGCGCGCGGCAACGTCAACGTGAGCGCGAACAGCGATGAGGACATCATCTCCGTGGCTGCTTCGGCCGGTGCCAGCGGCAGTGCCGCCATCGGCGGCTCGGTCAGCGTGTACGTGGTGGGCACCGACACCCAGGCCCGACTGCTCGACGGCACGGCCGGCGATGCCGGCGCACAGGTGGTGGCCGACGGCAACGTGGGCGTGACGGCCACCGGCACATTCACGCTGGACCAGGTGGCCGGCAACGTGGCCATCGGCAGCGATGCGGGCATCGGCCTGTCGAACACCACGCTGGTCCACCAGGACACGGTGGAAGCCCGCGTGGGCAGCTACAGCGATGTGACGACGCGGGGGGCCATGGGGCTGTCGGTGCTGGCCACGTCTTCCGAAGACCTGGTGACGATCGCCGCGGGCGGCTCAGGCGGCGGCACGGCCGGCGTGGCGGGCTCGGCCGTTGTCAATGTCCTGACCGAAACCACGCGCGCCACCGTGGGCGACGGGGTGGACATCACCGCCCGCACGAACGTGGGCGGCGCGCCCACGCCCGACGTGCAGGTCAAGGCCAGCGACATCACGGACATCGTGGCCGTCGGGGGCTCCGTGTCGGTGGGCGGCACGGCCGGTGTGGGTGCCGGCGTCAGCGTCGGCAAGCTCAACAAGAACACCCAGGCCTCGATCGGCTCGGCTGTCACGGCCGATGTGCAGGGCGACATCATCGTCGATGCCAAGACGCTGGAGAACGTCACCTCCATCGCCGCGGCCGGTGCCGGAGGTGGCACGGCGGGCGTGGCCGGCTCGGCCGGTGTGCTGGTGCTGGACGTGGTGACGCGCGCCTTCATCGGCGATGACCCGGATGTGGCCGGTGCGTCGCTGGGCGCGGGCGATGTGCATGCCCAGGGCAGCATCTCGATCGCCGCCGACGACTACCTGGATGAGACCAACGTCGCCGGCTCCGTCGGTGTCGGCGGCACGGCGGGCATCGGCGCCGCGGTGGGCGTGCCGGTGGTCAACAAGCGCGTGGAGGCCTTCGTGGGCACCGGGGCCAAGGTCACGGCCGATGGACAGAGCGCGATCGATGTGGCGACGGGCAATTTCAGTGTCGGCTACGAAGCCGCGCCCGAGGATCCGGCCAACGTGGACATCAAGAACGGCAGCCGTCCGACCAAGGACAGCGCGCGTTTCGGCCCCACACAGAAGAGTGGCCTGCTCGACTCCGACCATGACGGCGTGGACGATCGTGGCAATGACCCGCTGTTCTCCAGCGTGCGCGAAGCCGCCCTGGCCAAGCAGCAGGGCTTCCGCGGCCTGGCGATCAGTGCGACCAACCGCGACAGCGTGAAGAACATCGTGCTGTCGGGCGGGGGCGGTGGCGTGGTGGCCGTGGCGGTGGCCGCGGGCGTCAACGTTTTCAACACCACGGCCAGCGCCTACATCGGCAATGGCGCCGACGTGAACGCCAGCACGGCGGGCGCGAACAGCGCCCAGTCGGTGCTGGTGGGGGCCGGCAACGACTTCTACCACCTGGAGGTAGCCGGCGCCGTGGCCGCTGCGGCCAGCGCGGGCATCGCGCCGGCCGTGGGCGTGAGCGTGCTGGATCTGCGCACCAATGCCTACATCGCCGACGCGGCGAAGGTGAACGCGCGCAACGACATCGCGGTCGATGCGCATGCGGCCGAGAACATCATCCTGATCAGCGCCGGCTTCGGCGGTGGCGTGGCAGGGGTGGGCGGTGCCGTGTCGGTGCCGGTGATCAACAACATCACGCAGGCCTACATCGGGCAGAACGCCCGTGTGAGCGCAGGCGGCGATGTGGCGGTGCTGGCTTCCGACGACACCAAGGTCTTCGTGCTGTCCGGCGCGGTGGGGGCGGGCGTGGCAGGGATCGGCGCCTCGGTGGGCGTGCTGAGCTTGACCAAGGCCACGTCGGCCACGATCGGTGCAGGGGCCCATGTCGATGCCCTGGGGGCCAACACCGGCATCTCGGGGGTGCTCGACGGCACGGCCAATGGCACGAGCAGCTTCAACACCGGTGTCGCGCACGGGGTGGTCGTGCAGGCCACCAGCAGCGAGGATGTCAAGCACATCGCGGTCGCAGCGGGTGCCGGCGTGGTCGGCATCGCAGGCGGCGTGGCGATCACGCTGATCGATTCCGACACGACGGCCTCTGTCGAGGCCAACGCGCAGGTCAACCAGACCAACGGCAACGCGGGCGCCTCGCAGCAGCAGGGCGTGACGGTGCGTGCGGCCAACCGCGTGGAGACCTTCTCGTTCGCGGGCTCGCTGGCCGGGGGGCTGGTAGGCATCGCCGGGGCGGTGGACGTGGGCAGCATCAAGAACGACACCCGCGCGGTGGTGCGCGGTGGCGCGGCCATCACGGCGCGCGGCAAGGTGGCCATCGGGTCGCATCACCTGGACTACAACCGTGGCTACACCCTGAGCGCGGGTGGTGGCCTGGTGGGGCTGGCCGCCTCCGTCTCCGTGTGGTCGCTGGGCACGCAGCTCAGCGGCGGCTACCAGAACAACAGCAATCAGAGCGACAACGCGCTGCGCGGCAGCAACAATGGTCGTGCTGATCAGAAGACGGCCAACGAGCTTGGCAGCCAGAGCAACCAGGTCGGTGACCTGCTCGGTGGCTACAGCAGCGGCAACCAGGGCGATTCGCGCACCAATGCGAATGAGCGCATCGGCGTGATCAACCAGTCCGCCGGCTCGTCCGTCAAGACCAAGGGGCCGAGTGCAGCGAGCCTGCAAAAGCTCATCGACGGCACAGGCATCCCCCTGCCGCAAGGCACGCAGACCATCGTCGAGGCGGGCACCTCGATCACGGCCGGTGGCGACATCACGATCGACGCGAGCGATCGCAGCGACGCCAAGTTCATCGTGGGTGGTGCCGGGGGCGGCCTGGTCGGCGTCGGTGCGGGCGTGGGCGTGCTCAACATCGCCAACAACGCCCGGGCATCGTCTTCTGGCACCCTCAACGCCGGCGGCAACGTCCGCATCAACAGCGCGCTGCAGGAAAAGGCCGAACAGTTCACGGCGGCCTTCGGCGGTGGCTTCGTCGGCCTGGGCGCCGCGGTGTCGGTGATGACCGTCACCAGCACCTCGCAGGCCTTCATCGGCAACAACGGCATCGTCGGCTCGGCCGACAACCTCGATATCCTGGCCAGCGGCATCCAGAACTTCTCTGCCCAGACCGTGGGCGGCAGTGTGGGCGCGGTGGCCATCGGCGCCTCTTTCAGCCGGATCAATGTCGGCAACGCCTCGGCGCCGGACGTGCAGGCCAACATTGGCGCGAACGCCGAGATCGGCCAGAGCGGCTCGGTGGGCAATGTGCGCGTGCAGGCCCTGTCCACCGTCTCCGCCACGCTGGAGACGAACGCGCTGGCCGGCGGCATCGCGGCGGGCAGCTTCAACTTCGCCTTCGCCGACATCAAGCCGGATGTGCGCGCCTTCATCGGCGAGAACGCCAAGGTCACGACCACGGGCAACATCGGGGTGTACGCGGGCACCGACCACTACGCCAAGACCGATGTGATGAGCCTGACCGTCGGTGGCGCGGCCGGCGGTCTCAGCCTGGCCTACTCGACCATCGATCCGGACGTCTACGCCACGGTGGCCGGCACCATCCATGCCGGTGGCAGCCTGTCCGTGGTGGCGGGCCACAACGTGGATCCGCTCACGCTGCTGGCCATCCAGCACGGCGGCAGCTCGCCGGGCGCCTATTCGATGGCCGAGGCGCCCTCCGTCGCGGTGTTCTCCGCCAATGCCTCGCTGGCGCGTTCGTATTCGACGGCCGATGTCAGCGCGGGCATCGGCAGTGGTGCGGACATCCATGCCAATGGCGCCGTCACGCTGCGTGCAGACGGCGTCAACGTCTCCAAGGCCCGAGGCAAGGGCTTCAATCTCACGCTGGCGGGCTTCAGCCTGCTCAATGCCGAATCCAAGGCCTCCGGCTCGAACCAGGCCACGGTGGGCAACGACGCCAGCATCGACAGCGGCAGCCTGCAGGTGGCGGCCAACGGTGTCGACCACGCCCGTTCAGAAGACGATTCGACCAACCTGTCCGGCCTGGGAAGCATCGGCTATTCCAAGGCCACGGCCACCGTGGCACCCACGGTCAAGGCGCAGATCGGCGAGGGCGTGGAGGTCACGACCACCGGCAACGTGGCCGTGCAGGCCGAAAGCATCACCGATGGCGATGCCATTGCCAACAGCGTGAGCGCCAGCCTGGGCGGTGCCTTCGGCATGGTCTCGGCCGAAAGCAACATCACCCCCACCGTATCGGCGCTGGTGGCCTCGTCCGGCGGCAATGCCACCCGCATCACGGCCGGTGGCGCCGTCAGCGTGGAGGCCAGGCACGGCAGCCCGGTCTCCCTGTCCGACGGCACGCTGTCAGGCCTGAACACCGGCAGCGATACGCTGACCACGTCGCAGCCGCATGGGCTGGCCACGGGCGATCGCATCCAGTACCAGACCAATGGCAACGCGGCCATTGGCGGCCTGACGGCCGACCGCACTTACGGCGTCATCGTCATCAACGACACGACCGTCAAGCTGGGCAACCCCTTCGTGTCGAAGGATGTCAGCGACGCCTACGACACCATCCGCTTCCTGGCCCCCCACAACCTGTCCACCGGCGACCGCCTGATCTACGGCTTCGGGCCGGACGGCACCGGCGGCAACCCGAGCGCCATCGGCGGCCTGGCCAATGGCGTGGCCTACTACGTGCGCGTCATCGACTCGATGACCGTCAAGCTGGGCACCTCGCTGTCCCAGGTCACGCAGGCCAGCAAGAGCTTCCAGCCGGCCAACGTGGCGGCCGACACCGACATCTTCACGCTCACCGGCCACGGCTTCGCCGACGGCGCGGCCGTGACCTACCGCGGCCCGCGCACGGCGCGCTTCTTCGGCAGCGCGGTGGACGACACCAACGAGCAGCTCTTCATCGGCGCGGCGCCCAATGATTTCCAGACCGGCGACCGCATCACCTACACCGTCACCGGTGTGGACGGCAAGCCGGCCGTGGCCATCGGCGGCCTGACGAACGGGGCGTCCTACTACGTCAAGCGCGTCAACGCGGACACCATCAAGCTGTCGGTCGATCCGATCGAGGACGATGGCGAAGACGTCTTCATCAACCTCAGCCGCAGCGAGGCCGCCGACATCAGCCAGCACAAGCTGGTGCGCTTTGGTGAAAAGGCCATCGGCAACCTGACGGACGGCAAGACCTACTACGTCAAGCGCCTCGACGCCGACACCTTCCAGCTGGCCGAAACGGCCGGCGGCCAGGCCATCAATGTGACCACGGCCGGGGTGGCCGGCACGCAGTACATCGGCGTCGAGGGCATCGACCTCAGCGCGCAGGGCGTGGCCGGCCAGCATTGGCTGGCGCGTGACCTGAGTGGCGCGCTGTCGGGCACCCAGCGCCTGGCCGGCGCGGGTGGCATCGTTGGGGGCAGCGGGCCGTTCGGCATCGATGGCGTGTCCTATGCCAAGGGCATCGGTCCGTCCTTCGCGCTGCTGATTGCGGGCGCCGGGGCCAACGCCACGGTCAACATGAAGCCGACCGTCTCGGCCACCATCGGGGATGCGGCCGTCGTGATCGCCGATGGCCACATCACGGTATCGACCGAGGTGCATGGCAATGCGGACACCGATGCCGGCGTGACCACCGGTGCCGTGGTCGGCACGCTGGGCAAGTCCACGGTGCGCGTCAACTTCGTGCAGAACGCGCAGACCTCGATCGGGGCGGGGGCCACGGTCCATGCCGGTGGCAATCTGGCCGTGACCACCGTGAACCGCCATGTGGCGACCGGATCCTCCTATGCGGGTGGGGGTTCGGCCGGCGTTTCAGTCACGGGGGCCGACGCCATCGTCGACGCCCGCCCGACCACGCTCACGACCATCGGCAGCAATGCCAATCTGCATGCCGACGGCGACATCACCCTGAGTGCACGCCTGGGCGCCAAGGGCAAGATGGTGGCCGATTCGGTGGCCTACTCCGGGTTGGGGTCGGGTGGTTCGACCTATTCGTTCTGGGCGTTGGGCAATGCGGCGGGTGACTTCAACTCGCCGACCTACGAGATCAAGGTGCTGGTCAATCAAGGGGCCGTGGTGCGCGCCGAGCGCAAGCTCACCGTGCAGGCCCTGCTCGACGAGACCGACATCAAGGCGCGTGCAGAGGCCTCTGCCGCCTCGGCCTTCTATTCCGATCCGGATTCCAACGCACGTGCCTTCATCAAGACGCTGTCGCTGGTGGACGTGAAAGCCGGCGCCCGCCTGACGGGTGTCAACCGGCTGGACGTGCTCGTCAAGGCCGATGGCGCCGCGATCGATGCCTACGCCTACTCGGACGGCGGCAGCCTGTTCGGCGGCCCCGATGCGGATGCCTATGCCTACCACCGCGCAGCCACGCGTGTGCTGGCCGAGGCCGGCGCGGTGTTCGCCTCCAAGGACCTGAACGTCGAAGCCATTGTTCAGAACGTGCCGCGCACGGCGCGCGGCGATGCGGTCGGCTTCACGCTCAACCCCTTCGACCAGCCCTCCTTCGATGCGCACCGTGATCAGGACTGGAGCCGCCACATCACCTTCGATGCCGATGTGATCCTGATGGCCGCGCCGACACCGCGCCTGGTGATCGGCGCCAACGGCAACATCGTGGAAGCCGTGGGTGTCACGGCCACCATCGATGCCACGCGCATCGTGGTGGACAACATCGACAACAACGGCAAGGTGGGCAAGGCGCGTTTTGCCGCCAACGCCGTCTCGGCCGGTGGCGTGCCCATCATGGGGGTCATCGATGGCGACCAGGGCACGCTCACGGTCGAGCACAGCTTCGAGACGGTCGAGATCCTGAACTACTCGACCAAGGACCTGTGGGTCCAGGGCATCAACCCGATCGACCGCACCGGCCGCGCCAAGGTGGACATCGAGGTCGATCTGCGCAGCTACTTCTTCGACATCGTCCACAGCTACGCGCCCACGCGCATCGACATCCTGAACCTGGGCACCACGGGTGCGGCCGATGTCTACCTGCATGGCCTGATCGACAACCCCATCGGCACAACCAATGTGCTGGCCAACCGCGGTGATGTCTATGGCACCAGCCTGGGCACCACCCGCAGCAACATTGTCAACATCGAGGCGGCGCTCAATGTCGGCCTGGTGCCGCCCATCAACTTCGGCCAGTTCTCCATCGGCCGCGTCGAGATCGAACTGGTGCAGAGCCAGGGCCGGCCTACCGACCTGACCCTCACGGCCGGTGGCAACGCCTATGTCGGCCTGCGCCTGCTGCAGCGCGACAACTCGGGCGCCGCGCCGGTGCTCAACGTCGGCACCTTCCAGACCGGAGGGGACAGCGACATCATCGTGCGCGAGGCACGCCGCCAGACGCAACTGGCCAATACGCCGTCGGGCTACCTGGTGGATGTCACCGAGACCACGCCCATGAGCGGCGGCAGCAGCACGGCTGCCTACGCCAACCATTTCAAGCCCGATGGCGGCGGCCCCGTCTTCGTGCCGCCGCTGGGCATCTTCGGCAGCGGCAGCACCCTGATCAACCACCTGGCCAGGTTCGATCTGATCAAGGCCGGCGGCAACATCAAGGTCGTGGGCGCCTACACGACGACGCGCATCGACATCCAGGCCAACACCGACATCACGGGCCTGGGCCACATCGATGTGGACACCAATGGCGATGTCACGCTGGTCGAGATCGTGGGGGATCTGCGCGCGGGCCGCATCACCTCCGATGCCAATGACGTGACGCTGACCGCGGCCGCGGGCATCAAGGATGCACTGGCCGATGCCGAGCCGGACGTGGAAGGCAACACGGTGACGCTGACGGCGCTCGATGGCTCGATCGGCACCTTCTTCAACGACCTCGAGATCGACAGTCAGCACTCGGTGGCTGGCGGCAGGCTCATCGCCAATGCCACGTCCGATGTCTACGTCTGGGAAACGCAAGGCAGTCTGCTGATCGAGCAGGTCGCTGCCAGCACGGGCGATGTGCGCCTGACCACCACCGATGCCCGAACCTCCGGCGACGACATCCAGGTCGGCCAGGGCCACAGCATCCTGGCCTTCCTGGGCGCCATCACGCTGCAGGCCGGCGACAACATCAACATCAATGGCGAAGTCCGCACGAGCGGGCGGCGCCTGACCTTCCGCGTCGATTACCGCAACAACGACGCGGACGGTGGTTTCCTGAGCACCCGCGGCATCCTGCAGGGCGGTGCGATCCTGATGGAAGGCGACGAGGACGACGACACGCTCGATGTCACCGGCCACAACATCGCCACCCGTGGCTACGGCTACGGCGGCAATGACAACCTGATAGGCAGCGACGTCGGCGACGAGCTCTATGGCGGCGAGGGCGCCGACCGCATCGACGGCCGGGCAGGCGATGACCTGATCGTGGCCGGCAACGGTGTGGGCGACATCCTCCTCGGCGGGGGCGGCGCCGACACCATCTACGGCTCGCCCGAGGGCAGCCTCAGTGACCCGGACTTCACCGACACCACCCGCTTCGGCGACGTGATCGACGGCGGCGAAGGCGACGATGTCATCTACGCCCAGGGCGGCGCGGACGACATCCGCGGCGGCGCGGGCAAGGACTGGATCGACGGCGGCTCGGGCAATGACCTGATCCGCGGCGGCGCCGGCGCCGACACCATCTATGGCCATCTGGGCAACGACACGATCTACGGTTTCGACGACCCGGCCAATTCCAGCACGGACGACGCGGCGCTGGACAACCTGTTCGGCGAGTGGGGTGACGACATCATCCACGGCGGCGCGGGCAGCGACTACATCGACGGCGGGTTCGGCAACGACGTTGTCTTCGGCCGCGCCGGCAATGACATCATCCGCACCGGCTACGGTGCCAACACGGTGGATGGCGGCGATGGCGATGATGCCATCTATGGCTCCGACGACGGCGTCGACGTCATCGATGGTGGTGGCGGCGATGACCGCATCTGGGGCTATGCCGGCAACGATGTGATCGATGGCAACCGTGGCAAGGACATCATCGATGCCGGCGCGGGTGACGACACCGTGTCCGGTGGCGCGGGCGCCGATGTCATCGTCGGCGGCGCGGGCCATGACACCCTGTATGGCCACAGTGCCAGCGGCGCGGGCGATGACAACGCGGTGGACCACCTCTACGGCGATTTCGGCACCGGCAAGGACGAAGCCGGCTCCGGCACCGACCGCCTGTATGGCCAGGGCGGCAACGACCTGCTGTTCGGCGAGGGCGGTGACGACTACATCGCCGGCACCGCGGGGTTCAACCAGCTTGAGGCCAGCGGCGGCACGAGCAATGTCATCGACTTCGGCAATTCGGCCGACACCAGCAGCTTCGTGCCGGGTGCACCGACCCTGGCGCCTGCCGCACAGGCCATCGACTACACCCTGAGCCGCGCGGCGCTGCAGCTGCCCGACGGCATGGTGCAGCGCGGCCGCTGGGCCGACCTGGGTGGCACGGCCGATGGCAGCGGCCTGTCCGGCCAGGGCGGCTTCTCGTCCGACCCGGTAGTGGCCGTCAGTGGCACGGCGCAGTACGTGGCCTGGACGGACACCCGCACCGGCACCCCGCAGATCATCGTGGCCAAGCTGCAGAACGGCGTGTGGACACGGCTGGGCGGCGCGGCCAGCGGCAGCGTGCTGGGGGCCGGCGCCTCCGGCAACCTGAACGCCTCTTTCGATCCGAGCATCGTGATCGACGGCACCGGTGCGCCCATCGTGGTCTGGACGGCCGAGCACAACGGCCAGCGCGACATCCGTGCGGCGCGCTTCGATGCCGCCACGCAGACCTGGACGGCCCTGGGCGGCTCGCTCTCCACGGGCGGCCTGAGCAACACCGGCACGGCCGAATCGGCGCGCGTGGTGATGACGGCCAACGGTCCCGTGGTGGTGTGGCTCAACGGCGCGTCTGACGCCAAGAGCATCCATGCCCGCATCTTCTCGGGCGGCAGCTGGATCGAGATCGGCGTGGGCAGTGCCACGGGCACAGGCCTGGGCGGCGGCCTGCCAGCGTTTGATGTCGAGGATCTGGCCGTGGCCAGCGACGGCAACCGCGTGGCCGTGGCCTGGAGCCAGGATGTCGGCGCGGTGCGCCAGATCTACCTCAAGGAATACACGGGCGGCACGGCCGGCAGCTGGGCCGCGGTGGCCGGCTCGGCCAGCGGCAGCGGCGTGAGCGGCGTGCTGGGCAGCAGCCTGGAAGGCGTCATCAGCCACAACGCCACGCCCAGCGTCACCTACTTCCAGGGGCGCCTCTTCGTGGCCTGGCAGACGCATGCCGACCAGGGCGCGGCCCTGGTGGTGGCCAGCTACTCCAACACGGCGGTGCGCACGCTCACCGTGCACGACACCTTCGGTCTGGCCTATGGCCACGACGTGCCGGCTCAGCCCCAGCTCACCGCCGGCGGCAACGCACTGCGCCTGGTGTGGCTGCGCGAGCCGAGCGACGGCATCTCCTCCGACCTGTACGTGCGCCTGTGGAACGGCAGCCACTTCATCGAGGAGGTGCCCACCGAGGCGTCCGGCCCGGGCGCCAGCATCACCGGCCGCAAGGCCAGCGACCTGGCCGTGGCCACGGATGCCTCCGGCCGCACCATCGTGGTCTGGCAGGACAACCAGAACGGCGAACCCGAGGTCTATGCCCGTGGCATGACGGCCACCATCGGCCGCACCTTCGTGGCCGATGCCTCGCAGGGCACGACGGTGCAGGACATCCTCAATGCCAACGACCTGGGCGCGGGCGATGCCATCATCGTCATCGGCCAGCACGGCAACGTGTCCATCGCGGCCAACGACGCCGGCGTGGCGATCTACGGCAGCCCGGGCAGCGCGCTGGGCACTGTCACGGTGGCGGAGGGCGCGGACAACGTGCTGCTGTCGCGCGTCACCGTGGATGGCGTGATCACCGTCAACGGTGCGAACAACTTCACCGTCACCGAGTCCGAGCTGAGCGGCGTGGTGCTCAACGGCGGCACCGGCGCGCAGATCCTGTACAGCCAGATCCTGGACCGCACGCGCGGCAGCGCGATCGTCGTCAACGGCGCGGTCACGAACGCGCTGATCGACCACAACCAGCTGAGCGGCCTGCGCATCCTGCCGGCGAACGGGCAGGGCGCCGTCAACCTGACGGCCTCCAACAACCGCATCACCACCGATGGCACGGCCCTGTTCGTGGGTGTGGCGGCCAGCGGCCGCATCCGCGACAACGTCCTGTCCGGCCAGCAGGTCGGCCTGGACCTGGCCAGCGCGTTCACCGGCCTGATCGACGGCAACACCATCCAGGGCGCGGCCATCGGTGTGCGCCACGACACGGTGGCCACGCTGGCCGGCAACACCATCACGGGCAACACGGTGGGCATCCGCACCACCGTGGCCGGTACCACCCAGGGCCTGGGGTTCACGGCCGGCTCGCAAGCCAACGTCATCGAGAACAACGACACCGGCATCGTCGCGGTCAACGCGCAGTTCCAGCTGCAGACCCTGCGCAACAACACCATCGGTGTCAGCGGCAGCGGCATCATCGGTGGCGGCTCGCTGGAGCTGGCCAACGTGTTCGAAGGCAACCAGCGCGGCGTGACGGCCTTCACCGGCCTGGTCCAGTACAGCCGCTTCACCGGCAACGACATCGCCATCGACGTCACGGCCACGATGAAGGGCCTGAAGATCTGGCACAACGTGTTCGACAGCAATGGGCGCTACGGCGTGCTGCTGTCGGGCACCTCCGACATCCGCATCTACCAGAACACCTTCTACGCCAAGAGCGGCGACAACATCCACCTCGAGAAGGTCTCGTCCAACATCGAGATCCAGGGCAACATCCTGTGGGCCGAGGGCGGCTACGACATCTACGTGGCCAACGACTCGCAGGCCGGCTTCTACAGCGACTACAACAACCTCTACAAGACCGGCCACGGCCGGCTCGTCTACTGGACGAAGGACTTCCTGGATGTGCTCGACTGGCAGGCCGACGTGGCCCGCTACGACCTGCATTCCATCGGCGCCACGGTGGTCAACCCCGACTGGGCCAAGCCGGCCTTCGTGGACCTGGCGCGCGGCGATTTCCGCCTGTTCGACACCACGGCCGGCCTGCGCTTCACGAGCTCGAGCATCGAAGGCTCCAACGCCGCGCTCGACCAGAGCGTGCCGCCGCACTACGGCCCCAACCTGCTGGCCAACGGCAGCTTCGAGAGCGGCACCACCGGCTGGTCGGTGAACGCCGGCGGCGCCGTCAAGGGCAGCAGCCCGGGCGCCTACGACGGGGCGCAGTTCTACGCGCCGGGCAGCATCGAGCAGGGCTTCGCCACGCAGACCATCAACCTGCTGAACGCGGGCTTATCCGCGGCGCTGCTCGACTCCGGCCTGCAGGACCTCGTCTTCGGCGGCCGCGTGCGCACCGCGCCCACCGATCCGCGCGATGCCGGCAGCATCACCATCAAGTTCCTCGATGCAGGCGGCAACCTGATCCGCCAGCAGGTGCTGAACGGCCTGAACACGGCCGACCGCTGGGAGCTGGTGAGCGGCCGCGTGGCCATCCCCACGGGGGCCCGCTTCGCGGAGTTCCGCTTCGATGCCGACCGCAACGCCGGCAGCGACAACACCGTGGTGCTCGATTCGGCCTTTGTCTACGCCGTGGCCGATGCCTACGTGGCGAACCTGGGCGCCTGGGGTGCCGGCAACCACGAGCCGGGTGATCCGACCGCGCGCAAGATCATGTTGCGCTTCCCGGATCTGTACACCGACTGGGAAAAGAACGAGCCCCTGGCGATCCGCTGGGAGACGGTCAACAACACCAGCAACTCGCCGGTGCGCATCGACCTGATCCAGGACACGCCCGACGGGCCGAAGTTCGTCACCAACATCACCGCCTCGACCATCGACGATGGCGAGTTCGTCTGGATCCCGGGCAACAGCGGCATCGATTTCGGCACCAAGGGCCTGCGCATCCAGGTATCGCTGGTGGAGGCGCCCGAGGTCATCGACCGCAGCCAGGAAAACTTCAGCGTGCCCGAGGACGGCACGAACTACTACGTCGACGACAAGAGCAACACGGGCGATGTCTACACGCCGAACGCCTGGGGCGACAACCGCCACACCGGCAAGACGCCGGACGCGCCCAAGCCCAACCCGGTCAACGTGCTGCGTGCCTATGACCTGAAGGCTGGCGACACGCTCTACATCGACACCGGCGACTACCCGATGATCGACCCGATCGCCGTGTCGGGCAGCCAGGACGTGAGCCTGATGGCCGGACCCGGCATGGGCCGCGACGAGGGCTTCACCATCACCGGCCCGCTGGATGCCTCGAAGATCGCCAAGCTGTTCCCGGCGATCCCGGGTGACAAGTCGCGCCCGCTGATCTACCTCAACGACGCGGATTTCGTCAGCATCCACCACCTGACGCTGGAGAACGCCAACCGCGGCATCTACGCGGTCAACAATTCAGACAGCTTCAGCGCCTCCTACATCACGGCCTCGGGCCACACACAGGACGGCATCTGGGTGCAGGGCGCCTCGCCCTTCGGCGATTTCGACCACCTGCTGAGCTTCAACAACGGTGGCCATGGCGTCTACATCGATGGCGCCATCGACACCCTGACCCGGTCCACCGCCTCCGGCAATGCCAAGAGCGGCTTCACGGTGACCGGGCGCATCAACGCCGTCAGCGAGAACACCGCCCATACCAACACCGACTGGGGCTTTGCCTTCACGGGCTCCGGCGCGGCGCTGATCCAGCGCAACACGGCCTATGGCAACCGGGCAGGCCTGTACGTCTACAACAACGTGGGCGGCACGGTCTCGACCATCGGCGGCACCGATCTGGCGCTGGGCAACGGCAACGTCATCTTCAACAACCGCGATGTCGGCATCCAGGCCGAGCAGGGCGTGCTGGTGGCCGGCAACACGGTCTACGGCAACAAGGGCGCCAATGCCTGGGGCATCTACGCCCGCTATGGCGCCACCGTGCAGTCGAACGTGGTGTTCAACAACAGCCATGGCGTGTACGTGCATGACGGCGCCGTGCTGATGAACCGCGTCTATGCCAACACGGGCACCGGTGTCGAGGCCAGCATCTCCGATGTGACCGGCAACGTCATCTACTCCAACGCCATCGGGCTGCGGTTGACGGACACGAACTGGGCCCGCGAGAACACCGCGCGCAACAACATCGTCTACGCCAACACCGAGCATGCGGTGCTGATCAGCGGCGACAAGTTCACCTTCATCAACAACACCGTCTACCAGGTGGTGGGCGATGTGGTGCGGCTGGACAATGCGGCCAACGTGCGCCTGTACAACAACGTGCTGGGCGCCGTGACGGGCTCGGCCATCGTCGTCAACGCCAACAGCCAGATCGGCTTCGCGTCCGACTACAACCTGTTCATGCCCTCGGCGGGCGGCTCGGTCGGTGTCTGGCAAGGCACGGCCCGCGGAACGCTGGCGGCCTGGCGCGCGGCGGCCTTCACGGATGCCAACAGCCTGACGGGCAACCCCTACTTCGTCGACATCGACGGCGCGGACAACGTGCTGGGCTATGTCAACGCAGCCAACGACGGGCGCGACGACGACTTCCACGAGGCCAGCCTGTACGGCGGCTTCCGCGGTGGCAGCGGCCTGGCGCCCGTGGTGGGGCCGAACACCGTGCCGGTGATCATCGCGCCGACGGCCACGGTCAACATCGCCGTGCAGTCACCGCTGATCGACCGCGGCCGTGCGGGCGACGACTACAGCAACGAGCCGGCCCCCAATGGCGGCTACATCAACATCGGCGCCTACGGCAACACGGCGCAGGCCGGCCGCAGCCCTGGCCAGTACATCACGGTGCTCTCGCCCAACGGCGGCGAACGCATCGGCCAGAACAGCACGGCCGAGATCCGCTGGCGCTCCTTCGGCTTCGCGGGCAACGTCAACATCGAGTACCGCGGCGCAGGCCAGGCCAACTTCACGATGCTGGCGGCCAACGAGGCCAACGACGGCAGCTGGAACTGGCTGGTGGACGGCGGGGTGTTCGCGCCGGGTGCGGACTACGAGATCCGCATCACCTCGGTCGGCACGCCGGCCATCACCGACACCTCGGACACCCAATTCGAAGTGCTCTCGCCGATCCACTACTACTATGTCAACGATGGCTCGATCACGGGCGACGAGTACACGACCGCGGTCGGCAACGACGCCAACGACGGCCTCACGCCCGACAAGCCCAAGGCCTCGATCCGCTCGGTGCTGGACACCTACGACCTGAACCCGGGCGACATCATCCTGGTGGACACCGGCCACTACACGCTGGGCACCAACATCTTCATCGTCACGCAGGACAGCGGTGTCGTGATCCGCGGTGCGGTGAACGGCCTGACCACGCTGGACCGTGGCAACACGAATGCCGGCACGGCGGTGTTCGAGTTCCAGGGGGCCGATGATGTCAAGCTGGAGCACCTGAGCATCACGGGCGCGCGCTTTGGCGTGTACGCCGGCAGCGGCACGGACAGCGACCGCATCACGGTCTCGGACAGCCGGATCTACGGCAACGCGAGCAACGGCCGCGGCGTGTGGATCGACACGGGCAATGATTTCTTCACGCTGAGCAGCAGCCAGGTGTGGAACAACGGCAGCGGCGGGGTGGCCATCGGCGGCACGGACGCGGTGGTCGAAGGCAACGACATCCACCGCAATGCCGGCTGGGGCGTGGACCTCACCGGCGCGCGCTCGCGCGTGTCGGACAACAACGTGTACGGCAACAGCAGTGGCGGCATCACCACCGGTGGCGGCGGCAGCCAGGCCAACCGCGTGGTGATCGAAGGCAACCGCGTGTTCGACAACGCCGGCACCGGCATCAACCTGGGCGGCTACAGCGAGGCGCGCGGCAACGAGGTCTGGGGCCAGGACGAGAACGGCACGGGCATCGCGGTGTCCGGCGCCAGCACGCTGGCCGTGGACAACACCGTGTGGGGCAGCACCACGGGCCTGGCGGCCTACAACAGCGGCCGCCTGGAAGGCAACCGCAGCTTCGCCAACGTGACGGGCATCGTGCTGAGCAGCTACGCCGAAGCCTGGGGCAACCACGTCTACGGCAACAGCGGCACGGGCCTGTCGATGACGAGCTGGTCGCCGTACGCGCACAACAACGTGATCCAGGGCAACGGCGGCGCCGGCATCCTGGTCAGCGGCGCGGCCCTCAGCAGCAGCACCCCGGTGCGGGTGGAGAACAACACGGTGATCGCCACCGTGGCGGACGCCATCGTCGTGCAGGGCAGCAACAACGTCCGCATCGTCAACAACATCCTGAGCGTGCGCGGCAGCGGCCACGCGCTGAACGTGGCCGCCGACAGCCAGCAAGGCTTCAAGAGCGACTACAACCTGTTCCACCTGGCCGCCAGCGCCAAGCTGGCCTACTGGGAGGACCGCGCCTTCGCCAACCGGGTGGACTGGTTCTACGAGGTGGGCTTCGATCGCAACAGCCTGACGGCCGATCCGCGCTTCGTCGACGAAGGCGGGGTGGACGACCTGGTGGGCTGGAACGGCAGCACGGTGGCCGGCAGCGTGCGCATCCTGGACGACGGCGATGCGGGCTACAGCAGCACTGGTGCCTGGACGAGCGGCCCGGCCAGCGGCCGTGGCGGCGACAGCCAGCAGGCCGTGCGCGGGGCGGTGCAGGGCGAAGGCAGCGCCCAGGCCAGCTGGACCTTCAGCGGCCTGAGCGCCGGCTACTACCGCATCGCGGTGACCTGGCCGGCCCTGCAGGGCAACGACGGCCCCTACGGCGTGTACACCGCCTACGACGGCCAGAGCGTGGTCGGCACGGCCGGCTACAACCAGTACTGGGCGGCCGGTGGCGGCTTCACCGATGCCGGCTCCAACTGGGTCAACCTGGGCCTGGTCAAGCTCGATGGCGACACGCTCAAGGTGGTGCTGGACAACCTCAACGGCCGCGCCGCAGCCGATGCGGTCCGCATCGAACGCGTGGGCGGGGACTTCGGCGCCGACGACAACGTCCACCTGCAGGCGAACTCGCCGGCGGTGGACCGGGGCGACCCGCTCAGCCCCAGCGTGGGCGAAGGCGCGCCCAGTGGCGGGCGCATCGACCTGGGTGCCTACGGCAACACGGCCGAAGCCACGCCGAGCGCCGATCCGCTGATCCAGGTGCTGGGCCCCAACGGGCTGGAGAAGATCGAGGCCGGCGAGCCGGTGACGATCGAATGGCGCAGCGCGGGGCTGCTGCCCTACGACACCGTGTTCCTGCTCAATGCGGGCAGCAACCTGGCCAACGGGCGCTGGATGGAGCAGGGCGGCTTCCGCCTGGATCCCACGAACTACGTCAACGCCATCGCCACGAACACGGCGATCAACCTGAGCGGCGTGGGCGCCGATGGCGCCCCCGAGGCCGTGTACCGCAGCTATGCCTACGCACTCAACGGCGCGGGCAACAAGATGGCCTACCAGATCCCGGCGGCCGATGGCCAGTACGAGATCGTGCTGCACTTCATCGAGCCGGACAACATCGCGGTGGGCCAGCGCAGCTTCGACATCGCCGTCAACGGCGAGGTAAAGGCCGCGGGCTACGACATCCGCGCGGCGGCCGGCGCCATCCGCACGGCCACCACGGCCAGCTTCACGGTGGATGCCAGCGGCGGCGCAGGCCTGAACCTGGCGCTGATCAACAAGAATGTGAGCTATGGCGCGGTGCTCAGCGGCATCGAACTGCGGCGCATCAACCCGCAGGGCGTGGCCAACCCGGTGGTGAGCCTGGAGGTCTCGCTGGACAACGGCGCGAGCTGGACGACGATCGCCACGGGCCTGGGCGTGGACCGCTACGGCCAAGGCCAGACCACGTGGACACCGACGGCCGAGACGGCGGGCAACACCGCGCTGATCCGCGCGACGGCGACGATCAACCCGGCCGGCGGCCTGGTGAGCGTGAGCGACGTGAGCGACGAGGCCTTCCTGATCGCCAACGGCGGCCACGTGTACTACGTCAACGACGCCAGCACGGCGGGCGACGAGTACACCACGGCGGTGGGCGACAACGCGAACTCGGGCAAGAGCGCGGACAAGCCGATGGCCAGCCTGGCGGCGCTGCTGCGCGCGTACGACCTGAACCCTGGGGACATCGTCTACGTGGACTCGGGCACGTACAGCCTGGCGACCAACATCGTGCTGGGCGAGCAGGACAGCGGCGTGGTGATCCGGGGCGCGAGCCAGCCGGGCCACGCCACCCTCCTGGACCGTGGCAACACGAACGCCGGCACGGCGGTGTTCGAGTTCCAGGGGGCCGATGATGTCCGCATCGAGAACGTCAGCCTGACCGGCGCACGCGTCGGCGTGTGGGCCGCCAGTGGCGCCGACAGCGACCGCAACACGGTGTCGGGCAGCAAGGTCTACGGCTTCAACCTGTCCAACTACGGCTACGGCTTCTTCATCGACAACGGCAACGATGCCTTCACCATCCAGGACTCGGCCGTGCACGGCAACCGTGTGGGTGTGTGGATGTCGGGCGCCGGCGGCGTGGTCGAGAACAGCCAGATCTACGGCAACAGCCAGTGGGGCATCGATGTCTACGGCAGCACGCAGGCCCAGACCATCCAGATCCGCAACAACCTGATCCACGACAACGCCTCGGGCGGCGTGCAGGCCAACAACTGGGTGAAGGTCAGTGGCAACGAGGTCTACAGCCACCTGACGGGCAACGTCTACGGCATCTCGCTGATCAGCAACAACGCCGAGGCCTCTGGCAACCTGGTCTACCGCAACGACTCGGGCATCTATGGCCAGAACGGGGCGCTGATCTCGGGCAACCAGGTCTTCGCCAACACCAAGGTCGGCATCTATGGCATCGATGCGCGCATCTCGGGCAACCGCGTCTTCAGCAATGCCACCGGCATCCATGACGGCCGCGATTCCCTGATCGAGAACAACGTCGTCTATGCCAACGCCAACACCGGCATCTCGTTGGCGGGCGCCCACGCGGCCGGCGACATGGTGCGCAACAACACCGTCTACCAGCCGGTGGGCGATGCCATCCTGGTCAGCGGCACCAACGTCAAGCTCTACAACAACATCGTCTGGGTGGATGCCGGCTACGGCATCAACGTGGCGGCGGGCAGCACGGCCACGCTGCTGGCCGACTACAACCTGTTCCACAATCCGCTGGCCGGTGGCCGCGTGGGCTTGTGGAACGGCACGCAGCAGGCCACGCTGGCCGCCTGGCGCACGGCCAGCGGCCAGGACGTGCACAGCCTGGCAGGCAACCCGCTGTTCCTGGACATCGACGGCGCCGACAACGTGCTGGGCGAGAAGGGCCTGATCACCGGCAACGGCTTCGACGACAACTTCGGCCTGCGCGCCAACTCGGCCGCCATCGACGCAGGCAACATGTATGTCGCGACACCGGCCGACATCGAAGGGCGCCCGCGCCGCGATGACCCGAGCCGCCCCAACACGGGTGACGGCCTGCCGCTGTACGTGGCCACGGCCGGTGCCGGCAGCAGCTTCACGGCCGGCGGCACCAAGCTCAACTACCGCACCAGCGACGGCTCGACCAACTACACCCTGCCGTTCGCATTCACTTTCTATGGCAAGACCTACACCCAGGTCGCCATCAACGTGAACGGCTTCCTGCAGTTCGAAGGCCAGGATCAGTCCTGGTACGGCAACGACAACACGCTGGAAGGCCTGCTGCGCAACGTCCGCATCGCACCCCTGTGGGACAACCTCAACACCTACTCCGGCACGGATGCGACGCGCGACCTCTATGCCGACGCCTCCGTCGCCGGCCAGGTGACGATCCGCTGGGCAGCCGTGGCCGAGGGCACGGCCAACCCGGTCAACTTCTCGGTCACGCTGTTCGCCAACGGCAGCTTCCGCTTCGACTACGGCCCCAGCGCCACGGGCCTCACGCCCACGGTGGGTGTGTCCGCGGGCAATGGCCAGACCTATGTGCTCGCACCGTACGACGGCCAGAGTGACCTGTCGGGCGCGGCCTCGCTGACGTGGGCGCCCACGCCGGGCCTGGTCTACTACGACATCGGCGCCTACGAGTTCCAGGGCGATTCCAGCGACGCCACGCCGCCGCGCGTGGTGAGCATCACCAACCTGCCGCCCGATGGGGGCAGCACGCCCGCGGCCTTCAGCAGCATCCAGGTCAACTTCAGTGAAGCGCTGGATGGCGTGTCGGCCCGCAGCCCGGCCAACTACGAGCTGCTCTCGGCCGGCGCGGATGGCGTCTTCGGCACCCCCGATGACAGCCGCATCGCGCTTAAGCCGGGCTACTCCTTCCCTGAGACCAATCTCACGCTGCAACTGCCCGACGGCCCGCTGGCCAATGGCCTGTACCGCCTGAGCATCCTCGGCGTGTTCGACACCGCGGGCAACACGCTCGACGGCAATGGCGATGGCACCGGCGGCGACAGCCACGTCCGTACCTTCCGCATCGACCGCACCGGCAACACCCCGCCGACGGCCACCGATGCGACGGCCAGCGTGGCCGAAGGCGGCTCGATCCTGATCACCCTCAACGGCACCGACCCGAACGGCGATCCGCTGGCCTTCAGCCTGGTCGGCCAGCCGCTGCACGGCACGCTCACCAACTTCGATCCGGTGGCGCGCACCGTGCGCTACACGCCCAATGCCCACTTCAACGGCACGGACAGCTTCCGCTTCCGCGTCGACGACGGCAACCTGGGCACCGACGAAGGCCAGGTGCTGATCAACGTCACGCCGGTCAACGACGTGCCCACCGCCGCGGGGGTGGCCACCGCCACCGACGAGGACACGCCGATCAGCATCCTGCTGCCGGCCCAGGACGTCGAGACGCCGCGCGAGCATCTCGTCTTCAACCTGGGCACCGGCCCGCAGCACGGCAGCCTCACGCAGGGCCCCGACGGCGTGTGGGTCTACACCCCGGATGCCGATTTCAACGGCACGGACAGCTTCACCTACACCGTCACCGACCGGGGCGACCCCGATGGTGCCGGCAGCAATGCCGCCACGTCGACCACGGCCACCGTCACGATCACCGTGCGCGCCGCGAACGACGCGCCCGTGATCGCGGCCATCCCGACCCAGACGGTGGCCGAAGGCCAGACCCTCAGCCTGAGCATCCCGGGCAGCGATCCGGATGTCAGCACGCTGCAGTACAGCCTGGTGAACAACACGGTGCCGGGCGCCAGCATCAACGCCGCGACAGGCCTCTTCACCTGGACGCCGGCCGATGGCGCACTGACGCAATCCTTCACGGTGCGCGTCAGCGACGGCACGCTCAGCACGGAACTCACCTTCGGTGTCGAGGTGACCAACGTGGCGCCGACGCTCACGCTCAACGGCGCGGCCTCGGTCAACGCGGGCACGCCCTACGCCATCACCTTCGGCGCCACCGATCCGGGCCAGGACACCATCAGTGCCTGGGTGGTGAACTGGGGCAATGGCCAGACCACGACCCTGGCGGGCAGCGCCACCGGCGCCAGCTTCACCTACGCGCTGGGCGGCAACTACGCCATCACTGTCACCGCGACGGACGAGGACGGCAGCTATACCTCGGCCCCGCTGGCCCTGAACGTGGTCACACCCAACCGCGCGCCCATCGCCGGCAACCAGGCCGTTACCACCGATGAGGACACGGCCCTGGGCATCGTGCTCAACGTGGTGGATCCGGACGGCGACGCGCTGGGCTTCACGCTCACCACCGCGCCGCTGCACGGCACGGTGGGCGCCTTCGATCCGGCCACGCGCACCGTGCTGTACACGCCGGCTGCCAACTACCACGGCGCCGACAGCTTCAGCTACACGGTGAGCGATGGCCGCGGCGGCAGTGCCTCGGGTGTCGTGACCATCGGCGTCACGCCGGTGAACGATGCACCCGTGGCCACGGACGACGCCTACACCGTCATCTCCGGCCAGACCCTGACGGTGCCCATGCTCAGCGGCCTGCTGGCCAACGACAGCGATGTCGACGGTGACGCCCTGGTGATCGTGGGCAGCACGCCCGCCAGCCATGGCACGGGCACGCTGCTGCCTGACGGCAGCTTCAGCTACACGCCGACCGCCGGCTTCGTGGGCACGGACACCTTCAGCTACGCCGTCAGCGATGGCGTGAGCACCCGCACCGCCACGGTCACCATCACGGTCAGTGCACCGGCCACGCTGAAGGTCACCACCTTCACGCAGACGGACTCGGGCTTTGCCGTGCGTTTCAACCGCACGGTCGATGCCAGCCAGCTCAACCTCTACACGGGCGACCCCAGCAACCTGGGCGCGGCCGACCTGGTCCTCACCGGCCCGGACGGCAAGCCGGTGATCGGCAGCCTGGTGCTGGACGCCGATGGCGCGGGCTTCACCTTCCTGCGCACGGGCGGTGTGCTGGCCTCGGGCAGCTACAGCCTGAGCCTGGCCTCGCGCGCCAATGGCTTCACCGCCATGGACGGCAGTCTGCTCGACGGCAATGGCGACGGCAGCACGGGCGATGCCTACCTCCAGACCTTCACCGTCGCGGCCAGCACGTCGGCCGTGCTGTCGGTGGGTGAGATCGCACGCGGCGCCGGCCAGAGCCTGGCCATCGCGGCCTCGGGCTACAACTTCCCGATCACGCTGGACAACGCCGCGGGCGCCACGCGCATCGCCTTCACCCTGAGCTACGACGCGGCGCTGCTGACCGTCACGGGCTTCACCGGCGGCGGCCTGCCGGCGGGCAGCACCGTGTCGGTGGACGCCAGCGTGGCGGGCCAGCTCACCGTCAGCATCGTGACGGCCGTGCCGCTGGGCGCCGGCAAGATCGTGCTGGGCAACCTGGTGGCCACGGTGCCTTCGGATGCAGCCTACGGCGCCAGCCACCTGCTGCGCCTGAGCCAGGTCCAGCTCGATGCCGGTGCCCGCCCCGTGCGCACCGACGACGGCCTGCACGTGGTGGCTTACCTGGGCGACACCTCGGGCGATGGCGCCTACTCTGCGCTCGACGTGCAGCGCCTGCAGCGGGTGATGAACCGCACGGACACGGGCTATGCCGCGTGGCCGCTGGTCGATCCCCTGCTGCTCAGCGACGTCAAGGCCGACGGCGTGCTCAGCCTGGCCGATGCCAGCCTGCTCAACCAGCAGGCGGCGGGCCGGCCGCAGAAGGAGATCCCGCCCATCCCGGCACCGGTGGCAGCAGCGACCGTCGCCAGGGCGGCGGCGGTGCCTGCGGCGCCCCTGGCCACTTCTGCAGCGCCTGCCGCGGCACCGGCGCCCGCCTTCGATTTCGCGGGCGCGCCCAAGGCCTTCGACCTGGGTAGCTCCAGCGGCGTCTGGCTGGACAGCTGGGTGTCGGACACCGCGAAGGCGTCCAAGAAGGCCAACACCTGGACGGTCACGGCGGCCCCCAAACCGGTGGCATCCCCCACGAATGTCAATTGAGCCAGGCCCCTGTTTGTGCTATCAATCAGGGGCTGCCAGCCAGCCCATTGACCTCTCTTCACCACAGCCTCAGTCTTCAGGAAGTCCCCGTCATGACCTCAGCGATCCACCCCGCGCCCGCCCGAACGAGCATTTTCTCGCGCATCGCCCGGCAAGGGGCAGCGCTGGCCGTGGCGGGCCTGTGTTGGGCAGCCTCGACGGCGCAGGCCGTGGGTGTGAGCGTGGCCCATGGCACCGGCTATCCTGACAGCACGGCGTCGGTGTCGTTCGAACTGGATTTTGACCAGGGTGCGCCAGCGTTCGATTTCTACCTGCAGCTGGATCCGCAAACCCTGCCGGTGCAGCTCAACTTCCGCAGCGGCTGGGCCACGTGGAACGATCTGCCCCTGAACGATGCCGCCGTGCCTTTCGCGCTGAGCGATGCATCAGGCACCTGGGGGCCTGACTACGCGGCGGGCCTGGCCCTGTCGGCCGAGCCCCTGACCGGCCTGTTGCGCCTGACCTACGCCTTTGACCTGGCGGGCCTGTCCGTCGGGCAGAGCGCCGTCATCGGCCTGAGCTTCGAGTACTTCGACAGCGATGTGGGTGATTTCGTCACACTGACCCCCACCGCCTCGGTCACCGCCGTGCCCGAAGCCGATGCCGCCCTGCTGGCCCTGGCCGGCCTGGGTGTGGCCGGTGGCATGCTGGCGCGTCGCCGCGCGCGTGAGCGCACCGTGCACCACACACCACGGGGTACGCCCGCCTTGGCATGAGCGCTGTACCGGGCGCCACCCCCGCCGCGGTGGTCGGCGCGGTCAGCTCTGAACCCCGCTGGGGCGCTGGCTTCAGCGTCGGCAGTGAAGCGGGCGCGAACGCCGATTTCTGGTCGCTGCTCGTCAATGCGCAGACCTCGGATCAGCTCTGCCGTGCCTGGCTGGGCATCCTGTGCCAATGGGTGCCCGGCACCCAGGCCGGCTTGCTGCTGCTGCATGACGAGGGCGACCGCTACGCGCCCGCCGGCGTCTGGCCCGATCCCGAGCAGGACATGTCCTTCCTGGGCGACGTGGCGCAGCAGGCCCTGGTCGAGCGGCGCGGCGTCGTCCGCGAGGAGAGCAACGGCCTGGCCCAGTGCGCCTACCCGCTGCTGAGCGCCGACCAGGCCTATGGCGTGGTGGTGCTGCACGTGGTCTCGCGCGGCGAGGCCTCGGTGCGCGAGGCCCTGCGCCTGCTGCACTGGGGCGCGGGCTGGCTGGTGGGCCTGTTCGACCGGCGCCACCTGATCGAGCGCGACGTGCGCCTCAAGCGCTCGGCCATGCTGCAGGACATCCTGCTGGGCGTGATGGCCGAAGAAGGCCCCGAGCAGGCGGGCCGCTGGGTGGTCAACCGTCTGGCCGAAGCCCTGCCATGCCGGCGCGCCCTGCTGGGGCGCGTCACGCGGGCGGGCCTGGGTGCTGACGTCGAGGTGGTGAGCGTGTCGGGCACCGCGCACTTCGAACCGCATTCGACCCTGATCGCGCGCGCCCGCGAGGCCCTGCGCGAAGCCGCCGACAGCGGCCAGGCGCAGGTACACCCGATGCAGGACATCGATGCCGGTGCCGCACCGCTGCTGGCCGCGAGCGCCTTGGCCGATTACGCGCAGGAGGCCCAGGCACGCTGTGTGATCGCCCTGCCGCTCGAACACCAGGGGCGTTGCCGCGGTGCGCTGCTGCTCGATTTCGACCATCGCGTGTCGGACGAGCTGAAGTCCTTTCTCGACACCCTGGCTTTGGCACTGGCCCCCGGCCTGGCCTTGCAGGACGCCGCCACGCGCGGCTGGTGGGCCCATGGCCGCGACCGCGTGGCCGAGCTCTGGGCCTTGCTGGTCGGGCCGCGCCACCCGGGCTGGAAGCTGGTTGGCGGCGTGGCGCTGGTGGCCCTGGTGCTGGCCAGTGTCGTCAGTGTCGATTACCGCGTGCGCTCGCCGGCCACGGTGGAGGGGCGTGTGCAGCGTTCAGCCGTGGCGCCGTTCGAGGGCTTCATCAAGGAGGCCCGTGTGCGCGCGGGCGACACCGTGAAGCAGGGCGACGTGCTGGCCCGCCTGGACGACCGCGACCTGAAGCTCGAAGCCGCCAAGTGGCAGGCCGAGGCCGAGCTGGCCGATCGCAAGCTGCGCGAGGCCATGGCACGCGGGCAGCCGGTCGATGTGCGCCTGGCCCAGGCCGAGGCCGAGCAGGCGCATGCCGAGCTGTCCATGGTCACCGAAAAGCTGGCCCGCGTGGCCATCACCGCGCCCTTCGACGGCATCGTGGTGCGTGGCGACCTGTCGCAGCAACTCGGCGCGCCGGTCGAGCTGGGCAAGGTGCTGTTCGAGGTGGCGCCGCTCGATGCCTACCGCGTGGTGATGAAGGTCGACGAGCACGACATCGTGCACCTGCGCCATGGCCAGGAAGGCGAGCTGGTGCTGGCCGGTTTGCCCGGCGAGCGCCTGGCGATCAAGGTCAGCAAGGTGTCGCCCGTGGCCACGGCCGAGGACGGGCGCAACAGTTTCCGCGTCGAGGCCGAGGTGCACGCGCAACCCGGTGCACAGGGCCGGCCCGAGCACCTGCAGCCCGGCATGGAGGGCGTGGGCAAGGTCAGTGTGGGCGAACACAGCCTGATGTGGCAGGCCTTGCACCGCCTGGGCAACTGGATCCGGTACACGGCATGGACGCTGGGACTCTAGGCGCCCAGCTGGTCAGCAGCCACTGGTACCGCGTGGCGGGCGTCGCGCCCCGGCTGCGCGACCACCTGCGCCTGCACGCCCATCGCTACCGGGGCCAGCCCTGGACGGTGGTCGAAGACCGCTTGAACGGCAAGTTCCACCGCTTCGACGCGCAGGCCTGGCGCATCATGGGCCTGCTCGACGGGCGCCACACGCTCGAAGCCGTCTGGCAGCAGCTGGCCGCCGAGCCGGATGAAGCCACGCCCAGTCAGGACGACATCCTCGCGCTGCTGGGCCAGTTGCACGGCATGGACCTGCTGGCCACCGACACGTTGCCCGACCTGGGCGAGGTGGCCGACCGCGACCACCGCCAGGCCCGCAAGCGGCGCTGGTCGAAGGTGATGAATCCGCTGGCCATCCGCGTGCCGCTGTTCGACCCGGATCGCCTGCTGGGCCGCCTGGTCGAGGGGCTGCGCCCGGTGCTCAACCGCGGTGGCGCCGTCGCCTGGCTGCTGTGGGTGCTGCCGGCCATCGTGCTGGCCGCTTCGCACTGGCCCGAACTCACGCGCAATGTCAGCGAGCGCCTGCTGGCCCTGGACAACCTTCTGATGCTGGCCCTGCTGTTCCCGCTGGTCAAGGCGGTGCACGAGCTGGCCCACGGCATCGCCTGCAAGATGCGTGGCGGCGAGGTGCACGACATGGGCGTGATGCTGCTGCTGATGCTGCCGGTGCCTTACGTCGAGGCCTCCAGCTCCTGGGCGTTTCCGCGCAAGCGCGATCGCATGCTGGTGGGCGCGGCCGGCATGCTGGTCGAGCTGGCCATCGCGGCCGGGGCCTTCTACCTGTGGCTCTGGCTGGAGCCAGGCCTGGCCAAGGCCCTGGCCTACGACGTGGCCGTGCTGGCCAGCGTGACCACGGTGCTGTTCAACGCCAACCCGCTGCTGCGCTACGACGGCTACTACGTGCTCAGCGATGCGGTCGAGATCCCCAACCTGGCGCAGCGCGCCACGCGCTACTGGGGCTACCTGTTCGAATCGCGGATGCTGGGCCGGCGCGATGCGCTGTCGCCCGCGATGGCCCAGGGCGAGGCCGGCTGGTTCATCGCCTATGCACCGCTGGCCTTTGCCTACCGCTGCATCGTGATGTTTTCCATCGCGGTCTTCGTGGCGACGCAGTACTACGCCGTCGGCATGGTGCTGGCCATCTGGAGCGTGGTGATGACGCTGGGCATGCCGCTGTACAAGGGCCTGGGCCGTTTCTGGTCGCTGGTGGTGGCGCGCGAGGCCGGGCGGCGTGGGCAACGCGCCGCGCTGGCCTTGCTGGGCGCGCTGCTGGTGTTGCTGTTCGCCATCCCGATGCCCTTGCGCACGCAGGCCGATGGTGTGCTGTGGCTGCCCGAAAACGCCATCGTGCGGGCTGGGCAGCGCGGTTTCGTCGAGCAGATGCAGGCGCAGCCGGGCCAGCGCCTGATCCCTGGGCAACCCGTGCTCAATCTGGTCGAGCCGGTGCTGGCGGCGCAGCGCGCAGTGCAGCAGGCCCGCCGCGACACCGTGCAGATCCGCTACGACGCGGCCTTGACGGTCGACCCCACCCTGGCCGCGCAGGTGGCCCCGGCGCTGGCCCGCGAGAACCAGGTGCTGGCCCACCTGGACGATCGCCAGGCGCGCCTGGTGGTGCGCAGCGGTGCGGCCGGCCAGTTGTGGGTGCCCGCCAGCGAAGACCTGCAGGGCCGCTACATGCGCCAGGGCCAGGTGATGGCCTACGTGGTCACGCCTGCCGCGCCACGCGTGCGCATCATCGTCGACCAGGTCGACGAGAACCTGATCCGTGCGCACACCAGGCGCATCCTGGTCAAGGTGCCCTTCGACCCGGGCCGTGCGTGGCCGGCCACGGTGGTGCGCGCCGTGCCCTCGGCCTCGCGCGAGCTGCCCAGCGCGGCGCTGGGCCGCCAGGGCGGCGGTGCGGTGGTGACCGACCCGCGTGACGACAGCGGCAAACGCGCGCTGATCTCGCACTTCGAGTACGAGCTGGCCCTGCCTGACGACTTCCCCTACCACCTGATCGGCAGCCGCGCCAGCGTGCGTTTCGAGCACGACATGGAACCCGTGGGTTACCGGCTGTGGCGTTCGGTGCGGCGCCTTTTCCTGGGGTACTTCCATGCCTGAGACGCCGCAGGGGGCCATGCGCAGCGCCGCCGGTGGCGAACGCCTGGCCGCCTGGCCGCCCGTGAACATCCCGCTGGCCTCGCGCCTGTTCGTCGAGCGCCGCGACGAGGGCGATTCGGCGCTCGACCGCTGGGCCTCGGGCTGGTGGCTGAGCCGGCCCACCTCCAAGGCGCAGGCCATGCGCCGCCAGCAGCGCTTCGTGGCCCAGGTGGTGGCGCTGGGCGAGACCCTGCACTCGCTGCCCCAGGCCGAGTTGCTGGCCCAGGCGCGCGCCGCCGCCGAGCGCGCCTTCGTGACCACGCAGCCCGAGGCAGGCGTGCGGGCCCTGGCGCTGGTGCGCGAGGCCGCCCGCCGCACCCTGGGCCTGCTGGCCTACCCGCCGCAGATCTACGGCGCGTGGATGCTGGTCAGTGGCCACCTGATCGAGCTGGACACCGGCGAAGGCAAGACGCTCACGGCCGCGCTGGGTGCCTGTGTGGGCGCACTGGCCGGCGTGCCCACCCACGTGATCACCGTCAACGACTACCTGGCCCAGCGCGACGCGCAGAAGATGTCCGCGCTGTTCAGCTACCTGGGCCTGCGCGTGGGCGTGGTGCACAGCGGTGTGGCCCAGGCGCTGCGCCATGTGGCGTACGCGCAGGACCTGACCTACTGCACCAACAAAGACGTGGTGTTCGATTACCTGCGCGATCGTGTGAACGCACGCGGCGTGCACAGCCGCGCCCAGCTCACGGTGCGCCGCCTGCACGGCCAGGTGCACAGCCAGGAGCCGCTGCGCCTGCGCGGCCTGCACTTCGCCATCGTCGATGAGGCCGACAGCATCCTGATCGACGAGGCGCGCACGCCGCTGATCCTGTCAGCCGCGCGCGAAGCCGGCGAGGAAGCACGCGCCTACGAGCACCTGCTCAGCGTGGCCGCCTCGCTGAAGGCAGGCCAGCACTACCGTTTGATCGAGCCGCACCGCCAGCCGGAGCTCAAGGACGAAGGCCGTGCCGTGCTCGAAGACCTGGCCCGCGAGATGGCTGCGGAGGTTGAGCATGGGGATGCCGCCCCCGACGCTCTGATGGGCTTCTGGCGCGTGGCCTGGGTGCGTGAGCACTACATCCTGCAGGCCCTGCGCGCGCTGCACGTCTTCAAGCGTGACCAACAGTACGTGGTGCACGAGGGCAAGATCGTCATCGTCGACGAGTTCACCGGCCGCCTGCTGCCCGACCGCAGTTGGGAGCAGGGCCTGCACCAGCTCGTCGAAGTCAAGGAAGGCTGCAAGATCAGCGGCCAAAACCGCACCCTGGCGCGGCTGACCTACCAGACCTTCTTCGCGCGCTACCTGCGGCTGTCGGGCATGAGCGGCACCTTGCGGGAGGTCGCGCGCGAGACGGCCGGCGTGTTCAAGGTGCGCACCGTGCGCATCGAGCCCAACCGGCCCAGCCGGCGTGTGACACTGTCGCCGCTGTTGCTGCCGGATCAGCCCGCCAAGCACCAGGCCATCGTGGCCGACGTGCGTGAACGCCTGGCCGCGGGGCAGTCGGTGCTGGTGGGCACACGCTCGGTGCGCGCGTCGGAAGAGATCAGCGCGGCACTGAACGCGGCGGGCGTGCCGCACCAGGTGCTCAACGCCCGCCAGAACGCCGACGAGGCCGAGCTGGTGGCGCGGGCCGGCCAGCCGGGCATGGTCACCGTGGCCACCAACATGGCCGGGCGCGGTACCGACATCCCGGTGGCGCCCGAGGTGCTGGCCCGGGGCGGCCTGCACGTGGTGCTGACCGAATGGCACGAGTCGCCCCGCATCGACCGCCAGCTGGTGGGGCGCGGCGCACGCCAGGGCGAGCCCGGCAGCTGCCGCACCATCGTCGCGCTGGATGATGAACTGATCGACAAGCATGGCGGCACCACCCTGAAGATGCTGCAGGCGCGCTATGGCGACGGGCCCTGGCCCGCGCAAGCCATGGCCTGGCTGCAGAAGGCGGCGCAGGGCGCGGCCGAATCCCACAACGCGGCGCAGCGCAGGCAGACGCTCAAGGCCGACCACCGCATGCGCACGCAACTCGCCTTTTCTGGAGCCACGGAGTGACGACGAGAACGATGATGGAGACGACCCGCAGTACCTTGATCACCGGTGCCCTGCTGTCGATGCCGCTGGCCGCGCTGGCCGCCCCGGGCGAGTACGATTGCCTCATCGAGCCTTCCCAGGTCATCGACATCCGCAGCCCGGTGTCGGGCCTGATCGACAAGGTGCACGTGGAGCGCGGCGGCGCCGTGAAGCGCGGCATGGTGCTGGTCAGCCTGGAGTCCAGCGTCGAGAAGGCGGCGGTGGATCTGGCGCGTTTCAAGTCCACCATGACCGGTTCGCTCAAATCCAGCGAGAGCCGACTGGCCCATGCGGTGAAGAAGCTGACCCGCAAGACCGAATTGGCCGACAAGAACTACACCTCCGCGCAGGACCGAGACGATGCAGACGCAGAGCGCCGCATCGCCGAAGCCGAGGCGCTGGCCGCGCGCGAGAACAAGCAGTACGCCCAGCTCGAGTACAACTACACCGCCAGCCAGTTGGCCCAGCGCCAGCTGCGCAGCCCGATCGACGGCGTCGTGGTCGAGCAGTCCATGTACCCCGGCGAGCTGGCCGAGGTGGGCGAGAACAAGCCGTCGATCCTGAAGATCGCGCGCATCAACCCGCTGCGGGTCAAGGCCATCCTGCCCATGGCCCTGTACACGAAGATGAAGCCGGGGCAGGGCGCCGAGGTCGTGCCCGAAAAGCCCCTGCCGGGGCGCTATGCCACCACCGTCACCATCGTCGACAAGGTGGTGGACGCTGCCAGTGGCACCTTTCAGGTGCGGATGGAGCTGCCCAACGCCAACAACGCGCTGCCCGGCGGCGTGAAGTGCAAGGTGGCTTTCAAGGGGCTGTAAGGCCCAAACGCCACCGGGCGCATGCCGGGCTCAATGCTTGGGCGTGTCCGGCGGCGGCGCGGTCGGGTCCAGGGTCTCGCCATCGGCGCTGACCTGGCTGTGCAGGTCCAGGCGCGCCGCCAGGCGCACCAGGCTGCCCAGCGACAGCAGGTGCGCCTCGATCCACGACAGCTCGCCGCTGCGGAACAGCTCGATGGCGCGCGCATCGTCGATGCCGCGGTAGCGCTCCGCATCGACCACCCACACGCCCTGCAGCACCTGCTTCTGGCCATGGCGCTCGACCTGGATCGTCTTGGGCACCAGCAGGCCCATCTGCCGCAGGCGCTGCGCGAAGGCGGTGGTGCGCTGCACCTCGGCATGGAAACGCTGGAGAAAGGCAAGGATGCGCTGCAGGTATTCCGACTCCTGTGCCTGCTCGTCGAACAGCGATTCGCCCTCGTGCACGCCCAGGCCCGGGTAGGTCTCGTCGATGCACACGGTGAGCTGCTGGCTCTCGGCTTCGGTCTTGGCCAGCACGAAGGGGTAGCGCCGCGCGAAGGCCGGAATGTAGGTGTCGGCAGCCCAGCGGCCTTCGTCGTCGACCATCAGGTTCTCCGCCTGACGCAGGCCCACCAGGGCCGCCACCGAGATGGGGCCATCGGCTTCGCCCACGAACACGATGGGGTAGTCGCGCGCGGCGTCGACGAACTCGGTGCTGGCGATGGGCACGGCATTGGTCTTGGCGGCGAAGCGGAAGTGGTCGCCCGCCACGGCCAGGCGCGTGGTCAGGTGGCGCTCGCGGTTCAGGGGCACCGGGCGTTCGTAGAACAGCAGCTGGGTCATGGCGTGATCCTCCTAGGGTGGCGTGGTTGACGAAGGGGAAGACAAATTCGTTGGCGATGCCGTGGTAGGGTCGGCAGGCGGCGTGTCCAGCGCCCAGAAGCCAACCCGGCCCAGGCTGGCCAGCAGCCGCAGGCGCGCGGTGCGCCACGCGGCCAGCGCACGGATGCGCTCCTGGCGCGCGTTGGCCAGATCCTTCTGGGCATCGAGCACCTCGATGATGTGGCTGTCGCCCGAGCGGTAGCGGGCCTGCGCCACATCGAAGGCCTCCTGGCCGCTGCTCAGCACGTCGGCCGAGGCCGCCAGGCTGGCCGTCTCGCTCTGCAGGGACTGGTAGTTGCGCCAAACGTCCAGGCTGGCCTGGCTGCGGGCCATCGCCACGTCTGCCCGCCGTGCATCGACCTGGGCGCGGGCTTCGCGGATCTTGTAGTTGCGCGCAAACCCTTCGAACAGCGGCACCGACAGCGTGATCACGGTGAGTGTCTCGGTGCTGCGTGAGGGCGACAGGGGCGTGTTCGGGCGGCCGTTGACGTAGCGTCCTACGCTCAGGCCCACGCTGGGCAGGCCTTCGGCGATCACGGCATCCAGGCGTGCATCGGCCGCTGCCAGCTGGGCCTGGGCAGCGCGCACCGAGGGGTGCGCCTGCAGCGCCTGGTCCATCAGGTGATCGACATCGGCCAGGAAGCGCTCGGTGTCCAGGCTGGGGGCCTGGCTGCCAGGTTGCACGTCCTGGGCCGCCTGGGGATCGAGCTCCAGCGGTGTGCGGGCGTCCAGGCCCATGATGCTGGCCAGGCTGCCCAGCGCCTGGCGGTGGGCGCCATCGGCCTTGATGCGTGCGGCCACGGCCTGGGCCTGGAGGGACTTGGCCTGCAGCACTTCCGCACGGTAGCCCGAACCGGCCTTCTCGCGGGCCTGGGCGGCCTGAAAGCTCTCTTTCGCGGCGGCTTCGGCCTCACGGGCGGCCTCCACGGCAGCGTGTGCGGCCAGGGCCTCGTAGTAGGTCTGTGCGGCATTGGAGAACACGGCCTGCAAGGTGGCATCGTGGCTGGCCAGTGCCGCGTTCATCAGGTGAAGCGCCTGGAACACATTGGCCGCCCGGGTGCCGAAATCCAGCAGCACATAGCTCAGAGTCATGTTGCGGCCATAGGCCCGCACGTCGCTGTCGGTGCGCACGGCGGGCTGTCCGGCGGTGGTGCTGGGGCGCTGGTAGGCGGTGATCCGGTCGCGGCTCTGCGTCAGGTTGACATTGACCGAGGGCATGAAGCCCGCCCACGACTGCCCATACTGCGCGGCCTGGGACAAGGCCGTGGCCCAGGCCTGACGAGCCTGCGGGTTGTGGCATATCGAGCGTTCGACAGCCTGCTGCAGTGTCAGCGGGCGGGCGGGCTCACCGCCCTGGCAGATGGCCGTGGCCTGGCCGCTGTCGCCGGACAGCTGCACCGGTGGCACGTCGGGTGGCATCACGCGCCAGGGATCGATGGTCGGAAATGCCATCGCGGGACTGGTGCAGACGAGGGCCCAGCATGCACTCGTCACGACAGATCGAACAACGCTCATGGACTCGCAATGCGGCTGGGGGCAGGCAGTGAGACTGCCGCCGATTGTGCCTGTGGGCCGCTGGGTGGCCGCACTTCAAACGTGGGATGTGCAAACCAGGAAGAGGGCGGCCGGCCGCGCAGGCCGCCTGCGCGACAATGCGCCCATGTCCCTCGGAGAATTCGACCTCATCGCGCGCTATTTCCAACGGCCCGAGGGCCAGGGACCGCGCCGCGCCATCGTGCCCAACGGTGATGACTGCGCCGTGATCGCACCGGCCGCCGGCATGCAGCTGGCCGTGTCCACCGACACCCTGGTGGAGGGGCGGCACTTCCTGTCCACGGTCGATCCGGCCCGGCTGGGCCACAAGGCGCTGGCCGTGAACCTGTCGGACCTGGCCGCGTGCGGGGCGCAGCCGCTGGCCTTCACCCTGGCGCTGACCTTGCCACGTGTGGATCAAACCTGGCTGGCGGGCTTTTCGGGCGGGCTGCTGGCCCTGGCCGATGCGCACGGCTGCGAGCTGGTCGGCGGTGACACCACCGCCGGGCCGCTGGCCGTCGGCATCACGGTGATGGGCGAGGTACCGGCGGGTCAGGCTCTGCTGCGCAGCGGGGCGCGGCCTGGGGATGAGCTGTGGGTCAGCGGCTGGCCCGGCGAGGCACGCCTGGCGCTGGAAGCCTTCCGGGGCACCCTGGTGCCGCCGCTGGACGGCGAGACTTTCGACGCCGTGCGCCTGCGCATGGAGCGGCCCACGCCGCGCGTGGCGCTGGGCCTGGCGCTGCGTGGCCTGGCCAGCGCGGCCATCGACGTCTCCGATGGTCTGCTGGGCGATCTGGGCCATGTGCTGCGGCGCAGCGGCGTGGGCGCGTCGATCGCGCTGGGTGCCTTGCCGGTCAGCCCCTGGCTGGCCCACCGTGGGCAGGCCGAGCAAGCTGATTGGGTGCTGGCCGGGGGAGACGACTACGAGCTGCTCTTCACGGCGCCGGCCTCACGCCATGCGGAGGTGCTGGCGGCCGGGCAGGCCGCCGGCGTGCCAGTGCACCGCATCGGCCGGATCGACCCACAGCCTGGCCTGCGCGTGCTCGATGGTGGCTGGACCCCTGACGGGCCGGGGGGGCAGCCCCTGTCTGACCGCTGGCGCTCGTTCGACCATTTCAGCGCGGGCTGAATCAGGCCGGCCGGGCCGTGTGGCCATCCAGCCCCTGGGTGACAATGCCCGCATGAACGCCGAAGTGCCTTCCTCCGCCGCGCCAGCAGAGCCCGCCGTGCTGGCCGCGCCCCGCCGACCCTCCATGCGCCTGCTGCTGAGCCACCCGGCGCACTTCATTGCTTTCGGCGCGGGCAGCGGCCTGAGCCCGGCCGCGCCTGGCACGGTGGGCACACTGTGGGCCTGGGCCAGCTTCCTGGTGCTGGAGCGCTGGTGGGGACAGGGGCCCCAGGCCGATCTGCGCTGGGCCTGCCTGATCGGCCTGGGCACGCTGGTGGGCTGGTGGGCCAGCACGCACACGGCGCGCAGCCTGCGGGTGGCCGATCCCTCCTCCATCGTGGTCGACGAGATCCTGGCCTTCTGGCTCGTGCTGTGGGTGGCCTCGCCCATGGGATTTGGGGGACAGTTGCTGGCCTTCGCCCTGTTCCGCTATGTCGATGCCGCCAAGCCGGGGCCGGTGGCCTGGGCCGATGGCCTCTTCAAGCTCCGACCAGGTCAATCCACCGGCTGGGCCCAGGGGCTGGGCATCCTGCTGGACGATTTTGTGGCCGCGCTGTGCACGCTGATCGTGCTGGCCCTGGGCGTGGCTCTGCGGCCCTGGCTGCCATGGGGGGGCGCATGACAGTGGATGCGCAGGCGAAGGTGGCAGCCGCCGTGGCCGCACTGGCCCGGGCGCTGCCCGCGCAAGGCTGGATGATGGCCTCGGCCGAGTCCTGCACCGGCGGTCTGATCGCGGCCTCCTGCACCGAGCTGGCGGGCTCCAGCGCGTGGTTCGACCGCGGCGTGGTCAGCTACAGCAACGAGGCCAAGAGCGAACTGCTGGGGGTCGATCCGGCGCTCATCGTGGCGCATGGGGCCGTGAGCGAGCCCGTGGCCCGGGCGATGGCCGAAGGGGTGCTGGCGCGTTCCAAGGCCACCGTGGCGGTTGCCGTGACGGGCATCGCGGGGCCGGGGGGCGGTTCGGCTGACAAGCCCGTGGGCACGGTGTGGCTGGCATGGGCCGTCCGGGGGCAGCCCACGCAGGCGCGGTGCCATCTGTTCAGCGGAGACCGTTCGGCCGTTCGCTGGCAGACCTGTGTGGTGGCGCTGCAAGGCGTGCTCGCACTGGCGGTGCCTGGGCAGCGCTAGGGCATCCAACGTCTGCTGAATCGCTGTCAACAGGGCGTCGACGGCCACGGGTTTGGGCAGCAGGGTTCGCCTGTTGAGGGCTAACTGAATGTGTTGGATGACCTGCCCGGTTTCTTCGCTCCACTGATTTCTGGAATGATGGCTCCCCTCCTGCGAGGAGCCCATGAGAAAGAGTCGATTCACCGAAGAGAAAATGGTTGCCGTGCTGCGTGAGGCAGACCGCACCAGCGTGGCCGAGGCGGCCAAGAAGCATCAAGTCAGCGATGCCACGATCTACGCCTGGCGCAAGCACTTTGGGCAAATGGAAGCCAACGATGTCAAGCGCCTGAAGGCGCTGGAGCTGGAGAACGCCCGGCTCAAGAAGTTGCTGGCCGAGCGAGACCTCGACATCGAGGTGCTCAAGGAGATCAACGCAAAAAAATGGTGAGCCCGCCGGCGCGGCGACAGCAGGTCCAGCTCGCATGTGAGCGGGGCCTGTCGCAGCGTCGTGCCTGCGGGCTTGTCGGAGTGTCGCGATCGACGATGCGCTACGAGTTGCGCATGCCCGTCAAGGACGCCCCTGTCATCAATGCCATGAAAACGTTGTCGGCGCAGTATTCGAGGTACGGCTACAGGCGCATTCGCATCTTCCTGCAGCGCCAGGGCATGAAGTTGAGCTGGTCGCGTACCCACCGCATCTGGCGCTGCGCAGGTCTGCAATTGCCCAAGAAGCGGCCCAGGCGTCGCATTGCCGCGAGCAGGCCCAGGCCGTTCACGCCCTTCAAGGCCAACACGGTGTGGGCCTATGACTTTGTGTTCGACACCACGGCTGATGGACAGCAGATCAAGTGCCTGACCGTCGTGGACGAGTACACCCGCGAGTGCCTGGCCATCGACGTGGCGGGCTCCATTCGCTCCCGGCGCGTCATCGAAGTACTGTCCAAGCTGGTGAGCATCCATGGTGCGCCACTGTTCATGCGCTCGGACAACGGCCCCGAGTTCGTAAGCGTGGCCATTCTGGAGTGGATCAGCCAAAGCGGCATCGCCACAGTGCTCAACGACCCAGGCAAGCCCTGGCAGAACGGCACCGATGAAAGCTTCAACGGCAAGTTCCGCGACGAATGCCTGTCGCTGGAGTGGTTCAGATCACGCCGCGAGGCGGCGGTGATCATCGAGGCTTGGCGGCGCCACTACAACGCCGTGCGGCCGCACAGCAGCCTGGACTACTTGACGCCCAACGAGTTCAAACAGCAGTATCTGTCCCTTCCACAACCCGCCGTCTTCCAGGAATCTTTGGTGTGACAAAGCCGAGCAGGTCAGCTGTCCATCCGTGAGATAGCCAGGCGCACAGGCCTGTCCCGCAACACCATCCGCAAGTACCTGAGGGCCGATGAGGCACTTCCCCAGTACAAGCCACGGGTGATCCCCAGCAGGCTTGACCCGTTCGCAGACAAGCTTGCTGGCTGGCTCAAGACCGAGAGCAACAAGTCCCGCAAACAGCGGCGCACCATCAAGCAAATGCACGCTGACCTGGTGGCGTTGGGCTACGAAGGCTCATACAACCGAGTCGCCGCCAGAACCTGGCTTGCCAAGCGCCAGGAAGCAGAGAAGACCACGGGCAGAGGTATCTTCGTGCCACTGGCGTTCGGCCCCGGTGAGGCGTTCCAGTTCGACTGGAGCGAGGACTGGGCGGTCCTGGGTGGCGAGCGCACCAAGCCCCTGGAAGTCAAAGAGCAGTACGAGAAGCAACTGCGCGAACTGCGTGCCCCCTCTCTGCCGCATCACCGAGGGAACCATCCTGCTCCAGGCCAAAGCTATCGTTGAGCATCTAGGAGATGAGGGCTACATTGAACGGCGGGATACTGATCGAATTGAAGTCCGCACCATCGATTATCACGCGCCATCAGACAACACATTAGCCTGCACTGACCATGCCTGCTGGATCGTGTTGTAGAGGGTGCTGTTGGACACCTCAGTGATTGCAGATTGCCCCTGCCCCGGCGTGAAGCCGGCCATGGCTTGAACAAGCTGCTGGACGCTGCTATTGGATAGATAGCCCGAATACATGTAGTACTCATCCGCGGCGCCCGTAGACGCAATTTCTTCAATCTGGTGCCTAGATCCAAGGAACCAATCCTTTATTGACACATTGCTACCCGAATCCATGCGGCTCATGATCAAATCGTTACCTGCCTGACGGAAAAGAACCGAGAAGGGGCTTGCATCCATCTGAATGACATCTTGATTCCCGACGGTCGGATCATCATCCACAATGGTGAGACTTCCAGAAAGGTAGCTTGAAGTTAGGATGTATGTATCACCTCCTTCCCCTCCATTGTGCGAGTCTCCTGCACCGCCTCCACTGAGGGTGTCGTTTCCAGCGCCCCCTTCAAGCCAATCAATGCCCGAAGCATCGAACAAGTTGTCAGAGCCATCTCCACCTCTAAGCGTATCGTTACCAGCGCCTCCATTGAGCTGGTCATTGCCAGGCCCTCCCATGAGAAGATCACTTCCGGCCTGACCGTTAATGGTGTCATTGCCTCCGAATCCATCAATGACGTCATTTCCTGCGGTACCGGTCAGCGAATTGTTCAGCTCATTTGCCATGCTGACCAGTGCTGCGATGTTTGCGGCGCTTAGCTGCACGTAGCCGCCCTGATCATTGACAACCGAAATCTTGATCTGATCTGCCCCGGTTTTGTTGAAATACCCTGTGATGGTCACTTGGTCCTGCTGTAGGCCTGTCGATGTGGCAACGATGAGGTTGTTCGAGAACGAGGTCTTTGTCATGACGATGTCTGACAGTTTCAAGCCCTCCATCCGCAGAACAGTGGAGCCCGTGTACTTCTCTACAACGTCGACTCCATCACCTCGGCGATGCAGAACAATGTCTTGATTGCCAGCGCGAATGACATCACTTCCGCGACCACCATCAAGTGTTGCGCCAAAGGGGTGGTAGTAACTAGGTGCCGTATTGAGCACATCGTCACCCTCACCACCATTAAGGGTTGAGCTAGAAGATGCAGCCCCATAGGGCTCTTCAAGCACAAGCACGTCATTGCCCGAGCCTCCCTCTAGCACGCCCGAACCGGTGATGAAGTCATCTCCATTGCCGCCTATAAGGGTGTCGAAGCCACCACCACCGTAAATGAAGTCATCTCCATCCAGGCCCGATATAACCTCGTCCTTACTGAAGCCATACATAAAATCCGTAGCCGCAGTGCCCTCTGTCTTGGAAACAGCAGCCTTGATGTCGGAGAAAATCAGAGATTGGCCAGCAACCACAATGCTCTCCAAGGCCCCACTACTACTGCCATCAGCAGTGAAGAAGTCGGCGACGATGATTGACCCGTCCATATCGGTTCGCCATATTTTCAAACCTGTGCCAGGACCCTCGTTCCAGGTGAGGTGTTCGTCCATTTCGAGCATGATGGGCGTAACCCTGAAGAAGCTCAATTGGTCCTTGTCTGTTACGCCTTTGATAATAAAAATATCGCCATCGCGCTCCGAGGCGTTGATTTCCACATGCGAGCCGCTTGACATGTCTACTTCATAGACATCTTGGCCTTCGCCCCCGGCAAGGTAAGTCATGCCCCCTACGGCGACTAAAGTGTCATTGCCGCCGCCCCCCGAAAGGGTACCTCCGGAAATACCGCCTTGCAGATAGTTTGCGCCGGAATCCCCGTTCAGAGCATACGCACCAGCACTAAGAATCACAGCATTTTCAATATTTAAGTACCTACCAATGCCCAAGTTAATTTCAACAGCGTCATTAGTATCGTTGTTATAGGTGATGCGGATAGTGTCACTACCTGCCTCTGCATCCTCGACGATTACGTCTTCCGCACTGTTGACTATGAAGGTGTCATTGCCGGCTCCTCCATACAAAGTGTCTATCCCGCCGCCGCCATCCAGGGTGTCTTCTCCCGAAGCCCCGATCAAATACTGGTTCAGCGCATTGCCCTTCATGTGCACACCAAAGCCAGAGCTTGCCCTCATGTACTCAATGTCATTGGTGACCGCATCGCCCAGGGCATAACTACGGCTAGCCCAAACGGTATCCCTCCCCCCACCACTCGTCTCGATGACAATGTCTTCTTGGCCAGACACGATGTAGCTATCGTCACCCAGGCCTCCTTGCAGGGTATCAGCGTTAGCCCCTCCGTCTAGTACGTTGGCTTGGTCATCTCCGACAATGCGATTAGCTAAAGCGTTACCTGTGAGTGCCAAGCCACTGCCCTTCGAGTAGATATCTTCAACGTTGTCCGCCAAGCGAGATATATCAATGGAGGTAAAGATCGAGTCGTGCCCTGCCTCTGCCGCCTCAAGTGCTTGATCCTCTTTGGCAAACACGTAATACACGTCGTTGCCTTGAAGGCCTGCCAGCGTGCTGCCAGCACCGTTGCTACGCAACACGTTATCGCCAGCATTACCAGTGAGACGATGTGCTTCCGTACCCAACGCAGTAGCGTTTTCGGCGTTGGCGTAACGGCTGTCCCTCAGATCCAGATCCATATCGCCCTGGACTTCGTCGATCCCGTTTTCTTCTGAAGTGATGTGGAATTGCAGGATATCGTTGTGAATTTCAATGGACTTATATATAAATGTGTACTTTCCGTTGGAATCAGCAGTATTGGTAGCACTGATCAAGACCCAATGGCTACCGAGACTATTGGTGGATGAGGAGGCTGAACTGCTCTTAATTGTTCGGGTCACTTCTTCTCGCCACTTCCAGTTATATGTCGCATCATTAACATGTGCCACAGAATTCACAAAATTTGCTCTTTGCTCTGCTGTCGGCAAACTAGAAAATTCGAGATCCTGGGATGACCCCGGCAAAACAAATGTACTTACCCCAGGCGTCCAGATTACGGCCTCGTAATTCTTGGCATTAGAACTTTCGAAAATTAACGTACCATCCACTGCCACCGTGATTTGATAGTTAGAGCTAACTTCCTCAACAATTACATCGTCGGCATCGACCACATAAATGTCGTCGCCTGTGCCTCCTATGAGGGAGTCCGCGCCGCCGCCGCCCACAAGATAATCACTACCAAAGCCGCCAATCAGAGTGTCTTGATCTGCGCTACCGTACAAACTATCATTTCCTGCGCCACCATCAAGCAGGTCATTTCCGCTCTCGCCATATATGGCATTTCGCCAACCATGATACGCCCCGCCTTCGAACGAATCGTAGGCATATGCCGCCACGGTATCGTTACCGCCTAAAGCATGGGTTACCCTAAAATCCCAAGTGGGATCATATATATCCTCCCCCTGATCATTCCAAAGCCACCCATGTGAGGGGCTCCACGACCAATTCACGTAACCACTTGCGAAATAGTCTGCGCCTTGACTAAGGATATCGCCATCACTCCATTGGCTCGCCATGATGTTGGTCATGTCATAACCATCAGCCCCCCATACCCCCGCCAATACAATTCGATGATCCTGGACTTTCCCACTTGGTTCGGTTGTTTGCCAGGATATCAATGCATCAGTCACGTCATCAAAACTGCCGTCCGCAGCTTGCCAATTCGACAATGAGTAATTTTCAACTCCAGGTGTCACTGGCAAAAGCCTTCCAACCTCGACCTTTTTCGGATACGGCAGATTGCTATCTTCCCCCCCCCAGAATAGAACGTTGTCAGGCACGCTCAAAGGGACAACTCCAGTTGCGAGCCATTCTTGCCCGGTCTTTCCCAAATAGACCCCAGTAGCGGAGCCTCCAACGAAATCCTTCCAATTAAACCAATAGCCCGGCGTAGATAACTCGCTAATTTCATAAGGCGCTACTGTCCAAATTGAATCACCTTTGTCCAGCATCAAGACCGCGAAATCCGTATTCTCGATGTCAATTACATAGCGATCCGCCCCCTCTTTTCCGTACACAAGCCTATTATTGGGCACAACAATCAAATCATCCTTTGGCGAACCGTTTAGTATAAAACTACTATTCAACGAATTGAGCAAACTCCAGTAACGAGCCTCCCCTGGACTGGAAGCTGAGAATATTCCATAAGCCAACTGGTCGGGGCCATATGTGCGTTGATCAGCCGAGACCTTACTGGGCGGCACCTGAATTGATTGCGTGTTCCGCAGCTCCTGATAATTAATCGTTTTGTCTGAAAAAACGATTTTATCTACCTGCAGGTGCCCACCCCGACCCGAATCAATATAAACTCTAAAGATCCCCGTGTAAACAATACCCGATCCATCATCTTCAAATTGCCACTTGGCATTGCCACTATGAAGCCATGACAAATCCAGGGTATCAATGCCTTCCGCACCCAAATTCTGTTCATCAAGAGAAATTATATGAAGATCACCAGAACCCCCAGAGATTAGATACGTGTCATCCCCAGTCCCCCCGTTTACCTGATCTTCAAGGCCAAACCCATTCGAATATGTCACCCCAATTCCATGATAATATTCGGAATACGGCTTTAAAATATACTGCCCTGCAATATAATTCCCGCTAGTATAATCCCCGACATATGTCCCTCCCGCATTGATTGTATCATTGCCGCCAAAGCCTAGGATATAGTCAGGCAGACCGATCACGTGGAAACTCACATCAACAACACTAGAGTCACGGCTTTTGTAGTCACGTTCCAACTCTGCAAGAGAGTATTGCGACAGAAATCTATCGGATGCAATATAGGATGTTGATGTGGTGTTTGATGTGGCGTATGGGGAAATCTGTCTTGTTATTGTTTCAACGATTTTTATTCGCCCGCTTAGGCGCGTCCCTAATTCACCGCCAATTGTTGCCTTTCCTTCCGTCAATTGTTTAAAGTCCACAACATTTCCGGAGGATTGTCGCACCAACTGGATATCCGAAGGACCGACCCAGTTGTACATTGCATCTTTGGATGCTGAGGCAATCAAATCATCAATGGAATAGCTTACCGAATCGCCGTCCTCATCAAATACGGTCGTAAACAACATGTTATTAATGCTGTTTTCCCAGGCTCCAGTGGCAAAATAGCCAACTATATCGACAGTGAATTTCCCATCTATTGACTGCACTCGTAGTGTGTCGTAGTGCTGGCCGGTGCCATACGCGGGGTAGCGTCGGTCACCCCATATGGCCGCGCTTGGCAAAATAGAACTTTCGTTAAGCTTATTCTGCAGTGCTGTTTTTTGCGATGCACCCAATAGTGAATCGCTATCATTTATGCCTGGAACTTGCAATGGATTAGCAATACGGAAATACCTCAAGGTTTCAGGCGCCAAACCTTCAGGCATTACTAAGGTATCTTCGCCACCATGAAAGGTATCTCGAATTACAGTAACCCCATTAGATGCGCGGATATGATCGTTTCCAGCGCCACCATCCAAGAATGCTCCAGACTTGCCACCAGCAATACTGTCATCCCCTATCCCACCCAAGACGTACCAGTATGCAGCGTCATCTCCACCGTAACGGACGCCATTGACATCAGGGCTTTCATTTGCCGAGCCTTTAGGCCCGCCGTAGAGTTGGTCGTCCTCATTGCCCCCGATCAATGTACCAATCTGTGACGAGTTGCCCGTCAACTGCAAGTCGTATTGGCTTAGAAACTGGAAGCTTTCTTCAGGGCGAAGTCCTTTTGCATTAAATATCCCTCGTAGTGTCGTTTGGACGTTGTTGTCCAGCCAGATCTGGGTATCAAGGTTGTATGAGGTATACGTTAGGGAGTTAGTGCTGCCCCAGCTAATCCGAGCGCCCGCTCCATTGTTCAGCAGCGTCAGACCGATGCTGCTGACTGTTGCCACTCCATTGAGGCGGACTACATCCACGCCAGTAGCGTTAGCTACCGTATCGTTTCCTGAACTTAGGCCCAGGCTGAGCGTGTCATTGCCTGAGCCGGAGTCGAAATAGTCATTGCCCAAGCCACCATCAAGTACATCATCGCCATCCCCCCCCAGCAGCACGTCAGCGCCTGCATCGCCATACAGATAGTCATTACTGCCCCCTCCTACCAGGTTGTCTGTACCTTCACCGCCATGCAATTCGTCGTTTCCGTTTTCTCCGTACAGAGCATCATCGTCGATGCCTCCGAATAATGTGTCGTTGCCATTGCCACCGGAGAGAACGTCACTGCCATCTTCCCCATACAGAATGTCGCTTCCTAAACCTGCACGCAGTGTGTCACGGCCATAGCCGCCATATAGCGTGTCAGCCCCCTTCCCACCGACCAAACTGTCGTCGTAGCTTGATACGGTGTCGGTTCCTGTAGCGCCACTGTAGTCGCCGTACATTACGGCTCCAGAGTCACCGGCAATCAACGTATCGCCACCCTTGCCACCGATCAGCGTGTCTTGGTTGGTTGCTCCGCTATATGCCGTCACTTCAATGCGGTCTTGCCCATCGCCCCCCCGCAGCGTATTCCCTCCCTCTGCGGCATAGACCGTATCGTTGCCGCTACCAGCATCAATGTTTAAAAAATTGTTCTCTAGCGCAAATATTAAATCGTCCCCACCCAGAGTCTGAATAATGCGGCTACCGTACTTGAGCTGACTGATGGCGTCTGCGCCTTCTGTGATTGTCCGGCCATCCAGCTGATGGCCGATAGACGCCCCGTTATCAAACTGCGCATTGAATAAGCCAATGCCTTGCGCCGAGCTCAGTTGTGTAGGAGAGTAGAAGGCGGAACCAAGCGTTACAGTGTCTCCCGCGCTGCCATACCCCAATAGCGTGCTTACCGTAAAAGCATCTTTAGTAGTACTTGAGAAGCCATTTTTGACCGTCAAATTCTCCACGCCATGGAAAACGAGTACATCGCTAGGACCAAGCGAGGGCACGGCACTTGGCTGCAAATAGTCTTTAATCGTCGGCAATATTGTGGTAGACGCATATGCCGGATCTGTTGGCAATATAGAACGTGAAGTAATGACGTCTTGACCATCCCCCACATTAAAGAAAAATTTATTGATGCCGCCCCCGCCATTCAGGGCATCATTGCCTTTTCCCCCTATGAGGGTGTCATTGTTGCCCCCCCCCATCAACGTATCATTGCCATCGCCTGCAAGCAAAATGTCATCACCTTCATCGCCTTGCAGAATCGAAGAACGGTTATCGCTTGTTATATCGTCATTCCCGCCTTTACCTTGATAAATGGGCGTGCCGTTTTGTGCCACGAGGCTTGCCCACTGAGCCTGAAGGATTCCCCTCCATTGGCTGGGCACGTTTATATTTTTTGGAATTGGTGGATTAATGCGGCCAGGCAACATAACATCATCGCCATCTGTGCCTGAAGCCCATTTTGGGGTTATTTCATATTTTGCTGACTGCCCCGAGGAGGTGTAATTAAGAGGGAGTCCATTGACCATTGTATCGCCGGAAACCCCATAATATTCTATCCGGACACCGTTCCGCTGAATACTACCTATCCCACTAAATGACGAAGGTGCAGCGGGCTCCGCTGGTTTATATATTATTTCGCCCTGCAGCTCAACGTGAATTGTTTTACCGGAGACATAGTGGCCGCTTGGGTCCAGGGGAATTACATCTCGCGTAGCCATTCCGACAAGTTGCTTGTTGCTCAATATTGTCGTCACGCCCTCCAGTACAATGGTAGAAGCACCCGTCGTGATAGTCAGCTTGCCACCGGCCACTGCTTGACTCATCGCGCCCCAGGGAATGGCCGTTTGGGTACGGATACGTAAGGTATCTCCGCCGCTCCCAACATTGAAGTCCTTGATCGTGGTTGTGCTCGCAACGTCGCCATCGATCAGAAATATGTCGGCGTCAACTCCGCCCGTCAGTGTGTCGTTGCCTTGACCAGCCACCAGAAGGTCCCGTCCAGCGCCGCCATCCAGGACGTCGTCACCTGCACCGCCTCTTAGATCGTCGTGGCCCGCTGCAGCGATGATGCTGTCATTGCCTCCGCCACCGATTAACACTTCGCCGCCACTGGTGCCGATCAAAGTATCAGCACCCAAACCGCCGACGGCGCGGTCCAAGCCCGCACCGAGTGTGATGGATAGCCCTCCGACATGTGATGCCCCGCCGCCGAGGTCCAGTCGAACACTTTTGCTTAAGGCGCTGGCGTTCAACTCGCTAGGTCGGTCAGTGACTGGGGCAATAGTCCAGTTGCCCGAGTATTCGTCGGTGACGGTGTAGTGCTTCCAGGATTCAGCATCGGTGCCGACAACCTGCAAATTGGCGGAAATGCTGCCGCTTCCCCCCCCGCCAGCTGCCGCGTCCTGAACGGTCAGCGTCCAGGTTCCCACGGCGCTCTCGCCGCGGAAGTGCGTGCTCATGATTTCTTGGTCGAACCTCAACTCGCCGGCTGAGTTGCTGGCATAGACCTTACCGTCCTGGTACCCAGCTCGGTCCAGTAAGACGCTGGACGTGCCCTTCGGCGAAGTGAGCGTTATAACGAGATCACTCCAGCGTTCGTGATCAAGCTTAAGTGACACAATTGCTTGCTCAACAATGATGTCGGTGGATGCGGCAAAGGTGAGCGTCTGAGTGCTCGTTTGCGAGCCCAGGTCTCCAAGCGCACCCGTAGGAGTAGCTGCGACGAAATCATAAGCATCGTGGCCTTGCTCTGACACCCAACTTTCCGCCATCCGTACGGCAGCATCGGCATCGACCATCCCGAAGCCGTAATCTGAACTGAAGTGCATGCCTTCGGCGCCGTTCCAGTCGTCCGCCTTGTTGCTCATCCAATTCGTGCCGGTGACAGCACCAGTTCCAAAATCTTTCTTCGCTGTGAGGGCCAGAATGGTCTGAACGTCACGATAGGTGAGTTCAGGATTGGCCTGCAACATTAGAGCGACCACCCCGGAGACGATGGGCGCAGCCAATGAAGTGCCCTGTGAATCCGTGGTTGGGCTACCCAACACCGTACCGTCTGAGGTCTGTACCATGGTACTGGTGGTCCGAATATTGGAGCCGGGTGCTGAAACCAAGATATTCGTACCGCGCTGGCTGAAAGGCTTATCGCTACCACTGGCTGTACCGACATCCGCAATTCGGTTGACGGCTCCAACGGTAATCGTGTACGGATTAGCCGTCAGTATGCTCAAACCGCTGTCATATCCGCTGGCGCGGTCATTGCCCGCACCAAAAACCATGATGGTTCCGCGATCAGCGCGTCCGTAACTTGCAGCAAAAGCGATATCTTTTCCGACGAGGGAGCGTGCAGTAGTGGTTGAGGACAAGCTCCCGAAGTTGCCCCAAGGATCAGCATATTTCCAACTGTTGTTAACGACATCGTAATGCCCCATCAATGCAAACGATCTCCGTTGATCCAGCAAGTCATGGCTAACAGGCAAGGACATCGAATTAAGCGAAGCGTCATAAGCAACACCAACTCCGCCAACGCCATTTCGCGACGCGCCGATCACTCCGGCAACCTGCGTCGCATGATCGGAATGCATCAGCGTGTCGATGAAGGCCGCGGACCTATTTGCTTGCAGATCTACGCTGTTAAGGTCGGCGACTTGCTCGCTTACTGCAAACTTTCCTGCCGACTCCAGTACAAGCACGTTGACGCCCTTGCCTGTATAGCCAGCCCGCCAAGCCACCGGTGCGTCGATTGCACCGAGGTACCACTGCTTCGCAAAGTCCGGGTCGCTGGGCAGGCTCACGTCGGGCGCAAGGGTCACACGTGCCTTCATGATGCCGTGTTTCGATGGGTCACCGACCAAAGCTACAGTGGGTGCCTGGTTGGGCTGAGCATCCTTATCCTGGATGGTGTACGCAAATTCCATCGGGCCGATGTAACCTACCTTCGGAGTGAAGACGACGGTGGCTTTGTCGGTACTTAGCGATACGCTGCCGCCTACCGCATCCCCGACCCAGATGAGGCTCACCTGCGGGCTAGCCAGATTTTGAAAATCAATGTCATTGGCGATCAGCGATCCCGCACTGATCGAATAGCTGATAGTAGGCTCGGAAACCGTCAGGCGGTCATTGACCGGCATCGGTGCGACCATGCCTAGATCCCTAGTACTCGTGTTGCTGTCATTTTTGTAGCTGAACCGCTCAACGTCACGTACCTGCTGGATGCCGTCTCGATCCGAAACCTGTCCAATCGCGACTATGCTGCCATCGCTGTTTTTCGTATCTGTAATCAACCACGCAGTGCTGCCATTGCTATTGGTACCACTGGCTTGGAAGTGGTAGTCCTCTAGAGCTCCCCGCAGAACCAAAAGGTCGACGCCCTCACCACCATCAACGCTGTCCCGACCACCGCTAGCAATGAAAACATCGTTGCCTGCGCCGCCTTGCAGCGTATCGTCGTCCAGTCCACCGTCAACAACGTCGTTCCCCTCGCCGCCGTAGATCAGGTCTCGTCCGCGCCCACCTCGGATCAAGTCATCACCCTTACCTCCATCGAGAACGTCCTGGCCGTCGTCACCGTCAAGCACATCGTCTGCGCTGCCGCCGATGACGATGTCGTCGCCAGACGCAGCCGAGATCGCATAGTTATCCGCCCCACCGCCAAGCAACACGTCGTTGCCGTAGCCACCATAGACTACCTCCAGTTTGGCCTGTGCCAGGTTCAGCAGCACGCCCCGGTCGTCTGCGATCAGCGCTGTGTCAATGCCCGCTCCTGCGTCGATGTCGGACTGCTTGTCCTCGGCATCGATCACCAACAAATCATTCCCCGCACCGGCGGAAAATTCGTCGGCGCCTGCGCTGCCGATCAGCCAATCCTCGCCTGCCGTGCCGATCAAGGTGTCGCTACCCGCCCGCCCCATCGCCTGAGCAGCACCGCTGCCATTGAGGTCCAGCGTCACACCCTGGTCGGCATGCGCCATCAGCACTGCACCGTTACTTGACGTGATCTTGTCCACACCTGGACGGTAATCGGCCGTCGTGGTTGTCACCAACTGAGAAGTCGAAGTGTCAAAGGGCAGATCCCATAACATGCGGGTAGAGCCGTCCGTGTAGCTCGCCTTTACCCCTTTGACGCCGCTGCGGCCCCCGACTACTCCGGTCAGGATATGCGCAGGGTCTAGGTCGATGGACACGATGCCAGCCTCGGCCAGGCTGCGGCGCTCGTAGTCCTGAGCGTAGCCGTCCAGGTTGGCATCACCCCACAGTTGCAGCTTCGCAAAGATCAGGTCGGCGCTGTTGAGCACCTTGTCACCATTGCTGTCCATGCGCAGCAGGTTTAGCGCAACGGTAGGAGCGTTGGCAGTGCTGTCCACCAAGCCAATCAGTTCACGGCCATTGCTGATGTTGCCGTCGCCGTTTGTGTCCAGCACCAGCAGCGGGTCAGCCGTGATCGGCCAGGGTAGTGACTCGCGCACGCCATCGCCATCAGCGTCGAACGATACGAGCGATGGCGAGAGCTTGATCCCATCGCCCCCCTGGTCAAGGCTCACAGGATCGGTATAGGGCAACGTATCGCCAACTTGACGGTATAGCACCACGCCACTGCCGTCATAGGGCTGCATGCCACCAGCAGTCCAGCCGGAGTTGCTTGATCCAGAGGTGGTCGAAGGGACGTAACGCACGCCGGCTTGCAGGTGCTCGTTGCCGGCCGTGACCGACTCGGTTGGCGTCAGGCCAATCATGGTGCCGTTCACACCGAAGAAGACCTCGGCCTTGAATGTAACGCCCGACGAGTGCGCTACCGTTTGCACTCTCGAATATGCCGTGCCCACCGGCATGCCGCTTGCGGCGACCAGATTGCCCGTCATTTGGGCACCGCCCATCTGCGTGCGCACATCGTTCATCTGCGCACGCAGTGAGTTCATCATTGCGTCGGTCGGGTTCAGGTTCTTGTTGCCCGGCCGCGTGCCATTGGTAATGATATTGCTCAGCGCGGTGTTAGACAGTCCATCGTTGTTGACGAAGTTGGCATTGGTCTTGACTTCATAACCAGCGCCTGCTTCCAGCAAGCCCCGACCGTTCTGGGTGGCACCCACCCCATTGGACGGATTGGGATTGAGGCTGATAGTGTCGACTGACACGTCCAGCACGGCAGGGTTTTGAGCAGATAGATTGAGTGACCCTGGTGGCTGACTGAAATTTAGCGTGTCCACCGAAATTTGAGGATTGCCTGCCAATGCATCCCTTACGCCGGAAAGATCGAAGCCCATCTTGCCCAGGCCTTGCAGAGCGCTGTCCAGCACGATTTTGCTGACATCACTGCCGAATGCATAGTCAGCCGCAATGCCTGCCACAATCCCCACCGCCGTAGCGCCTAGCGCAGGAACACCAACAAAAGAGGCTAACGTACCGGCAGCAAAGCCTGCCACTACGCCTAGCACCAATCCAGCCGCCTCATCTGCGGCCCACTGGGACATGATGGCTGTAGCCCTGTTGGGTTCGCCTTCCTCATACGCGGCCTTGGCTTCCACTGCGGCGACCATAAAGCCGATTGCGCCGAGCGCCTTTCCGGCGAACTGAACACTGGGCTGTTGTGCCATCTTGTGCAGAAATGCCAATGCTCCTTTGTGCCGCTCGATACCGGTAGCCGTAGCATCAATCGTGCTACCGAACAATTTTTCATTGCCGTTCGGCGCCCTGTTCTCCCAATACTGATTAAGCCACGCGTGCTCCGTTGCCAGTTTCAGTTGAGCCTGCGCCTTTACGTCCGCCTCGACCTCCGTAAGACTCGGAGCCGAGGCCCGCATTTCGGCAGCGAGGCGGTTATGTTCAGCAATCAGCATCTCTTTCGGAATGCCATTGACCGCGCGTTGGTCAGTCGCATCCTTAAGAAAGCGGTCAAACGCCTCAGCTGTCAAAAACCGAGTACCTTGCCTGCCATCGGGCAGCGTTTGACGCAGGACGTCCCCGCCAGTCACAAGACTTGCCGGGTTGGCGTTATAGACATTTTGGGCAAGGAAAATACGGCGCTGCTCTGCAGTCATATTGCCGTAGCCCTGCGCAGCGTATCGGCCAACTAGAAGATCATCGTTAAAGTTGACAAAATAGCGGATGTCTTGTGACGAAGCGCCAAACAGGCCGGAGCGCAAGGTATGTCCAAAGTCTTCAACCTGTGCTGCAGCTTTCAAAGCCAGGGCTTGGCGAGCATCCGGCGTATCTGCAGGATAACCAGGGCGACCAAGATTATTCTTCGCATCGCTGTATTGTTCTTCGATTTCGCCTAATACCCCCCGAACAAAATCATCATATGCACCATGTTCTGCCGAATTACCAAAATGCAGCGCAGCGCTAACACTACTATTACCCAAGCGAACTGAATTTGTTTTGGGTAAATTTGCAAGATTATTGGCATTATTTATATCCCAAACATACGCACCTCCCGGGGCGCCTATTGTTTTATCCCTCAAATCAACAAAAAATGCCTCTAACTCAAGATTTCCCTTTACAACATTTTGCGGGATCAGATGATGTGTTTGATCTTGATTAGACCAGGTGGCGTGGGTATAAGAAGCAGCCAGTGGGTCACCTTCTCGCAATCGTCCCCAATAGGCATCCTCGACTAGATTTCGGTAAGTTCTAGTGCTGCCCTTAGTAAAGGTAGGATCGAAGTTAACTGCGGAAGTGGTATTGGCCATATCTATTCCCCGAAACTTTAGTGCTTTGCTTGTAACTGCGCACCGCCTTATTCAAAGCGTGCTAAAGCCTCACAAGGATTTCCGTCGTAGTTGGTATATAAATCAATCCCCGTTATGCCCGCGTCACGCAAAGACTGCATGACGCTTTCGCTCAGGTAGATCACGTTCCACAAGCCATCCTGCCTCCATAATGGAAGTTGAGATAGCTTTTCTTTTAAGTCAGGCGTACGTTGAACCACCGGCAGGAATTTGTTTTCCCGCCCTTTTGGAGAAAACATCTTGAATTTATTATCAATTGCACCATACGGACCGGACTCATCAATTCTCAAAATGCGGCGAACATTTAATAAATAATATGGAATTTTATTTATCCTACCCCCTTCCACATTCCTAACTTCAGTTTCTATATATTCGTGACCAAAATCATCGCAAGCCTCCAAAATAGCCTTAGCTCGCTCGGAAACAATTGCAAACTCACCCACGGCCCATATATCTGGCAGCCCAACACCAGGTTGCAAAATAAAAATATAATTCAACTGCTTACAATCCTGAGGCGCGGGCGCCGCTCGAAACATCTTGCAGTGCGGCCAAGGTGGATCTATTGGAATTTCGTCCATAGCACGGCGCCACTCTGGCTGGACTCCGCCCCAAGGGCCATTTGGGCCGATAGTCTTTGCCACGCCAATACCACATTTTTCCCCTGTGAAATCATTAACTGTATGCAGGCGATAAAAATGACTCATTGTTTCCTCTTTAACTAATGTTCGAGTAGCTTTCGAACACCATCGCATCCGTCGGATTCAGGTTCTTGTCACCCTGACGGACGCCATTGGTGATGATGTTGCTCAGCGCAGTATTGGATAGCCCCATCGGGGTTGACATAGTGGCATTGGCGTTGGCATTGGCTGTATAACCGGCACAAGCGTACAACAGACCTTGGCCGTTCTGAGTGATGCCCAAACAATCAGGCGGATTGGGGTTAAGTCCAGTCGTGTCCACAGATACGTATAACACCGTAGAGTTCTGAGCTTGCGGATTGAACGAGCCGGCCGACTGGCTGAAATTTGACATATCAACAGAAATATCGTGGTTACTTGCCAAGCATCCAATCTATGATTTTTTCCTCTGCGGACATATATTCATCAACAAAACCCATCAATTCTCTGCCCATGGACTGAATAATCAATTTCAAATGGTCAGCAACCAAAAATGACCTTGGCTGTGTGATTCAAGTGGATTAGCGCGTTATTTGTGAAGCGCATCTATCGATGAGTGCGCGATAGCGTTGCTCGCCCTGGGCCAAGCTATAGCATTCCTCCACATCCTGTCGGGCTTTATTGCGCAAGGGTTGTAGTGCTTTAGGGGACATCAGGGCAGTAACAACCCGGTCTGCGATGTCCCCAGGGCCGAAGAAGTCGACCAGCAGACCGTTCTCGCCATCCCGGATCACTTCATGCACCGGTGCCGTGCGCGAGCCAATTACGAGGCAGCCGGTTGCCATGGCTTCCAGCATGGACCATGACAACACAAAGGGATAGGTCAGGTAGACATGAGCGGCAGAGATCTGCAGCACCTTGCGGTAAGTGCCATACGGTACTTTGCCCAGAAAGTGCGTGCGCGCCGGATCGAGTGAGACCTCTCTCAGCATTCTTTCGCGCCAGTTCGTCGTGTCGGCCGGCTGCTGTCCATAGCTGACGCCATCGCCACCCACGATGACAGCATGGCAGTTAGCATGGGCCTTTTGAACGCGCTCGAGCGCGCGCATGAAGCTGTGGAATCCACGATAGGGTTCTAGGTTACGCGCCACGTAGGTGATCACAGGATCGCCTGCCTTGAGCACTTGGCCATTGGGCATGATCAGGTGGGCAGTCGGATCGGGCGCCAACAAAGCCGTGTCGATGCCCTCATGAATGAGTTCAATCTTCGGTTGAAAGATCGACGGGTGTCGGCTGCGTTGCCAAGCAGTGGGGCTGACTGCGGCATTACACTGCTCGAGATTGAGTGCATGCAGAGCGTTCCAGGTACGCATGCGTGCAAGTCCATCGAAGTGGGTGGGGAACTCGGGATCAAAGCCGATGTCGCTCCCAGCAGTTCCGTAGTACCACTCGCAGAAGTGAATCAAACGTACCTCTGGAAAGATGTCGCGTACATAGAGCGTTTCGCCCCAGCCTGGATGGGCAAGGATGACGTCTGGGACATAGCCCCGCTTCTTGAGTTGTTGCAGCGCCCGCGCGACGGCTTGGCCGTGCAGAACGGCACCTTCCATCTGTCGCAGGTATTGGTGCTGCGCCATGCCCACCTCCCGGTGAAGCTTGTACTTAAACCAGTGGACATTGGACAGGCCAGGGGCTGTGTCGCGCCCTAATCCGAGCACCTCCCAGCCAGTTCGGCCATTCCAAGCCTGCGCGATATGGCGAAACTGGCCTGGAAAGTTTTGATGGATTAGCAGGATGCGCATGGTGGACGTGCGGGTCAGCGTTCGCGCATGCTTTCCTGTGCATGCGATTGAACTGGGCTCAGCAAGTACTCGATGACTCGGCGTTTGCCCGTCTTGATCTCGGCCGTCACATTCATCCCCGGACTCAGCTTGATGGCCTTGCCATCGACATGGATGGTGTTCTGCGCAAGGGTCAAGGTGGCAGGAAACAGTGCACCGCGCTTTTCATCCTGCACCGCATCTGCCGTGATCGTGCTCACCGTGGCTGGTACTGTGCCGTAGCGCGTATATGGAAACGTTTCCAACTTGATTTCAGCCGCCTGTGCTGCATTGACGAAACCCACGTCTTTGTTCTCCAACGTGACCTCGGCTGTCACGTGTGCTTGATCAGGCACCACTACCAGCAGCACCTGGGCTGGTGTAACCACACCACCAGTGGTATGCACGGCCAGTTGCTGCACAGTGCCAGTGGTCGGAGCTGTAAGGGTGGTCAGGCGTTCACGTTGCAAGGCCTTGGTGCTTTCTTCTGCCAGTTGGCGCTGCGCCAGGTCTGCCTTGGCATGGCGTTCGCTCAGCGCCTTGAGTAGGTCAGTTCGCCATGCAATGCGCCCACGCTGCGCTTGAGCCAGTGCGGCCTTGGCTTCTTCTAGACGGGCAATGTAGGTCCGCAGGTCCTGCTCCATTTCGATGCGAATCTGGGTACGGTCCTGGCCAGCATGCTGACTGACAAAGCCTTGTTTCGAAAGCGCCTCGAAATCGGCTTCGCGCTTTTGCACCATAGGCAGCGTGGCGTTGAGTTTGGCAATCTGCTCGCGCACAGTTTCGATCTCGGCCTGCTTTGCGGCGATGTCGGCGCGGAGTTTGGCCTGCTGCGCCTGAATATCCTGCCATTCAGCGGCGAGCTGGGCTTGTATTGCCGTAAGGATGTTATCGTCCAGATCGGCCGCCGCCTTGGGCAGGCTGGGCTCGCCATGTACATCTTTATCTACAGACTGATCGTGCCCACGGCCCCTGCTCGTCGTGAGAGCGGCGAGTAGCGCCTGCGTACGCCACAACTCTGATAGAGCGGCACCTCGTTCCTGCGTGACTCGGCGGTTGTCGGCGCGGGCGGTGGTGGGGTCTAGTTCGATTAGCAAATCTCCAAACTTGACCTTATCTCCGTCACGTACATGGATCGCCATGACGACGCTAGCTTCCAGGGGCTGGACCAGCTTGGTGCCCTCGCTGACCACTATGCGGCCAGGAGCCACAGCAACGATGTCAAGCTGTCCGAAACAGGCCCAGGCCAGCGCAATGAGGAACAAGCTCATGACGGCCAACATCACTCGCCGTGGCGCGGGATGCGGTGGGGTTGCCTGCAAGCTCAGGGCGGCTGGCAAGAACGCTGCTTCATCCGCTAGGCGCGCTGGCCCTGCAAGTTCATGGCGTTGTGCCCAGGCCGCCTGCCAGATGACCCGATAACGGGCCAGCAGTTCGATGAGTGGGTGGCGGTGCACGGTTGCCGTAGCCTTAACGTTGAGAGGCGGCGAGATCATGCCGTGCTCTCTTCCTGGGGCGATACGCCACCACTTAGCTGCATGCGCCAGAGGTAGGCGTAGAGCCCACGTTGGTTCTTGACCAGTTCGTCGTGCGAACCGTTCTCGACAATGCGCCCCTTGTCCATGGCGATGACACGATGGGCATGGCGCACAGCGCTCAGGCGATGGGCAATGATCAGAACGGTTCGGCCCTTGCAGATGTTGGCCATGTTGCGTTGGATGATGGCCTCAGATTCATAGTCCAGCGCGCTGGTGGCTTCGTCAAAAATCAGGATTCGCGGGTTGCTGAAAAGTGCCCGCGCGATGGCGATACGCTGACGCTGGCCGCCGCTTAAGCTGGCGCCCTGCTCACCCACCAACGTGTCGTAACCCTCTGGCAACTCGCTTATGAAATCGTGTGCGCCGGCCATGCGCGCGGCGTGCACAATGGCCGTGATGGGAGCGGCAGGATCTGCAATGGCGATGTTCTCGCGCACGCTCCGATTGAACAAAAAGTTGTCCTGCAAGACTACGCCGACCTGCCTGCGCAGCTGGGCCGCGTCGATCAGGCTGATATCTATGCCATCAACCAGCAGGCGACCTTGTTCAGGCACATACAAGCGCTGCACCAGCTTGGTCAACGTGCTCTTGCCGGAGCCCGAACGCCCGACAATGCCGATGACCTCGCCAGGACGCACGTCCAGGCTGACACCTTGCAGCACAGGGGCGGCCTCGGGACGGTAGCGGAAGGTGACCTGGTCGAGCGTGATGCGGCCCTTGATCGGTGGCAACTGAGCGGCGTTGGTGGGAGGTACCTCGGTGCGGGTGTTTAGGATGTCGCCCAGGCGCTGCATGGAGATGCCCGTCTGCTGAAAGTCCGTCCACATCTGCGCCATGCGCATGATGGGCTGCGAAACGCGCCCAGCGAACATGTTGAAGGCCACGAACTGACCTACGGTCAGCTCCTGATCCATCACAATCTTGGCGCCATACCACAGGGTGGCGGCGTTGATCACCTTGCCGACGAGGTTAATGGCCTCGTGGGCCCAAGTGGCGAGCGTCTGCGTCTTGAAGCTGGCAGAGACATAGGCGGCCAGGCCGTTGTCCCAGCGGCGGGCCATGGCTGGCTCCAGCGCATTGGCCTTGACGGTCTGGATGCCTGTGATGGTCTCGACCAGCAACGACTGGTTCTCAGCACCGCGTGCAAATTTCTCGTCGAGCCGGCGGCGCAAGATGGGCACCACCGCCAAGCTAATGCCGGCATACAGTGGCAGACTTGCCAACACGATCAGTGTGAGCGGCACGCTGTAGAAAAACATCACCGCAATGAACAGCGTAGAGAAAACCACGTCGATCACCAGTGTGAGTGCGTTACCCGTTAGAAAGCTGCGGACATTTTCAAGCTCCCGTACGCGAGCTACCGAATCACCCACGCGGCGAGCCTGAAAGTAGGCAAGCGGCAAACGTAGCAGGTGCTGGAACAGGCTCGCACCAAGTTCGACATCGATACGACTGGTGGTGTGGCTGAACACGTAGGCGCGCAGGCCTGTGAGCGTGCTCTCAAAAACAACTACGACCAGCAGGCCGATGATTAGTACATCCAGCGTGCTCATGCCACGGTGCACCAGCACTTTGTCCATCACAACCTGGAAGAACAACGGGCTTATCAGCGCGAACAGCTGCAGGAAGACCGACACCACCAGCACTTCGCCAAGCAGTTTGCGATACTTGACGATGGCTGGGACAAACCAGCTGAAATCGAACTTGGCAAGTTCGCCAGTCAAGCTGGCGCGGCTGGTAGCAACCAACAGTTCGCCTTGGCCGGTGGGCGCCCATTGCTGGACAAAAACCTCCATTGGCTCAATGGTGGGCCGACCGCCGCCTTCGGCCGAAGGATCCTGGAAAAGTACGCGTTGGCCATCGCACTGGGCTAGCAGCACCCAGCGGTCAGTGCCATCGGAACTCTTCAACCGAGCAATGGCGGGCAAGGGAGCCAGATCCAGGCGGTCAGCGCTGGTGCGGCTAATCTTGGCCTTTAGTCCGAGGTGCTTGGCGGCCCGCAGCATGCATAAGGGCGTCAGCGGCTCGCTGGGTGTCAAGCCCAACTGATGCGCTAGGGTGCCGGGATCGGCGGCTATGTGGTGCAGGCGGGCAAGGAGAGCAACGGTAAGGAGGCCTGCGCTCGGCGCCACCTGTTCAGCCCCGCTATACTCAAGCGAATACCGAGGGCCTCCCCCCACTTCTCCCTGACTGTTTCCCATTTACTTCTTCCCTTGCCGCAGATCAACGGCGTTTTTTTTTAGACTAAGGCCCCCTCATGACAGTGGTATGAAAAGCCGGTCGGTGCAGCTTTTCGAATGGTTGATTCCATGTCCGCCATTTCATGGGCTCGGTTCGTTATGAGGCCTTCGACGTTCTCGCCGGCCGAAAACTGAGCCCCATTGTTAGGTATGCCGATCTGAGACTGAGCCAGGTGTTCAAGCTACTCTGCTGCTTTTTGATGCAGTGGGTTTCGATGAGTGATTGATCCCACCCCAGGATTTCGGACCTCTCTCCAACTGGTTGGTATGGCCTGAGGGGGCAGGTCATGCTGCACAGCCTTTTATCTGTGTTCAACCGCGCCAAGCACTTTTGGTCCTATGGGCATTAGACTTCGGGTGGAAGCGGAATGAAGCCGAAGGCAACAGCTTGGCGATGCCCGACCATGCGGGTAACACTCACTTCGACTCGACAAGTCCCTTGCCCGCGACATAGGCTGTTCCGCTGATCCCAAGGAAATAGAGCCAAGATTCGTCGAACACAGGGTAAGTCAACTGCTGCATCAGATGATAGATGCTGATGTTGGCGCCGACCGAATTTTGAGCCACCGTACCGATTCAAATTTGAGCCAGGGCTAAGGCCGGGTGCGTGAGCGCCCGGTTGTGGATAAGTGTAGGTCAGCCTGCATCCGGAGCTGACACTTTGCGGGCCTGCTCACGCGCCCTGATGCGCTTCTTGGCCACCGCCGTGCTGTGCAAGAAGCGATGGCTGTCGTTGCCGGTCTCGATGATGTGGCAGTGATGCGTGAGTCGATCCAGCAGGGCCGTGGTCATCTTGGCATCGCCGAACACGCTGGACCACTCGGCGAAGTCCAGGTTGGTGGTGATCATCACGCTGGTGTGCTCATATAGCCGACTCAGCAGATGGAACAACAGGGCGCCGCCAGCCTGGCTGAAGGGCAGATACACGCGGTTGACGGACTTCATCCGTCAATGGCGAGCAGAGGAAGGCCGCGCATCGGTGCGCAACGCGTTCGTGCCGCTGACGTTCGAGCTGGGCGAGGCGTTCCAGTTCGACTGGAGTGAGGAAGGTCTGGTGATCGGCGGCGTGTATCGCCGGGTACAGGTGGCGCACATGAAGCTGTGTGCCAGCCGAGCGTTCTGGCTGGTGGCTTAGCTCTCATGTGCTTCCTCGCTTTGCGCAGATCGATAGAACAAAATAGTTGTTTTGCTCATAATAAAGCCTGTCCAAAATGCGCAGACCGCATTTAGAGGGGGTGTATGAACTTTCAGCAATTGCGATCGGTGCGCGAAGCGGTCCGTCGCGGCTTCAACCTCACCGAAGTGGCCCAGGCCCTGCATACTTCGCAGCCGGGGGTGAGCCGCCAGATCCGCGAACTGGAAGACGAACTGGGCATCGAGCTGTTCGTGCGGGCCGGCAAGCGCCTCACGGGCCTGACCGAACCGGGCACCCAGGTGCTGCCCATCATCGAACGCCTGCTGGCCGATTCGGATAACCTGCGCAACGCCTCGCGTGATTTCTCTCAGCACGACGCAGGCCCTCTGTCGATAGCGGCCACTCACTCACAAGCACGTTACGCCCTGCCATCGGCCGTGCGCGACTTCCGCCTGCTCTACCCCCAGGTCACCCTGAACCTGCACCAGGGCTCGCCCCGCCAGGTGGCCCAGATGCTGATCAGCGGCGAGGCCGACATCGGCATTGCCACCGAGGCCCTGGCGCAGTATGACCAGCTCGTCACCCTGCCGTGCTACCGCTGGACGCACAGCGTGGTCGTGCCCGTGGGCCACCCGCTGCTTGATGGCCAGCCCCTCACGCTGCAGCGCCTGGCCCGCCACCCCCTGGTCACTTACGACGCGGGCTACACCGGCCGCTCGCATATCGACGAGGCCTTCGCCCGCGAAGGCGTGCAGCCCAGCATCGTGCTGACCGCCATGGACGCCGATGTGATCAAGACCTATGCCGAACTCGGCCTGGGCGTGGGGGTGGTCGCCTCCATCGCGTATGACGAAGAACGTGATCGCAACCTGCGCGCCATCGATGCGGGCCACCTGTTTGCCGTCAACATGACGCGCCTGGCCTTCCGCCGGGGCGCCTTCCTGCGCGGCTACGTGTATTCGTTCATCGAGACGTTTGCACCGCCGCTCACGCGCCGCGTGGTGGAACTGGCCATGCGCGCCGAGGTGGGCGAGAGCTTCGATATCTGAGGATCACTCGTTAGCGCGCCGGCCGGGCATCAGGCGCTCCAGCGCCACATCGATGACGATGCCCCACAGGCTATAGAGCACCGAGCCCAGCAGGGCGTCCCAGAAGCTGTTCACGTGGAAGCCTTCCAGCAGGCCCGAGGCCATCTGGAAGGTGATGGCGTTGATCACGAACAGGAACAGGCCCAGCGTGAGCAGTGTCACGGGCAGGGTCAGGATCACCAGCAAAGGACGCACGACCGCGTTCAACAGGCCCAGCACCAGGGCTGCCAGCATGGCCGCACCGAAATTCTTGACCTCGATGCCGCTGTCCCACTGGGACACCACCAGCAGCGCCGCCGACAGCAGCAGCCATTTCAGAATCAGTTTCATGTAGACAGCATAGCGCCGCTTGGGCCATGATGCTGCGCGCATTCCCGTGACATAGCTGTCACGTTTGCGCGACTGGGCAGGGAAGACACCGGGCGAAGGGGCCCGGCTGGGCTCATAGTCTGCGGCTGTGTATCAATTGCTGGAATCTTTGCGCCGCGCCTTCGAGCGGCTCTTGAGCGGCACCACGCCTGCGAGCCGGTGCCTGATGGCCATCGCCCTGGCCTCGCCGTTTTTCCTGATCTACCTGGGCTTGCACCAGATCGCCCTGGTGTCGGACACCATCCGCCCCGGGGTGCGCGTGCCGGTGCTGTGGATCCTGCAGGCCGTGCTGGCGCTGGCCACGCTGGTGATGGCTGGGGCCTGGTGGCGTTTGTGGCCGCGCCGGCACCAGGCCGATCCCGTGCCGGCTGTTGAACTGCTGGTGGCCCTGAGCATCGGCCTGGGCTATGTGGGCATCGCCGTCTGTGCAGGAGCCTTCTCGGCCGCACCCACGCAGGTGCTGATGGGCGTGTTCACCATCGGCCTGATGCTGCTGCAGTGGCGCACCATGCTGATTGCCTTCCTCGTGTGCGCGCCCATGTTCGGCGTGTTCGACGCCCTGATGGTGCTGGACGTGGTCCCCTATGCCCCCGCCGTCACGGCGCAGGCGTTCCACAATGGAGAGCCAGTGTGGTGGTGGTCGCTGTGGCGGCACATGGTCTTCCACGTGGGCTGGGTGGTGGTGGCGGGGCTGATCTTCATGTTCTTCGGGCGGCTGGACGCGGTGCACGCCAAGCTCAACCGCCTGTCGACCACCGATGTCCTCACGGGGCTGGCCAACCGGCGGGCCTTCATGGCGCGCCTGAACGCCGAGTTGCGCCGCCAGGCACGCACCGGCCGGCCCTTGTCGCTGGTGCTGGTCGATGCGGACCATTTCAAGCGCATCAACGACACGCATGGGCACCCCGCCGGAGACCAGGTGCTGGCCATGCTGGGCCGGCTGCTCTCGCTGGGGGTGCGCACGCCGGTGGACATGGCTGCGCGCCTGGGCGGCGAGGAGTTCGCCCTGCTGCTGCCCGACACCACCGTGGACGAGGCCGAAACCGTGTGCCGGCGTCTTCAGCAGTTGCTGGCAGCCGAGTCCGTGCGTGCGCCCTCGGGCGATGTGCTGCGGCTCACGGTCAGCATGGGCGTGGTCGAAGGGCAGGGCCAGCGTCCCGAGCAGTTGCTGCGCCAGGCCGACACCAACCTCTACCAGGCCAAGGCGCAGGGGCGCAACCGCGCGGTCTACTCGGTGCTGGGGCCCCTGCTGTCGGAGGTGCCCGCGTGATCGCCGGCTTGCGTGAAGGCGTGGACGCAGCCCTGCGACAGCGCCGCACGGCGATGGCCTGCGTGTGCTTCTCCTTGCTGACGGTGCCCATCCTGCTGCTGCTGGCCGGCCTGCAGGGCTGGGCGCTGACCCACGACGAGGTGCTGTTGTATTACCGCCCGGAACGCCTGGCGGCCGTGCAGTGGGGTGTGGGCCTGCTGGCGCTGTGGCAGGGGCTGGTGGCCCTGCTGGCCTGGCAGCGGCGAGAGTGGCTGCCGGAGCATGCACCTCGCTGGGCCGCCGCGGCCCTGGGGCCCGTGCTGATGGGCTGGTGCGCGCTGGCGCTGCTCTATGGCCTGCAGGACACGCCCATGGGCATGCTGCTGATCGAGATCCTGGTGTTCGCGCGGGCCTTCTTCCTGCTGCGCGACATCACGCCCTGGCTGGCGGCGGGCGCGGTGCTCCTCGTGGGCCATGAACTGCTGCAAGGTCTGGGGGTGGTCAGCTATGCGCCCCTGCTGTCGCAGCCCATGTTCGCCGGTGGCGAGTTGTCCGACTGGTGGACCTGGTGGTTGCGCATCATGTTCAACGCCTCGGTGCTGCCGTTTGCCGCGGCGCTGTTCTACCTGTTCAGCAGCCTGGCCCGCCACCGCGCCGAGCTGGAGACCCTGGCACGCACCGATGTGCTGACCGGCCTGGCCAACCGGCGCGAATTCATGGCCCGCCTGGCCGAGGAGGCCCAGCGGCAGCAGCGCGGCGAGCGACCACTGACGGTGGTGATGCTGGACGTGGACCACTTCAAGCAGGTCAATGACACGCACGGCCATGCCGCGGGTGACCAAGTGCTGAGCAGCCTGGGCCGGCTGCTGCAAGGCAGTGTCCGGCAGGAGGTGGACCTGGCTGCGCGCCTGGGTGGTGAAGAGTTTGCACTGCTGCTGCCCGAGACCGATACCGAAGGGGCCCAGTGCGTGGCCCGCAAGATCGTCGAGGCGCTGCGCGGCATGCCCATCCACCATGGCGCCCAATTGCTGCCCGTGACCATCAGCGCTGGGGTGGCGCCGGTGCAGGGTGGTGATGGCGAGCGTGCCTTGCGCCTGGCCGACGACAGTCTGTACGAGGCCAAGCGTCAGGGCCGTGATCGCGTGGTGATGGCGATGGCGCCGCACGCCGACGCGATGCACTGAAGGGCCCTGCCCTTTGGCGTGGTGCCGTGGCGCATCACCCCCCCCATGTTGAAGCGCGCCCCCTACCCCTAGGGATGGTTGGGCCAGGCACCCGCTGGGCACACTGGCCGTCCGCTTTGCCAAGGCCCGTGGGCCATGACAGGGCGCTACATCAACAAACACGGCCTGGTCGGTGATCCAACGTGCTCGCGCGTGGACCAGGCGCGCATGACAGTACGGGGGGATCACCTGTGGGTGGATACACCAGCATCGCGGCCGTCGGCAAGAGCATCGAGCGCCTGTTGGCGCGGTCTTTTGTCCAGTGCGAGCCCGTGCCGAACAAGACCACCAAGGCCGTGCTGATCCGCACCGAGGATCTCGCCGATGAGCTCTCCAAGGAAGCCATAGGTGACCCCGCTCTGAGCATCCTGCTCTACCGTGTCGACTTCAACAAGGCGATGCGCGCCACGTGGTCGGCCGTGGGCCATGGCGACGGGCGCGGCCACCTGGGACTGGACCTGCACTACCTGCTCACCCCCTGGGCCGAGAACGCCGAGTACCAGCAGATGATCATCGGCCGCACCCTGCAGACGCTGGAGCAGGTGCCCATGCTCAGCGGCCCCTTGCTCTACACGCCTGCGTTGCCGAACACGCCCATGTACGCGGGCGAGCCCGTGATGGCCCCCACAGATTCGGTGCAGCTGGTGCTGGAGGAAATCTCCACCGAGGCGCTGATGCGCACCTTCGATTCGCTGCCCAGCGACTATCGCCTGTCCGTGCCCTACGTGGCGCGCGTGGTGCGCATCGATACGCGCGGCGAGACCCTGCAGCCGCCGGTGGTCGACGCCGACATCCGACTGCGGAGCGCCTGATGGCCGAAGCCACTTTGCGTGACCTGCGACTGGACGAGACCGTGGAGGTGTCCCGCGTGGGCCATCGCCTGGCGCTGGGCGTGCAGTGGTTCGATGCGCTCACGCAGCTGCCCATCGAGGCGCCGGCCGGTGCCGCGTGGCTCAATGACCTGGAAGCCATTGGCGCGCGTCCCATCGTGCAGCGCTTGGAGGCGCACAGCCAGGGGCGTCAGGCCATTCGCCATGCGGGCCGCTACCGCAAGCTGCTGGAGCATGCCGTGGCCGACGGTGACCCGTTGGGCCACGCCGTGCGGGCCTATGGCGCGCGTGATGCAAGGTCGGCGAGCTATGCCACGGGCCAGGATCCCCGCCGCTACGTGCCGCGCCGGGTGGCCCTCACGCCCGTGCTGACGGGTGGCGTGCCACCGGCCAGCATCGTCAACACCCGCACCGCGTGGCTGTGGCCTGCCGCGGCCTATCCGCTGCCCAGCCGCAGCACGGGTCTGCGTGGCCGCATCCGTCGCGAGGTGTCGCCTGGCGTCAATGCCGCCGTGCCCTGGGCGCGCGTGATCGTCACGCGTGCGGGCGCTGGCCCCGCGAACTTCAACACCGAAACGCAGATCGGCTGGGCCCATGGCGACGACCGCGGCGAGTTCCTGCTGGCGCTGGGCAACAGCGCCGTGTCGGGCGCCGCAGCGCTGCCGGCGGCGCTCAGCCTCAACGTGTGGGTGTTCCTGCCGCCCGCGCTGCCCGCCTTCGATGCGACCGACCCGCTGGCCAGCCTTCCGCTGGAGAACGCCGGCACCGATGCGCTCAACGATGTCCTCAAGGGGGTGGCCGTGCCGCCCGCGTATGTGCCGCAAGCGGTGCGCAGCCTCAGCCTGACCCTGGGCGAGGTGCGCGCCATGAGCGATGCCGATCTGCTGTTCGTGTAATTCACCCGTGTTCAACCGGAGGGGAAGACCATGCCCGAGTACCTAGCACCAGGCGTCTATGTCGAGGAGGTGAGCTTTCGCGCCAAATCGATCGAAGGCGTGCCCACCAGCACCACCGGCTACGCGGGTGTGACGCGCTACGGGCCTGTGCCCTACACCGTGGGCAGCGTGGTCGCCACGGCCACCGAGCCACGCCTGATCACCTCCTTCACGGAGTTCGAGCGCGTCTATGGCAGCCTGCAGCCGCTGGAACTGCTCTCTGACCCGGGCCGCGTGGCCTACGTGGCCCATGCGGCGCGCGCCTTCTTCAACAACGGGGGCAAGCGCCTGTACGTGTCGCGCGTGTTCCAGACACGGGTCGTCGACCTTGTCACTGGCGAGCGCGAATCGGTGGACAGCTACATCGCCAAGCTCACCGTGCCCACCTCCACCGGTGCGGCGCAATGGCGTGCGCGCTGGCCTGGCGCCGACGGCAACGTGCTGGTCGACACCCAGGTGGTGCGCAGCAAGAACATGGCCTTCAAGTACCCCGTGGTCAGCGGCGACATCCTGGCGCGCCATACCTGGGGCGTGCAGGTCAAGAACGTGCGCGCGGGCGCCGTGATCGAGCTGACCGTGCCCTCGGCCGAAGTGCCGCCGCAAAAGCCGTTGCAGGGCAACGACGCGCTGGTGCCGACACGCCTGTACGTGGTCAAGGTCGACGCCGATGGCAAGCAGACGTTCGTCAACAGCGCCGGTGTCGAGGGCCCGCTGGCCGACGAGGTCGGTGTGCAAGCCGCCCTGGTCGAGCTGAAGGTGACGGTCTACGGCGCCGACAACCGCGTGGATGCCGTCAACGAACTGGCCATGCACCCCGATCAGCGCCGCTACATCGGCAAGGTGCTCGAACTCAACGACCCCGAGGACGAGAACGCACTGGTCTGGCTGCAATGGGCCCCCGGTGCCGACGAATGGGCCGCTGCCAGCCTGGCCGTGGGCTTGCAGGCCGCCGACAAGCGCCTCACGGGCGGCAAGGACGGCGAACTGCCCGGCCCGGATGATCTGCTGGGCCAGGAGGCCGATCCCGACGTGGTCACCAACAAGGCCACCGGCCTGGAGGCACTGGGCGAGATCGACGACATCGCCATCGTGGCCCTGCCCGATGCCGGCGCCCTGCTCGACGACGATTCGATCAAGGCCGCGGCCGATGCGCTGATCGGCCATGCCGAGAAGTACCGCTACCGCATCGCCGTGGTCGATGGCAAGGTCAACAGCTCGCTGACCGAGATCCGCGAGTTCCGCGGCCAGTTCGACAGCAAGTACGCGGCCCTCTACCACCCCTGGATCGAGATCCTCGATCCGCTGTTTCCGCCCGTGCCCGGCGTGCCGCCACGCAAGCTGCTGCTGCCGCCCTCGGGCTTCGTCGCCGGCATCTACGCGCGCAACGACATCGAGCGCGGCGTGCACAAGGCACCAGCCAACGAGATCGTGCGCGGTCTGACCAAGTTCGAGATCAACATCAACAAGTCGCGCCAGGACGTGCTCAACCCCGAGGGGGTGAACTGCCTGCGCTTCTTCGAGGGCCGCGGCAACCGCGTGTGGGGTGCGCGCACGATGAGCTCGGACCCCGAGTGGAAATACGTCAACGTGAGGCGGCTCTTCATCTACCTGGAGCATTCCATCGAGAAGGCCACGCAGTGGGCCGTGTTCGAGCCCAACAACGAGCGGCTGTGGACCAACCTGCGCCGCACGGTGGAGGACTTTCTATACGTGCTGTGGCGCGACGGCGCCCTGATCGGCGCCAAGCCCGAAGAGGCCTTCTTCGTGCGCTGCGACCGCAGCACCATGACCCAGAACGACCTGGACAACGGCCGGATGATCTGCCTGGTGGGCGTGGCCCCGAGCCGGCCGGCCGAGTTCGTGATCTTCCGTGTCGGCCAGTGGACGGCCGACGCCAAGTCCTGAGCATTGGAGCGCTGAACCATGGCAACCCTACGCAACAACCCCTACGGCGCCTTCAACTTCCTGGTCTCGCTGGGCAGCGGCGACGAGACCAGCGTGATCGCGGGCTTCTCCGACGTCAGCGGCCTGGGCACCGAGATCAACTACTCCGAATACCGCAGCGGCAACGACCCGGTCAACACCGTACGCAAGGTGCCCAACACCTTCAAGCAGGAGGACGTGACCTTGAAGCGCGGCCTGATCGGCTCGACCGACCTGTTCCAGTGGGTCAAGGCCGTGCGCGAAGGCGCCGATGGCCGCCGCTCGGTCACCATCACCGTGCTCGACGAAGCCCGCAACCCCGTGGCCGCCTTCAAGCTCACCAACGCGCAGCCCAAGAAGTGGGTCGGCCCCACGCTGGCAGCCAAGGGCGGCGGCGAGGTGGCGATGGAAGAGCTGCACCTCACGCACGAGGGCGTGGTCTATGAGTGATGCGGCGGTGACACGCGCACACCGTTGACACCAAACCAGCATGCTCCAGTCCGCACGCACCCCCCTGGGCACCCCGGGCGCCTATGCGCTGCCCGAGGTGATCGAGCCGACGCTGAACCCTCAGCGGATGGACGTGTGCGCCTTCGTGGGTGTGGCGCCGCGCGGCCCGGCGCATGTGCCCGTGGTGGACCAGCACTGGCCGCTGCGCTGGGACATGGTCGACGAGGACTCGGGCCGGCCCCTGCGCCGCAGCGTGGCCGTGCCGGTGCGCAGCTTCGACGATTACGTGCATGTGTTCGGCGGTTTCGAGGGGCCAGGGGCACTGCCGCAGGCGGTGGCCAGCTTCTTCGAGCAGGGCGGGCGCCAGGCCTGGGTGGTGCGCATCGTGCACGAGCGCGGCGCCGGGTTCGGCGATGGCTGCGCCACGGGCACCTTGCAGGCTGCTTTCAGCCTGCCGCTGGGCTTTACCGCGCGCAACGAAGGCAGTTGGGGGCGGGGCTTGCAGCTGTCGTCTGGCTTCACGGCCACGGCCCTGAACTTCGACGCGTCGATGGTGCCTGCCCTGAAGCTGGTGCTGCCCTTCAACACCACCGTGCAGCCGGGCGCCTTGCTGCGGCTCACCGACGCGACGGGCAACGCCACGCTCAGCCATGTCGATGCCCTGCAGGCCGAGCGCGATGGCCTGAACCCCGCCACACGCTGGGCGGCCGTGTTGGCTGCACCGCCGGCCGCCATGCCCGTGCGCGTCGACCTGATCGAGGCCTGGCTGGAGATCGGCGACAGCGCCGGCCGCACCGAACACTTCGAGCACCTGGCCCTGTCGCCCGAGCACCCTCAGGCGATGTCCACCCTGCTGTGCGAGCGCTCCACGCTGGTGTGGCCGCACAAGGACTGGGCTGGCTTGCGCCTGACACCAGCCGATGTGCGCGTGGAGTTGCTGCAAGGCATCGGCGGTCCTTTCAGCGGCGGTGACGATGCCTACGAAGACATCGAGCCTGCCGACTTCTTCGACGCCGCCTGGAGCCCTGCCGACGACGTGCCCGGTGATGGCATCACGGCCCTGGCCCCGGTCGATGCGGTGGCCGTGGTCGGCACGGCCAGCGTCACGCAGCTGGTGGTGCCGGACCTGTACGTGCCTGCGCAATGGGCCGATCCACCAGCGGTACCGCCGCAGGTACTGGGCTCGGCCGGCGCCGAGTTCGCGCCCTGCGTGGACACCGTGACGACGCCTGCCGTCCAGGCCGTGCCGCCCAATGCGCTCACCGGGCTGATCCTCGATCCACGTTTGCCCGGCGAGCTGGACGCCATCATCCGCCTGCAGCGCGACGTGGTGGCCTATTGCGAAGCCACGCAGGCCCAGATCGCACTGCTGGACGTGCCGCCCGGCCTGTCGCAAGGCCGCATCGAGCAATGGCGCGCGCGCTTCGACAGCTCCTGGGCCGCGGCGTACCACCCGTGGCTGGTGCCGGCACGCCGGCAGGACCAGCCGCTGTACGGGCAAGACTCGGCCACCGTGCGCATGCGTCCGCTGCCGCCCAGCGCCGTGGCCGCCGGCATCGTCGCGCGGCGTGAACTCGACAAGGGCATCCAGTACGGTCCGGCCAACGAGGTGGCCAGCCAGGTCATCCACGTGGCCGAGAGCCAGCCTGAAGGCCGTGCCGATGCGCTGCACCCGCTGGGCATCAACTGCTTCGTGCGCGGGCCGATGGGCATCGAGCTGGTGGCCGCGCGCACCTTGTCGAGCGAGCGTGACTGGCGCCAGCTGAGCGTGCGCCGCCTGATCCTGATGCTGCGCCGCACCCTGTTGGTCGAGATGCAGTGGGCCGTGTTCGAGCCCAACGGCCCACGCCTGTGGAGCGACCTGCGGCACGCCATCGAAAGCCTGCTGCGCGCCCTGTTTCAGGCGGGCGCTTTCGCGGGCCGCACCGAGGCCGAGTCCTTCTTCGTGCGCGTGCTGACCGAGCCCTGGCGCCTGGACCGCGGCGAGTTGCTGGTCGAGATCGGTGTGGCCCCGGCTGAGCCGCTGGAGTTCATCCTCGTGCGCCTGCGCCGCGAGGGCGACGGCACCCTCAACCTGGAAAGCTGACCCAACGCCATGGCCGACAACGCCCTGCTCACCGCCTTCCGCTTCGAAGTGCGCCTGCTGCAATCGCCGCAGGTGCAGGCTGGCAAGCAGATCATGCCCGGTGGCGGCAAGGGTCAGGCGCAGGAGGGCTACACCCCGCCCAGCGGCGGCAAGCTGCTGGCCCAGGGGGCCTTCCAGGACTGCTCCGGCCTGGAGATCGAGATGGACGTGCAGGAGTACCAGGAGGGCGGCCGCAACAACGGTGTGGTGCGCCGTGTGGGCCGCGCCAAGTTCGCGCCCCTGGTGCTCAAGCGGGGCATGTTCCACGCACGCGAGAGCGGTGCCACGGTGGATCCCGCCTTGTGGCACTGGATGCAGCGCATCATCAATGGCGAGCGGCCCGTGCCGCGCTATGACGGCGTCATCCAGGTCATGAGCCCTGATGGCACCGTGCGCGCCACCTGGATGTTCGACCGGGGCCTGCCCGCCAAGATCAAGGGCCCCGAGCTGAACGCCCGCAGCGGCGAGGTCGCCATCGAAGAGCTGACCATCGCCCACGAAGGGCTGCGCCTGCTGCCGATGGAGGCGCCGAAATGAAGAGGGTTGCCCCATGACCGCGCTTGCCAAGGCTCGCCTGGCCGAGATCACGGCCACCGACAACCCGACCGAGGTGGAGAAAACCTCGGTGGACGTGCAATTCAACCCGACCTCGCTGCGCGTGCAGATCGCCAACAAGACGGCGGGCGGCCAGCAGGCCGGGGCCCAGGCGCGTCAGCGGCCAGGCACGGGCGAGATGCAGGTCAGCTTCGACCTGGTCTTCGACACCGCCGACGAGGCTGGTGACGGCGGCAATGCCGTCGATGTGCTCAAGAAGACGGCGGACGTGGAGCGCTTCGTGCGCCCCAAGAGCAGCAAGCCGGGCGAGGAAGCACCGCCGCGTGTGCTGTTCGAATGGGGCAGTTTCCTGGTGCAGGGCACGATGGAAAGCGCCAACCTGGACCTGGACCTGTTTGATGCCGGTGGCACGCCGCTGCGCGCCAAGGTGGCCGTGACCATCAAAGGGCAGGACCCTCGCTGGACCTACCAGCCGCAGCCCGTGCCCTCCGGCGCGAACGGACCGAGCAATCCATCGGCCTCGCAGCACGGGCAACCGGCCGGGGCGCCGGGCACGCAGGGCAGCGCCAAGGCGCCTGACAAGGTGGTGCAGGCCATGCCTGGCGAGAGCCTGCAGCAGCTGGCCGCGCGCCATGGGCTGGATCCGTCGGCGTGGCGTGCGTTGGCCGATGGGCTGGGCAACCCCTTGAAGCTGGGCCTGGGGCAGGAAGTGGCCTTGCCGCCGGGTCTGGGGCAGGGCGCCGCCGCAGGCCGACTGTCGCAAGGACAGGATCCGGCGCGCAGCACTGCGCAATTGCCCTTGGTGGGCGCGGGCAGCGTGCCCGCTTCGGCGGGGCCTTCTGCCCGGGCGATGAGCGGCTTGGCATACGCTGTCTCCGGCAATGCCGCCGCGGGCCGCACGGCGCCCGGCGAGGCCTTGCAGCGTGGCCAGGCGGTGGCCAGCCAGGGCGGGCTCGGCTCGGCCATCGGTCAGGTGAAGTCGCAGGTCCACCAGCAGGGCGCACGCCTGAGCCTGGGCGCTTTCGGGCTGGGTGGCCAGCCCACAGCCGACACCGATGACCGCCCCTGGGGCATGGGTGTGCCGCTGCGTCCGCGCGTCGGTGGCTTGGTGGATGCGGGGCCGGTGGTGTCCGTGGCCACGCGCATGGCGCTGGGCAGCGCGGTGCCGCGCAGTGCTGTCACGTCGCCTGCCGGCAGCACAGGTGCCAGCCGATCGACCCGGGGCAGCGCCCCCGTTTCTCGTGGTTGCGGCTGCAAGGGCCGTCGATCCCGCCATGGCCGCTGAGGCACATCACCCTCATACAGGAGCTCCCCATGCCCGTGCACATCGATGAAATCCACGCCGACGTCAGCGTCCAGTCCCGCGGCCAGGCAGAAGAACCCTCGTCTGGCGGCGAAGCGCCTTCGAGCAACGAGCAGGAACGCTGGCAGCAGGTCGAGCGCCGCGCGCGTGCACTGGCCGAGCGCACATCCGCCTGGGGCTTCGACGACTGATCCCCCGCGCACCACCTCAACCGCATTCATCGCCTGATCACCCCAGCCCGACATGCCCGCCGCCCAGCCTCCCCTGCAATCGGCCACCCTGCCCGCGTTCACCGTGGGTGGGCAGCTGCAGAGCGCCATGTCGCGTGACATCACCCTGGTGCGCATCGAGGAAGACATCGATGGCCTGAGCCGCCTCGAAGCTCGCTTCATCGCCGTCGGCCCGGCCGATGCGGGCGAGAGCGAACGCATCAACTGGCTCGACGGCCGCGTGCTGGATTTCGGCAAGGCGCTGCGTGTGGGCATGGGGCCCAGCACCGCGCGCGTCGATCTGTTCGACGGCAAGGTCAGCGCGCTGGAGCTGTCGATGCAGGCCGGCCGTGCGCCCGAGGTCAGCTGCCTGGCCGAGGACAGCCTGATGGACCTGCGCATGACGCGCCGCTTCAAGACCTACGAGCAGGTGAGCGATGCCGACTTGGTGCAGCAGATCGCCGCGCAGCATGGCCTGAGCGCGCAGGCCGATGTGGACGGTCCGACCTACGCCATGGTGCAGCAGTGGAACCAGAGCGACCTGGCCTTCCTGCGTGAACGTGCGCGCCGCCTGGGCGCCGACGTGTGGGTGACGCAGGGCACCCTGTACATGGCCTCGCGCGATCGGCGCCAGGGCCCACGCCTCACGCTGATCCAGGGCAACACCCTGGTGCAGGTGACCTTGTCGGCCGACCTGGCGCACCAGCGCAGCGAAGTCAAGGTGGGCGGCTACGACGACGACAACGCCGACAAGATCGACGAGGAGGCCACCGACTCGGTCGTGACGGCCGAGGCGCAGGGCCACGCACACGCCATCGATGTGCTGCAGCGCGCCTTTGGTGCGCGCCCCAGCCACCGCGTGCGCGATGTGCCATTGAAGGGCGAAGAGGCGCGTGCACTGGCCAAGGCGGCCTTGCTCACGCGCGCCCGACGCTTCGTGCGTGCCGTGGGCATCGCCGATGGCAACACCGCGCTGCGCGTGGGCACGGTGCTCAGGCTCGAACGCGTCACGCCGCTGTTCGAGGGCGATGGCTACTACGTGACGCGCGTGCGCCACCAGTTCGATCTGAGCAACGGCTACCGCACGCACTTCGAGGCCGAGCGGGCCTGGATCGGGCAGGGGGGCTGAGGCGATGAGCCACCTCGATCCTCGCGCGATCAACGACGGTGCTGGCGCCCGCTGGTTCGGCCTGTATCCGGCCTTCGTCACCGACATGGTCGATCCCGACGGCAAGGGCCGCATCCAGGTGCGCTTCCCGAGCTTTGGTGAGGCAGGGCAGAGCGTGCGTGCCTGGGCCACCTTGCTCACCCCCTATGCCGACGACGGCCATGGCCTGGAGATCCTGCCCGAGATCGATGCGCAGGTGGTGGTGGGCTTCGAGGCCGGTGATCCGTCGCGGCCCTACATCGTGGGCAGTTGCTGGAACGGCCGTGCGGCCTTGCCAGAAGCCGCGCAGAGCTCCAACAACCTGCGCACGCTCAAGACCCGTTCGGGCAGCGTGCTGCAGTTCGACGACACGGTGGGTGCCGCCAAGGTGACGGTGTCGATGGACAGCGGCCACAAGATCGTGATGGACGACGTGGCGCAGGAGGTCACCGTACAGCACAGCAATGGCAGCAAGATCGTGATCAACGTGGCGGGGCAGGTCACCATCACGGCCAATGCCACGGTGGAGGTGAACGCCTCGGCCGTGAACCTGCACGCGCCGATGGTCATCTGCGATGGCGTGCTGCAGTGCCAGACGCTGATCGCCAGCACGGGCGTGGTATCGCCCAGCTACACACCAGGGGCGGGCAACGTATGGTGAGCGCCGTGGCATCCCCAGCCGCATCCCCCCTCGTGACCGGCACATCGGGGCCGTGGCGCCTGGTCGGCCCCTGGTACCGCTGGGCGCGGCCGGGCCTGCCGGAAGATGGGCGCCTGTCCGCCCCCGTGATCCAGAAGTTCGCAGGCAATGATTTCATCACTGATTTTCTGGCGCGGCCCCAGCATTCGCTGAAGTACGACCCGGTGGTCGATGTGGTGCAGACGCAGGACCTGGTCAAGGTGCCAGGCGCCACCTTGCGCAGCCTGCTGCTGGCCCTCAACGCCCGGGGCCAGGTCGCCAAGCCCGGCGATGTGGCCGCCGGCTTGTACCGCCCGCGCGTGGCCCCTGGCAGCCTGCGCAAGCTCTACCAGCCCGCGCATGATCGCCACTACCTGGTGACCTGCGAACTGCACTGCGATGCGCCGGGCTTCCCGCGGGTGAAGCGCGACCAGGTCTGTCAGGCCGGTTTCGTGGTGCGCCGCCGCCGCAGCGTGGTGCCGGCCAGCATCACGGCCGCCGACATCGAAGCGCAGACCGCGCCCGTGCGCAAGCTCGAAGCCGACCTGATGGAACTGCGCGCGCTTGATGCGGCCGAGGCCGATCCGCAATCGAGTGCGGAGCTCAAGCTCAACACCCGGACGCGCCAGGCCACGCTGGCCACCCAGGCCGGTCAGCCCAGCTGGGCCGCGCTGGTGCAGCACACGCTGAACGCGTTGGCGGCCAAACGCCAGGCCCTGCAGCAGTGGTATGAGCAGCACCAGATCACCGTGGCGGTGGATGGCTGGTTCCCAGTGCTGGTGAACGGCAAGCCCAGCACCACCTTCGGCCAGTGGAAGGAACTGAGCGCCGCCGAGCAGCAGCAGGACATCACCAGCGGCGAGCACACCTACCCGATGTACCCGTTGGTGCCCGATCCGCGCGACACCACGCATGACGCTGCCGGCCGCACCCTGTACTACGGCCTGGTGCCGACCGGTGGGCTGCAGCACGACGCACAAGCCCATGCGCGCTTTGACGACCAGGCCACCTACGAGGTCCGCTGCTTCGTGCGCCAGCACCAGGTGTGCCCGGGGCGCGCGGGCAAGGCCCCCGATTGCCATGGCCCGCTGGTGTGGAGCCGCCCGACCGAGCCCTTCCGCGTGGCCGCGCCCTTCGACGTGCTGGGCTCGGCCAACCGCCCCATCACCATCAAGATGCCGGATCTGCGCGAGCTGGCGGCCCAGGCCGCATTGCGCCCCAAGGGGCGGCTGTCGCCCGTGCGCTTCGTGCAGCCGCAGCACCTGTCGCCCAAGATCGACGATGGCAAGCCGATCGAGAACGACGTCGGCGGCGAGGCCATCTGCAGCTTCTCGATCCCGTTGATCACGATCATCGCGCTGTTCGTGCTGAACCTGTTCCTGCCCATCGTGGTGTTCGTGTTCAACCTGTGGTTCCTGCTGGTGTTCCGCTTCTGCATTCCGCCCTCGGTATCGGCGGCGGCCGGGCTGGATGCGGCCTTGGCCGTGACGCCGCCGGGCATCGACCTGGACGCGGAGTTCAGCGTGCAGGTCAATGGCGTGGACGTGCTGGTCAAGCCCGGTGACCTGAAGGACGCGCTGACCAAGAACAACGGCGCGATGGAGCTGCGCGTTCAGAAGGACACCGGCATGGACGAGGTGCCCGTGCTCGATGCAATGGGCAACAACGCGCTGGGTGCCATCGACCAGTCGCTGCAGGATGCGGCCACGCGCCAGCCCGATGCCCAGGGCAAGCTGCCTGAGGTGCCGCCCGTGGGCGAGCCGCTGGTCTATGAAGACCCGGTCACGCCCGTGTGGACGCTGAAGGGGGCCAGGGCATGAGCGCGCCGGGCCGCTCCCAAGCGCGAATCCCGCAGCGCTTTGCGCGGAGGGATGTCCAATGACCACGCCGCTGGGCCAGCTCAACCGCTTCGACCGTCTGGGCCGCGGCCTGGGCCAACCCATCGCGCCCGATGCGCAGGGCCGCCTGCCCATGGTCGATGGCCCCGAGAAGGTGCGCCAGTCCATCTTCACCATCCTGGACACCGAGCCCGGCGAGCGCGTGATGCGGGCGGATTTCGGCTGCGGCCTGCGCCGCTACCTGATGCAGCCCAACAGCCCGGCGACACGCGCCGGCATCGCCCGCGACATCCGCAACGCCCTGTCGCGCTGGGAGAGCCGCATCAAGGTCATCGACGTGGCCGTGAACACCACCGACGACCGCGCCACCGTGCTGATCGAGATCCGCTACGCGCATGTGCTGGACGGCCGCCAGGACATCCTCGTCTACCCCTTCTACCTGGAGCAGGCCTGACGGGCCAGGGCACACCATGCCGTTGATCACCCCCATCCTCGACGACCGTGGTTTCGAAGACCTGTTCACCGAACTGCGCAACCGCATCCCGGTCTACAACCCGCAGTGGACCGATCATCAAGACAGCGACCCCGGCATCACGCTGCTGCAGCTCTTCGCCTACCTGGGCGAGGGCCTGCAGTTCCGCTTCAACCAGATCCCCGAGGCCACGCAGTTGGCCTTCCTCAAGCTGCTTGATCTGCCGCTGCGCGGCGCCCGCCCGGCCACGGCCCTGGTACGTGCCAGCAGCGATGCGCCCACTGGCGTGGTCGTGTACGCGGGGGATCAGCTCAAGGCCGGCAAGACCGTCTTCACCGTCACGCAGGATGCGACCGTGTGGCCGCTGGACTGCGTTACCGTGGCGCGCCGACGCCTGGTCGCCGGTGATCAGCCGGATCAGGTGCTGGCCTTCATGGCAGGGCTCGACCCTGAACTCAAGACCACGGTGCAGGGCAGCATCGACGCGCTCAACCAGCAGGCCGAGGGGGCGCTGGATGCCGTGGCGCCGTATGAAGTGCTCACGCTCGGCTCCGATGGCCAATCACCCGCGCTGGATTTCAGCGACACGGTCGATGGCTGCGTGTGGGTGGCCGTGCTCAAGAACCCCAAGGCGATCACCGATCCCGCCACCGACCTGCAGCGTGAGAAGGGCAAACCCCTGCCGCTCAGCCTGGGCTTCTCGCCAGCCGCCTGGTACCCGGACATCGACCAAGCCGGCAGCTGTGGTGATGGCAGTGGTCCCTCGCTGTGGTGGCAGGCCTCCCTGGCCAAGCCCTCACGTGAGGGCGGCCCCGATTACCAGCCACTGCGTGTATCGGGCGACACCTCGCAGGGCTTCACACGCCAGGGCGTGGTGCGGCTGGAGCTGCCCTCCGACCTGGCCTCGCTGGGCGTGCCTGTGGCGCCGCCTGGCCTGGCAGGCACCGGCGACTACCCGCCCGAGCTGGACGACGAACAGGCCGACCGCCTGTGGTTCTGGCTGCGCGCGTGGCGGGGCGACGGCAGCCGCATCGGCCCGGTGCAACTGCTCACGCTGAACCCGCTCGCCGTGGTGCAGAGCGTCACAGCCGCGCCGGAGCTGCTGGGCTCGGGCAGCGGACAGCCGGACCAGGTCTTCCAGCTGGCCTACGCGCCCGTGCTGGCCGAGGATGCCGACCCCGTGCGCTTGCAGGTCGAAGAAAGCGGCGTGTGGACCGACTGGGCCCAGGCCGATACGCTGGACGCCAGCACACCCGATGACCGCCACTTCACGCTCGATGCCGAGGCCGGTACCGTGCGCTTCGGCGAGCGCTTCCCGCAACTGGGCGAGCGCGTGCGCGTCAACCGCTACCGCTGGGGCGGGGGTGCGGCGGGCAATGTGCCGTCCGGCACCATTGCCAAATGGGGTGATGTGCTGCAAGGCCCTGTGCCGGCGCCGCCGCTCAAGCGCCCGGGCCAGGTCGCGCTCACCGTGCTCAACCCCTTGCCCGCGCAAGGCGGTGTCGACAGCGAGAGCCTGGACGCGGCGCTGCAGCGCATCCCGTCAGAGTTGCGACGCAACCGCCGCGCTGTGACGCGCACCGATTTCGCCGAGCTGGCCTTGCAGACGCCGACTGTGAGCCTGGGCCGCGCCGAATGCCTGCCGTTGTTCCACCCGCCCAGCAAGAGCGCCAAGCCGGGCAATGTCAGCGTGGTGGTCTGGCCGGAGCGTGACCCGGTGCACCCGGAGGCTCCTTTGCCCGATGCGCTGGAGATCGGTCAGGTCTGCGCGTGGCTGGATCGGTGGCGCCTGGTCACCACCGAGCTGCACGTGATCCCGCCCACCTACCAGCGCATCGCCGTGGCCGTCTCGCTGCAGGTTCAGGAGGGCTACGGCCTGGACGCCGTGCGTGATTGGGTGGGCACGCTGCTCAGGCAGTACCTGGCGCCGCTGCCGCCGCATGGCCCCGAAGGCCGTGGCTGGCCGCTGGGCCGCCGTGTGCTGGCGCGTGAACTGGAAGGCGTCGTCATGCAGGTCGAGGGGGTGTCCTACGTGCAGTCGCTGCGACTGGACCGCGAGGTGCCCCCGTCGGCAGGCAGCCCCGAAGGCACGGCGCCCACATGGTCGCCTATCGACGTGCTGACCTTGCCGGAGTGGGTGCTGCCGCACCTGGCGGCCGTCACCGTGGTGGATGAAGCCACGACGCTGCCTGCGCCGGGCCAGAACATCAGTCCGCCCCCGGGCACACCGCCGGTGCCTGTGCCGGTCCTTCGGGATGAGTGCTGATGAGGCTCGCCCCTGACTCAGGCACCCTGCTGATGCGCGGCCGCGCGCATTGGCTGCGCGGCGCCTTCCTGGACACCACGCTGGCCGACGACATCGTCACGCTGGCCCCAGCCGCGCCGGCCGTGTCCAGCGCCCCCGCGCAGGCGCCCGCGCCCTGGGCCGGCCTGGCCTTCGATGCGAACTGCCGGCTGTTTCACGCCCTGCCCACGCAAGGCGCGATCGAATACGTGCTCTGGGGCGCCACCACGCAGCTCGGCGTGCACGACGTGGCCCCGCACCCCTTCACCATCACCGGGCCGGAGACGGAGGACAACGGCCAGCCGCTGCCCGACGCCGACNNGCTGCGCCCGGAGGCCCTGGCCTCGGGCGATGACAACGTCCTCTACGTGGCCGATCCAGACCGCCCCGCCATCTGGGTGATCGACACCTGGAAGCAGGAGGTCACGCGCCGCATCGACATGGGCCAGGTGCCGCTGGACCTGGCCGCGTGTGGCGGCGACATCGTCGCGCTGCTGGCCGATGGCAGCACCTGGCTGATCGCCCCGTGCGACGAGCCTCGCCGCCTGCCCTGGCCGGTCATCGCCGGTGCTGCGCGCCTGACCGTGGCCCGCAGCGTGGATGGCCGCCGCCTCGCCTGGGTGCTCGCCGCGCCCGGTACGCCCAACGCACGCCTGTATGCGTTGCACCTCGACGATCCCAGGCCCTACGCCGTGCCCGATGCGCGCGATGTGCTGGCCGGTGACGACGACGCCGATTTCGGCATGCTGCTCGTGCTGGCCATGCGCCCGGGCGACGAGTTCGTGCGCCTGCGCTGGCTGGGCAAGCAGCCGGCCCTGCTGCCAGGCCTGAGCGCACCCTTCTATGACGGCGCGGCCATCGCCTTCGCACCCGACGGCCGAGTGGCCTACTGGACGGCCCAGGGCCTGCGCCACGCCGCACCCGCCCGCGCCCACTACAAGCCGCGCGGCGTGCTGATGGGCCATGCGCTGGACAGCGGCCAGGACCAGACCACCTGGGGCCGCGTGCTGATCGAGGCCTGCCTGCCGCCCGGCACGCAGCTGCGCCTGTGGACCTTCACCCGCGACGACATCGACCACGACGACCCATGGCCCCGCACGCCGCCGGCCGGCCAGCCGCTCAGCGACATCGCCCTGCCTGGCGAGACGCCGCTGCCCTCCAGCTACACCTGGCTGCAGCAGGCGGGCGAGCCGTCGCGCCTGTACCGTGACGAGTCGCAGCGCCCACTCACCCGCGCCGTGGCCGAGGGCTTCGCGCTGTACGAAGCGCCGGTGCTTGCGCCGCCCGGCCGCTTCCTGTGGCTGGTGTTCGAGCTGACCGGCACGTGCGGCAAGAGCCCGCGCCTGCGCAGCGCGCGTGTCGACTATCCCGGCCACAACCTGTTGCGCCAGTTGCCGCGCACCCTGTGGCGCGAGCCCGCCGCGCGCGATTTTCTCTATCGTTTCCTGATGCCGATGGCGGCGATGCTGGACGAGTGGGACGGCGTGTCCAGTCAGCGCCACCGCCTGCTGGACGGCCGCGTTGCGCCCGGCGAGGCCTTGCCATGGCTCGCCTCCTTTGTCGGCTTGGCGATGGACCCGTGCTGGCCCGAGGCCGTGCAGCGCGCCATGGTGCGCGAAGCCGCGCCGCTGTTCCGCACGCGCGGCACCGTGACCAGCCTGCGCCGCATGATCGAGATCCTGACGGGGGGCGCCGAGGTCGTCATCCTCGAGCACTTCCGCCTGCGCGGCGGCGGCGTGGCGGGCAACCCGGAGGTGAACCAGTCGCAGGCCGTGCTGGGCGTGGGGTTTCGCGTCGGCGGCCTGATCGGCGAGCCCGAATCCAGGCCCATGGCCGATGCCGGCCCGGTGGATTTCGACAGCCATGCGCACCGCTTCACCGTGACCGTGGTGGCCGCACTCAGCGAGGCACAACTGGCCTGCGTGCGCCGCCTGATCGAGGTTCACAAGCCCGCGCACACGGCCTTCGAGCTGTGCACGGCGCGCAGCGGCATCCGGCTCGGCCTGGGCACCCAGGTCGGCCTGGGCACGGTGGTGGGCCAGTCGGGCGGCTTCCAGCCCGCGGTGGTAGGCCCGGCAGCGCTCGGGCAGGGCTTCGTGCTGGGAGGGCGGCCATGAGTGCTGACGACCTGCACATTGCCCGCCTGCGCGGCACCCTGCACAGCGCCCACCCGCTGTCCGAGCAGGACCTTCGCCGCTGGCGTGAGACGGTGGAAGAGGCCGGCATGCCCGACCTGGGCGTGCACATGAGCGACCCCGAGGAATGGCTGCTGATCCGCCACCTGGACGTGGCCATGCGCTGGTGCCCAGACGGCCCGCGCGCCGAGGCCGGGCAGGACTGGTCACAGGCCCTGCAGCAGGCCGTGCGCGAGTTGATGACCCGCCCCGAGCACCCGGACCTGGTGCGCTACCGGGGCCGCCGCCAGGGCCTGTCTGACCTGATCTACCGCAGCGCCCTGGGTGAAACGCATCACCAATGGGCCTGGCACCGCATGGGCTGGCTGGACGGCACCGAGATGAGCCCGCAGCGTGCGCTGGCACAGGGGCTGGCGCACCTGCGCGCGCAGCCCGGCTGGGTGTGGCCCCTGCTGCGCCAATGGGTGGCGGCCGAGGCCTCCACCGGTGTGCTCACCGCCTTGCTGCGTGCCGTGCCAGTGAGCGAATGGCAAGGCTGGCTGGGCACCTGCGTGGCCAGCCGGGGTTATGCGGTGCTTCAGTGGCGCGGCGGGCCGGCGCACCACCGCACGGGCTGGCAGCCGTTTGCGAGGACCGAATCCGATCAGGGCCATGCGCACACCGTGGCGCCTGAAGACCTGGTCTGGCCCGCGCTCAACACCGATGCCCAGGTGCTGTCCGGCTGGCTGGCGGCGCGCCCCTGGCTGGCGGCTTCGCATGGCGAGGTGCTGGCCGTGCTGATGGCCGCCGTCGCCTGGCCTGACCAGGGCAGCGGCGTCGGCCTGCTGCGTCAGCGCCTGGATGCCGCGTGGCGCGTGGTGTGGGGCGCGGGCGTGGCGGCGCCACCCGCCTTGTGGCGTGAATGCGATGGGGATGCTGCGTCTGCTTCACCGGCCGTGGTGTCTGCGGCAGACCCGTCGACGCCGCCCTCGGGGCCCGTGCCGATGGATGTCGTGCACCGGCAGGCGGATCATCCTGAAGCGGGTGACATCGACCTGCCGCCCGCCCCCGCCTTGCCCGACAGCGAACTCTGGCAGCCTACCCAATGGGCTGGGGCGCTGTTCTGGCTGCGCGCCCTGGAAGCGCCGGGCCTGCTCGAAGCGTTGATGGGCCCGACCCATGGCCAGGGCGTCGATGCGCGTGGCCATGCGCTGGCCGCCTTGGCCACGGCGCTGGGTGTGCCTTCACAGGATGCGGCCTTGCGTGCCTTTGTCGGTGGCGTGCTGCCCCAGGGGCAGCCGCAGCCGGGCGTGGCCCAGGCCGCGCAATCGCAGGCCGCGCGTTGGGGCGCCTGGCTGGACGAGGTCGCGCCCGAACTGGCCGAGCCGCGCCTGCGCACCGTGTGCCAGCGGCCGGGCCGGCTGCGCTTCGAGCCCGGCTGGATCGAGCTGCACCTGACGCTGGACCAGGTGGACACGCGCATCCGCCGCCTGGGCCTGGATCTGGACGCGGGCTACCTGCCCTGGCTGGGCTGTGTGCTGAGGATCCGTTATGAATGAGCCGGCACGCCATGACCTGAACCCGGCGCATGCGGCTGGTGAGCCCGTGCCGCCTGCCGTGGCCGTGGTCGCCGCCTTGCGTCTGCACACCCGCCACGCCCTGGCGGGTGTGGCGCAGCGCCTGGCGCGCAGCCTGGCCGAGCGCCTGCTGCCCGCCTCCGTGGCCCCCGGGCCGTCGTCCGATGAGCTGGCGCGTGCGCTGGCCTTCGTGGACGAGCATGTGGCCAGCCTGCCACCTTTGCCCGCCTCGCCGCAAGGCCATTCCTCACACGGCTGGCCCGATCATCATCCGCTGACCCGCCTGCTGCAACTGCCCGCCAGCGCAGGCCAGGCATCGTCGTCCACGCTGTGCGACCTGGTGTTGCTGGCCTGCCTGCCCGAAGCCCACGAAGGCCTGGCCACCCTGTGCCGCCTGGTGCACCCGGCCCAGCAACCCTGGCCCACGGTGGCGTTGGCCTTGCACTGGCTGGAGCACGAGGCCGCCGGTCCCGACGCCGATGTCTGCGCCCTGCGCGATGCCATCGAAGACCTGCTGTGCCATGCTCCCCTGGCCCGTCTGGGCCTGCTGCGCCTGGAGGGCGACGGCCCCTGGCATGGCCGCACCTTGCGCGCCGCACCTTTCGTGTGGCCTGCGCTGACCGGCCGCGCCCTGTCGGGCGAGGAGGTGCGTCTGGCCGTGGGCTACCGCCAGGTGCCGGGCCTGGATGCCTGGCTGGCCCAGCCCGAGGTGGCGCAGGCCGTGCTGGCCTTGCGGCGTGGCCTGTCTTGCCAGTTGCTGCTGGTCGGGGGCGATGCGGCCATGCGCCACACCCGTGCCCGCGCCCTGCTGGGCGCCGCGCAGACCAGTGCGGTGCTCACCCCGGTCGATGATGCCGATGGCGGTACCCGCGACAAGCGCATCGGCGGGGCCCTGGCTGCCGCATGGCTCTACCAGTCCTGCCTGTGGCTGGAAGACCGGCGCGATGACCTCGCGGAGCCCACCGCTTCGTCGGGCACCGGCGGCATGGGGCTGGACCGCGTGCCGCTGGAACAGGCCTTGCCCATCATCGTGACGGCCGCCACCGAGCGACGATGCCCACCGATGGACCTGCCGCAGATCCGCCTGCCCGTGCAGCCGCTGGCGCCCGTGGCCCGGCGTGCGCTGTGGCAATCGCTGCTGCCGCAGCTGGGCGACCAGGTGCCGCAACTGGCCGCGCGCTATCCCATCGAGCCCGACGATGCGCGCGATGTGGTGCGCGACCTGTCGCTGCGCCAGCGGCTGCACGGCCAGCCCCTCGCGCTCGACGATGTCGGTGCCTGTGTGCGGGCCCGCACCGCCTGGCATGCCCGCCCGGGCATCAGCCGTGTGCTGCCGCAGGCCGATTGGTCCGCACTGCTGCTGCCGCAGGCCGCAATCGAACCACTGCAGTCCGCCGTGCGCCGCGTGCTGCAGCAGATCACCGTGCTCGACGACTGGGGCTTCGAGCAGGGCCGCACGGGCCGCCGTGGTGTGCGCATGCTTTTCTACGGCCCGCCCGGTACGGGCAAGACCCTGGCCGCCGAGGTGATGGCCCGCGCGCTGGGTGTGGACCTGCTGGTGGTCGATCTCTCGGCGCTCGTCTCCAAGTACATCGGCGAGACCGAGAAGAACCTGGCCGCCGTGTTTGACGTGGCCGAGCGCTCGCGCGCACTGCTGCTGTTCGACGAGGCCGACGCGCTCTTCGGCAAGCGCACCGATGCGCAGGACGCGCACGACCGCTACGCCAACATGGAGACGGCTTACCTGCTGCAGCGCCTGGAGCGCTACGAAGGCGTGGCCGTGCTCACCACCAATCTGCGCGGCCAGCTCGACAAGGCTTTCACCCGCCGCTTCGAGGCCATCGTCGAGTTCGCCGAGCCCGATGCCGGCGTGCGCGAAGCCTTGTGGAAACTGCACCTACCGCCGGCCGCGCCGCTGGCGCCCGACGTGAACTTGCGCGAGCTGGCCGAGTGGTATGCCATCGCCGGCGCGCAGATCAAGAACGCTGCGCTGGCCGCCGCCTTCCTGGCCGCATCGAACCAGGCGCGCATCGCGCAGCGCCATTTCCTCTGGGCCATCGAGCGCGAGTTCGACAAGGCCGGCCGTGCCCACCCGGGCCTTCCGCCGCAGTACGTCCCCCTTCAGGACACCCACGACACCTTTGGGCCCAGCCCCGACAGGAGCACCGCATGAGCACCTTGACCCAGTACTGGATCGACGAAGCCAGCCGCCTGGACCAGACCCTGGGCGCCGTCCGCACCGACACCGGCATCGCACGCCTGGCGCAGGCCGGCGCGCAGACGCAGTCGCGCGTCGCGGCCGATGCGGTGCGCGTGGCTTCCGACGCGGTGGCCGTGGCGCGCAGGGCCCTGGCCGGCATCCCCACGCCGGCCGATGGCGACCCGCTGCTGCTGGCCGCCGGAGAGCTGGTGGGGGTACTTGTCGGCCTGAGCCTGAATGCGCACCCGCTCGAGCAGACCGAGCGCCCGGGCTTTGGCCTCCTCAGGGCGCAACCCCAGGGTATGCACCGGCGCCACCATCAGGTTTTCCAGCACCGTCATATGGGGGAAGAGGTTGAACTGCTGAAACACCATGCCAACCCGACCTTGCAGGCGGCGCAGGTAGGAAGGGGTCACCGGCTCGCCAAACAGGAACAGCTGGCCGTCGTCGATTCCCTCCAGCCCGTTGATGGTGCGGATCAGGGTCGATTTTCCCGAGCCTGACGGGCCACAGATAACCCACTTCTCTCCACGTTCAATGGTGAGATCGATGTGATGAAGAGCCTGAAAGTCGCCATAGAATTTGTCGACGCCACAAAAGCGCACACAGGGTTGCGAGCTGGTCAAGAAGCGGGTTCCACTCAGAATCATTTACGCCATGGTATTGATTTTATAGGGGGATGACAAAGAAAACCCCCTTGTCAGCATCCTGATGGCTATTCACAATGGCGCCATTTCGTGATGACAGGAGCTTTTCATGCGTATTACATCCTTGCTTGCCGGTTCGCAGGTGCAGCTGTTGATGCCGCCAGCGGTTCGCTATCGCTGCGTCATTTTTCTGCTGTTGCTGGTGAGTTGGGGCGTGGTGGCGGCCTCCTTGTGGGATGGCTGGGGCGCCATGGCGCTGCTCAACTGGGTGGGTGTGGTCTTTGGTGGCATCACCGGGATCATGGTGTCGCTGCCCCGCAGCTGGCAGCCCTGGCGCCTGGCGGAGCTGGGGTGGGATGAACAGCATATCTATCTGCTCAATGGCAACAAGGATGAGGCGCTGGCGCTGCCCCGCAACCAGCTGGTGGCGCTTGAACGGGAGCGGCGAGTGGGCCACGACGGCCAGTGGCTCGACTTCAGCCTCGATCTGCAACTGAGTGAAGAGGAGCTGGCGGCGGCCATGGCCTTGCTGGATCTCAAGGCGGGGGAGCTCCATCTGGTGAGCCCGTCTGTCTATCGCTTCGGCTTTAAACGGGCCTGGCACGGTCGCCGGATGCTGGCGCAACAGTTGTCAGATCTGCAATCGGCCTGAGTCGACTATTTTCTCGACAATTCCCAGCAAAGCTCAGATACTGCCAGTGACTCGAATTGATCTTGTCTGCACTGTTAACCCAAGAGATCAATCACTTGACGACAGTGTGGAGAAGGCCACGGCATGAAGCCATGGCAGGTCCGGCATAGGGGTTGTGCCCTTACCGTTATGCTGGGAATTGCATAGAGAAGGCACCTTGAATCGAGAGTGGATGGCATGAAGATTTACGTAGGAAATCTGTCGTACCGGATGACGGCCGACGAACTGAAAACCCTGTTCAGCCAGTTTGGACAGGTCGACAAGGTTGATATCATCATCGACCGCGATACCGGCCAGTCAAAGGGGTTTGGTTTTATTGAAATGCCGGTCAATGGTGATGCCGAGAAGGCCATCGCTGGTCTGCATGGCACTGAAGTCGGTGGCCGTACCATCACCGTCAACCAGGCCAAACCGAAGACAGATGCTCCCCGTGGTCGCCCGCAACAGCGCCACCGCTAAGGTGCCTCGGCAATAAAAAAACGGCATGGGTTTCCCCCATGCCGTTTTTGTTTCTGGACGTTTTGTTGTGATCAGGGGACGTCGTAACCGAGCGCTGCCTTGCGGATGCGGAACCACTGCTGGCGATTGAGGACGATGGATTCGGCGGCCACGGCGGCAGCAATCCGCTCCCGTTTGCCGGAGCCAATCAATGGCAGCGGCTGGCTTGGCAGCATCATTACCCAGGCGTAGACCACCTGCTCGATAGTCTGGGCGCCCACTTCCTGACGGATCTGCTCCAGTTCGGCACGCAGCGGGGCATAGGCGTCATCGCTGAACAGTCGGCCGCCGCCGAGACATGACCAGGCCATCGGCTTGATGCCAAGCTGCTGGCACTGATCCAGGGTACCATCGAGGGTCCCTTCCTGATGAAGCGGCGAGATCTCCAGCTGGTTGGTGACCAGCGGGAAGGGGAGGCGCGATTGCAGTAGCTCGAACTGACGGGCGGTGAAGTTGGATACCCCGGCGTGCTTGATCTTGCCCGCCTGTTTCAGGGTGATAAAGGCGTCGGCCACTTCATCTGCGTTCATCAGGGGATCCGGGCGGTGGATCAGCAGCAGATCCAGATGGTCGGTGCCGAGCTTGCGCAGCGAGGCCTCGGCGCTGGCGATGATATGGTCCTTGCCGGTGTTGTAGTGGTTGAGAGCATGCTCCGGCTTGGCGGTGAGGGCGATACCGCACTTGGTGACGATCTCCATCCGGCTGCGCAGGGAAGGCTCGAGGCGTAGGGCGTGACCAAAGGCCTCTTCGCACTGGTAGCCACCATAGATATCGGCGTGATCGATGGTGGTGACCCCCAGATCCAGATGATATTTCATCAGGTCGAGCAGAGCGGCCGGAGAGAGCTGCCACTCCATCAGGCGCCAGTAACCCATGATGAGGCGAGAGAAGGTGGGGCCTTGCGGATGCTGGGCGACACGGGATACAGACATGGTTGACTCCTTGAAAAACACGATGCGAAAACGATGTGCAACATAGATGACTGTGGGCATCTTGGCCTCATGTGGCTGGCAAAGCAATAATGGGCAGTGGCATGATTCGAACTTTGGTTCTGATCGCAGAGTAGGAGAGAGAGTTGGATGGAAGGATTTGCCGAGCGCTTGCAGAGCCTGATCGGAGAGATGAGCGTGAGCGCGTTTGCCCGCAAGGTGGGGCTCAGTGAAGCGCTGATCCGCAAATATTTGAAGGGAGCCGAGCCTGGCCTGACGCGGGCCAACCAGATCGCCATGGGGGCCAACTGCTCGCTGGAGTGGCTGGCAACCGGCTGCGGTTATCTCTACCGTCAGGCGGAAGTGGTAGACAGGGAGGCGCTGGCAGCGGCGCAAATACTGCTGGGCGAGCAGCAAACCGGGGTGGGGCTGCCCGATGAGGAGGCACTGGTCACCCTGCTCGCCTATTACCAGTTTTTGCGCACCCACAAGAAAGCGGACGGTTTTCTCGACTTGGCGCTGGCGCGGGAGTTTGGTCGCCATCTGGGGGAAGCGTGATGAGGGGCATATTACCCTTTGGTCGTGTCACGGCCGGTTGATTATTCTGATACGCTCTAAGCAAGATAACTCTCCATGGAATGGGCGATGAGCTACTTGATCCTCGGAAGCGGTGCGCTGGGCTCGGCGCTGGCAAGAGAGCTGATGGCAAGGGGGGAGTCCTTCCTTCTGGCCGGGCGCACCTATCCAAAAGGGATCGAGATGGGGGCTTTCTTCCCGCTGCAAGAGGTGGACGCCATCTCGTTCGACGCCCTGTTTACCCTCTACGACACCGATCCGCTTCCCACTGTGGTCATCAACACCATCGGCCTGTTGCACGATGTCAGCTTTATGCCAGAGCGGCGGGTCGAAGAGGTGCACCCCAAGTGGCTGTGCGACAGCCTGCTGGCCAATGCCTGGCCAACACTGGCGCTGGCTGCCCGTTTCAGTCGGTTGATGGGCAATGACCATCCGCTGTGGCTCTGTGCTATCTCCGATCTGGCGGGCTCCATCACCGCCAATCTGGAGGGGGGGCGTTACAGCTACCGGATGAGCANNAGACATGGGGGTGAAAACTCTGGCCCTCGAGTGGGCGCAACGTTTCCCGCAAGCAGGGGTGGTGGCAGTAGCGCCCGGCCTGATGGACTCCCCGATGAACACCCCCTTTCTGAGCGAGTTGCCTGTGGAACAATTACAGGAGCCTGCCGAGGTGGCGGTGAAACTGCTAAATCTCATCAAGGGGTTATCGTTGACCCAATCGGGTCAGCTACTGGATCTCAACGGTCAGCCGCTGCCCTGGTAAATCCCGCCTGCGGGTTCTATGGACGTCTATTGGCTTCACATTCTGCTCATGCGCCCCTTGCCAAGCGAGGGGCGCATGGCTAACGTCACTCTCCTGTTTCAGGAGGGATCTCATGCGCTATATCGATTTACGAAGTGACACCGTCACCCAGCCTACTGACGCCATGCGTCAAGCCATGCTCCACGCCGAAGTCGGTGACGATGTCTATGGTGAAGATCCGGGCGTCAACGCGCTGGAGGCTTTTGGGGCCAGATTGCTGGGCAAACAGGCGGCGCTGTTTGTGCCGTCCGGCACCATGTCCAATCTGTTGGCGGTGATGAGCCACTGTCAGCGCGGTGAGGGGGCCATCCTCGGCAACGCCGCTCACATCTATCGCTATGAAGCGCAGGGGAGTGCCGTGCTGGGCTCCGTAGCCCTGCAACCCTTGCCGATGCAGCGCGATGGCACGCTGGCATTCGATGATATCAAGGCTGCGCTGGCCCCTGATGATGCCCACTTCGTCCAGACTCGCCTGATCTGCCTTGAGAACACCCACAACGGCAAGGTGCTGCCGCTCTCCTATCTGCAGGAGATGGGGGCATTTGTTGCCGAGCGCGGCTTGAAGCTTCATCTCGATGGCGCCCGGCTCTTTAACGCCGCCGTGGCCAGCGAGACCCCGGTCGAGGTGATCGCCGCTCCATTTGATAGCATCTCGATTTGTCTCTCCAAGGGGTTGGGCGCACCGGTGGGCTCGCTGCTGGTGGGCAGCCACGATTTCATCGCCCGTGCGCGCCGCCTGCGCAAGATGCTGGGAGGTGGCATGCGCCAGGCGGGCATTCTGGCGCAAGCCGGTCTGTTTGCCCTCGAGCAGCACGTGACCCGTCTGGCCGATGATCACCGCCGTGCCAAACGGCTGGCCGAAGGGTTGGCTGCACTGCCGGGCATCGAGCTCGACCTCTCGCTGGTGCAGAGCAACATGGTGTTCCTGCGGCTGCGTGAGGGGGAATCGGT
>DDJC01000091.1:135980-143212 GCA_002339015.1 Burkholderiales bacterium UBA1834
ATCGGCCCCTCTGCTCGCTTTTATGAAGGATCGGGGGATCCTCTTCTCCGGTTACGGCGAGCTGCGGCTGGTGACTCATCTGCAGATCAACGATGACGATATTGAAGAGGTGATCGACGCCTTCACCGAGTATCTCGGGGCGCGTTGAGACGGCTGGTCAGGTAGAGGTTATACCGATACCTGTTTATACCGAGATAACAGAGGGCGCCGCGGCGCCCTCTGTTATTTGCAGCAAGCTCAAGCCTGCCGCTGGCCGCTCATCAGCATGGCCTCATCGGTGGCGTCGTAGATCATCACCGCGATGTGGGTCACCTGACCGCCGAAATCGGCCAGTGGCACCAGCGTCAGGTTCTGGAACATATGGGGGGCCGAGCCGGTAATGGGGCGGTAGTTGGAGAAACGCAGCAGATAGGGCTTCTGCTCCCAGGTGCTGAAGGCGCGGTTGTTGAGTTTGAAGACCATGTTGGCCTTGCGTTCGAACCAGGCTCTGTCCACATCGGGGAAGAGCTCGAACAGTACGCCATCGCGCACGTCACTGGCCAGTCGGCCGCTGTGGCTCTCCATAAAGCCGTTCCACACCTGAACCTTGTACTCCTTATCGAGCACCACCAAGCCTACGTCCAGGTTCTGGACTATGTTCATCAACCAATGAAATTCACGGATTTCCATAGTCACTCCTAGAGCATGTGCATGATTTTGTTGTTCATGGTGGCGATGGAATCTTCGGTAAACAGCAGCAGCAGATCACACTGCACCGCGTAATCCTGGATCCGGTAGTTGATCTCGATGGCGAGTGTGCGGCGCCAGCGACTCTTGTTGGTGTTGATCAGCTCGTTGATGGGTCTGTGCTGGCCGAGCACCACCGGGTGCCCCTGACTAAAGGGGGTGTCGAGCTGGTTGGCGTAGCCGCGCAGGAAGGCGCCGATCAGCACGTTGGCGGTATCCATCAACAGCTCCAGTTCGGCGGTGCGATCCAGCGTCCCCTGATGGTTCATCAGCTTGGCCAAATCTTTGAAGCTGGAGTCATGGAACAGGATCAGCGCTTCACCGGCGATCCCCGCTCCGATAAACCCCTGACAGACGGCGGAGAGGGTATCCGAATCCGCAGCCGCCGAGAGGGCCATGTGCAGCTCGGAGACCTCCAGCACGTTGACGTTGGGGATAGGCAGTACCACGAAGGCGTTGAGCAGACGAGCCAGCAAGTCGGCTGCCTGACCCATGGAGACGTTGGCCAGCTCCTGATAGACATCGCGGATTTCGGGGGTGATCTTGACGCCTGCATCGGCTACCACGCCGCTTGTCAGCTGCTCGGGGGCGCTTGGTTGACCACTCGGGGCGGCACTCCAGAAATCATGCTTTTTGAGCAGGGCGAGCAGGGTTTCTGGGGCGGCGGGTTTCTTGATGAAATCGAGCGCCCCCAGCCCCATGACCCGTTGATAGGCCTCTGGTTGGATATCCCCGGAGACCACGATCACCTTGTTGCGCAGACCCTCCCGTTGGAGGGTCTCCAGCACGCCGTAACCGTCCATTTCCGGCATGGTCAGATCGAGGAAGATGAGATCGCCATGACCCATCAGCACCTGTTCGATCCCTTCGAGACCATTGGCTGCGTAGTGCAAATCGACTTTCCAGTCGGCCGGGAGCGCCCGCGCCAGCTGTTTGCGGGCGAACCCGGAGTCATCACATATCAATACATTCATGGCGTTAGGCAGGCTCTGTTGGCAAGGGATGCTATAAGTGTGGCCCGCTAACGGTCAGATGCAATGGGTGAGGCTATCACCTTGTGAAAATTGGTTGTCCCACTGCCGATTGCGATAGCGTGCTGAGTATTTTTCAACAAATTCAACGAACATCTTAACACGCAACGGAGCGAACTGGTGCTGGCAACACAACATGTAGAAGGGGCGATTGCCGGTTTGCCAGTCGGTCAGTACCGGCACCAGCTGCTCGTCATGGAGGAAGCTGCTCAGATAGTGCAGCGGGGCGTTGACGATCCCCAGATGACGCCGGGCTGCGCGTACCGCGGCCTGGGTCTGGTTGACGGTCAGTTTGGCGCTGCGTTTGATGCAGACGCTCTGGCCATCCTTGTCGGTCAGCTGCCAGTGCTGGTGAGGCCAGCAGTAGATGAGATCGTGCTCTTCCAGCTGGTTGGGGTGGGAGGGAGTGCCCTTCTTGGTCAAATAGAGTGGTGAGGCAAACAGGCCGTACTCGATATGGCCGAGACAGATCGCATTGGGCAGCGACTGGGGCAGCTCACCGTTGAAGAACACCAGATCCCGATCATTGTCGAACAGGTGCTGGTGATCATTGGTCTGGGTGATATCGAACTGTACCTCGGGATAGTGCAGCCCGAATTCGGCCAGCATATCGATGAGGATGGTGTTGGAGAGTGCGATCGGCGCAGCTATCCGGATAAGCCCGGTGATGTCGGCCTCTTGACCCTGGATCTCGCTGGTGGCCTGCTCGATTTGTGCGAGTGGCGTGCAGAGACGTTCGTAGTATCTGAGGCCATCATCGGTAAGGCGGAGCTTGCGGGTAGAGCGATGTAGCAGGGAGCAACCCAGTTGCTCTTCCAGCTGGGAAATGCGTCGACTGATGGTGCCTGTTGGCATGCCCAGTGCGGCTGCAGCGTGGGAGAATCCTCCCTCTTGCACCACCTTGACGAACAGGTAGAACTCTTCGATGTGCTTCATAAACGCTGTTCTGGGTGTAACAAGGGGGCAACCATAAAAAGAGCGTTCCGGGTTGGCAAGGGTAATTCAGCGTTTAATTGATCTGGATTCGATTTCTGTTGATACCAGTTATCCACCCGCCCGTCATCTCAGTTTCCCCGAGCTGGTGATTATTTCGGCACGATGCCAAATGGTACTGTGGCAGTGATGTTTGCCATATTCCCTGATTGGTTCCGCTATAACCGCAGGCGAAGGCCGATATTGCAACCTGATGGAAGGGTGCCGGGTTGCTCTGCGTACTCAGCTAGGGTGGTTTGCCATCTACAGCCAATGTGATGCAGATCATATATTCGGGTTTTGCTCATTGCCTGTTGAAAAATGAATTTGGGGTATATCAATTCCGCCTTAGTGAACTATTTTTGTCCGTTTTGGCGTTTTTTTGGCTGTTTATCCATCCGCTTGGTTAATTAATGGAAGCTTTGTGACAGAGAGTGATGACTATTTCCACCATTGATTTAAATGTTAATAACAAGTTTGTCGCAGCAAATATGCAATCGCTCTTTCAAGGTCTCGAGTGGATAGCTCTTAGTGCTTGTTTTTACTGGGGAAAAAAGTTAAAAATCGACTATATGATTTGCCTGGATTAACAGGGTCCTTGGCTGAGTCCTTTGTAGTATTGCCGTACAGGCTGCCCTGTTGTTGATATCTGAAATAGTTTTGTCCGCTCTTGGCTATGTGAAAAGGGATAATGGCCGAGAGGTATTTGCACCTTGCATTCTGCAGCTAGCGGTTTGCCAGATCTGTTTTCCGGTTAACCAGTGACCATCCAGCATGAATGACCTTGACCAGATGAATACGCTTGACGAACGGTTACTGAAGACGATGGATGTTCTGCATACCCCGATCTGGGTTTATGACATCGAGCATCACCATATTTTCTGGGCAAACAGCGCCGCGCTCTCCGTGTGGGAGGCGACGTCTCTCGACGAACTCTGCTCCCGCGACTTCTCTGCCGATATGGCAACCGCCATCGATCTGCTGCTGCAGCGCTATCTGGGTGATTTTCAGCAGGGGCGCAGTTACAACGAGTGGTGGACCCTGTCCCCAAAGGGGGTCAAGAAGCAGATCTATCTGCGCCTCTCTGGTATTCAACTGGCTGGCCGGCTGATGATGATGACCGAAGCGGTGCTCGACTCCGATACCCTCTATCAGGAGTCCTCGCTGGCAACCGGCGATACCCTTGCCTGCCTGTTCGATAGCCATGGTGTGTTCGAGAGTGGCAACTATCACTTCGAAATGTGTTTCGGCCACCAGATCGCCAAGCTCTCCCAGGTTTTCTCCGGCAATGATGATAGCTTCTACCAGAAGCTCTCCCGTCTCGATGAAGTGGTGACCGAGGGGGAGTGCCGAACCCTCAAAGGGATGCGCTGGTTCCAGTATCAGTTCCGCTATATCCAGCAGGGTGCTCGCATTCTGCTCACCATGCGGGATATTACCGATCGCAAACTCGAAGAGCTGGAGCATCGCCACCTCGCCTGGCACGACTCCCTGACCGGCCTGCTCAATCGGTATGGCTTGATGAAATCCCTTGAGGCCTATTGCGGGCTGGGGGAGCGTTTCGCGCTGGTGTTCATGGATCTGGACAACTTCAAGCTGGTCAACGACAACTACGGCCACAAGGCGGGAGATCGCCTGCTGGAGCGGGTCGCCGGTCGCCTCAAACAGATTTGCCCGCGGGATGTGGAGCTGGCTCGCCTCGGTGGCGATGAATTCACAGCACTGGTGCCGCTGGGCAATCAGGGGGATCGGGCGCAAGAGGTGGCCGATCAGATGCTCTCCCAGATGACCAAGCCGCTGCAACTGAGCGGGCTGCCGGAGGTGACCATCGGCGGCAGTATCGGTATCGCCATCTATCCCGATGATGCGGATGACGGGGACAACCTCATCACCCGTGCCGACATGGCCATGTATCAGGCCAAGCAGATGGGGCGGCTGCGCTGGCAGCGTTTCACCCCCAGCATGCAGCAGACCCTGCAGCGCAAGCTCAATCTCAAACAGTTTCTGGCCAAGGCCATCGGCCGCCAGGAGCTGAGCCTCTGTTACCAGCCGCAGGTCGATGCCGCCAAACGGCGTCTGATCGGTTACGAGGCACTGCTGCGCTGGTACAACCCGGTGCTCGGTCATGTCTCGCCGGTGGAATTTATCCCGCTGGCCGAAGAGATGGGGCTGATCCGCGAGATCGGCAGCTGGGTGCTCTCCACCGCGCTGGCACAGGTAGCCAGCTGGCAGAAGCGCTTCCATCAGCGGGTGCCGGTCTCCGTCAACCTCTCCGGTTTCCAGCTCTCGTCGGCGCTGCCCGGGCAAGTTCGCCAGCAGCTGGAGCTGCACGGGGTGGATGCCTCCCTGTTGACGCTGGAGCTGACCGAAACCGTGCTGATGCTCGATATGAAGGGGTGCCTCGGCATTCTCGACGATTTGAGCGAGCAGGGGATCAAGATTGCCATCGACGATTTCGGTACCGGCTACTCCTCGCTGGCCTATCTCAACCGGTTGCCGATCAACAACATCAAGCTGGATCGCTCCTTCGTGGTCGGTCTCAACTTGCCGGTGATCCGGGCGACTGCGGCCATGGCCACCAATCTGGGGTTGGGGATCATGGCGGAAGGGGTGGAGGAGCCTCACGAGCTGGCCGCCCTGCAGACCCAGGGGTGCCATGTGTTCCAGGGATATCTGTTCAGCAAGCCACTGACGGTGGCGCAAGTCGAGGCGAGCGGTTTTGTGGTGGAGTGCCAGGTTGGGCGTTATCCACTGCTAGATGCCGTAATGGCAGAGTAACAAGTGTGCGTTAGGCCACAACTTGGAATTTTATTCCGCAATATTTAATCAAAATTAATCATTCTTTTGCGATCGGTCATGAGACGGATTGGCTGGAGTTGCTAGCATGCGACCTCGTTTCTAGGGAAAGGAGTATCGCAATAATGAGTCATGCTGCTGTCAATGACCGTCCGGCCAGCCCTCCCAAGGGGTGGCTGAACCGTTTCCTCAATGGCGTCGAGAAAGCCGGGAACAAATTACCCGACCCCGCCATGCTGTTCCTCTACGCCTTGCTGATCGTCTGGGGCGGCTCCTGGGTGTTGTCACAATTCCAGTTTGATCTGGTCAACCCCCGTACCGGGGAGGCCGTAGTGGTCAACAACCTGCTGACCGGTGCCGGTCTGGCCGAGTTTCTCTCCACCATGGTGACCACTTTCACCGGCTTTGCCCCGCTGGGGATCGTGCTGGTGGCCATGCTCGGGGTCGGGGTGGCCGAGCAGTCCGGTTTTATCAATACCGGTCTGAAAAAGTTGCTGAAAGTGACGCCTGCCCGTTTTCTCACTCCCATGCTGATCTTGGTAGCGATCGTCAGCCACACCGCCGCAGATGCGGGCTATGTGCTGGTGATCCCCATCGGTGGCATCATCTTCCACGCTGCCGGACGCCATCCGCTGGCGGGGATCGCCGCTGCCTTTGCCGGTGTCTCCGGCGGTTTTGCCGCCAACTTCCTGCCCTCCGGCGGGGATGCGCTGCTGCAGGGTTTTACCCAGTCCGCCGCTCAGTTGCTCGATCCTGACTACATGGTCAACACCCTGTGCAACATCATCTTTACCGGTGCCTCTTCGTTGCTGATCATCTGCGTCGGCTGGTTCGTCACCGAAAAGGTGGTGGAGCCGCGCCTCAAGCATGTGGCGCTCAACGAGGATCTGGAGAATGCCGACGAGATGGGGCGCTACAGCGCGCAAGAGAGCCGGGCCTTCAACCGGGCCGGGTTTGCCATGCTGGCGGCTATCGTGCTGCTGGCGCTGGCGCTCTCCCCGAGCGATTCACCGCTGCGTGCTGCCGATGGCTCCCTGACCACCTTCGCCGCGCCGGTGATGAAGTCCATTGTGCCGCTCATCTTCTTGCTCTTTATCCTGCCCGGGATTGTCTACGGGTTTGTCGCAGGCAGCTTCAAGAGTGGCAAGGATGTGATCGATGCCATGTCGGCCACCATGAACAAGATGGGCTCCTACATGGTGATGGCCTTCTTCTGCGCGCTCTTTATCAAGGCGTTTGGCGACTCCAACCTGGGCACCCTGCTGGCCCTCTCTGGTGCCGAAGTGCTCCATGCGCTGGCGCTGCCCGGTGAAGTGACCATCGTCGGGATGATCCTGCTCACCGCCAGCGTCAATCTGGTGGTGGGGTCGGCTTCGGCCAAGTGGGCGCTGATCAGTCCGATCCTGGTACCCATGCTGATGGCGGTGGGGATCTCCCCCGAGCTGACCCAGGCGGCCTATCGGGTCGGGGATTCCGCCTCCAACATCATCACCCCGCTGATGGTCTTCTTCCCGCTGGTGGTGGTCTATTGCCAGCAGTATGTGAAGAGCACCGGGATCGGTACTCTGGTCTCCATGATGCTGCCGTACTCGCTTGCCTTCCTGGTGAGCTGGACGATTTTCCTGCTGCTCTACTGGGCGCTCGGCTTCCCGCTCGGGTTGCAAGCCCCTTACGTCTATCCGGCCCCTTAAGCTGGGTGTGCGAGGG
>DDJC01000106.1:0-3302 GCA_002339015.1 Burkholderiales bacterium UBA1834
ACCAGGCGCAGGTTGGCCTCGATCATTTCCTTCTTGGCATCGCGTGAGGCCTTTTCGCCCTCGTTCATGCGCTTGTTGATCTGCTTCAGATCTTCAATGGGCACGACGGCCTTGGCCTGCAGGTCGATCAGCTTTTGCTGCAGTTCCTGGATGGCGGGCAGGCTGCGGCCCATCACGGCGCTGTAGGGCTTGCCGGCGGCGGCTTCTTTCTCGGCCCACTTCAGGTTCAGCACGTTGGGCGGGAAGGTCTTGATGAACTGGTCTTGCGGCATGCCGCACTTGTCCACCACGATCTTGCGCAACTCGCGCTCGTAGCGGCGCACGTCGTCGACCTGCGAGCGCAGCACGTCGCACAGTCGTTCGATGGTCTTGACCGTGAAGCGGATGGTCATCAGATCGTCGCTGATGCCTTGCTGGGCCTTGTTGTACGAGGCCGACTTGTAGCCATCCTTCTCGAAGGACTTGGCCATCTTCTCGAAGTGCGTGCGCAGCGTGTCGAACTTCTCCAGCGCGACGTTCTTGAGCTCTTCGAGCTTCTTGGTGAGGGCCTTGGAGCCGCCCTGGCCGTCGTCGTCGTCCTCTTCGTCGAACTCGTCGAAGTCTTCCTCGGCCACGTAGTCGTCAGCTTCGCTTTCAGAGACGAAGCCATCGACCACCTCGGAGATGGTCATCTCACCGGCGCGGATCTTGTCGGACAGCGACAGGATCTCGGCGATGGTGGTGGGCGAGGCCGAGATGGCCAGCATCATGGCCTGCAGGCCGCCTTCGATGCGCTTGGCGATCTCGATTTCGCCTTCGCGGGTCANNTCTCGCGCATGTACATGCGCACGGGGTCGGTGGTGCGACCGAACTCGGAGTCCACGGTCGACAGGGCGGCTTCGGCTTCTTCCTCGGCTTCTTCTTCGGTCGCGGTGCTGGTGGCCTGGTTGGTCAGCAGCAGCGTGGCGGCGTCGGGGGCCTGCTCGTACACGGCCACGCCCATGTCGTTCAACATGGAGATGATGGCCTCGAGGATTTCGGCCTCGACGAGTTTTTCAGGCAAGTGGTCGTTGATTTCCTGGTGCGTCAGGAAACCACGGGTCTTGCCCATCTTGATCAGGGTCTTGAGCTCCTGGCGGCGCTTGTTGACTTCCTCTTCGGACAGGGCGGTGTCGTCGATGCCGAACTCGCGCATCAGCGCGCGCTCCTTGGCGCGCGAGACCTTCATGCGAAGGGGCTTGGCCTTGGGCTTGTCTTCACCGATGCTGCCGCTGCCTTCGTCGACATCCGCCTCAACGGCTTCCACGTCGCCTTCGAGGTCGGCCTCCACGTCAACCATGTCCTCGTCCTCGAACTTGGACTTCTTGGTGTCCTTGGCCGCGACGGCGGTGGTTTCCTTGGGCTTGCGTCCGCGCTTCTTGGGCTCGGCGTCCGCGGTCTTGGTGCTGGACGCGGCGGCCTTGTCGGTGGCTTTTTTGGCGGCGGCGCTCTTCTTGGTGTTGTCTGCGCTCACGTCGGCATCGGCCAGGGCAGTCTTCGCGGTCTTCTTCGCGGTCATGCGGATCCTTCGAAAGGGGTGGCAGTCTCTATGGGAACCCTCCATTATCCGTCAAGCGGTGGAGGGCGTCAAAAAAATGGCGTCAAGACACGCCAGCGGCTAGCCAGATATGGGACGTAACCGGCTGATCTCAAGTTTCAGGGCATTGGCCTGGCGGATCAGATCCACCTTGCGGGCCTCGGCCGTGTCGGACAGCTCGCCCGACTGCAGCAGCAGTTCAAGCTCGTCGTTGAGCGCCTGGAGCTGCAAGGGGCGGATCAGGGCGATCAGCTCCTCGGCGGTTTCCTGCCCGTTTGCCACATCATGAAAATTTGCCAGGCGTTGCGCCAAGGCAGACAAGGCTTCATCGGCGGGAGGGCCGCTCCAGGGCGCATCGGGCGTTGCATCGTCCGGCGCGGGGCCTTGTGCTTGGATCCATAACTGGGCCAGAAGTTCCGTGGCATTGAGGGGGCCCTGGTCGGCCACAAGCCTGTCCAGCCAGCCAAAGAATGATCCCAGGGGGAGGGGCTGCTCGCACAGCAGATCGTGCATGTCGGCGGGCAGATGTTCCCACAGGTCGCTGCGGTGGGCGAGCAGCCAGGCAGCACGCTCCAGGGGGCGGGCTGCCTGGGGGGGCGGGCGCATGGCGGGGCGGCCCTGGCGCTCCCAGCCATGGCCATCGCGGCGCCAGCGGCCCTTGCCGCCTTTGCCCCCTTGCCAGTCGCTGCCGCGCTGCTTGCGAGGGCGGCTGTCATAGGGCGGCTGGTAGTCATCGTAGGCGGGCTGGGCATCGTAGGAAGCGAAGTCCGCGTCGTTGTAGGCTGGGGGGGCGCCATCCGATGCATCGGCAGCCTGTGGCGAGCCTGATGCGGCACGCTTTGGCCGCCCACGCCCTTCCGCGCCGTCCTGTGCATGCTGGGCCAGCCGCCGGCGCAGGTCGTCCCCGCTGGCGCGAGCCTGGTTGGCCAGTTCATCGACGATCTGGTCGCGCAGGCCGCCCTCGGGCAGTTGGGCCAGCAGCGGGATGGCCTGGGCCACCAGGCGCACGCGTCCCTCGGCGCTTTCCAGGTCGCAATCCTGCGCGGCGTGCTGGATCAGCTGGCGCGACAGGGGTACGGCCTGCTTCACGCAGGCCTCGAACGCCTCGGCACCGTTCTCGCGGATGTAGCTGTCCGGGTCGTGCTCGGCCGGCAGGAAGAGAAAGCTGATGCGGCGCGTGTCGGTGGCGTGGGGCAGGGCGGCCTCCAGCGCGCGGCCGGCAGCGCGGCGTCCGGCGGCATCGCCGTCGAAGCTGAACACCACCTGCTCGGTGAAGCGGAACAGCTTGTGCACGTGCTCGGCCGTGCAGGCCGTGCCCAGCGTGGCCACGGCGTTGGCGTAGCCCCACTGCGCCAAGGCCACCACATCCATGTAGCCCTCCGTCACGATCACATAGCCCTTGTTGCGCAGGGCGGTGCGGGCCTCGTACAGGCCGTAAAGCTCGCGCCCCTTGCTGAAGACCGGCGTTTCGGGCGAGTTCAGGTACTTCGGCTCGCCCTTGTCCAGCACGCGCCCGCCGAAGCCGATCACCTCGCCCTGCACCGAACGGATCGGGAACATGATGCGGTCCCGGAAGCGGTCGTAGCGGCGGACATCGGCGGGATCGGCGTTGTTCTGGTCTTCCGGCACGATGACCAGGCCTGATTCAACCAGCAGCGGATCGTCGTAGCGCGGGAAGACGCTGGCCAGGCCGCGCCAGCCATCGGGCGCATAGCCCAGCGCAAAGCGGGCGGCGATCTCGCCGGTC
>DDJC01000106.1:3423-4249 GCA_002339015.1 Burkholderiales bacterium UBA1834
GGCCTTGTGCTGCTTGGCCTTCTCGCGGTCCTCGGGGCGGGCATCGTCTTCGGGTACGGGCATGCCCTGCATCTGCGCCAGCTCCTTCACCGCCTCGACAAATCCCAGGCCGGCATGCTCCATCAGGAAGCCGACCGCGTTGCCGTGCACACCGCAGCCGAAGCAGTGGTAGGTCTGCCGGCTGGGGCTGACGATGAAGCTGGGGGATTTCTCGCCGTGGAAGGGGCACAGGCCCTTGTAGTTGATCCCGGCCTTTTTGAGCGTGACATGGCGGCCGACGATGTCGGCGATATCGGTGCGGGCCAGCAGGTCCTGGATGAACGACGAGGGGATCACGGGTGCAGCATACAAACAAAACAGCCCCGGTGGTGTGCCGGGGCTGCTGGGGCGGCGCCAGAGGCTGGCTGATGGTGCCGAGCCCTACTTGGACAGGGCTTCGAGCGCGCGCGCGGTGATTTCGTCGACGGTGCCGATGCCGCTGATCTTGCAGCAGCGTGGGGCGCCGGCCTCGCCGGAGTCGGCCCAGTCGCTGTAGTACTTCACGAGGGGACGCGTCTGCTGATGGTAGATCTCCAGGCGCTTGCGCACGGTCTCTTCCTTGTCGTNNCGCGCTGGATCAGGTCTTCGCCGGTGGCGTCGTCCTTGCCTTCCACCTTGGGGGGGTTGTACTTGACATGGTAAGTGCGGCCAGAGGCCACGTGCACGCGGCGACCGCTCATGCGCTCGATGATGGCTTCATCGGGCACATCGATCTCGAGCACCACGTCGAGGTTCACGCCGGCGGCCTTCATGGCATCGGCCTGAGGGATGGTGCGGGGGAAGCCGT
>DDJC01000106.1:4294-10241 GCA_002339015.1 Burkholderiales bacterium UBA1834
CCGTTGGCGCAATCGGGCTGGGTGATGCGTTCCTTGACCAGGCCGATGATGATGTCGTCGCTGACCAGTTGGCCCGCGTCCATCACCTTCTTGGCGGCGAGGCCCAGCTCGGTGCCCGCCTTGACGGCTGCGCGCAGCATGTCACCCGTCGAGATCTGGGGAATGCCGTACTTCTGGCAGAGAAACGCTGCTTGCGTGCCTTTGCCGGCGCCAGGTGCGCCCAACAGGATCAGTTTCATGTAGCTCCTCGGTAACCTATGGTGCCGGTCAGGCTTTTGACCATGACCCCGACCATGACAAGCGCGTGAGGATATCACGCGCACCCACGTGTTCCGCCAGGGTTGCCCCCGGTTGGTGCATCCGGACGCCTCTTTCTGGTCCGGGCAGGACGTCTGCACGAACCGCGCCAGTGCCATCGCCCATGCGCATCTTAGGCGAGGCCTTGGATATCGCTCAATGGTTGAACAGGCGCCGCACGCGTTCCAGGTCGGCGGGCGTGTCTACCCCCGTGCCGGGCGTTGTGGGCGTGATGTGCACAGCGATGCGGTGGCCATGCCACAGCACGCGCAACTGCTCGAGTGATTCGACCTGCTCCAGCGGGCTGGCGCTCAATTGCGGGAAGCGGCGCAGGAAGCCTGCGCGGTAGCCGTACAGGCCGATGTGACGCAGTGGCTGGGCGGCGCCCGGGGCCGGCATGGCCGGGGCGGGGGCATCGCGCCACCAGGGGATCGGTGCGCGCGAGAAGTACAGGGCGCGCTGATGCGCGTCGAGCACGACCTTGACGACGTTGGGGCTGGCGAAGTCGGCCACATCGTCGATCGGGTGGGCGGCCGTGCTCATCACGCAGTCGGTCTGGTCCGAGAGCAGGCGGGCACAAGCGTCCACCAGGGTCGGATCGATCAGGGGCTCATCGCCCTGTACGTTGACGACAATGGTGTCATCAGGCAACTGCAGCAGGGCGCAGGCCTCGGCCAGCCGGTCAGAGCCGGTGGCGTGGTCCTGGCGGGTCATCACGGCGCGCACGCCATGTCGCTCGCAGGCTTGCACGATGGCGGGCGCATCGGCGGCCACGACCACCGCACTGGCCTGGCTTTGCGCCGCGCGGCGTGCCACACGCACCACCATGGGCAGCCCGCCAATGTCGGCCAGGGGTTTGTCAGGCAGGCGGCTGGAAGCCAGCCGCGCAGGGATCAGCACGGTGTAGGACATGGCAGGGTCAGGCCCGGGTCAGCTGGGCTGGCCAGGCAGGGCGGGCGGTGCGTTGACGGGCGCGGGCGAGGGCGCGCTCTGGTCGAGCGATACGGCCTCGTTCTCGAGCATCACCGGGATGCCATCGCGGATGGGAAAGGCCAGGCGATCCGCAGGGCAGACCAGGGCCTGGCCGTCGTCGCTGCGTTGCAGGGGGCCTTTGCACACGGGGCAGACCAGCAGTTCTATGAGTCGGGTGTCCATGGGTTGAGGGTAACAGGAGATGGTGGCTTGGCGCGATGGCCGGGCAAATTACGCGGGGCCGGTGCGGCCTGGCAACCCAGGCGCGTGTCAGGCGGGCGGCGCGTCTGGGGCGAGGCTCGCGCCGCCAGCGCTGGCATGCAGTTCGGCGAGGCGCTGGTCCAGGGCCTGCCAAAAGCCCTTTTCGGGCTGAAAGTCCAGCGAGGCGACCCACACCTGCGTGTCGGGGCGTTGCCGCGCCAGTTGCTGCGGGCTGAGTTTGACGGCGTCCTTCTCGGTGAGCACGACATGGCGAACGTGTCCGGGCCATGGCAGCGGGTCGAGGCGGTCGTGGTCGGGGCGGGGGCAGGCCGTGAAGTTCAGACCCAGGCGCTTGAGCGGCTTGAAGAAGCGCTGGGGCTGTGCGATGCCGGCAATGGCCCACAACTGGTCTGGCGGTGTCTGCTTGAGCACCTCGGGAACCCTCGGTCCCTGGGAGGGGGGCGGGCTGCCGTTCCACCAGTCTTCCCAGCGTTGCAGCGGGGCCAGGGCCTTGAGCGCCAGGTGGCCGCTCAGGCGTGTGCTGGGTTTGGCCGCGTTGTACAGCACGAGCGCAGGATGGCCGCAACCCGGCCCCGGCGGCACGTCGATCGGTTCGCGCAAGAGGCCCGCGGGCAGCAGCCAGCCATTGCCCTGGCCACGTTCATCGAACACGACGATCTCGATCTGGCGTGCCAGGGCCCAATGTTGCAGGCCGTCGTCGCACACCAGCACGTCGATCTCAGGATGGGCCTTGAGCAGCACCTGACCGGCATCATGACGTCGCGAGGCGATGCCCATGGGGGCGGCTGTGTGCCGCCAGATCAGCCAGCACTCGTCACCCACCTGGCGCGCACTGAGCCCGTCTTCCGTGCTGGCATCCAGTACCAACGGCTGCGCCCCGCCTTCTCGGCCGTACCCGCGGGAGAGCACGCCCGGCTGCCATCCCTGGGCCCGCAGGTGGCGGACGAGGGCCAGCACGGTGGGGGTCTTGCCAGCGCCGCCCACCACCCGGTTTCCGACCATGATCACGGGCACGGGCAGGCTGCGGGTGATCTTCCAGCCGCGGCTGTACGCCATGCGCCGCAAGTTCAGAAGGCCGTGCATCAAGGCATGTAAGGGCCACAGCAGGCGTGCAGGCCACCCCCGCCGCAGCCATTGCCGTGTGAGCCAGGCAGAGACAGACATGGGCGTGCTCAGGCCTGGGCTTGGGCCTCAGGGCTCATTGGCGACCGCGGCAGCACCTGCGCTGCCGGCGCCGTCGGTCTGCTGGCCTTGCGTGGCAAAAGTCAATTGATGCAGGCCCACGCGCCGGGCAGCGTCCATCACGTTGATCACGCTCTGGTGCGTGGCTGCGGCGTCTGCATTGATGACCACGATGGTGTCTTTGGCTGCCCCCGCCTGCCGCGAGAGAGCAGCGGCCAGCAACTCGACGCTGCGGCCTTCAACCAGCTGCTGGTTGACCATGTAACGCCCGTCGGCGCTCACCATGATGCTGAGCTCCTTCGGGCGTGCCTTGGTCGATTGGGCGTCGGCGGTGGGCAGGTTGATCTTCAGTTCGGTCAGCCGCGAGTAGGTCGTGGTGAGCATCAGGAAGATCAACACGACCAGCAGCACGTCGATGAACGGGATCAGGTTGATCTCCGGTTCCTCGGTGCGGCGGTGGCGGAAGTTCATCGGCATTGCGGGGTCCTCGATAGCAGGCTTGCGGGTGAGGTCGCAAGGATCAACGACGTGGTGCGTTGAGCCGGATCAGGTGCGATGCCAGCCGGTCGGCGGCCAGCTCCATCTGCAGAGCGAAGCCGTCCACCCGGCCTCTGAAGTGCCGGTAGGCGATCAGGGAAGGAATGGCCACGATCAGGCCGAAGGCCGTGTTGTACAGCGCCACGGAGATGCCGTGGGCCAGGTCCTGCGGGTTGGCGCCGCCCGTGCCGCTTGCGCCGCTGGCACCGAAGATCTCGATCATGCCAATGACGGTGCCCAGCAAACCCAGCAATGGCGCAGCCGCAGCGATGGTGCCCAGCGCGTTGAGATTGCGTTCGAGCTGGTACAGGGCCTGGCGACCGGCCGCTTCGAGCGCGCCACGGAGGTGCTCTTCACTGGGGCGCGGGTCCGTGGCCGCCTGCAGGCCATGAGCCAGCACCGTGCCCAACGTGGAGTTCTCCGACAGCTTGGTGATCGTGTCTTGCGACGGCAGGTTGGCGCGCGTCACAGAAATCACCTCGTCAACCAGGCGGGGCGGGGCGACACGGGCGGTGCGCAGGCTCAGCGCTCGCTCGATGATCAGGGCCAGGGCCACGACGGAGCACAGCAGCAGGGGAACAATGGGCCAGCCAGCGGCCTGTAAGATCGACAGCAACAGTCTCTCCCGGGGTCGGGGCGGGGCTTGCAGGCCATCCGCCAGAGCTTGGAAAAGGCGCATTATCGCGTTGAAATCTCACAAACTCCGGGGGGCGGCACCCCTGTTGCAAGCCCCGAGGTTTCCCGCGGTCGTACAGGTGTGCAACGCACAAGTCATCCACCGTTCTTGTGGATAACTTTGTGGGCAACCAGGTGGACGACAGCGCGGCCCCTGGGAAAATCGCGGCCCTCGTTAACTTGCTTAAAAAATAGGCGGATATTTTTTCAATGAAATCAATCACTTATGACATTGTTAAGCCTCTGTGACAGCAAAGTGGTCCCGCAAGGCCCCTGTTTGGGCCGCTGTGGACACCACGGCCCAGCATTGGCGCGGCCTGCAGCCCGGTCAACGCGGCGTGTGGCGCGAAGAGGCGATGCATGAGCGGTGGGGCTGATGACTGGGGCGTGCTGCCCTCGGCCAAGCCTTCCGGCGCTCCCGCAGGAGCGCGGGTGTGGGGGGTGGCAGCCTTGGTACAGGCCGTGGGCGACACGCTGGCAGCCCGTTATGGCGGTGTGGTGGTCAGGGGGGAGCTCAGTGGCTTCACGCGTGCGGCCAGTGGCCATGGCTACTTCACGCTCAAGGACGAATGGGGGCAGGCCAGCCTGCGCTGCGCGATGTTCCGCCGCGCGCTGTCCCAGGCCGACTTCAGCCCCCGTGAAGGGCAGCTCGTCGAAGCCCGTGGGCGGCTGTCGGTCTACGAGGCGCGGGGCGAGTTGCAGATGGTGGTCGAGGGGCTGACGCAGGCTGGCGCCGGCGCACTGTACGAGCAGTTTCTGCGCCTGAAGGCGCGCCTGGACGCCGAGGGCCTGTTCGACGAGGCCCGCAAGCGTCCCATTCCCTCGTCTCCCCGCCGCATTGCGGTGGTCACCTCCCTGGCCGCTGCGGCCCTGCGCGATGTGGTCACCGCTCTGCGCCGGCGTGTGCCGCACATCGAAGCCATCATCGTGCCCTGTGCGGTACAGGGTGCGGAGGCGCCAGCCCAGATCGTCGATGCGCTGGCCAAGGTGGCCTGGCTGGACCGCGATGCCCGTGCCCGCGACGCGCTGGGGCAGGGCCTCGACACGGTCATCCTGTGCCGCGGCGGCGGATCGCTTGAAGACCTCTGGTCCTTCAACGACGAGCGCGTGGTGCGTGCCGTGGTGGCTTGCCCGGTGCCCGTGATCTGCGGTGTCGGCCATGAAACCGATGTGACGTTGGCCGATCTGGCCGCCGACCTGCGTGCCCCGACACCCACGGCAGCAGCCGAATTGGTCGCCAGCCCTCAGGCGCAATCCCTGTACGAACTGGGGGCCCTGGCCGGCCGCATGCAATGGCGCATGCGGCAGCAACTGGACCGCCAGGCGCAGTCGGTCGACAACCTGGCCCTGCGCCTGTCACGGCCCGCGCAACTGGTGGGCCGCTACCAGCAGCATCTCACGCACATGGAGGCCCGGCTGAAAGGCAGTCTGCGAGAGTCCGTGGCATCGGCGCGACATCAGCTGACCCCGTTGCCCATGCGGCTGGTGCGGGCGATAGCGCACCGTGTGGCGTGGACGCGTCAGCACCAGGAGCACCTGGGCCTTCGCCTGGCCTCCCTGGACCCTCAGCGCGTGCTGGAGCGCGGCTATGCCTGGCTGGGCACCGCCGATGGCGAGCCCGTCACCAGCGTGGCCGACGTGCAGGCCGGGCAGGGGCTGCAGGTCCAGATGGCCGACGGCCGACTCGATGTGGATGTGCGGCAGGTGGTGCCGCGCGATCCGCCCTAAGCCCGGATGCGCATGTGAGGAATTAGCCCATCCGCTCATCTTCGAAGGCCTCGTGCCTACAATCGGGCCGATCCGTTTTCATCCCCAACCATCGGAACAAGCACCATGGCTCAACACACGCTTCCTCCCCTGCCGTTCGCGCAGGACGCGCTGGCCCCCCATATCTCGAAGGAAACCTTCGAATACCACTACGGCAAGCATCACCAAGCCTATGTGACCAACCTCAACAATCTCATCCCGGGTACCGAATTCGAGAACCTGCCCCTGGAAGAGATCATCAAGAAATCCAGCGGCGGCATCTACAACAACGCTGCCCAGGTGTGGAACCACACCT
>DDJC01000029.1 GCA_002339015.1 Burkholderiales bacterium UBA1834
TTGAAACCCGGGGCGATTCAGTGCTCGGCTCAGGGTTGTTATTTGGTTCATTCAACTTGGTTTTTTGTCCGAAAAGTTCATTCAACTTGGATTTCGCACCGAAAAGTTCATTCAAGTTGGGGGTAGGAGATCGGTGTATGCGGCCGATGTCGAATTTCATTCAACTTGAGACCTTGGCCGTACCTTGGGCGGACAGTACCTCGAGCCGACCGACTGCATCCGACCCATAGCAGCCCGTCAGGATGGGCTCCTAACGGCCGAGTGCAGCCGGCGGCGAAAACAGACTCCCTGCGGTGCGCCTGGTGATCACCCCTACCAGTACTACCATCAGTGGGGGTACGATTCCGACCATACCAAAGCGGCTGAAGTGACTGTATCTTCAGCTCGTCAAAGGCCACCCATCACTCAAGATTAGGTTTCAAATGCCAGAGGTCGCGCTCGTTCCAAAGTTCTTGAAATCATTCGCCGCAGAGCACGGGCTCAAAGTTCACGACTGCCTGTACGGCGCTATTGAAATTGGGGGCGAGTTCCCGATTCAGCAATCCGCTGCCGCCGTGTACGGGATCTGGGCCCATATGCCCGCAGCCCCTAAGACCGGGCTAGCCCAAGTGCCGGGCTTTCCTGACTGGTACCCTGTTTACTGGGGCAAAGACATCTCACCAGTTAGCCGAATCAAGGCCCACGTTCAAGGGCACAGGAACGGTAATATCGGCCTGCCGAACGTCGCTGAACTGAGGGGAGCACGCCTAGTGTTCGGCGCCGTTTTAGTTTCGGAATACCAACGCTTTGAGGCCCTCCTGCACCAGCATTGCCCTCCCTTCAAGGGAACGCCATCACTCGGACGTCAGAGCACGGTGGTGAGGGTACGGTGAGAGCTAACACCACAATCGGCACCGACGTCCCATTGGCTGACTATCCCCCGCTCACTGTCTGTTGATCGTTTCTAGGGTGGTCCGCTATTGGCCGGGAGCAGTCGTCTGCGGAAGGCTATTTTCGTCCCAGTGCCGACATTCAAGAGGTCGAGAGCAGCGAAGGGGGACGAACACTGCCACTCTCGAACTGACGTTGTTCCGAGCCTACCGCCTAGTAAAAGCCAAGGTGCGCTGCGCGTAGTTGACGAGCGCCTGGTCATTGATGATCTGCATTGCCCACGCGGGATTGCTGTCATGGTGGAACAGGTTGGCGTAGTCCAGCAGCGCCCGAAGCTCGACGATGTCGGCCTGACGTAGGATCTGCCCCGGGGTGTTCACTCGCTGCTCGCAGATGCCGATGAACGGTCCAAGAAGTCCTCCTGGCTGAAAGGTATTGGGGTAGGCAACGCGTGCGAACGCCTCAAGAATAGGGCGTAAGGCAGCGGCGACCTGTCGTTCGACTGCCGGATTGGCGGCTTGCAGATATCCGGTCACGAGTTCGTGACGCCGATCATGCTCCGTGATGCAGTCCTGACGGACGTCCCAGGCGGAGAATGTCGAGCCCACTGCTGCGCGAATCAGCCTGATGGCCGAGCGGTCCGCTGTGTTCGCGCCCTCCCACAAGTTACATAAAAAGGGCTTCGAATGCGAAAGCACAATCACCTGGCCAACGCGAGGAAGCAGGCGGCGAATCTCCTGGACGGTAGTCAACGAACGATGCTCGTCGAGGCTTGTCATGGGGTCGTCGATGACCACAATCTTCTGCGCGAGCTGCTGGTCCTGCTCCAGTGATGCGAAGAAGAACGCCAACGCAAGCGCATTGCGATCCCCAGCGCTGAGTGTGTTGCGGAACGAAGGACCCACATCCGCCGTATGGGGCACCGCTGCGTTATTGATCAATACGCTATACGAGCAGGCCGAGCCCCCTCGCGTATTGACTGAATCGACTTGGTCAAGGCGAAATCCGGCGTTAAAGCGTCCGAGGTAGTCGTTGAGCACTCCTTGGTAAGCCGGAAAGACATTCTGCTGGTAGTTGTCCAAGGCGATGCGCGCGATTGTAGAGACGTCAGGCAGGGCTTCGCTAGGAATTGTTGCTAAGCTCGTATGAGCACTCTAGCTGAATGCAATAGCCCCGACCGTTCGCTCGGGTGGTACGGCTCCGAACGTCTGATCAAGGGCCAAGCGGATCGCATCAACGCTGCGGAAATAGTCTCGCCATCAGGTCTTTGTGAAGGTGCATCGAGATGCAGGACCAAATCAGAGCGAGAAAAGCAACACAAAAAAGGGCAGCGAAACATACCAGTGCGGACCAGTAAAACGGCCCGTACCTGTCAAATTCAGCGATTACAACCTTGGCGAGCTCTGTAGCGGTCTGGCCCCAAAACCATGCCTGGCCCAAGGTGAACATTGTCATTAGTAACACCACTCCAGAAGGCAACTCCGTGAGGGCGTATCGGCGTCGATGTTTGAAGCGTAAAAGCATAGCGCATGCGGATTTCATTTAAGTCCTTGGAGTGGCCTGTCGTAGAGACTCACGGGATTGTTGAAATGCTGATTTCGGACGCCGTCACCCTTAACGTGCACGGGTTCGCGTTTGATCGGTGCTGTCGCGGGGCACGGGCAGATAGTAAGAGAAAAGGCCAATGTTGAAGAAGAAGATCGTCGCAGCACTTAGCTGGCTCCGCGACAACGTCGTTGCAGTACTCCTAGTTTCCTTTGTCATTCCTGGCGTGCTAGCGGTATTCAACCAGCAATCCGCCATTACAAGGGCGATCTTCGAGACAGACTACAAAGCCGCCAAGCTGAAGTTCCAGGAATGTCATCGTTTCCACGCTGAATACATAACCTCTGTCAGGTCGAACCAAGGCGCTGCCCTCTTGATGCACAAGCACTTCAACATCAATGAAGTCTTTCGAAGGGGGGACTCTCCGGTCTTCTTCGCAGCCTACAAGGCGACTCTGGAAACCTATCAAAGTTCTCTCGCAAGGATGGAGGCCTCATCCTCTAGGACATCCCAGTGCTACGGCGAATTGGCTGCCATATATGAGAACCTAGCTATCAGCCTGAACCTCTATCGGGAATTCCGCAAAATTGCATCGCAGGGCGCCGATGAGCTTGCTGTGATGTCCTCGAAGCGTGATGCGGTAAGAGACGAGATGTCTGCTCGGGTAAGCCTAGAGTCTCTCTTCAGCGCGATGATCTCGGGTGACGATAAATCTATGATCGCCGCCATGCGAAATGCCAGCTTCGAGGATCTAGCCACTTTTCAATCCAAAAATGCAGACGCTGAGGCTGCCTCCTCTCGACTCGAGCGAGAGCGCTTCAATGAGCTCAATACACTGTTCTCGGATGAGCTAAATGCTCGCCTTCATCGAGGGCTGTTCGGCTCCTTCGGTTCTCTGCTTCGGGGCTGACGGGAGAGGGGTGCCTACGGGTGCTATCGCAAGAGAAGGTCCGAGTGTGAGGCCTGGCCTTGTAGGTCAGCGTAATCGACGCCGCACTGTTTAGCTGGCAGAGAATCTGTCGCCGTATCCAACAGTTCCTAAGGCCCCATCCGAGCAGGCGGAGCCGCTAGCTTTTCGCCATATGTAGTCGTTCTACTGTTGAAAGCAGGGCATCTGATTGTCGGGTACAACGGTTGCGCTGCTGTGGTCCGTGACGACCTAGTCAACCGGCGATTGGAATTGCTCGATCGAAGTCGCAATGATTACGACTGGCTGGGCCCTGGTGTCTACTTCTTCGAGAACGACGCAGAGCGAGCTTTCCACTTTGCTGACCATTCCCATAAGAAGCCGGAGGCAATGTACACCGAGCATCCGATCGCAAGTCCGGTTGCGGTTGGGCGCTGATAAGAGCGAATCATTGGCTCGATATGACCACTCAGCTTGGGATGGTGACATTCGCCAACGCGTACGATGCCTTTCGCGAAGAAGGTGTTCCTATGAAAGGCGGCGTGCCTCATCAGCCGCGGATGCTGAGGCACACTACGCGGCCAGAGACTTCATCTTGCGCAAGCTCGGCAATGCAATCTTTGCGACCGACTTTATTTCCCTCTTTCAGGCCAATCGCGTACGCATCATCATTCTCTGAAAGATAAGTGATTTCGGAGAGCTATCTGCTTTGGATGTGGCGAAAGAAGCGGCGCCTAAGTTCAATGAACTTTTTGGGAAAAACTACCAAGTTCAATGAACCAAGAACACCAAGCTCAATGAACCAAGATCCGCTAAGTACTTGATTTGAATGACGTCAAGTTCTTGCCTTCGATGAACTTCGACATCAGAATTCATTAAGTGTGAAATCGAGTTCAACCGCGCGGTGTTCCGCGCCCAGCCGGCCGACGACCTGGACCCGGCCGGCATCGCCCTGCGCGGTCCGAAAAAGGCGGTGGACAAGGCGGTCAAGGCGCTGTCGCTGCATCCTTGATGCTGTCGCTCTCGCCGTCGTTGTCGCTGTCGGACGCGGGACGCGCCGGCGCGCCGTCCCGGTAGGCCACCGAGACCATGGCGCCGACGACGAACGTCAACATGATGAAGAGCGTCAGATAGGCCACGATCCAATACGGTACGCCGTCCAGGGCGTAGCCCAGGTACTCGTACAGCGCGCTGTGGGCCAGGCCGCCCGTGCTCACCAGGATGCCCAGGGCCAGCATCAGCGGCCAGCGCGGGTAGGGCATGGCGGCACGCACGCCGCGCAAGCCGGTTGCGCCGGTCACGGCGGCGCGCGGCAGGGCGGGCGCCAGCAGCGCCAACCCGTACAGGATCGGCAGCCAGAGCACCAGCACCACGGGCACCAGCGCCGCGAAGAACAGGCCCGAGTCCGGGCCGTTCATCAGCGCGAACAACACGTAGGGCAGGTCGCCGGTGGCGCGCGCCAGCGTCGTCACGACCACCGCCAGCAGGCCCAGCATCACCAGGTGCCAGGCTTGCGCTGTACTGCCGCCGGCATCGATCCGCGTATCGTCCGCGCGCGCGATGACCCGGTGCCAGGCGTACGTCATGCGCGAGAATGCAATCAGGTTGACCAGCGCGAACAGCAGGAACAGGCCGCCCTTAAGCCAGTACAGCGACGCGGCCAGAATGGCGAACGGCAGCGATAATAGGAACACCGCCAGCGACCACGGCGCGGCCGCCAGCATCGCGCGGCCATGGCGCCGGATGGCGCCGGCCGTTGCGTTGAAGAATGAAAGCGCTCCGCGTGCGTTCGACAAGTCGTTCCTCTGTGGGCAATCGACAGGGCCTTGTTTATACCGCAGCCGGGCCGCCCGGACATCATCGTTTGCAAGCCTTTACCATAAGAGAGGAGACCCGATGGAAGTGACCTTGAGCGGCAGGGTGTAGCGCGCTCCGGCGTTTGAGTGGTCTGCTGTTACGCTACGACTGGCCCTGAAGATGCTTTGCGCTTGGTCATTCTCTGGCCGGAAGACACAGCTTGGCGCAGCGCCTTGGCCGAGGCGTTCTGGTGGGAAGCCAGCACTCGCGGGATCTCTGCGATCCCTAGATGTTTGGATGTAGAAATGGTGTTTTTCATCTTAAGTGGACATCTAAGGGAAAAACTCCATTCTTAATGGTTAGGCTGTGGCAACTTGAGTGGTGAAATGCTGCCTAAGTTATTGATTCTTATAGATCCGGGGTTTTATCTTGAATGGACTTTAACAGTCGGCACGTGGACGAGAGAGAGACTTGCTAGCATGTGCTGTGCTGTACGCAATACATCATCGACATACAACTTGAGAAGATAGGATCATGACCCAGCCGCATTCAAGACGCCCACCCGCTTACGTACTGAAGACACGGTATACACCTGCGATGAAGCTTCTCTTTACGTTGGGCCTCGCAATGCTAGGGACCTACGCCCAAGCCGCCAGTTTTGATTGCAACAAGGCCGCGAGCACGACGGAAAAGTTGATCTGTAGCGATGCCGAGACCTCCGCGCTGGATGGCAAATTGCAGGGGGCCTATAAGGCAGCACTAGCCGCAACCGATGCCTATGGCAAGAAAGCGTTGGCTGAAGAACAGCGCAATTGGATCAAATACGCGCGTGGCATTTGTCAAGACAGCGCCTGCCTGCGGCAAGCATACACAAGCCGCATCGCCCTGCTGGCGCGTAATGAGAAACATATTGCCAATGGCAAGGTGTACTCGGACTGCAAGCTGCCGGGCAACCAAACCGCCAGTGGCGAATGCGTCAATGTTGTGCCGATTCGTGATCCCAACTCCCGCGTGGAATCGTTCAACCAATCGCTGGAGCAGCAGAAGCAAAACGGCCGAATCATCGGTTGTAGCCGGCTGATTGATCTGCCGGTTGGCGTCGCCGGAGGTAATCACAGTTTTGGCGGTTCCTGCGTATTGCAGGAAGGCACGCAGCGCAAGGACGTGAGGATCTGCAACGACGATATGTTCGGTCATTTCCAAGTAGAGCCGTCCACGCCCCAGGATGTCTCGGACAAGCGCCTGGTCGACTTTACCTACGCGCAATGCTATGGCGGCTGATGATAAGCGCCCGCGGCTCCTGGACCTGCTGATCGACCACCGCCGGCCGAACGACCTGAAGAACTGCTACGAGGGCCAGATGTTCAGCATGCGCTTGCCCATCAGGATTTGCGCCCGTTGAACGGCATGGTGCTGTTGGATCCGACGGACAACTACGAGCGACCTGGCCGACAAGAAGTCTGTGCGAAGCTGAGTGAGGTGGATATGGGCTGACGCCCATATATGGGTACGGCTATTGGCGGATTTGCGGCCGCAGAATGCGCGGAATGGGCGCCACGGCGGGACGCGCCGCGGCACCATCCGACATACTACCGAAAACTCCGGCCTCGTTGCGCGGCCCGGCCCTTGGCGGGCCGTTCTGACGCGGATCGATATCGTCAGGTCGAGGCGGTCGACGCCTGCCGTGGCAGCGCCACGCGGAAGCGGGTGATGCCGTCGCGCGATTCGGCGCTGATGCGGCCGCCGTGAGATTGCGCCACCTGTTGCGCGATGAACAGTCCCAGCCCCAGGCCGCGATGGCCCCCGGCCGGCCGCGCGCCGCTGCGGAACGGGTTGAACAGTTGCGGCAGCAGTTCCGCGGGAATGCTGCCGCCGTTGCTGACCGTGACCACGACCCGGTCGGCAATGGAACCATCCACCTCGACCCGCACCGGCACGTCGCGGGCGCCGTGGTGCAAGGCGTTGCCGAGCAGATTGGCCAGCACCTGGGCGATGCGCTCGCCGTCCCATTCGCCGACCGGGTCGCCATGGCATTCGGCTTCGATCTGGCGGTCGGCGCAGCCGGCGCGCAATTCATCCAGGGTGCGGTGGACCAGCGTGTCCATGCCGATGCGCGCCGGCGCCAGCGCCAGTCCGCCGGCCTGGCGGATGCGCGTCACGTCGAGCAGGTCTTCGATCAGGTGCTTCATGCGCTCGCTGCTCTGGAGCATCCGTTGCGCCACGCTGACCACGCGCGCGTCGCCGCCCTGGCGCGCCAGCATCGAGGCGCCCATGATGACCGCCTGCAATGGCGTGCGCAGGTCATGGCTGAGCACGGCCATGAACATGTCGTTGACCCGCAACGCCTCGGTGCGCGCCTCCAGTTGCTGCGCCAGCGCGCGCCGGCGCTCGTGCAACTCGAAGAACACGTTCGCCTTGCTGCGCAGCATGTAAGGGTCGACCGGCTTGTACAGAAAGTCCACCGCGCCGCTCTCGTAGCCGCGGAACTGCCAATTCTGTTCGCGCGAGCCGGCGGTGATGAAGATCAGCGGAATGTGGCGGGTGCGCTCGCTGCCGCGGATCAGCTCGGCCAGCTCGAAGCCGTCCATCTCCGGCATCTGCACATCCAGCAGCGCCACGGCCACTTCGTGCAGGAGCAGCAACTCGAGCGCCTCGACCCCGGACGATGCCTTGATGACGCGCACGCCTGGTCGTGCCAGCAAGGCCTCCATGGCCAGCAGGTTCTGAGCCAGGTCGTCCACCACGAGGATATTGACGTCCAGTTCCGCGTCCGTGCTCATCACGGCTCCTTGGTTGCGCTGAGGTTGTTGAAAAGGGCGAACGGAAACCGGATTGTTCAGTATTCGAACAGATGTTGGGATCGGAAAGATCTCGCGATATTAGCGGAACGCGCTGACGACGGCGCCGTCAGCTCGTGCGGATTGTCGTGTAGGGGAATGCCTACATGCACGGATGTCAGCGGTGACCGACAGGGGGTTCAGTCGCGGACGACAGCGTCGGCGGCGCCCCCTCGATAACGTAATGCCACCTGGACCACCGCACTGCCTGACATCCATGTACAGAGATCCCCACAGTGACGCGGCCCCGCGATCGGTGCGCCATGACGATCCCACGGCCCCGCTGAAAGTGCTCACCCTGAACCTGCACAAGGGTTTCACGGCCATGAACCGGCGTTTCGTGCTGCCGGCCCTGAAGGCGGCGGTGCAGCATTGCGATGCCGACATCGTCTTCCTGCAGGAGGTGCTGGGGCAGCACGACACGCATGCGCAACGTGTACACGGCTGGCCGGCGCAGTCGCAGTATGAATACCTGGCCGACACCATCTGGCGTGATTTCGCCTACGGCCGCAACGCGGTCTACCCGCAGGGGCACCATGGCAACGCGGTGCTCTCCAAGTTTCCGATCATGGCCTGGCGCAACGAAGATGTGTCCGTCCATGCCATCGAGAAACGCGGCCTGTTGCACGGGCAGCTGGACTGGAGGCCACGTGGCAAGACCCTGCACGTGGTCTGTGCCCACCTTGGCCTGCTCGAAAGCCAGCGCCAGGAGCAGATCCGGCGCCTGGTGGCCCTGATCAATGACCAGGTGCCGCCCGATGCCCCGCTGATCGTGGCGGGTGACCTGAACGACTGGCGCCAGCGCGGCCATCCGGCCTTCCTGAAGGCGGGTCTGCGAGAGGTGCATCACAGCCTGCGCGGTCGATTGGCCCGCACCTTCCCGGCGCGCATGCCGATGCTGCCGCTGGACCGCATCTATGTGCGCCATCTGGAGCCAGTGTCCGTGCGTGTGCTGTCGCAGGCACCATGGAACCGGCTGTCCGACCATGCGGCCGTGCTGGCGGAGGTGTCCTGATGTGCCAGGGTACGTGCCAGAACCTGTGTGGCCCTGGCCGCGGTCCGTCAGGGGCGCAGCAGGGAAGCAGCGATGTTCACCGTCAGTGCCAGCAGGGTGGTGTTGAACAGGAAGGCCACCACGCCATGGACCAGCACCAGCCCGCGCATCTCCGTGGTGAGCAAGGCCACATCGGAGGTTTGCGACGTGGTGCCCACGGTGAACGAGAAGTACAGAAAATCCACATACACCGGCGTTTGCCGTCCGGGGAAATCCAGGGGGGCGCCATGCGTGTTGTGCCGCCCATGCGCCAGGATGTAGTAGCGGTGTGCATAGTGCAGCGCGAAGGCGGTGTGGATCAACAGCCAGGCCACGGCAATGCTCCCGGCGGCCAGGCCCACGCCCAGGCCGTTGGAGCCCTTGTCCGTGGCCCCGGCCAGCGCCATCACCACGGCGCCGAAACTGGCGGCGGCGGCCAGCACGATCAGCAACAGGATGATGGCGGCGCCCTCGTCTTCATGGCGAGCCCGCTGCTCGATGGAACCAGTGTCGGCCGTGAGCATCAGGGCCAGCCCCTGCAGCAGGTAGACCAGGCCGAAGGCACACCATGCCGTCAGCCACCGGTTCACGGCATCGACCTCGGTCGGCATGGCCATCCAGGCGGCGGCCCCCAAGCTCACCGAGAGCCACAGGCGGCGCCGGTTCCACAATAGGCGGCCCGTGACGTGGCCGGACAGCCAGCGAGGCGGAGGCGTGTAGGAATGGAAGACCTTGCGGATCGTGGACTTCATGGGCAGGACGTGAATGGCGTGAATGGGCAGGCTGCCCCGCAGCACCGGCCTACAGTATGGATTGTCCTGCGTGATGCCGTGCTGGCCTGGATCGATCATCGCAACATCGGCACGGCCGCTGCGCTGGCGTACTACGCAGCCTTCTCGCTGGCACCGGTGCTGGTGATTGCCGTGACCTTGTCGGGTGTGTTCTATGGCCGTGCCAGCGTGGAGGGGCATGTCGTCGAGCAGTTCAGGGAACTGCTGGGGGCATCGGGCGCGGAACTCCTGCAGCGCATGATCCAGGCCAGCTACCTGTCGCCATCCAGCTGGCAGGCGGGCCTGATCGGCCTGGGCGGCATCCTGATCGGTGCCACGGCGCTGTTTGGCGAGCTGTCGGCCGCGTTCGGGCGCATCTTCGGCACGCAGCGCACGTACCGCTATGCATGGCTGAGCGCCGTGATGGAACGGCTCAAGGGCCTGACGCTGGTGATCGGTATTGGCTTCCTGCTCGTGGTCTCACTGCTCGTCAGTGCCGGGCTGGTGGTGGTGAGCGATTGGGTGGCCCGGTGGTCCCAGGCCGAGGCCGTGCTGCTGAGCGTCCTTCAGGCGGGCGTGTCGCTGCTGATGCTGTCCCTGCTCTTCGGGATGATGTTGAGACTGATGGCGCCGGTGCGGCTCAAGCCTGCCACGGTGGCGGCGGGCGCGCTCACCACGTCAGTGCTGTTCGAGATCGGCAAGTGGGGGCTGGGCCTGTACCTGGGGCAGGGTGTGGTCGGCTCGGTGTTCGGTGCTGCGGGCACCTTGGCGGTGATGCTCGTGTGGCTCAACTACGTGTCCATGGTGATCCTGTTCGGGGTAGAGCTCACCTACCAGTTCTATCGGTACCAGGATGTCTTGAAGATCAGGCGCCCCTGAGCGCGGCGGCAGCGGAAAAGGGCTGTCAGCCACCGCTGACGCGCACTTGCGCCATGTGCTGATGGTGACATGCCTGCCTGGCAGGCAAGCTGATCACGTTTTTTCCCACTCAGCGAGGAGCTACGCCATGAAAGTGCATGACCAGACCCATCCCGCCATGAAGAAAGTGGCCGATCTCATCGAAGACATGACCGTGTGCATGATCACTGCCGTCGATGAGCATCACCTCGCCAGCCGGCCCATGAGCCCCATCCTGCTGGACAAGGACGGTGCGCTTTGGTTCCTGACCAGTGCGTCGGCCATGGAGGGCGTGCGCCTGGAATCGATCACCGCCGCCTTCTCCAACGAGTCCGATGCCAGCTATGTGTCGATGGAAGGCCATGCCTACCTGCTGGATGACACACCGACCAAGGAACACCTGTGGACGTCCTTCGCCAAGCCATGGTTTCCCGATGGTCCGGACAGCCCGGACCTGCGCGCCCTGAAGTTCGTGCCACGCGTTGTGGACTATTGGGATTCGCCGTCGAGCAAGGTCGTCCGCATGTTTGCCGTGGCTGCATCGGTGATCGCCGGCAAGCCGGTGGGACTCGGTGAGCATGGGCATGTGGCACTGGGGGCTCGATGAGCGAGCAGCAGGCTCTGCCCCCTGAGGTGCCACCCGCACCGCAGTCATCTCGTCGAACCGGCCCTCGCGCGGGCTGGTGGCTGGGCGGGGTGCTGCTGGTGGGGGTGGTCGGTGCGGTGGCCTATGGCGAGCATCGAGGCTGGCCTTGGCTGTCCGCCCCGGTCGAGCGAATGCTGTCGAAGGCCCTGCACCGCGACGTCAGTTTTGGCGAAGCGGCCGGGCAAGGGCAGGCGCGTGTGCAGTTGATCGGCGGCATCCGCGTGTGGGCCGATCAACTGCGCATCGGCGCGCCCGATTGGAGCAAGACCCCCTTCATGGTGTCGGCCAAGGACGCCTATCTGCAATTGGCCTACCATGACTTGTGGCGTGCCTACCGCGGCAAACCCGTGTTGGTGGAGCAGCTCACGGCGCGCGAGTTGGTGGCCTGGCTGGAACGTACAGCCGACAGCAAGGCCTCGTGGCAGTTTGGCCCGCCCCGGCCGAGCAAGCCCGGCGCACGGTCCCTGCTCGACGGCCTGCATTTTGATGTACTGCAGCTGGCGCGTGGCGAGATTCACTACAGGGATGAGCCTTTTGCACTGGCATCCAGGACCGAGGTGTCCATGAGCGTGCGTGATGCGCGTCGGGCACCTGCCAGGGTCGAGAGTGACGTGGCCGAGGGCGTGCGCGCCCAGACCCTTGGCAGCTACCAGGGCCTGCCCCTGAAGGCCTCGCTGACATCGGGTCAGCTTGCACCGTGGTTGCTGGGCGGAGAAGGCCGCATGGCCTGGCCCATCGACTTCCATCTGAACGTCGGGCGGGCGCGGGTCGATTTCAACGGCTCCGTTGATCAGCTCAACGCCCAGGCCGATGTGCTGGGCACGTTCAAGGCGCGTGGGCCCTCGCTCGCCGCCATGGGCGAGCCGCTGGGTGTGACGCTGCCGACCACGGGCCACTTCGACATGCGTGGCTCGGTGCGGCACCGTGGTTTGCGGACCTTCGTGGTCGTCAAGGGCGCGGAGATCGGTTCGAGTCGCCTGCGCGGCGAGTTCGCCTTCGATCGCAGTCCGAGGGTGCCGATGCTGGCCGGCCGCCTCGGCGGCTCTCGTCTGGCCTTGGCCGATCTGGGTCCGGCGGTGGGGGTCCCCACGACCGGCCAGCCCACGTCCAGTCGCAGCGATGACGCACGCATCTTGCCAGACAGGCGGTTTGACCTGCCGTCTCTGGCCGTGATGAATGCCAACGTGGTGATCGACATCGCCCAGATGGATCTGGGGTCCGACACGCTGGCACCCCTGGAGCCCCTGAAGGGGCACCTGGTGCTCGATTCGTCCGTGTTGACCATCAGTGACCTGCAGGCTCGCACGGCCCAGGGTGAACTGACCGGGCGGCTGGCGCTGGATGGTCGTCAGCAGAACAAGGCGCTCTGGCAGGCCGACCTGAACGTCAACAACGTGGTGATCGAGAACTGGGTGAAGGCGCTCAAGCCGGAAGGCCGCCCGCCCTACTTGACAGGCCGTATCAACGGGCGGGCGATGGTCAAGGGCGAGGGGCAGTCCACGGCGGCGATCCTGGGTTCGCTGACGGGGCCGGTGCAGGTGCGTCTGCGGGATGGGACACTGTCGCATCTGGCCGTCGAGGCCGCCGGCATCGACTTGGCCCAGTTGCTGGGTGTATGGATCAAGGGTGACCAGTCGCTGGCGGTGCCTTGTGCCCGTGCCGACGTCAAGGCTTTCGACGGCACGCTCACACCCGAGCTGTTCGTGATCAACACCAAGGATTCCAGCGTGTGGGTTCAGGGCAGTCTCTCGCTCAAGGAGGAGCGCATGGCGCTGCAGGCGCGGGTCGCTCCCAAGGATTTCAGCCTGCTGAGCCTGCGCACGCCGGTGCTGGTCAACGGTCCGCTCAGTGATCCGAAGGTGTCGATCAAGGCTTCTGCCTTGTTGCCGCGGGTTGCGGGGGCGGTGGCGCTGGGCTTTCTGAACCCGGTGGCGGCCGTCGTGCCCTTGATCGACCCCGGCAACAAGGACATCGCCCGTCAGGCTGATCAGGCCTGTGAGGCCGGCTGAGACTGCCTCGCGCTGACCAGCAAGGCATGAGAAACAAGAAGGCCGCCCTCGGGCGGCCTTTGCTGCGTGCGAGGGTGCGCTCAGGCGGTGTGCACACGCATCAGCGGGGTCAGCACGCCATTGATGCGGGCCCTCACCTCCAGCCACGGGTGTTTGCGGTGGGCGAGGTGGCGACGCACAGCTTCTGCCGCCGCGTGCATCAATCCGTGGCGGGTGGGCTGCCCCTTGCGGCACAGGTCACGGGGGATGACCAAGGCGATTTCCTGCGGCACCTGGGGGCGGTCAGCCACCGCCAGCATGCAGGGCACGACCACCACCTTGTGGTTGGCCAGGCTCACTTCCACATCGTGGAGCGCGTCGTGGGCCTCGTCGAGGTGCACGGTGCTCAGCACCTGATCAAGCTCCTTGATGTTCACGATCTTCATCTGGGATACCTCGTTGTCGTTCTTGTGACGTGTTTGCAGCATGCCGATGATCTTAGGCATGCCCCAGCGAGGCGTCTGTCGTCGTGAACTGTTTGCCCTGTAGGCGATGACCGACCCCGTGTTCCAGGGGTTTCGGACAGTCATGCGGGTCAGTCGGCACCGACAGGCGGATCAGCGGGTGCTGTCTCCCGTTGGGGCCGGGTGCCGACGGCGCATGCCATGCCAATGGTCCAGCATTTCTCCATGGACGCCTGATGAGGTCAGGCGCCTGTAGAACAACACAGAATGCTGAAAGGAATCATCATGTTGAAATGGGCCCTGATCTTCGCGCTGATCGCCGTCGTGGCCGGTCTGTTCGGTTTCACCGGCGTGGCGGCGGGCGCTGCCTCCATCGCCAAGGTGCTCTTCGGCATCTTCCTGGTGCTGGCGCTGGTGGTGCTGTTACTGGCGGTGCTGGGCGTCAAGGCGTTCAGTCGCTGACGCTGGCAGCAGCGGCACGTCGCGGGCCACCAGGTCCGCGACAGCCTTCATCATGCCGGCCATCGCGTCGGTCTGGGCAGCGGCCTGAGAGCCGCTGCCTGTGCTTTGCAGGGCCTGGCTGCTGGTGCGCAGGGCCTGGCCTTCCGCGCCGATCAGGGTCCATTGGGCCCAGGCGCTCAGTGTCTGGGTGTGGCGGTCGTAGTCCATGGGGGCCAAGCTGATCAGCAGGCGCACCGGGCGGCGCGCGCTGCCATCGCAACGCTGTGGACACAGCCGCCAGGGGGTGGGCAGGGCATGCTCGAGCTCGATGGCCAGATTGCGTGTCAGGCCCACCTCCACGCGTTCGGCCCACACGGTGTTGTCCCAGGTCTTGACCTCGTTGCCCTCACGGTAACGCACCGCGCGCGATTGCCAGTATTCCGGGATCTCCAGGCGGCCTACCTGCAGCCAGCGTGTGTCGTTGGCCTGCGCGGGTGCGGAAGCCTTGTCGGGCAAAGCCGGTGTTGGCAGGGCAAGCAGATGTTGCTCGGGCGCGCTGGTGGCGCAACCGGCCATGCATGCAGCGGCCAGCAGGGGCCAGAGCAGCCGTGTCCAGCCAGCACGAGGGCCGCCCGTGCGGGGTGACGCCGCCTGGGGCTGGATGGGCATGTCGTGCGTCGGATGATGATGCGGTGTGGGCATGCGCGGTGTCTCCTCAACGGCGCCCGAAGATCAGGGCATTGGGCTGGTTCTCCAACAGCTCGGCCACCTGGCGCAGGCTGCGCGCGGTCTGGGAAAGATCGCGCAGGGTGGATTCCAGGTCTTCACGGGGAGCGCCTCCAGGCGCGGTCACCTCGGCGAACGATTGCATGCCCACCTCGATGGAGCGGGCCGCATCCCGTGTGGAGGCGAGTGTGCGCGCGATGTCGGGCTGGGTGGTGGCGACCAGGCCGCGGGTGGTGTCCGACAGGTTTTGAACCGACAGCAAGGTGGCATTGGCCTGGTGGCCGACGGACTGCAGCGTGCGGTCGGTATTTTTCATGATCGCCTGGGCGGCCAGCGAGGCCTGGCGCCAGTCCTCGCCGGCCTGTTTCATCACCGATTGCGCCGCGGCCGAGGTGCGCTGCAGTTCCGCCAGCGTGCGCCGCAAGTCACCCACCGTGTCTTTCAGCGGCAACTCGGTGATCTGCGCCACGAGGTCGTCGAAGGCGCCCTTGACCACTGGGATCTCGACGCTCTTGCTGCCCGGCTCGCCCACCAGCGCCAGAGGGGTCTTGGGGTCGAAGTCCAGGTCGATCAGGGCCTGGCCGGTGACCATGCTCTGCTGTGCCAGGCGGGCCCGCAGACCGCGCTGCACCAGGTCGCGCAGGTCCATGGTGTCGCTTCCGCCGTTCATCTGCAGGAGCTTGGAGGTGATGAACAGCTGCACGGGCACGCGCGTGACCAGGGTGTTGGGGTCGAGCTCGATGCCGATGGTGTCGACCTGGCCGATGGGCACGCCCCGGAAGGTGACGGGCGCGCCGATGTACAGCCCTTTGACGCTGTTGGTGAAGTAGACGACCGCGCGGGTGCGCTGCTCGAACAGCCGGTTGCCTCCGAGCAGGGTGATGGCCACGGCCCCCAGGGCCAGGGCGATCAGCACGAACAGGCCGATCATGAGGGCGTTGCGTTTCATGACGAAGGCTCCTGTCGGTTCAGAAAGGCGCGCACGGTGGGATGGGTGTCATCGGCCGCCTTGAGATCGGCCGGCTTGCCGCGCGCGATGGGTTGTTTGCTGTCGGCATCGAGGAAGATGCCATCGTCGGCGATGGACAGCAGGCTTTCCAGTTCGTGGCTCACGATCATCACGGCGGCGCCGGTGCGGTCACGCAGGTCGGTGATGAGCTTGTCCAGGCGCACCGAGCTGATGGGGTCCAGGCCGGCGGAGGGTTCGTCCAGGAACAGGAAATCGGGCTCGCCGGCGATGGCCCGCGCCAGACCGGCGCGCTTTTTCATGCCGCCGCTGAGATCGGAGGGCAGCTTGTCGGCGGCGGCGTCCATGTCCACCCAGGATAGCAGCTCCATCGCGCGGTCGCGGCGCTCGGCGCTGCTCAGGTCGGGTGCCTTGAGTGCCAGCGGCACCAGCACATTGTCCAGCACGCTCATCGAGGTCCACAGCGCGGCGCTCTGGAACAGCACGCCGAAGCGCTGGCGCATGTGCCGCTGTGCGCTCTCGGTGGCGGCCCAGTAGTCTCCGTCGTCCACCAGCACCTGGCCTTCAGCCGGTGTCAGCAGGCCGATCATGTGCTTGAGCAGGGTGCTCTTGCCGCAGCCGCTGCCGCCCATGATGGCGAAAATGGTGCCCGACGCCACCGAGAAGTCGATGTCCTTCTGGATGAGCTTGTCGCCAAAGCGCATGGTCAGGTGCTGGACGGTGAGCTGGCTCATGGGCGGTCAGATGTCCAGTGCGTTGGCGCACACGGCGAAGATGGCGTCCAGCGCGATCACGCCGACGATGCCGGTGACCACGGCCTTCGTGGTGGCGCGGCCCACGCCGGCGGCATCGCGGCTGGCGGACATGCCGGCGAAGCAGCCCCCAATGGCGATCAACGCACCGAAGACCACTGTCTTGCTGATGCCCAGGGCCACATAGCTCAGCGGGCTGGCCAGCAGCGCCCTGTCGAAGTAGGCCTGAGGGTTGATGTCGAGCATGGTGGTACCGACGGCCATGCCGCCCAGCAGGCTGGCCACGCAGCCGTACACATACAGCAGGGGCATCATCATCAGCAGGGCCAGCACGCGTGGCAGCACCAGGTAGCCGATCGGATCCAGGCCCAGCACGCGCAGGGCGTCGATCTCTTCATTGGCCTGCATGGTAGCCAGCTCGGCCGCGAACGAGGCGGCCGTGCGCCCGGAGATGACCACGGCGGTGATCACGGCGGCCATCTCGCGGGTGACGGCGATGCTGACCAGATCGGCCACGTAGATGCCCGCTCCGAACTTGACGAGCTGCACCGCCCCGACGAAGGCCAGGATGGCCCCCACCAGGGCGTTGACGATCATCACGATGGGCAGGGCCTGGGCGCTGGCTTCATTGAGCACGCGCAGCAGATCCTGTTTGCGGAACTGCCAGCCCCTGAAGGCCCGCCCCGTGGCCAGCAGCACCTCTCCCAGGAAGGCCACGGGCTGCAGCCACGCACTCAGGCGTGACTGCAAACGTTGCTTGATGGAAGAGGGGGCCGCCGATCCTGGCATGGCCCTATTTTAGAAGCGCAGGCGGAGGTACACGGCGGGGCCGTCGAACTCCAGGCGCACGCGGGCGGTGGCCGCGTCGTCTTTCTGCTTGAGGCGGATGCGGGTGGAGGCGTACTCCGCGCCGATACCGACGTTCTTCCAGGGGAACCATTCGGCACCGATGGCGGCGTTGGTGATGGTGCCCGACAGGTCGCTGCCGTTCTTGCGCACGCCGGACAGGTCGGCGTAGATGCGCACCTGGTCGGACACCTTGCTGCGCCAGCCCAGGGTCACCAGCGGTGCCCAGCCGGAATCGTCGTAGCGCTGGATGGTGTTGTAGGTCAGCGGGCCGACACCGACGGCCGCGTTGAGCGTGGCGTCGAGCTTGTAGTACGCGGCGCCCAGGCCAAGGCCGAAGACGTGGTTGTTGTCGGCATCGCCGAACCACCAGCGGTACGAGAAGTTGCCGACGTCCAGTGTGGTGTCGGAGGCGATGCGGCCGGCGGCGGTGTAGTTCACGCCTTCGAACGTGAAGGGCTCGCTGATGCCGCGCGAGCTCTTGTCGTTGATGCGGAAGTAATCCACCGAGAAGCCCTGGCTGTCCATGATCAGCCAGTCCAGCTTGGCGCGCTGCACGGTCTTGTCGCCCGACAAGATCTGCTGGTCACCCGTGTCGACGTTGTTGCCCGGATCACGCACGGAGGCGTAGCCCTTGATGTCGGCCTGGAAGCCGCCCAGCCAGATGCTGACACGGTCCAGTGCCGGCGAGGGCTCGGCGCGCGCGACGCGGGGTGCCAGGCTCCACATGGCCGTGGCGGCGATGACAGCGGTGGTGAAGATGAATTTCTGATTTTTGTTCACGGTGGGCCTCATTCGAGCATGTCCTTGAGTTCGTCTGCGTGTTCCTCCTCGACGCTGAGGATGGATTCCAGCATGCGTCGGGTGGTGGGATCCTTGTCGCCGATCAGGGCGATCATCTGGCGGTAGCTTTCGATGGCGACGCGTTCGGCCACGAGGTTGGCACGCACCATGGCCTTGAGGTCCGTGGAGGTGTCGTACTCGGCGTGGCTGCGCTCCAGGATGCCCACCGGATTGAAGTCCGGTTCGCCGCCGAGCTGGATGATGCGTTCGGCGATCTGGTCGGCGTGGCCGGCCTCTTCGTTGGCATGCACCATGAATTCTTCGGCGATCTTGGGCGAGGCCAGGCCGTGCGCGGTGAAGTGGTGGCGCTTGTAGCGCAGCACGCACACCAGCTCGGTGGCCAGGGCACCGTTGAGCAGGCGCACGATCTCGTCGCGCCAGGGGCCGTAGCTGGGCGTCACGGCGCCGTCGTCCAGGCTCTGGCGGGCCGCTTCGATGGCGTCCTCGTCCAGAGACAGGGAGTGCAGTGCGTCATCGGCGTGGGGGCTGCCACGCGGCGCGCTGCCGTTCTGAGGGGCTGGGTGAGACATCTCACGCTCCTGATGGTTGTCTGCTGGGTGCCGGCATGCCGGCGCAAGGGGATGGATGCAGGGCCGGGGGACGGTCGGCCGCGCATCCTCCCGGGGTCAGTGGTAGGTGGAGGTCCAGCTGTCAACCTGGCGCTCGGCCTCGTCCTTGGCGATGCCGTAACGTTCCTGCAGGCGGCCGACGAGTTGCTCGCGACGGCCTTCGATCTGGTCGAAGTCGTCATCGGTCAGCTTGCCCCACTGCTCCTGCACCTTGCCCTTGAGTTGCTTCCAATTGCCTTGCACGCGATCCCAGTTCATGGCGAATCCTTTCGATGAATGATGTCGGGGGAGGAGCGCTCACTGTTGCTGATTTGCATGTCAGCGTCATCAGACGAGCGTTTGATCGGACTGTAGGAACACGCCTGCGCACCGTCTGTAGTCAAGTGATGAAGCTGGCGTCAGCAAGCGCTGACGTGCTGTTACGTAACAAGCGGTATGCGTCATGTCGTCAGAGGCCGCTGACACGGCTTTCGGCAACGGCCTCTGCGCAAGAGTTCGGCTTTGAGGGACGATTCTGCCCAACGAGTAGGAAGGACACCACCATGAGCGCACCCACCTGGACCCTGAAGACGACGGTCAGCAAGCCCGACGACGATGCGTCGCTCATGCCGTATATGTTCTATACCGTGCTGCTGGCTCTCTGGATCGTGCTGCTGGCCGTGTTCTACGGCGTGATGCAGGACGCCGTGCACAGCGCCGAGAAGCGCCTGCGCGATGCCAATGATCGGGAGATCGCATTCAGCCGCTGCGACTGGAAGATCGGAAGCCAGGCTCGTGCAGCGTGCCGTGCGGCGCTGGCCTCGCAGCAGGCGGAACTGCCCAGCTTGTCGTCGGACATCGAGCCTTCGCTGAATCTGGCCTACCGCTGAGCGCGGCAGGCCCCGGCTCAGGGCAGTTCGACGGCGCGCAGGCGCGCGGCGATCATGTTCGAGCGCACCCGCAGGTAGCCCGAGCCCGGGTTCTGCTCGAATCGCTTGGGGGCTGGCAGCATCACCGCCAGGCGTGCAGCCTGCTGCGGGCTGAGTTGCGAGGACGGGATGTGGAAGTAGTGGCGTGAGGCGGCTTCGACCCCGAACACCCCTTCGCCCCATTCCACGTTGTTGAGGTAGATCTCGAGGATGCGCTCCTTGCCGAGCAAGCCCTCCAGCATGAAGGTGAGGGCGAACTCCTGCCCCTTGCGCAGGAAGCTGCGCTCGCTGGAGAGGAACAGGTTCTTGGCCAACTGCTGCGTGATGGTAGAGCCACCGATCACCTTGGGCGTGGCGTTGAGAGCCGAGGGCATCTCGGGCGCGGGGCGTCCGCGGGCCTGGGCCCGCTTCACGGCCCGCTGGTAGCGCTCCATGGCCTTCTGCTTCTGGCTGTCCAGGCGCTGCTGGGCCTTGCTGTTCTTCTCCCAGGCCTTTTCCAGCGCTTCCCATTCCACGCCGCTGTGGTCGACGAAGCCGGCGTCTTCCGAGGCAATCACGGCGCGCTTGATCCAGGGGCTGATGTCTGCATAGGGGCGCCAGCTCTGCGACCACAGGATCTGGCCGTTGTCCCGCAGCAGCCGTGCCATTTCGCTGCGCTGAAAGGCGGTGGACTGAGGAGCGCTCACAGCCATCAGGCCGATGCGCGCGGCGAAGAACAGCTGCAGGCACAGGCCCGACAGCACCAGCAGGGCCAGGAGGCGCCAGGCCTGCTTGCGCCAGACGGCGCCCTTCACTTGGCGGCCTCGGGCTTGTGCGCTGCGGGAGCGTCCACCTCCGCGCGCAGCAGGGCCAGCACCGGGGCGGTGTCCGGGCGCACGCCGCGCCACAGGTGGAAGCTCTCGGCCGCCTGCTCGACCAGCATGCCCAGACCGTCGCGCGCGGTCGCGCCCTGGGCGGTGGCCCAGTCCAGGAAGGGGCGTGCGGCGGGGCCGTACATCATGTCCAAGGCCAGCGCACCGGGTTTGAGGGCCTGCGGGCCCACGGGCACCTCGCCGCCGCCCAGGCTGGCCGCTGTGCCATTGATCAGCACGTCGAAATGGTCGCCTACGTCAGCCAGGGCGCAGGCCCGCAAGGGCACACTATGCTGGGCGGCCCAGGCCTGGTGCCGATCCGCCAGGGCACGGGCCTTGTCCACCGTGCGGTTGGCCAGCACCAGCTCGGCCGGGCGCTGTTCGATCAGCGGCCCCAGCACGCCGGCACTGGCGCCGCCGGCACCCAGCAGCAGCACGCGCCGGCCCTGCAGCGGCACGCCGGCGTTGACGGTGATGTCACGCACCAGCCCGACGCCATCGGTGTTGTCGGCCAGCCAGCCGCCTTGAGCTGCGTCGTCGAAGCGCAGGGTGTTGGCGGCCTGGGCCAGCACCGCGCGTGGCGTGTGGCGCGCGGCCATCTCGAAGGCCTCGAACTTGAACGGCACGGTCACGTTGCAGCCGCCCGCGCCCTGCGCGACGAAGGCGCTCAGCGTGGGCTTGAAGCTGTCCAGCGGGCACAGCAGGCGACCATAGTCGATGGTCTGTCGCGTCTGCTCGGCGAACAGGGCGTGGATACGGGGCGAGCGGCTGTGGGCGACCGGGTTGCCGGCCACGGCGTAGCGCGTGACGTGGGGGGCGTTCATGGGGAGGCGGTGGTGGTGGCTTCCATGCCGGCTTCGCGGGTGAACCGGAAGCGTGAGGAGATCAGCAGCAGGTCATGGCCGGCGCGGACATCCTCAGGCACCACGCCGAAGGGGCCGGCATTGCGCACGATGGCGGCGACCCGCCGGTCCAGGCGCTTGTTGCCCGAACTGCGCGTGACGATGGCGTCGACCACCTGGCCCTGGCGGTTCAGCCAGACCTCCATCACCAGGTCGCCATAGAGCTTGCGGCCGTTCTCGGTGGGGAAATTGGTGGTGCCGGCGCGTTCGACCAGGGTGCGGAACTGGCTGTAGTACAGCGCGTCGGCCGATTTGAGGGTGGCCGGGCTCAGGTAGCGCTTCTTGGGGCGGGCGTTCTCTTCGCGGATGCGCTTGTCGATCTCGGCCAGCAACTCGGTCAGCTGGCGGCGCTTCTCGCGGTCGGCATGGTTTTCATTGGCTTCTTGTGGCGCGCGCGGCTGGGGAGGCGGCAGCGCGGCCAGTTCGTCGCGGATCTGGGTGAGCAGGCGCTGCTGCTCGAGCTGCATGTTCTCGATCATGCGGCGCTCGGCGTCCAGCGAATCGCCCAGCTCGCTCTGCGGCGAGGGCGGCAGCGGCGAGGTGGCACGGCCCTTGTCGGCATCGCCGCCGCCGGCCAGGTTGGCCTGGGCCAGCGCCTGGGCCTTGTCGGGCTTTTGCTCGCTGGCGGCGTTGACCAGGATCACCTCCAGCGGCGTGTCCTTGAAGACGCGGTTGAAGCCTTCCGGGTCCACGAAGCGCACCGTCAACAGGCCTGCGTGCAGGGCCACGGACACCGCCAGCGTCTTTTGCAGCAGGCTGAGGTGACCGAGTGCAGACAGGAGCTTGTTGGGCATGGCGTCCGTGAAAGGCGGCGGAAAGGCGAAGGATCAAGCCGATGGCGAGGGCGCATCGCCGGCGGGCGCGTCGGCGTCCGTCACGTCGATGGCCAGGGTCAATGGCCCTGCATTGTCCAGCACCTCGTCCTCGCCTTCGGCCTCGGGATCACCCTGGGCTGTGGCGGCGGCATCGTCCAGGCGGGTCAGCAGGCTGGCGTGCACATCGAGCGTGAGTTCGTCGATGCCGGTGACGCGCACGCGCACCTTGGCGTGGCGCGGCAGGCCGTCGCAGCCCAGGGCCTTGAAGACCAGGGGCAGGGTGTCGGCGCGCACCAGGCCGTTCATCATCACGGCGCAATCCAGCTCGGTGATGCTGTTTTGCTGCAGGTACTTGAGTGTCCAGTAGCGCTCCAGGCTGGACTGGAAGCCGTTGTAGGCGCTGTAGGCCGCGTCGAAGTTGGAGATGATGGCGAAGAGCTCGGCGTCCTTCGGCTTGAAGGGCGCGGCCAGCGCGGCGGTGCGGCCATGGCGGGCACAGGCCACGATCTGCCACTGGTTGACCAGGTCCACGTAGCGGCGCAGCGGCGATGTGGCCCAGGTGTACTGCGCCACGCCCATGCCGGCGTGCGGCGCGGCCTTGGTGCCCATGCGCACCTTGATGCCGGGCTGCAGGCTGGCCTGGCTGCGGTAGATGCCGGGCACGCCGCACTCATGCAGCCAGCCGCCCCAGGTGCTGTTGGCCAGGATCATGGCCTCGGCCACGATCAGATCGAGCGGGGCGCCGCGCTTGCGAGTGCCGATCACCACGTGCTCGCGGCCGCTGGGCTCCAGGCGGTCTTCCGTGGTGTTCTCACTGCCGTCGGGTTCGACCAGCTTGAAGGTGTAGTCGGGGCGGTTGAAGGTCTCGGGCTTGCCGCGCACCACCTCGCGCTGGGCTTTCAGGTGTCTGGCCAGGCGGAAGGCGAAGGCCAGTTCGGCTGCGAAGCCATAGTCGGCGGGGGCCTCGCCTGTCAGACTGGCCTCGGTGATGGTGTCGTCGAGCTGGTCGTGGCGCAGGTTGGCGGCGATCGGCACGCGCTCCAGCTTGGTCTCGCTGCCCTTGCGTTCCAGCGTGGCTTCGTCGTAGGTGACGTACAGCGACACGGCAGGGCAGTCGCGGCCTTCCTGCAGGGTGTAGCGCTGGACCACCTCGTCGGGCAGCATCGTGATCTTGTGGCCCGGCATGTACACGGTGGACAGCCGGTTGCGCGCCACGCCATCGATCGGGGTGCCCGGCGCGATGGCCAGACTGGGCGCGGCGATGTGGATGCCGTAGGTGACGGTGCCGGTGCCCAGGCCCTGCACGGACAGTGCATCGTCGATTTCGGTGGTGGCCGAGTCGTCGATGGAGAAGGCCTGCACGGGTGCCAGGGGCAACTCGTCCTTGATCGGGGGCGCGTCGAGTGCCGGGAAGCCCGTGCCCTTGGGGAAGTGCTCGAACAGGAAGCGCCTCCAGTGGAACTGGTAGGGGCTGTCGATGGCGCCGGCGTCCTTCAGCAGATCCAGCGGGGCGCGCTGCGTGGCCTTGGCGGCCTCGACCACGGCCTTGTACTCGGGGCCGTTCTTGTCGGGCTTGAACAGGATCTTGTAGAGCTGTTCCTTGATGGCGGGCGGGCAGGTGCCTTCGCCGAGCTCGCGGGCCCACTGCTCGATCTGCAGGGCCTGCTGCTTCTTGCGCTCGATGGCGACCAGGGCCTGCTTGAGGATGTCCTCAGGGGCCTTGCGGAAGCGGCCCTTGCCCCGGCGGTGGAAATAGTGCGGGGTGTCGAACAGGCGCATCAGCATGGCGGCGTGCTGCACCGGCGTGGCGGTATCGCCGAAGTACTCGCTGGCCAGTTCGTCGAAGGCGAAATCCTCGTCGGGCGCGACCTCCCAGATCAGGTCCAGGTCGATCTCGGCGGCCAGCGCAGGGGCTTGCCCCAGCACCTCGGCGGGCGAGGGCTTGGCGAACTTGATCAGCACATTGGCGGATTTCACCTTGACGCGCTTGCCCGAATCCAGCTCGATCTGCATCGAACTGTCGGCTTCGGACATCACACGGCCGGCGAGGAATTTGCCAGCGTCATCGAAAAGGGCAAACATCAGACGGGAGGGGCTCGGTTCTTGTCAGGACGTGATTGTCCCATTTCGGCGGGCTGCGGGCGCCACAGCACGTTCGGGTGCTGTTGCATGGCATCCGTTTGTTTCAAGGCGCGGGTGCCGACCTCGGGTCTGGGAGCCCCAGGAAGGCCAGCAGTTCCGGCAGATGCTGAGGGAAATCGCTCACGGCGTGGTCGCTGCCGTCGAGCAGCCTGATGCGGGCGCCTTCGTAGTGCGAGACCATCTCGCGCCAGTCCAGCACTTCGTCGCCTTGGGCGATCAGGGCCCAGTAGCGCTCGGGGTGGCGCACCGGGTAGGGCGCCAGCGCCTCGAACTCGGTGATGAACTCTGGGCGGAAGAAGAAGCGATCGGTGGGGTCGTGGAAGGCTGTCTGCTCGCCGATGTGGCGTGCCAGATCGCGCGCCGGGGCCACGGCGGGGTTGATCACGGCGGCGCGGCAACCCAGGCGTTCGGCCAGCACCGTGGCGTAAAAACCGCCCAGGGAGGAGCCGACCACCACCATGGTGTCCCGCGGCCACAGGGCCGCCAGGGCTTCGATCTCGGCCACGGCCTGTTGGGGGGATGGCGGCAGCTGCGGGCAGGCCCAGGTGATGTCCAGGCCCTGGTGCTGCAAGGCCTGGACCACGGCACCTACCTGCTGTGCCTTGGCGGAACGGGGCGAAGAGCGGAAGCCGTGCAGGTAGAGCAGGTGGGTGGGCGTGTGGATCATGCAGGGATTGTCACACCCTGCGGTGGCTCCTTGAGGGCGTCAGTCGGCCGTGATCTGGTCGATCGCCTGGCGGCCCAGGAAGGGGTGGTCGGTGAACAGGCCGTCCATGCCCAGCTTGAGGAAGGCCCCGATCTGGCCGGCCAGATCGCCCAGGTCACCGGGGTTGGCGCTGCTGTCGAACTCGTTGGGCAGGAACTGATTCTCGGCCCGGAAGGTCCAGCCATGCACGATCAGGCCGGCGGCGTGGGCATCTTGAACCAGCGTGGTCGGCGTGCCCAGCACGCCGCCGCTCAACGGGATCATCAGGGCGGTGTTGGCGCCGATGCCGTCGGCGTAGCTGGCAATGTCCTTGAGGCCCTGGGGCTTGGCCAGGTCGGCATAGGTGCGCTTGTCGCCGGCCAGGGTGAAGTCATAGGGCTGGCCGCTGTTGCTCAGCAGCTGCACCAGGCGCAGCGAAGTCTTGCGCGACAGGGCCTTGAGGTTGGCCACCTCGAAGGACTGGATGAAGACCGGATCGCTCTTGCGCGTGTAGCCATGCCTGGCCAGGGTGCGCAGCAGCGGGGCTTCCAGCGGCAGCTTGATGCTCTGGAAGTAGCTGGGGTGCTTGGTCTCTGGGTAGACGCCGATGGGCTTGAGCTTGAGCACGGCGCGCAGGCCGCCCTCGCGCAGGGCCTGCGCACGGCGGCGCTCGTTGGCCTGGGCGACGAGTTCCAGCACTTCGTCGAGCGTGGGCACCTCGAACATGTTGTCGAAGCGCGTGTTGGCCGTGCGCAGCGCGGGCAGGCGTTCGCGGGCGCGCAGGGTCTTGAGTTCGGCCAGGGTGAAGTCTTCGGTGAACCAGCCGGTGATGGGCACGCCGTCGATGCTGCGGGTGGCCTTGCGGCTGGCGAACTCGGGGCGCTCGGCCACGTCGGTGGTGGCTTCGCGCAGGCTGCCATCGGCGTTGACGATGGCGATGGCGTTCTCGTGACGGGCCACTAGCACGCCGTCCTTCGTGCTCACCAGATCGGGCTCGATGTAGTCGGCGCCTTGCTCGATGGCCAGCCAGTAGGCGGCCAGGGTGTGCTCGGGCACGTAGCCGCTGGCGCCGCGGTGGGCGATGAGCAAGGGGTGTTGCCGCGACGACTTGCCGTTGGCAAAGGCCAGCCAGGGCTGGCTTAGCGCAGCGGCGATCAACAGGATGGATGCAATCTTGAGTGTCAGGTTCACGGCCTTCTCCTTGAATAAACACTGGGCAGAACACCACGTTATGACGCTTGTATGAAAGTCATGTGATGGTGCGCTTCGTTCCTTCCTGACGACATTCAAGCCGTGTTTCATTTTGAAACTTGCTGCTTTTGACTCTTTGCATGTCCTCAGGCAGCATGGCGCACATTACGAAATTCAGGGATACGAGATGCGCAAGCTCATCGTCATGGGCTGGGCCGCCTTCGCGCCGGCCTGGTGTTTTTCTGCGACTCAAGCAGAACTCAATATCGGGCGAGACAAGGCCGTTGCTTGGCTGGTCAAGAATCAGCAAGCCGATGGTCGTTGGAGTTCCGCGCCAGGCCTGGATGTCCACACCACGGCAGCAGCCATAGATGCGCTGGCTGCGGCCGGCTTCACGAAGCTGCCGTCATTTGCCGCCGCTGTGGCCTGGCTGCAGAACGCGGAAGCTGGCAGCTCCGACGCACTGGCACGCCAGGTGATTGCGCTCGGCAAGGCTGGTACGCCGGTAGCCACAGCACGTCTGGCATCACGCCTGGTCGCGCAACGCAATGCGACCGACAAAGGTTGGGGTGCCTATCCGGGCTACCTTTCAAGCATTCCGGATACGCCCATTGCCATGCTCGCGCTCCAATCCGCTGGCGTGGCGCTCAGTGACGCGCCGACCATAGCTGCAGCCTTCGATGCCTCGCGCTACGGTTCCACGGGCCAAAAGTATTGGCTGCATCGATTCACGGCTGAAGCCACCAAAGCCGAAGGCAGCGGCGAGCAAATCTTGCCCACTGCGCTGTCCATGTTGGCACTCAAGGCCTACGGCCTGTCCACAACGAGCCTCACTGAAGCGGTGGCGTTTCTCAAGACCAGGCAGGCGGCCTCGGGCGCCAACCAGGGTGGCTTCGCTGGTGTGGACGGTGCTTACGGCCACATGGATGCGGCATTGGCCGGCGAGGCATTGGCCGCCAACAGCGCTTCGGGGCGCGCTGACACAGCCGTGCAGGCAGCGTTGGACTTCCTCAAGCGCACTCAGGCTCCTGCGGGCAACTGGGGTGACACCTTGTCCACTGCCGCGGCCTTGAAGTTCGTGGCCACAAGTTCCACTGTTGCGGTCGATACCGATGGCGACGGTATTCCCGATACGGTCGAAGCTCATCTGGGAACAGACCCGACTCGGGCAGACAGCAAACAACTGGCATTGAGCAACACGGGCGCCAATGCCCCCGAACCAGGCGATGTCGCCAGCTTCTCCGCGTGGGGCCTCCGTGGCCGCCCGATGAGTGTCCAGTTCACCATCGCGGATGCAGTGACTTGCTGCACGAGTCTGTCCGGAGCGTTGCCCCCGGGCATTGCGCTGAGCACCTCCGGCTCGCCCCTGACGGTCAAACTCTCTGGAACGCCAACGGCTGTGGGTTCGTATGACGCACATTGGTCCTACAAGACCGCGGCAGGTCTCGAGAAACGGTTCGAACTGCAGGTTGACGTTGAGCCGACGCTGTTCCGTGTCGATGCCGACCCCTTCAACTTCAGCACCCTGTTCACTGACGTCGGCCTGAATAAGCTCAAGGGCGCCTGGCAGGCTGCGGCAGACGATTTCAACCGTGATGGTCGAAGCGATCTCATCACCTACTTCAGTGGCGCCAACGAGGCCTTCAATCGTCTCAATTGCTCTCCCTGCACGCCTTACGCCGGCCCCAACTGGGGGCAACTGGTGGGTTTCCAGGATCTCAATGGCAGTCTGGCGCGTGTGACACCCCTCGTGGCCAATGTCAAATTCACGGGAGATCTGCGCAACATCTACGTGCTTGACTTCAACAATGATGGCAAGCGCGATCTGGTGCTCAACCTGAACAAGGTGACCACCACCAGCACCACGCCAGCGGATCTGTCCGCGCTGCCCTTCCGATCGCTGGTGGTGTTGCGCAACGATTCGACCGACGGCGGGCTCCTCGCATTCACCGATGTCACCGCCACGATGAAGCTGGATACGGCGCCTGAGGGCCTCGTGGTACCGCTGGATGTGAACCGCGACGGTTTCGCTGAATTTGTCGTGAGCAACGGTGCGGCCAACGCCAAGCTGTTCGTCTACAACACCACCCTGGGCTACTACGAGGACAAGTCCGCCACGTCGGGGCTGACGGCGCTGAACCGACCGGCACCGGTCGACTATGACAGTGATGGCCTGATCGACATCGTTTCGCAGGACTTCGCCGCTGGTATCAAGTTCTTCCGGAACAAGGGTGATGGAACCTTCGCGACGGTGTCCAATGAACTCAGCATGCCCGCACTGGGGGCGCGTCGAATCAACCGCATTGTTCCTGCGGACTTGAACAATGACGGCAGGCCCGAGTTGGTGCTGTTCGAGACAGCCACCATCGTTGGTGGTGCATCGGAAGCCTATGCAGGTAGCCGCGTGACCGTGCTCGACCACGGCGGGTTCAATGCGGCACTACTGCCGCGCTACGCGGAACGCACGGCCGGGCCTCTGACAGACATCAGCAGCCAGCCCGACGCCGTCAACCTGGGCGGCCTGGTGCTGGACGTGGATGACGACGGCCGTCTGGACATCCTCGTCGCAGCAAGAGATGCCAGCACCTCCCTGGTCGAGAACGCAGTGTTCAAGCAGCAGTCCGATGGCACTTTCGTCAAGCTCGTCGCAGAGACGGGCTTGCCCGCCGGCCTGACAGCTTTCGATTCACCGATCGCTCTCGATCTCGATGGTGATCACAAGCCTGATCTGTGGTGGCCCAATTCCTCGAACACGGCCTATCGCCTGCTCAACGAAGGAAACGAGAACCACAGCCTCGACGTTGAACTCCGAGGCAAGGCCGCCAATCGCGGCGCGCTCGGCGCCATCGTGAAGGTCGATTCCTGGGAGGGGACGCAGACCCGGCAGGTTCTTTCTCTGCATGCGAACACCACACGCCTGCATTTCGGCCTCGGGGGGGCGGATGCCGCCACCATCACCATCAAGTGGCCGGATGGCAGCGTACAAAGCCTTGATGTGACCCAGGTTGACCGACTCGTGACCGTCACACAGCCTTAAAAAATCCAGGGATTTCTCTATGAGCCAATGCAACCTTTCCAAGGTGGCAGCTAGCGTCCTGCTCGCTTCCTCCGTTGCCCTCGCCGCCAGTGCCGCGATGGCAGCCCACCAAGACGTCGCACCCATACCTGCGGATGTGATCGATGCGGTGGTGAACCGACCTGTCGGCCCGAAAGCCGTGATGGCCGAGCAGTTCGCTCAGGCGGTCAAACAGATGCGTGCCGCGCTCTCACGCCATGCTGGGAAAGCGTCTGAACTCTCTCCGCCACAGACTGCGGGCTATCTGGCCTCGGCACGGTCCGACCTCGCCGCGCAGAAGGCCGCCCTTTCATCCATCCAGATCGAACTGTCTCGGTCCTTCAAGTCAGCTCCCGCGACTCAAGCAGCCCGTGGCGAGTTGGCGCAGTTGGAGTCCGCGTTGGCGAGGGCGTCGCGTGCCAACACGGTCGATGAACTGCGCGCCAGCGTAAGCATGGCCCTTGCCCTGCTCCAGCGCTATGAGCTCGCCAATGAGCGCGACCAGGCCGCTGCACCGCCAGCGCATCCCACGCTGTTGACGCTGACGCCTTATCAGTTGTTACCCCTGCCGGCGGCCCAATCCCAGCCACCATACGCCAGCACCGGATTCAATGGATCTCCAGGGGTGGTCACAGCTGCTGCGGGCAATGCAGTCCTTTTGCCAACGCCTGCCGAGGCAGCATCGTGCAGCTACACGGCGGCCGACCTCGACAAAACCCGTGAGGAGGTCAATTCGGTCAAGTACCCTGAGCTTGCGGCCCTGGCCAAGAGCCTCGATTACAGCCCGGTCAAGATCTTTGACTATGTCTACAAGACCGTTGACTACAAATATAACTACTTCGGTTCGCTCAAGGGCGCCTACGGGACCTACCTGACTAAGCAAGGTAACGCCTTTGATCACGCTTCGCTGCTCGTGGCGCTGCTGCGTGCGTCAAACATCCCTTCTCGTTACGTGTTCGGCAACGTCGAGATCACTGACGCTGCTCCTGCGGGGGCCAACGGTCGTGTCAACCGCTGGCTGGGCACCAAGGGCTACGTCGCTTCGCGGATCGTGCACCAGTTCGCCTCCGGAGGAGCACCGATGCTGGTCAACAACGCCAGCGGACAGGCCATCGGATTCCGCACCTTCCATGTGTGGGTGCAGGCCTGTGTGCCTTATGCCAACTACCGGGGTTCGGTATTGAGCAACCGGGGCCATCGCTGGATCCCGCTGGACGCCAGCTTCAAGGACAAGACCTACCAGCCTGGCATTGCCAACACCGTTGGATTCGACCTGGGCGGCTTCCTGGCGCGCCGTACCAACGGGGCGGACAGCCTGCCGCACGAGAAATTCCTCAAGGACATCGAAGCGAGCGTGCGGAGCACGCACCCCGGCAAGGGCATGAACGATGTGCCCTACAAAGGCCGGATCAACCCGATACCCTTCGACATCCTGCCCGCCACCCTACCCTACAAGGTCCAGAGCTTCGTGGACGTCGGCGGCGGTATCTCTGATCCAGCTTCCATGCCTGACAAGTTCCGGCAGACGCTGAAGATCGTTGTCAGTAACCCTGCCAATGGTGTGCTGGTCGAGCGCAGCGTCCCCCTGGTGGAAGGCTTATTCCAGCGCATGACCTTGTCCTTCAAGGGAGCCGACGCCACCTATCAAGCCCGCATCGATTCCTGGCGGAACAACAGCAGCATGGATTCACCTGAGCCGACCTGCGCCCCAGGGAGCTCCACGCGTGTCGTGCCTTCCATCAAGTTTGATGGCGTCGAAGTGGCTGCCGGTGCGGCAGCCAACAGCCTGGATTTCTGTGTCAACAATGCGCGCATGGCGATGTACGTGTCGGTGCCCCACCTCACGTGCAACCTCGGGGCAGGGACTACCTCCGAGGGCTGCGTGAACCGCACGCAGTTCGCCAATATCGAGGGCGCCAACCTGTATGCCTTGATGGCCTATGGCGATCACGCGTCGACTGAGTTTTTGCAGAAGCGCATCTCGCGCCTGCAGGCCTCCATCCGTTCATCGCTGACGGCGCCTAACGCCAACCCCGACGAAATCGAGGGCGAGTTCCTCAACATCGTCGCGCAGAAGTTCGGCCGCTACCTCAACGATGCCAGCAACAAGATCGCCGACTACACCTCGCGCAGTATCGCGTTGACAGGCATCCACCTGGGGGTCACCAAGGCCAAGTCGAAGATTTCGTACGTGTTCGACCAACCCTTCGCCCTGAACCGCAAAGGGTTCGTGATCGACGTGCCGGGAGGCCAGAGCAACTACGTCGACCTGAGCAACGGCACATTCCAGACCGACCTGTTCTTCCTGTCGGGGCGTTCGCTGTCGGCGCTCGAATCCTATGTCTGGCAGGAGAACGCCCGAACTGATGCCGTCTCGACCATCCGCGGGCTGCAGTTCGCCAACGAGACCGGTAACACTGTCCTCACGCTGAACACCGCCAGCTGGGCCAGCGAGAGCCCCAAGCTCTCCTACCCGGCGGCACATGTCCAGACCTTGAAGGCGCACGTCGACCAGGGTGCCACAGTCTACGCGCCCAGGACCAGCATCACCTACGACAACTGGACGGGCAACGTCTACATCACCGAGAAGGGAACGGGTCAACCCAGCGCGGGCTATGCCATCTCGGGCGGCTACAGCGGCGGCTACACCACCGCCAATCCGATCAACTACAACTACAACCCGATCACGAATACCGGCTACGGGTACATCAAGCCGCCCAGCCTGCCCACCTTCAACAGTGTCGTCAACAGCTATTCTCCGCCGCCGGTGGTCAATTCCTACGTGAACTACGGCAGCACATTGGGGAACACCTACTCGGGCGATCCGGTCAACATGGTGACCGGCAACATGTACCACAACGAGACGGATGTGGACATCCCGCTGCGTGCTGGCCAGCGCATGGTGTTCCAGCGTGCCTACAACAGCCGCAAAGCCGTGGACGGGCCCCTGGGCTTCGGCTGGACGCACTCGTTTAACCAGCACTTGATCTTCAAGGATGACAACGCCAACGGTTCGACGGACACGGAGGACACCGATGGCAAGTTCAGCTCTGCCATCTGGGTGGACGGGAGTGGAGGAGAGACGCATTTTCCAGCCAGGCTTGTCGTGCCGCGTACATGCCCACCCGAGAGGGCCTGCAACCATTCCGTGATTTCGATTCCGGTTGGTGCATCGCCGAACTATGCGGAATATCAGTCTCCTCCGGGCAGCCAGTATTCACTGCGTGAAGCTTCTGCGGCCGAGTTCCACGTGCAGCACCGTGACGGATCCGTCTACGTGTTCGAGGGGTTCGGGCAGCGGACCAGCGCGCAGCTGATCGATCTTCGCCTGAATCTGCTTCGGATCCAGAACCGCAATGGTTCGACCATTAACCTGAACTACGACGCCAGCAAGCGCTTGTCCACTGTCACGGACGGAAGCAGAACACTGACGTTCACTTACGACGGCGCATCGACACGGATCCGGGACGTGACCGACGGGCTGGGCCGTAAGCATGTCTATGCCTACGACGGCAATGGAAACCTGGAAAAGATGTGGAAGCCCGGTGTAGCCACGACAGCCACGCCGTCCATGGCCTACAGCTATCACACGAGTGCCGATGGCGCCAACCTGGACCACGCCATGAAGCGCTTCACGCCTGCGCGTGGCAATTACATGGAGTTCGCGTATTACCCCAACGGGCGCGTGCAGCGGCATGTCAATGCCAAGGGAGAGGCCATGTCCTTCTCCTACAACGACTTCCGGCGAGAGACCGTCCAGATCAACGAGCGTGGCCACGAGCGGCGCTTCTTCTTCGATCAGAACGGCATGATGATCAAGTCCATCGAAGAAAACATGGGCAGCCGCAGCTTCACCTATGGTGCGGCCGACTCCGATCAGCGCTTCCAGGTCCAGGAGTCCATCGACACGCGAGGGGCCAAGACCTCCTATGTGCATGATTCTCTCGGCAATCTGACGAAGACCACCTATCCGTCAGGCCGCACGGAAGAGCGCTCGTACTTCGATACCTATGGCCAGCCCGGCAAGATCAAGGATGTGCGTGGCCTGTACACGCTGTTCAAGTACGACGCCAATGGCAACGTGTTGGAGCAGATCCGGCTGAACTCGGGTTACGGCGCAACCGTCAGCCCTGTTTACTACGCCCCAACCCCTGCAGAAGCCAAGGCGCAGATCAAGGCATGGACCATCAATACCTACCATGTCAACGGCAACCTGTTGACGAGCAAGCAGGTCCGCAACCTGGAAACCAAGGAGGGGCCGTTGGTGGAGTATGGCTATGAAGCCACCAACACCTACCGCAACAAGATCACCCGCAAGGGCGACAAGAACGGCGACGGCGTGATCGGCGCCACCGAATTCGACACGGCCAACTTGGTGCCGGACGCGGTGGGACAGACCAAAACGGGCATCGACGGCCGTTGGGAAACCGTCACCTACGACTATGACGAACAAGGGCGCGTCAAAACCGTGACCAACGCCGCTGGCGTGACCACGCGGATTGAATACGACGCCAATGGCAATGTCAAGCTGCAGAAGCTGGAGGCCACGCTGGCGGGTATGGTGCGCCAGTTGCAGGCCACTTCGCACGAGTACGACCTGGCCGACCGCAAGGTGCGCACGAGCGCCCTGGGCATGAGCGCCGCCTTCGAGTACGACGCCGCTGGCAATCTGGTCAGCCAGACCGATCCGGATGGCCGCACGCTGACCTACACCTATGACGAGATGAACCGCCTCACCGAGGCAGCCGACAAGGAAGGCAACCGCGTCGCCAGGACGCTGGATGTCGACGGGCGCCCGCTGTCCGTGACGGACGCCAATGGCCTCACGACCACCTACACCTATTGGGATGCCAGCCGGGACTTCCGCGTCAAGCGCGTGACCCATCCGAAATCGGCCAGCTTTGCCAGTGGCCGCACGGTGGAGTACGACTACGACGAGGCCGGTAATGTCAAGAGCACCAAGGTGTTCCCGGCAGACGGCGGCGTCGCGCGTGAAACGCTGAGCACCCATGACGAGTTGAACCGGCCTGTCCGGGTGGTGGGGCCTGTCGTGGCCGATCCGGCCAGCGGCAACATCCGCCGCGTCACCAAGTACACCTATGACAACCTGGGCCGCCTGACCGATGTGCACGCGGGCCGGACAGATGCCGCCGGCAACAACGCCACGGCCGACGTGGTGACCTTGCAGGCCCGTTATGCCTACGATGACTTCGGCCGCAAGCTCAAGGACATCGACGGTGCGGGCCGCGCCTGGGTGTACACCTACAGCACCGCTGGTGACGTGCTGACCACCACCGATCCGCGCGGCAAGCAGACCACCCAGCAATGGCTGGCGGGCGGCTATCTCAAGCAGCGCCAGAACGAGGTGGGCACGGTGACCTACACGCGCGACGTGCTGGGCCTGCCTACGCGCGTGGTCAACACCAACCCGTCTTACACGCAGGATTTCACCTACAACACCCAGCGCCGCCTGCAAAGCGTGCGCGACAGCCGTGGCGCCAAGACATTGAGCTACGAGTACAGCAAGGCGGGCCAGCTCAATGCCATGCGCGACAGCGAGGGGGGTGAAACCAACTACCTGTACGACGGCGCGGGCCGCCTGATCGGCCTGTGGGCGGCCAATTACGATTACCTCACCTTCGCATACGACAAGGGTGGCCGCCTGGCCGAACGCTGGTCGCCCAATGGCGTGAAGGCCGAGTTGGCCTACAACGACGATGGCACGCTGGCGAGCATCCGCCACGTGGTGGCGGGGGCCGAGAAGGCCAAGCACAGCTATCTGTATGACGCCTGGGGCAACCGCAAGGAGCACGCCGAGAACCTGGCAGGTACCGAGCTGAAGTACGGGTATGAATACGATGCGCTCAACCGCCTGGTCAAGGCGCAATACACGCAGGGCACGACG
>DDJC01000030.1:0-2286 GCA_002339015.1 Burkholderiales bacterium UBA1834
CGGCTCCCCCGCTGCCAACGTCACCGTTGCAAGCGCTCCGACCGAGCGGAAGGTGCTGTATTGGTACGACCCGATGGTGCCGACCCAGAAGTTCGACAAGCCCGGCAAGTCGCCCTACATGGACATGCCGTTGATGCCGAAGTACGCGGATGAAGACACGCAAGACAGCACGGGCCTCAGCGTGTCGGCGCAAGCGGTGCAAGCCCTAGGGCTGCGTACAGCCGAAGTCCTGCAAGGCAAGATCGGCGCAGATGTGAACGTCGTGGGCACCGTGCTGCTCAACGACCGCGACGTCAGCATCGTGCAGGCGCGGACCGCCGGCTTCGTCGAGCGTGTCTACGCACGGGCTGCGGGCGACGTGATCGCAGCAGGGGCACCGCTGGCTGACCTATTGCTGCCGGAGTGGATCGCCGCACAGCGCGAGTTTCTCTCGGTTCGCGCGATGGGCGACGCACCGTTGACCGCAGCTGCCCGCCAACGGCTGCTGCTGCTCGGCATGCCGCAAGCCCTGATCGCCCAGGTGGAGCGCACAGGCGAGCCCAAGGGGCTGTACACGGTCACAACACCTCAAGGCGGCTTGGTGGCCGAACTGATGGTGCGCCAGGGCATGACGGTTTCCGCCGGGGAAAGCCTGGCCAGGGTGAATGGCTTGGCCTCGGTGTGGATCGAAGCGGCCGTCCCCGAAGCACAAAGCGGACCATTGCAGGTCGGCCAAACGGCGCAGGTCCGGCTGGCGGCGTTTCCCGGTGAAGTGCTCCAGGCGCGCATCGTGAGCATCCTGCCCGAAGCCAACCGCGACACCCGTACGGTGCGAGTGCGGCTTGAAATGGCCAATCCCGGCCAGCGCCTGAAGGCCGGCATGTCCGGCCAGATCGCGCTCAAAGGCAACGAACAGCCCGCGCTGCTTGTTCCCAGCGAAGCGGTCATCCGCACCGGCAAGCGCGCACTGGCCTATGTGGTCGATGGACCCGGCAAGTTCCATCCCGTGGAGGTCCAGGTGGGCGCGGAGGTAGGCGATCAACTGGTGGTCAACGGCGGGCTCGCGGCGGGACAGCAGGTGGTGGCCTCGGCGCAGTTCCTGATCGATTCGGAAGCCAGCCTGCGGGGCGTGCTGCCTGCAGGTGCCGCGGCGTCCGCGCCTGCATCGCCGCACAACGGGCACGGCACCTCGTCGCCAACGGCCGCGGCCACCAACGCTTTCGTGGTGCGCGGCGTGATCGAGGAGATGTCGCCCACCGAGCTGACGCTGGCGCACGAGGCCGTGCCAGCCCTCCAATGGCCGGCCATGACCATGGGCTTCAAGCTGAGCAGCCCGCAGCTCGCCGCGGGTCTTTCGGTTCGGCAGCAGGTGCGATTCACCTTCTCCAAGCAAGGTGAGGGCTACGTGATCACCGCCATCGAAAAGGTGCAGCCATGATCGCCAAGCTGATTCGATGGTCGGTGGCCAATCGCTTCCTGGTGCTGCTGGCCACCGCCATGCTCACGGCATGGGGCGTGTGGGGCGTTCGCAGCACGCCCGTGGATGCGCTGCCGGACTTGTCAGACGTGCAGGTCATCATTCGCACCAACTACCCAGGACAGGCGCCGCAGATCGTCGAGAACCAGGTCACCTACCCGTTGGCCACCACCATGCTGTCGGTGCCAGGGGCCAAGACCGTGCGCGGCTTCTCGTTCTTTGGCGACTCGTTCGTCTATGTCTTGTTCGAGGACGGAACCGACCTGTACTGGGCCCGCTCACGGGTACTGGAATACCTGAACCAGGTCCAGGGCCGATTGCCCGCCACGGCGAAGCCGGCCCTGGGTCCGGACGCCACAGGCGTCGGCTGGATCTTCCAGTACGCGCTCGTGGATCGCACGGGCAAGAACGATCTGGCGCAACTGCGTGCGTTGCAGGACTGGTTCCTGAAGTTCGAACTCAAGAGCCTGCCCAACGTGGCCGAGGTGGCATCGGTGGGGGGCATGGTCAAGCAGTACCAGGTCGTGCTCGACCCGATCAAGTTGGCGTCCTATGGCCTCAGTCAGGCTCAAGTCCGCGATGCCCTGATGGGGGCCAACCAGGAGACCGGCGGCTCCGTCCTGGAATTGTCAGGCGCGGAGTACATGGTCCGCGCGAGCGGCTACCTCAAGACCCTGGACGAGTTCCGGGAGATCCCCTTGACGGCACGCGGCGGTGTGCCGGTGCGGCTGGGGGATGTTGCGACGCTCCAGATAGGCCCGGAGATGCGGCGTGGCATTGCCGAACTCGACGGAGAAGGCGAGGTCGCCGGCGGCGTGGTGGTGCTGCGC
>DDJC01000030.1:2333-6561 GCA_002339015.1 Burkholderiales bacterium UBA1834
ACGACCGCAGCGCGCTGATCGAGCGGGCCATTCGCAATCTCACGACCAAGCTAGGCGAAGAGTTTCTGGTGGTGGCGCTGGTCTGCGCACTGTTCCTTTGGCATCTTCGTTCTGCGCTGGTGGCCATCATCTCGCTACCTCTGGGCGTGATGACGGCGTTCTTGGTCATGCGCTACCAGGGCATCAACGCCAACATCATGTCGCTGGGGGGGATTGCCATCGCCGTGGGGGCGATGGTGGATGCAGCGGTGGTGATGATCGAGAACGCCCACAAGAAGCTGGAGGCTTGGCAGCACGCGCACCCAGATCAACGGCTGCAGGGCAAGGAACGGTGGGACGTGATCACACAGGCCGCGGAGGAAGTCGGTCCTGCGCTCTTCTTCTCGCTGCTCATCATCACGCTCTCGTTCATCCCGGTCTTCACCCTAGAAGCGCAGGAAGGCCGGCTGTTCGGCCCGCTGGCGTTCACCAAGACCTACGCGATGGCCGCGGCCGCAGGGCTGTCAGTGACGCTGATTCCCGTACTCATGGGCTACTGGATTCGCGGGCGTATCCCGGATGAGCAGAAGAACCCCATCACCCGCATCCTGATTGCAGCCTACCGGCCAGCACTGGAGTGGGTACTGCGCCGGCCCAAGGCGACGCTGCTGATCGCCGTGCTGGCCTTGGCGACCACGGCCTGGCCCTTGGCGCGGCTCGGCGGTGAGTTTCTGCCGAGGTTGGACGAAGGGGACCTGCTCTACATGCCCTCGGCCCTGCCGGGACTCTCGGCGCAGCGCGCCACGGAGTTGCTGCAGCTGAGCAACCGCATGATCAAGACCGTACCTGAAGTGGACAAGGTGTTCGGCAAGGCAGGACGGGCCGAAACTGCGACCGATCCGGCGCCCCTGGAGATGTTCGAGACCACGGTTAAGCTCAAGCCCAGGGAACAATGGCGTCCAGGCATGACGCCCGAGAAGCTCGTGGAAGAGCTGGATCGTGCCGTGAAGATCCCGGGCCTGTCCAATATCTGGATTCCCCCTATCCGCAATCGCATCGATATGCTGGCTACCGGCATCAAGAGCCCGATCGGGGTGAAGGTGACCGGCAACGACCTGGGCGTGATCGATCGCATCGCTGCAGAGGTCGAGCAGGTCGCCAAGGGCATTCCCGGCGTGACGTCGTCACTCGCGGAGCGCTTGACGGGCGGGCGCTACGTGGATGTTCAGATCGACCGCGTAGCCGCCGGTCGCTACGGCCTGAACATCGCCGATGTCCAGGCGGTCATCGCCGGCGCGGTGGGTGGCGAAAACGTCTCGGAAACGGTCGAGGGGCTTGCCCGCTTTCCGATCAATCTGCGCTACGCGCGAGAATGGCGTGATTCACCACAACGGCTGGCAGAACTACCCATCTTCACGCCGATGGGTCAGCAGATCACGTTGGGGACCGTGGCACGCATCGCGATCACCGATGGACCGCCCATGCTCAAGAGCGAGAACGCACGGCCCTCCGGTTGGGTCTATGTCGATGTGCGCGGCCGTGATCTAGCCTCGGTGGCCAACGAACTGCGCGATGCCATCGGGCAGCAGGTCAAGCTGGAGCCGGGTGTGAGCATCACCTACTCCGGGCAGTTCGAATACATGGAGCGGGCCAATGCACGCCTGAAGGTTGTGGTGCCTGCCACCCTGTTGATCATCTTCGTTCTGTTGTACCTGACCTTCGCGCGTGTGGACGAAGCGGGCTTGATCATGGCGACCTTGCCCTTCGCGCTCACGGGGGGCATCTGGTTCCTGTACCTGCTGAATTACAACCTGTCCATCGCCACCGGCGTGGGATTCATTGCGCTGGCAGGTGTGGCGGCGGAGTTCGGCGTGGTGATGCTCATCTATTTGAAGCAGGCCTTGGCGGAACGTTGCCCCGATGGGCGCAACCCAACGCGAGAAGAACTGCTAGATGCGATCCGGGAAGGGGCGGTGCTGCGCGTGCGCCCAAAAGCGATGACCGTTGCGGTCATCCTGGCGGGCCTGGTACCCATTGTTTGGAGCAGCGGCACGGGCTCTGAAGTCATGAGCCGCATAGCAGCTCCGATGCTCGGCGGGATGGTGACCGCACCGTTGCTGTCGCTGTTCGTGATTCCGGCTGCCTATCTGCTGATGCGTAAGCCGCGCTAACGTTGCAACGCGGCAGGGTCTCATAACCGAGGCCCTGCCGTCTCCGGTGCGGCCTATCGGCACCCCAAGTGAATAACCTATTGAAACATCACACCTAGCAGGCTGCTGAAGAACCTCTCTATCCGTAGACTATTGGGATAGTCACTTCATTCAATGCCATGCGCGGTGTAGACGTCTTCAGCGAGCAGTTATTCACGGTCAAGCGGCTGGAGGAGTTCATCCCAGCCAGCCATCCGTTGCGTCCGGTGCGGGAGATGGTCAACGAGGCGCTGCGGCGCCTGGACGGGCTGTTCGAGCGGATGTACGAGCCGAGCTACAAGGGAGGCCGCCCGAGCATCGCGCCGGAGAAGCTGGCGCGGGCGATGCTGCTGCAGGTGTTCTACAGCATCCGATCGGAGCGGCAGCTGATGGAGCAGGTGCAGTACAACCTGCTGTTTCGCTGGTTCATCGGGCTGTCGATGGACGATGCGGTGTGGGTGCCGACAGTGTTCACCAAGAACCGCGAACGGCTGATCGAGCATGACGTGGTGGTGGCCTTGTTCAACGAGATCGTGGCGATGGCCGACGCCCGTGGCTGGCTGTCGGGCGAGCACTTCAGCGTGGACGGGACGCTGATCCAGGCTTGGGCCGGTCACAAGAGCTTCGTGCGCAAGGACGGCGGTGAGGATGGCGACGGGACGGACTTCCGGGGCAAGTCACGGGGCAACGACACGCATGCCTCCACGACCGATCCAGATGCACGGTTGTACCGCAAGGGCAAGACGGCGAGCGAACTGCGCTACATGGGCCACACGCTGGCAGACAACCGGCACGGCCTGATCGCTAATGCGCGGGTGACTCATGCCGACGGCTACGCCGAGCGTGAAGCGGCCAAGGCGATGATCGGCGATGCACGCCAGGCCAACCCCGACGGTGCGCTGACGCTGGGTGCGGACAAGGGCTACGACGCAGCCGAGTTCGTCGAGGCTTTGCAGGAGATCGGGGTTGCTGCGCACATTGCGCAGAACACCAGCAACCGCCGCTCGGCGGTGCCTGATGCCATCGCCACGAGCGCCGGTTACGCGATCTCGCAGACCAAGCGGAAGCTGATCGAGCAGGGCTTTGGCTGGGCCAAGCTGATCGGCAACATCCGGCAGGTGATGGTGCGGGGCCTGGCCAAGGTGGATCAGATGTTCATGTTGAACATGACCGCCTACAACCTGGTGCGCATGCGCACCTTGGGACAGTTGTGCCTGCAGGGCGGGATAAGGGCATGAAAAGGGCGGGAATCGTGTTGAAACCGGCGCTCAAGGCCCTGAATCGGCACCTTCATGCCCAATCTGTGGCCATTGCAATCACTCGGAACGGAATAACGGCCTTACCGCTCCGCACATCAGATGGTTCTTCAGCAGCCTGCTAGGGCAAGTTGAATACTGTAAATCGCATCTCGTACAGTCAGTTCTCGTTTCGACAGTCGCTCCCCGAAGCGCGATATTCGAGTATGTTGATTTCTCCTTTCGATTCCACATAAGACATCTGCGCCGGAATTATTCCGCACTTTCCATAGGTGGGCGTGAGCCCGATGACCTTAGCGATATCAAGCGTCATTCCGTAGCGATAATGGACGACGGGAGGCAGGATTCTTTCCTGCGTTCAAGGCATATGCACGTGTGGAAGCTTCATTTGCTTGCAGCGTTTCACCATACAGTCGATCCGTCGAGCCGTCAGCAAAGGCGGGAGCAGGAGCGATAATTGCTAGTGCGATGATGTAATGTCTGAATAACTTCATTTTTTAAATCTCCCTCAGTAGGAGATTTAATCCTAGGAATTCAGACATTTCAGTGAGATGACGACCCCATTACATCTCGCTAATTACTGCGGCGCGCTCACTAATACGACCACTACATTCTGGGACGACGTAGGGGCTGACTCAGTCCGGTTGTAGCCGCTCAGAAGTCTGTGGCCTTCAGGATGGCCGCACGCCTCATCGCGCCGCGCCGTATGCGCTGTGGACTGCAAAGGCCCGCATCCTGTAGCTCAATTCCGACGGCCAAAGCATCCATCTTTGGCCGTCGGCCAGCGTCAGGCACTTTCGAGCA
>DDJC01000101.1 GCA_002339015.1 Burkholderiales bacterium UBA1834
TTCGCCCAGCACCATGGAATCGAGCCCGCTGGCCACGCGGAAGGCATGCCGTGCCGCCGCGCCGCCTTCGAGCATGTAGGTGTGGCGCATCAGGTCGTCGGGCGAGACCCCGCCCACATGGGCCAGCCAGTTCACGGCCTCGCGCTGCAGTACCTGGGGCGAGCCGCTCAGGGCGGGTGCCGCGCAGTACAGTTCGGTGCGGTTGCAGGTGGAGAGCAGGGCGGCTTCGGGCGCGGTCGGATGGCTGGCCTGGCCACCGGCCAGGCGGTTGTGCAGGGTGCGCAGTGCAGGGTTCAACTGGTCCACCGCGAAGGCGAACCGGCCCCGCAGATCAACCGCGGCCGTCGTGTGGTTGAGACCCAGGGCCAAGACACTCATGTGAGAAATTATAAAATCGAGGGTTTTGGCGTGTGCGGGTCAGGCCATTGAGGCGTTCAAAGGCCTGCATTGTCGAACCGACATTGTCGGCCATTGCAACCCTTTTGTGGTCGGCGAAATGGACGACATTTGAGGTGCCTCAGGTGAAACAGGTGTCAGACGCAGAGACGCATGACGCTCGTTTGACCTGGGTGCTTGCGATGCCACGCCTTTCATGATGTTTACCCCAGGCCTTGCCGGCCTTCGTTGTCCATGGGTTTTCTTGACGCCCTGATCCACCTGTTCAATTTCCTGCTGCCTGCCCTGGGCCTGGCCTTGCTGTTGCCGGCCTTGGCGCGCCTGTTCTGGTGGCGCACACTCAAAGGCATGGGGTGGGTGCTGACCCGCCGTGTGGCCATGGCGGGTGTCGTCGTGCTGGCGGCAGGTCTGCTGATCGCTGGACGCGATGGGGCCATGAGCACTTACGCCGCCCTGGTGATCGCGGCCGCGTTGGTGGTGTGGTGGACGGGCTTCAAGGGACGAGCATGACCTACAGCGTCAAGGAAATCTTCTACACCCTGCAAGGCGAGGGTACCCACGCGGGCCGCCCCGCCGTGTTCTGCCGTTTCGCAGGGTGCAATCTGTGGACTGGCCGCGAGGAAGACCGCGCCAAGGCCATCTGCCAGTTCTGCGACACGGATTTCGTGGGCACCGATGGGCTGGGCGGCGGCAAGTTCGCCAGCGCGCAAGATCTGGCTTCCCGCATCGCTTCCTTCTGGCCGGACACCGCGCAGGGCCGCCTGGGGCGCCGCTTCGTGGTGCTGACTGGGGGGGAACCCTTGCTTCAAGTCGACCCGGCCTTGATCGATGCGTTGCATGATCAGGGCTTTGAGATCGCCGTGGAGACCAATGGCACCGTGGCCGCGCCGCCCGGACTGGACTGGATTTGCGTGAGCCCCAAGGCCGGTTCGATCCTGGTGCAGACGTCGGGCCACGAGCTCAAGGTGGTCGTGCCGCAAGTCGGGTTCGATGCGGCCAAATTGGCCGAGTTCGATGCCATGGATTTCGTGCAGCGCCGCGTGCAGCCGATGGACAGCGCCTCGCCCGAGGCGCGCCTGGTCGCCACCGAGTGGGCCGTGCAATGGTGCCTGGACCACCCGCGCTGGCTCTTGAGCGTCCAGACCCACAAAACATTGGGCATCCGCTGAGGCCCGCCACACACAACATGTTCGAACTGAGCCAGACCTTTTCCTTCGATGCCGCCCACACGCTCAAACGCCAGGTGGGCGCCGAGGAGGCCGCCGGCAGCCGCCGTATCCACGGCCACACCTACACGGCCGAGGTGATGGTGCGCGGCGAGCGCCAGCCCGAGTCCGGCATGGTGGTGGACCTGGCCCATCTTCGTGCCGTGATCGCCGGTGTGCGCGAGCAACTCGATCATCACTTCCTGGATGAAGTGGCCGGCCTGGGGGCGCCCACGCTGGAGAACCTGTGCGTGTTCATCTACGCGCAGGTGCACCTGCAACTGCCCCAGGTGGCGGCGGTGAGTGTGTCGCGGGCAGCGGGAGATCGCTGCGTCTACAGGCCCACGGCCTGATTCGGAGTCACATCCATGCAGGACATGTCATGGGCGGATCGCAGCCGCCAGGCCGTGTGGCACCCGTGCACCCAGATGAGGGTGCACGACACCCATCCGCCGCGCGCCATCGTGTCGGCGCAGGGCCCCTGGCTGATCGACGACCGTGGCCACCGTATCCTGGATGCGGTGAGTTCCTGGTGGGTGAACCTGTTCGGCCACGGCTTTGCCCCGATCCGCGAGGCCATTGCCGATCAACTCCAGAAAGTCGACCACATCATGCTGGCGGGGCTCACGCACCCACCGGTGGTGGAGCTGTCCGAGCGCCTGGGCCTGCTGACCGGTCTGGGCCATGCCTTCTACGCCAGCGACGGGGCCAGCGCCACCGAGATCGCGCTGAAGATGAGCGCCCACAGCTGGCGCAACCGGGGGCGCGACGGCAAGCACCGCTTCATTGGTCTGCAGGGCGGCTACCACGGTGAGACCGCGGGCGCCTTGTCTGTGACGGACATCCCGCTGTTCCGCGAATCCTACGCTCCGCTGCTGCGTCTGAGCGCGACCTTGCCATCGCCCGACCCGCGCCATGCCGCGCCCGGTGTGAGCCCCGCCCAGCACACGCAGCACTGCATCGATGCGCTGGCTGCCTACCTGGAAGAACACCACACGCAGACCGCTGCCGTCATCCTGGAACCATTGATTCAGGGCGCCGCCGGCATGGGCATGTACCTGCCCGATTACCTCAGCGCCGTGCGCCGCCTGTGCGACAAGTACCAGGTGCACTGGATCGCCGACGAGATCGCCGTGGGTTTTGGCCGCACAGGCACGATGTTCGCGCACCAGCAGGCGCTGGGTGAAGATGGCGCGCCGATCAAACCCGACTTCATCTGCCTGAGCAAGGGCCTGACGGGCGGTGTGCTGCCACTGTCGGCCGTGTTGACGACGGACGAGGTCTACCAGGCGTTTTGGGATGACCGCACCACGCGCGGCTTCCTGCACTCACACTCGTACACCGGCAACCCGCTGGCCTGCCGTGCGGCGCTGGCGGTGCTGGACACCTTTGCCGACAGCGACGTGCTGGGCGACAACCGCCGCGCCGCCGAGCGCCTGGACGAACTGGTGCAGCCCATCACGGACCACCCGCGCGTGACAAGCTCGCGCCGCCTGGGCATGGTCTGGGCCTGGGATGTGGACGTGGCGGATCCCACCTTTGCCTCGCGCTACCACCGCGCCGCGCTCGACGAAGGCCTGCTGCTGCGACCCATCGGCCCCACGCTGTACTTCATGCCGCCCTACGTGCTGGGCGAGGCCGAGCAGCACCACCTGGCCGAAGGCGCGCTGCGCGTGCTCAATCATGTGCTGGCCGAAGAAGGGAGTTCAGCCGACCAGGCCAGCGAGGTGCCCGTGCCATGACCGCCTACTTCGTCACCGGTACCGACACCGGCGTCGGCAAGACCCGCACCAGCTGCGCCCTGATCCATGCATTGCGCCGAGACCACCAGCGGGTGGTCGGCATGAAGCCGGTGGCCGCTGGCTGTGACTGGATCGACGGTGTGGACGGCCGCCCCGGCCAATGGCTCAATGAAGACGTGGCCGCCCTGCGCGCGGCTTCCAGCCTGAAGGTGCCCCCGGCCTTCGACAACCCGTATGCCCTGCCCGATGCCGTCTCTCCGCACATCGCCGCGCGCAATGCAGGCGCCGTGATCGACATCGGCCACATCGAGGCGAGCTTTCATGCGCTCAGCCAGCACGCCGATGCGGTGGTGGTGGAAGGGGCGGGCGGCTTCATCGTGCCGCTGCACGAGGGCCCCGGCGAGTTCGCCTCCAGTGCCGACCTGGCCCAGCGCCTGCACCTGCCGGTGATCATGGTGGTGGGCCTGCGCCTGGGCTGCCTGAACCATGCGCTGCTCACGCAGGAGGCCATCGTCTCGCGTGGCCTGACGCTGGCCGGCTGGGTGGCCAACGTGGTGGATGCCGCCATGCCGGAGCAGGAGGCGAACCTGCGTACCTTGCGGGACCACCTTCAGGCGCCGATGCTGGCCCATTGGAGGTGGGATCCCGAGGCCGATCCGGCGCAACTGGCGCAGTCGCTCACCTTGTCCTGACTGAGCCCGCCGATGCCCGTGGCCGACATCCTCATCCAGAAGATCGATGGCCTGCTCGACGCGCCGCGTGCGGACGGCATCGCCGCCGCCCTGAGCGTGTGGACGCCGCAAGGCAGTGCGACGCGCTGGAGCACGCCCGAGGCCGCCGGACAGGAGCCTGCCTTTCTGATCTACAGCATCACGAAGACCTTCGTGGCCTGCCTGCTGCTGCAATTGAACGATGCGGGCAAGCTAGATCTGGATGCGCCTGTTCGCAGCCTTTGGCGTGATTCAGAACTGCCCAGGTCCTTCACCGATGCGGTCACCCCGCGGCGCCTGCTCAAGCACACGGCCGGGGTGCCCGACTACGGCGCGCTGCCTGACTACCATGCCCAGGTTCGCCAGCACCCTGGCCAGCCCTGGTCCACCGGGCACTTCACACAGGCCACGCTGGCGCGTGACTGGAACGTGCCCGAGCCTGCCCGCTTTGCCTACAGCAACCCAGGCTACATGGTGCTGCGCCAGTTGCTGGAAATGGTGGGCGAGAGCTCTTGGGAAAACCAACTCGCAGAGCGCGTGTGCAGACCCTTGGGCCTGTCACGCACCTCGGTGGCGTCCACGCTGGATGATCTGCGCCCGCTGGCGCCGGGCCTGTCTCGCCAGATCGCCGAAGGAGATACCTGGGTGGATGTGCGGGGGCGATACCACCCGGGCTGGGTATCGCACGGCGTCATCGCCTCGACCGCATCCGAGGTGCGCACATTCCTGCTGGCCTTGTTCTCGGGGCGACTGCTTCAGCCCGACAGCCTGGCGACCATGCTCGATGCCATGCCGGTAGGGCGGGTCGGTGGCCGTTGGCAGCAGCCCGGCTATGGCCTGGGCCTGATGATCGATCCGGCGATGCCGATGGGCCTCGTGCGCGGGCACAACGGTGGTGGCCCCGGGTACAACGCGAGCGCGTTCGGGCTGTGGCAGGGCGGTGTCTTGCAGGCGGTGGCTGCCAGCATCGTGGGCCGTGATGGGCATGACGAGGCAGAGAGGCTGGTCTTCCAGACGCTGGCAAAGATCGTTACCTGACTCATGGCGACAATGCCAAGCGGCAAAGCCGCTGGGCCATCCCGGTTTAGCGCCATTGCTTAAGATGGCATCGCTTACCGGGAGCCCATCATGGATCATCAAATCATCCACAGCGGCGATCACGAAGAAGCCATCGGTGCCCATGCCGGATTCCGCATCCGCGTGGTCACGGCATGGGATGCAGCCACACGCCAGTTCATGGCCACCGCCTACGTGCGGGGCTCTGAAACCGAGGAAGAGGTGGCACTGGCGCCCCAGGGCAAGCACTTTGCCCTGATGCAGGACGCGCAGGACCACGGTTTTGCCCTCGCCACGCAATGGATCGACCGCCAGGCGGGCGGCTGAGGTGGTTAGAACACGCCCAGCACCAGCCCCGCCGCCAGCGATTCGCCCAGCGCCCGGCAGCGCTCTAGATCATCTTCACTGATCTGCTTGGGGGCCAGGATGGCTTCGGGTGTCTGCGCGTGCGTGCAGACGATCAAGGGCTCGGCCACGGGCTTGAGCCGCCAGCCGGTGGCGATGCGCTCGATCTGGCGCGCGGCGTTGTGCCCGTCGCTGCCCGCACAGATCAGCGCTGCATAAGGGCGGCCGTTGATGCGGTCCAGCACCGCGTAATAGCTGCGGTCGAAGAAGTCCTTGAGCTGCCCGCTGATGGCGGCCAGGTTCTCCGGGGTGGCGAACACCAGGCCGTCGGCGGCCAGCACGTCATCGGCCTGTGTGTCGGCGGCGTGCAGCAGGCGCACCGACACGCCTTCCTCGGCCAGCGCGCCGTCCTGCGCAGCCTGTGCCATCTGGTGGGTGCCGCCGGTCTGGGAGTGGTAGACGATCAGCAGGGTTTTGGGCGTGCTCATGGGTGTGAAGCATAGGCGAGCGGTGCCGTGTTTTTCGGCATGCCCTTCGCCATCGAAGTGCCGGAAAAAGCCTCGGGCTCGCGACGTGTCATTGACTGAATATTCGGGCAACCCGCCCAGGTATTGCCGTTCAACGGTATTCAGTCATACTCGTCATTTATTGGAATCGGCCTGGCCTGTCGCCGCTCAATATCTCAACCGGTAACTGAGGATCCCTCAAATAGGGGGTGGAAGACCTTTCCGGAAATACGCATATCGTTATGGCAAAGGATATGGCGTGGTGAGATACGCTATGAGGCAGATGACTGAAAATACGAAGGTCGCTTCATTTAGTCGTTTTTGAATGTAACAAACTATGGCGCCCGGGGCTATTGCGTGATTTGCGTGACGCGTCTTGATCCGGCGGATATTCTGAATATGCGATCTGGTCACTTGGCCAGCAAGCCGCTGAAAGGTTCTACCACGCGCTGCACACGCGCAGTCAGGAATTAAATCAATATGCCCAGTCCTACCGCCTTGTCTTCCCGTCATTCCCAATGGCTGGCGTCTTCTGATTTACCCACCGAGCATGGCCTGTTCTCCATGCATGTTTTCCGCACCACTGGCCGTGACGGCACGGAAGGCTATCGCGAGCATGTGGCACTGGTGCACGGGGATGTGATCGGCCAGACCGGCCTGCCAGTACGGGTGCACTCCGAGTGCATCACCGGCGAAGTGTTCCGTTCGCTCAAGTGCGATTGTGGCGACCAGCTCGACAAGGCCATGGCCGAGATCGTGCGCATGGGCGCCGGCATCATCCTCTACCTGCGCCAGGAAGGCCGCGGCATCGGCCTGACCAACAAGATCCGCGCCTACCACCTGCAATCACGCGGCTATGACACGGTGGACGCCAACCGCATGCTGGGCTTGCCCGACGATGCCCGCTCCTACGAGGTCGTGCCCGAGATGCTGGCTCACTTTGGTGTGCCCAGCATCAGCCTGATGACCAACAACCCTGACAAGGTGGCCAAGCTGGCGGCCCTGGGTGTGAAGGTGGACAAGCGCCGGCCTGTCATCACGGTGCCCAACCAGCACTCGGTGGGCTATTTCGAGGCCAAGCGCACCCGCATGGGCCACGCCTTGCCCCAATCCATGGCCATCAGTGAGTAAGGGCAGTCCGGCATGCTGAGCGCGTTTCAATACATGGCGGCCTCCGTGGCTGCCCAAGCCACCTTGCGCCGTCGTCGCCAGGTGTTCCTCACCCTGGTCATCACCACCTCGCTGGCGTTGCTGGCGCTGATGGGCGGGGCCTTGTTCGATGGCGGTGTCGATGTCCTGGGCATCGGCATCATGCTGCTGTTCGCCGTCACGCTGCCGTGGACCACCATCGGTTTCTGGAATGCCGTGATTGGCTTCTGGTTGATGCACTTCTCGCGGGATGCCGCCGCCGAGGTGGCACCGCACCTGCGCAGCATCACCGGCACCGAGCCGATCACGCAGTCCACCGCGCTGCTGATGTGCATCCGCCATGAAGACACCGAGCGTCTGGAGCGCAACCTGGGGTTCATGCTCGAAGGTCTGCAGCGCTCGGGGCATGCACCGTGGTTCCACCTGTACATGCTGAGTGACAGCGACGATACCGAGATCATCCACGGCGAGCGCCTGGTGGCCGCCAGGCTCACGGACCGCTTCGGCGGGCAACTCAAGATCACCTACCGCCGACGTGAAACGCACGAAGGCTACAAGGCCGGCAACATCCGTGATTTCTGTGAGCGCTGGGGCAGCCAGCACCGCTTTGCCATCGTGCTCGATGCCGACAGCGTGATGACATCCGCCGCCATGCTGCGCCTGGTGCGCATCATGCAGGCGCAGCCACAGATCGGTATTTTGCAGACGCTGGTGACGGGCCTGCCCAGCACCAGCCCCTTCGCGCGCATCTTCCAGTTCGGCATGCGGCTGGGCATGCGCTCGTACACGCTGGGTGCGGCCAGCTGGCAGGGCGATTGCGGCCCCTACTGGGGGCACAACGCCATCATCCGCCTGGCTCCTTTCACCGAGCATTGTCACCTGCCGCTGTTGCCGGGCAAGGGGCCCCTGAGCGGTCAGGTGCTCAGCCATGACCAGCTCGAAGCCGTGCTGATGCGCCGTGCCGGCTACGAGGTGCGCGTGCTGCCCGAAGAAGGCGGCAGCTGGGAAGAGAACCCGCCCACCATGCCCGAGTTCATCCGCCGGGATCTGCGCTGGTGCCAAGGCAATCTTCAGTACCTTAAGCTGCTGCGCATGCCCGGCCTGTTGCCCGTGAGCCGTGCGCAGTTGTGGCTGGCCATCGCGATGTACGCGGGTGCACCGGCCTGGCTGGGCATGATCGCCTTGGGGCTGCTGCGTGATCTGCCTGTGGATGTCACTCTGTTCGGGACGCTTTTCGGCATCACGATGACCATGTGCTTCGCACCCAAGATCGCCACGCTGGGTGATGTGCTGCTGCGACCCGAGCTGCGCGATGAGTACGGGGGCACCGGCCGCGTGCTGATCAGCGCCCTGATGGAACTGGTGTTCTCTGTGCTGATGGCGCCCATCGTGGCCGTGTCCATCACCCTGTTCATGCTGGGCCTGCCTTTGGGGCGGCAGATTGGATGGGCGGCGCAGCAGCGTGATGCGGTGGGCCTGTCATGGGCGGATGCATCGCGCCGCCTGTGGCTGCACACTGCGCTGGGCGTGGTGCTGGGCCTGGCCTTCTGGCAGGTGTTTCCCGCCACGTTCTGGTTGTGGCTGCCCTTTGTGATGGGCTTGAGCGCATCGATTCCGCTGGCGGTGCTCACGGCCGATCCGCGTCTGGGCCGCTGGCTGGCCGAAAGCCGCCTGTGCCGCATCCCTGAAGAGGCCCGATTGCCGCACAAGCCGGAGTACGCCGTGCTGTTCACGCCCTTCGGCCAGGGCGACCTCGTACCACCCAGCGTCACCGCTGGTGCCGTGGTGGCGGCCGGAGGCCACGCAGAATGACGGCCGCCACCGAGCTGCTGAGCTCATCCGGCACGGTCGCGTTGCATGGCGAGGATCCAGCCTGGCAGGCCTTGCTCCGCCAGGGTGGCCCGGGTGAAGGGGGCGTGCCCTTCCTGGATGGTGAATCGCTGCTGCATGCCTTGTACGGCCCCCTGTGCGCCATGCGTCGGCGGGGCAGCACCTATGTGGTGGGGCATCTGGCGCAGAGTCTGGACGGGCGCATCGCCACCACCTGCGGCGTGTCGCGCTGGTTGAGCGGTGATGAGGATTTACTGCACACCCACCGCATGCGCGCCATCGCGGACGCTGTGCTGGTGGGCGCCAGCACCGTGCAGCATGACGATCCGCAACTCACCGTGCGCCTGTGCGCGGGTGAGCATCCCACGCGGGTGATCCTGGATCCAGAGCGCCGCCTCGATGGCAGTCAGAAGGTGTTCAACGACGGCAAGGCGCCCACGCTGCTGCTGGTCGCGGCAGACCGCATGGGCCGTGAGCCGCGGTGTGGGCAGGCCGAGGTGATCCCCATCTCACGTGGTGAGCATGGCCTGGATCCGTTCGAGATCCGCCGGGTGCTGGCGCTGCGGGGGCTGCACTGGCTGTTCGTGGAGGGCGGCGGGATCACCGTGTCGCGCTTCCTGGCGGCCGGCGCGCTTGATCGCCTGCAGATCACCGTGGCCCCAGTGATCATCGGCTCCGGCCGTCCCAGCCTGGTGTTGCCCGAAATCCATGACCTGGCCCACAGCCTGCGCCCGCGCACGCGCCGCTTCCTGCTGGGCGATGACACCATGATCGAGTGTGCCTTCCATGAGTGACCCGGATCGTTCCAAGACGCGATTGGAAGGCCATGCATTCTGGGTGGTGTCGCCGAGCCATGGCGAGATCCACAGCACGACGCTGCGCGAACCCGCGCCTGGTGAGGTGCTGGTCGAGGCCTTGCGCAGCGGCATCAGCCGCGGCACTGAAAGCCTGGTGTTCCGTGGCAGGGTACCCGCCAGCCAGTGGCAGGCCATGCGTTGCCCTTTCCAGGAAGGTGATTTTCCCGGCCCGGTGAAGTACGGCTATGCCTCTGTCGGCCGCGTGGCGGCGGGCCCGGCCCACCTGCTGGGCCGGCGCGTGTTCTGCCTGCACCCTCATCAGGACCGCTACATCGTGCCGGTGGACGCTGTCACGCCCGTGCCGGATGCCGTGCCCGACGCACGCGCCGTGCTGGCCGCCAACATGGAGACCGCCATCAATGGCCTGTGGGATGCATCGCCGCGCCTGGGCGACCGCATCGCCGTGGTCGGTGCCGGCGTGGTTGGCGGCCTGGTGGCCGCACTGGCGGCCCGTGTGCCCGGTGCATCGGTCGAGCTGATCGACACCCACCCTGCGCGCGCCGACCTGGCTGCGCGGCTGGGCTGCCGCTTTGCACAGCCTGCGGATGCTTCGCCCGATGCTGACCTGGTCATCCACGCGAGCGGCCATCCCGAGGGCCTGACGACCGCCCTGCGTATTGCTGGTTTCGAAGCCACGGTGCTGGAGATGAGCTGGTACGGCGATCGTCCTGTCAGCGTGCCCCTGGGCGAGGCCTTCCACGCCAAGCGCCTGAACTTGCGCTCATCGCAGGTTGGCTCGGTGGCGACGTCCCAACGCGCCCGCTGGACCTGTCAGCGCCGCCTGGCCCTGGCCCTGGATCTGCTGGCCGATCCTGTGTTCGACCACTTCCTCACGGGCGAGAGCCGCTTCGAGCATCTGCCCCACACCTTGCCGCGTCTGGTGGAATATCCAGGCGCCGAGCTCTGCCACGTCATTGACTACCACTGAGATGAACCTGCCCATGTACAGCCTTGCCGTTTCGGACCACTTCATGATCGCCCACAGCTTCCGCGGAGAGGTCTTCGGGCCTGCCCAGAAGGTGCATGGCGCCACATATGGCGTGGAGATCGAGTTCCGTCGGCCTCAACTCGATGACAACGGCCTGGTGTGTGACATCGGCCTGGCGCTGGCACTGCTGCGCGACGTGCTGGCCGAGTTCAACTACCAGAACCTCGACGAACTGCCCGTGTTCAAGGGCCGCAATACCACCACCGAGTTCCTGGCCGGAGAGATCTTCCAGCGCATCAAGGTGCGCGTGGCCGAGGGTGCCGTGGGCGCGGGCACCGCGGGCCAACTGGCTTCGTTGCGCGTGGTGCTGCGGGAATCGCCCGTGGCCTGGGCGGCCTTCGAAGGGCCCTTGAACTGATGACGCTGGGCTTCGTGGTGCCGGGCCGGCTGGATCAGTTGACCGGCGGCTATCTCTACGACCGGCATGTGGTGGATGGGTTGCGTGCTTCTGGCATGGCCGTGGATGTGGTTGAGCTTCGCGGTACCTATCCAGATGCTGATGTCGCCACTCGGCGCGCGGCCGCCGATGCCCTGGCGAGGCAGCCCGATGGGCGCACGGTGGTGATTGACGGGCTGGCCTTGCCTGGTTTGGTCGACAGCCTCTCGGCACACGCCGCCCGCCTGCGCCTGGTGGGTTTCATCCACCATCCCTTGTCGCTCGAAACGGGCCTGAGCCCATCGCAGGTGAACCATTACGCCGCGCTGGAGGCTGATATGTGGCCACAGCTGAAGGGCGTCATCTGCCCCAGTGAACACACCGCGGGGGCGGTGCGGGCCAGTGGCCTGCCAGCCGGGCGGGTGGCGGTGGTGCCGCCAGGCACCCACAAGCCGGCAGGTTTGCACAAGCGCGGGCCGGCTGATGATGGGGCGCTGCAGTTGCTGTCGGTGGGCACCATCACGCCGCGCAAGGGCCATGTGTTGCTGGTCGATGCGCTGGCCGGCTTGCGTGATCTGTCGTGGCAGTTGATCTGCCTTGGCAGCCTGGCGCGTGATCCCGCCGCCGCGGCGCAATTGCGCGATCGCATCGCCGACCATGGCTTGCAGGATCGTGTCACGCTGCTCGGCGAACAGCCGCCAGAACGCCTGGCGCAGGCCTACCAACAGGCTCAGGTGTTTGTGCTGCCCTCTTACCACGAGGGCTACGGCATGGTCTTCGCCGAGGCGCTGGCGCATGGGCTGCCTGTGGTATCGACCACGGCGGGGGCAATCGTGGACACCGTACCGGCTACGGCTTCGCGGCTGGTGCCGCCGGGCGATGTGACCGCCCTGCGCGAGGCCTTGCGCCAGGTGATGACGGATGCGCCGTTGCGGGCCCAACTGACAAAGGCGGCGCAGGTGGCGGCGGACACCTTGCCCGACTGGGCCGACACCGTGACCCGCTGGGCCGCGGCACTGGATGAGGTGAGTCGATGATGAATGCGAGGAACACAGAACAGGCTTCGGTGGACGGCTTCTCTGCCGACTGGCTGAGGCTGCGTGAGCCTTTGGATCTGACCGCACGCAGCCAGACCTTGGCGCAAGGTTTCAAGTTCGCCCTGAAGACCAGGGATGGTCAGCCACTGCGCCTGATCGATCTGGCGGCCGGCACGGGTGCGAATTTCAGAGCGTTGGCACCGCTGCTGCAGGCAGATCAGGAATGGCGCTTGGTCGATCACGATCCCTTGCTGTTGCAGGCCCAGCGTGACGAGATCTCTCACTGGGCGCAGCAGCGTGGCTGGCGCTGTGTGGATGAGGGCGATGTGCTGAGCATCGAGGCCGGCAATGCACGCTGGCTGGTGCGTGGGCAACAACTGGATCTGGCGCGTGATCTGGAGCGCATCGACCTGTCATGGTGTGATGGCCTGGTAACCACGGCCTTCCTGGATTTGGTGTCCTCCGCATGGCTGGACAGATTGTGTGCACTGCTGGTGGCCGTGCCACGCCCCCTGCTGGCGACCTTGTCGGTGGATGGCCGGCGCGCGTGGCACCCTGCGTTGGCGGCCGATGGGTTCATCGGTGAAGCCTTTGCGGCGCACCAGGCTGGCGACAAAGGCTTTGGCGAATCGCTGGGCGGTCACGCTGCAGCCAGTCTGGCGGAAAAGCTCGAGGCTCATGCCTATCGTGTCAGCGTGCAGCCGAGTGATTGGCGCATCGGTGCCGCACACGGCGAGATGTTGCTGACCATGGCCAGGGAAGCCGCAGCAGTGGCCGTGGTGGTGCAGCCTTCCCGCGAGGCCTCCGTATCGGCCTGGCAGACGGAGCGGTCTGCCCAGGCTGCACGAGGCGATCTAAGCTTGGTGGTGGGGCACCTGGACCTGCTGGGCGTGCCCGTCTGAGTCACGCGCCAAGGCCAGGTACACCAGCAGCGACGCATGCGCGTCGTTGGCCGCGTACTGAAGCTGTTGCGGGCTGAGTGTCGCATTTGCCCAGTTGGAGGTGGTGGCCTTCTTCGATTTCTGCAGACGCTGCCGGAGCACCACGGCCACCGCGGTCTTCAGGCCC
>DDJC01000080.1 GCA_002339015.1 Burkholderiales bacterium UBA1834
TGGCAGGGCGGCAGGGCCATCTGCTCGATCAGGCCCACGTTCCAGGCGCTGACGATGATGCGGCGTGAATCGGGGCTGCTCTTGAGCTGCTGCACGACCTGGCTGATCTGGTCGACATGGCCGCCATCGGGCTTGGGCCAGTTGCGCCATTGCACGCCATAGACCGGGCCCAGGGAGCCATCTTCACGTGCCCATTCGTCCCAGATGGTGACCTTGTGGTCCTGGAGGTACTTGACGTTGTCATCCCCACGCAGGAACCACAGCAACTCCACGATGATGGATTTGAGGTGCACCTTCTTGGTCGTGACCAGCGGGAAGCCTTCGGACAAATCGAAGCGCATCTGGTGGCCGAACACGCTGCGCGTGCCGGTGCCGGTGCGGTCGGTCTTGAGCACGCCCGTGGTGTAGACGTGGCGCATGAAATCTTCGTACTGGCTGCGGACGGGACGGCTCACCGGGGGACCTCGTAAGGGAAAGGTGAATTCGGGCGGACAAAAAGACGACAGCCCGGATTATCCGGGCTGTCGGTGCATCCTACCCGGCCCGAAGACCAGGCGGTGAAACAAGGGGAATCAGGACGCGGCGGCCGTGTCGCGCACGAAGATCTCGACGCGGCGGTTCTTGGCGCGGCTGGCTTCGTCGTTGTTGCTGGCGATGGGCTCGCGCGAACCGCGGCCGTCGGCCTCGATGCGGTTGGAGGCCACGCCGCGGTCGGTCAGGAAATCACGCACGCTGTTGGCGCGCGAGACGGACAGCGGGTTGTTGATGGCATCGCTGCCCGTGCTGTCGGTGTGGCCGATGGCCTTGACGACCAGGGTGGGGTTCTGGCGCAGGCTGGTGGCGAAGGTTTCGAGCACCGAGCGCAGCTCGGGCTTGAGCGCGGCGCTGTTGGTGGCGAAGGAGATGTCGTTGGGGATGTTCAGCTTGAGCTGGTTGTCGGCCGTGCGGGTCACTTCCACGCCGGTACCCTGGGTGGCCTGTTCCATGGCCTGCTTCTGCGATTCCAGGCGCTTGGACCACACGTTGCCGATCACGGCACCGGCGGCGCCACCAACCACGGCACCGATGGTGCCGCTGTTGCCGGTGGCCTTGCTCAGCACACCACCGAGCACGGCGCCGGCGGCGGCACCACCAGCGGTGCGCTTCTGGGTGTCATCCATGTTGGCGCAACCGGCGCCGATGAGTGCGGCGCCCACGATGGTGGTGGCCACGAAGACCGTGCGGCGAAGGCTGCGGGTGGTGGGTTGAGCGTTGATGGTCTGCGTCATTTTGTGGTTCTCCAGATCGATCAAAGCCTCGGCACGAGGCGGTGGCTGCCAGTGTGTCTGGCGGGGTGATGGATGACTGTCGGGCCTGCCTGATCCCTGTGTCAGCCAATGCTGACGATGCGGGGGGCAGGCGGCTCTGCCTCGAACTGGGCCGAGGCGAGCCGCTGGTAGAGATCGCATCGTGCCATGAGTTCCGCATGGCTGCCAGTGTCCACCAGCCGCCCCTGGTCCATTACGGCGATGCGGTCCGCGTTGACGACGGTGCTCAGTCGGTGGGCGATGACCAGGGTGGTGCGGTTCTTCATGGCCTCGCGCAGGGCGGCCTGCACGGCCCGTTCACTCTCGGTGTCCAGCGCGCTGGTGGCTTCGTCCAGCAGCAGCAGTGGCGCGTTCTTGAGGATGGCGCGGGCGATGCTGATGCGTTGGCGCTGGCCGCCCGAGAGGCGTACGCCGCGCTCGCCCAGGTGGGTGTGGTAGCCCTCGGGCAGGCGCTGCAGGAAGTCATGCGCGTGGGCCGCGCGGGCGGCGGCGATCACTTCGTCGTCGGTGGCATCTGGGCGGCCATAGCGGATGTTCTCCATCGCCGTCGACGAGAAGATCGTGCTGTCCTGCGGCACGATGCCGATGCGGTGGCGAAGCTCATCCAGGGACAGGGTGTTGATCGCCGTGCCGTTGAGCAGCAGTTGGCCGGCTTGAGGATCGTAGTAGCGCAGCAGCAGCTGAAAGACCGTGCTCTTGCCGGCTCCACTGGGCCCGACCAGGGCCACGGTCTCGCCGGGTTGCACGCGCAGGCTCACGTCGTCCAGCGCAGCCTGGGTGGGGCGCGAGGGGTAGTGAAAGCGCACGTTGCGCAGCTCGACCTCCAGCCCGCCCGGTGCTGCAGGCAGTGCCGCGGGATGGGCTGGTGACTGGATTTCGGCGCGCGTGTCCAGCAGTTCCATCAACCGCTCTGTGGCGCCCGCAGCGCGCAGGATTTCGCCATACACCTCGGACAGGGCTGCGACCGAGCTGATCAGCAGGATCACGTAGACCACCGTCTGCCCCATGTGGCCGGCGCTGATGCGCCCGTCGATCACGGCCTGGGTGCCCTGGTACAGGCCCCACAGCAAGGCCGCTGCCGTGGCACTGATGATGAAGGCCACGAGGGCCGCCCGCGAACTGATGCGGCGCTGCGCGGTCTTGAAGGCGGTTTCGGTGGATTCGCCGAAGCGCAGGGCTTCACGATTTTCGGCGGTGTAGCTCTGCACCACGGGGATGGCGCCCAGCACCTCGGCCGCAATGGCACTGGTGTCGGCCACGCGGTCCTGGCTGGCGCGCGAGAGGCGCCGCACGCGCCGACCATAGACCACGGCCGGCAACACCACCAGCACCAGCGCGCCCAGCACCTGGGCCATCACGATGGGGTTGGTGGCCACGAGCATGGCCAGCGCGCCCAGCCCCATGATGCTGTTGCGCAGTCCCATGGACAGGCTGGAGCCGACCACCGTCTGGATCAGGGTGGTGTCGGCGGTGAGGCGGGACAGCACCTCGCCGGTGCGGGTGGTCTCGAAGAAGGCGGGGCTCTGGCGCAGCATGTGGTCGTACACCGCGCGCTTGAGGTCGCTGGCCAGCCGCTCGCCCAGCCAGGTCACCGAGTAGTAGCGCAGGGCCGAGAACACGCCCAGGGCCACGCCCACACCGCCCAATGCCAGGAAGTGATCGCGCAAGGCCATCACCCGCTCGCCGGGATCGGGCGAGACCATGCCCTGGTCGATGAGGGTGCGCATGGCGATGGGCAGCACCAGCGTGGTCAGCGCGGCCAGGATCAGGAACAGGGCGGCCAGTGCGATCCGCTTGCGGTAAGGGCGCAGGAATGGGCCCAGGGCACGCAGCGGTGCCGGTGAGCGGGCCGCCGCAGGCGCTTCGGTCTTGGCGACAGAGGCGTTCATGTTGTTCAGCAATGAAAGGTTGCGTTAATTATGCTGTCTTGACAATATTTGCATAGACAAATACATTGAAATCGATATGAGTACACCGACCTTCTACAAGCCAGACGGGTACCGCAGCGACGAAAGCGTGGGCTTTCTCATGCGCCGCATCATGCTCAGTCTGGTGACGGATATTGACAGGCGCCTTGAAACGTTGGGTTTGACCCACGCCCAGTGGACGCCGCTGTTCATGATCGCGCAAGGCAAGGCCGGTACGCTGGCCGAGCTGTCCCGCGAGCTGCAAATCGACCCCGGCGCGCTCACACGCACGCTCGACCGCCTGGAAGCCAAGGGCCTGTGCCGCCGTGTGCGCTCCACCTCCGACCGCCGCGTGGCGCGCCTGGAGCTGACCGACGACGGCCGATCCGTGGCTGACGAGGTGCCCAAGGTGATGTCCGAGGTGCTCAATGCCTACCTGACGGGGTTCAGCCACGACGAATGGCAGACCCTGCTGTCCCTGCTGCGGCGCATGCTGTGCAACGCCGATGCGATCAAGGCCAAGGATGCACAGCAGCCCGGGAGTCAAACCGGATGATCGAGGTGAAGCAAGTGAAGATGGCCTGTTTGAGCGCTGTCGCCGTCGCGGCGTTGGCCGGTTGTGCCTCTCAAGGGGATCTCAAGGCCTCGGTGGCGCCCTTGGAAGCCGGTCGCTATGGCCTGGTCGAGGCCAAGGCTGAAGGGCCCGAGAGCCTGGCAGAAGGCAAAGCCTGGTGGGCTCGCCTGGGCGATCCGGCGTTGACCGCCCTGATCGACGAGGCGCTCAGCGCCCACCCTGACATGCAGGCAGCCAGTGCGCGCCTGGCGCGGGCCCAGGCTGCGGTGCAGACGCGTGACGCGGCGGACATGCCGCAGGTGGGGGCGCATGCCGAGCTCACTCGCCAGCGCTTCACCAGCAATGGACTGTACCCGGCGCCGATCGCCGGCAACATGTGGAGCATCGGCACGGTGCAGCTGCAGGGCCAGTGGGAGCTCGACCTGTTTGGCCGCCATGGTGCCGAACTGCGCTCTGCCGTGGGCCAGGCCCGCGCCGCGCAGGCCGATACGCAGGCGGCCCGCACGCTGCTGTCGGCCAATGTGGCCCGCGCCTATGTGCAGCTGGCACGGCAACTGGCCCAGCGCGAAGTGGCCGTGCGTTCGCTGGCCCAGCGCGACGAGTTGCTGTCGCTGGTGCGTCAGCGCGTCGATGCCGGCCTGGACACCAATGTCGAGTTGCGGCAAGGCGAGGGTGCCTTGCCTGAGACACGTCAGCAGATCGAGGCTTTGGACGAGCAGATCGCCCTGTCGCGCCACCTGCTGGCTGCGCTGAGCGCACAGCCGATGGCGGCCACGGCGCAGTTGTCGCCCCGCCTGGCGCAGCTCCAGCTCAATGCCTTGCCTGCCGAGGTGCCCATGAACCTTCTGGCCCAGCGTGCCGATGTGATGGCCCTGCGCTGGCGCGCCGAGGCTGCCGGTGCCGAGGTGGATGCCGCTCGCACCTTGTTTTATCCCAACATCAACATCGTCGGCTTCCTGGGCTTCAATGCCCTCGGGCTGGACCGCGTGCTCAAGTCGAGCAGCCAGCAGTACGGCGCCACTCCGGCGATCGACCTGCCCCTGTTCGACGCGGGCCGTCGCCAGGCCAATCTGAAGGGCCGCCTGGCGGAGCAGGACATGGCCGTGGCCGCCTACAACGGCTCGGTGATCGAAGCGGTCCACGATGTGGCGGATCAGCTCACATCAGGCCAATCGATCGACCGCCAGTTGCAGGAGCAGGCCCTTGCGCAGCGTGCCACTGAATCGGCTTATGACCTGGCCCTGCAGCGCTACCGTGCCGGCCTGGGCCCTTACCTGACGGTGCTCAGCGCCGAATCGGCGGTGCTCAGCCAGCGCCGTCTGGGCGTGGACCTTCGTGCCCGCGCCGTGGACAACCGTGTCGGCTTCATCAAGGCCCTGGGGGGACATTGGCCAGCCCCTACGGCCCTCGCCGTTCCGGGTGCTGCGCCCACCACCACCAACACCTCGGCCAAGCTTTCCCTGAACTGAAGTACCTCATGAGCGAACAAAACACCCCTGTGGCCGGGGCAGCGGCCAACCCCAAACGCCAGAAGGCGCTCAAGATCATCGGCGGCGTCGTCCTGGTGGCCGGTGTGGCCTGGGGCATCCACTGGTGGCTGGTCAGCAGCCACATCGAGAACACCGACAACGCCTACGTCCAGGNNGTGCAGATCACCCCGCAGGTGGGCGGCACCGTGCTGGCCATCCAGGCCGACGACACCGACATGGTCAAGGCGGGCCAGTTGCTGGTGCGCCTGGACCCGGCCGATGCCCGTGTGGCGCTGGAGCAGGCCGAGGCCCAGCTGGCGCAGACCGTGCGCGAAGTGCGCACCGTGTTCGCCAACAACGCCACGCTGGCCGCCCAGGTGGCCCTGCGCGAAGCCGACGTGAGCAAGGTGCAGAGCGATGTCGCCCGCGCGCAGGACGATGTGAACCGCCGCTCGCCGCTGGTGGCCACGGGCGCCGTGGGCAAGGAAGAGTTCAACCACGCGCAGACGCAACTGGCATCGGCCAAGAGCGCCCTGGCTGCCGCGCAATCGGCACTGACCGCCGCGCGTGAGCAGGCCACGTCCAACCGTGCGTTGACCGATGGCACCACCGTGCAGGATCACCCCAATGTGCAACGCGCCGCGGCCCGTGTGCGCGAGGCCTACCTGGCCTTCAAGCGCGCCGACCTGGTCGCCCCGGTCGATGGCATGGTGGCGCGCCGCAGCGTGCAGGTGGGCCAGCGCGTGCAGGCCGGTGCACCGATGATGTCGCTGGTGACGCTGGACAACGTCTGGGTCGATGCCAACTTCAAGGAAAGCCAGCTGCAGAAGATCCGCCTGGGTCAGCCCGTGACGCTCACGGCTGATGTGTACGGCAAGAAGGTGGCTTACCACGGCAAGGTGGCCGGCCTGGGCGCAGGCACCGGCGCGGCCTTTGCGCTGCTGCCCGCCCAGAACGCCACCGGCAACTGGATCAAGGTGGTGCAGCGCGTGCCCGTTCGCATCGCCTTGCAGCCTGATGAGGTCAGGAAGCACCCGCTGCGTGTGGGCCTGTCGATGGACGCCACCGTGGACGTGAGCAGCCAGGACGGCCCGCTGGTGGCCGAGACCACCCGTCAGCAGCCCGTGGCTCAGACCGCGGTGTTCGACGGCGCGCAGAAGGATGCCGACGAGCGCGTGAACCGCATCATCGCCACCAATGCCGGTGCGCCTGCCGGTGTGCACGCCAGACCGGCGAACGCCCCGACACATGCCCGCGTCGCCGCCCAGGAGCGCACCGCCGCCAAGCCCGTCGCAGCATCGGGCGTCTGATCATGAGCGCCCATCCGTCCGCAGGGCCGGCCTCGGCCCCCGCGCCGCTGACCGGCGGCACGCTGGCCCTGGGCACCTTGGCCCTGTCGCTGGCCACCTTCATGAACGTGCTGGATTCGTCCATCGCGAACGTGTCGCTGCCGGCCATCTCGGGTGATCTGGGCGTGAGCCCAACGCAGGGCACCTGGGTGATCACCAGCTTCGGGGTGGCCAATGCCATTTCGGTGCCGCTGACCGGCTGGCTCACGCAGCGCTTCGGCGCGGTGCGACTGTTCGTCGGCAGCGTGCTGCTGTTCGTGCTGGCTTCATGGCTGTGCGGCTTCGCGCCTTCGCTGGAGGCCTTGATCGGCTTTCGTGTGCTGCAGGGGCTGGTCGCCGGCCCGATGATCCCGCTGTCGCAGACCTTGCTGCTGGCCAGCTACCCACCGGCGAAGGCGGGCATGGCGCTGGCCTTGTGGGCCATGACCACGCTCGTTGCGCCGGTGACGGGGCCATTGTTGGGTGGCTGGATCACCGACAACGTGTCCTGGCCATGGATCTTCTACATCAACGTCCCGGTGGGCCTGCTGGCCGCGGTGATCAGCTGGCGCATCTATGCCAAGCGGGACACGCCCACGCGCAAGCTGCCGATCGATTCGGTGGGCCTGGGCCTGCTCGTGCTGTGGGTGGGGGCGCTGCAGATCATGCTCGACAAGGGCAAGGAGCTGGAGTGGTTCGAGAGCGGGCAGATCGTCGCGCTGGCGGTGATCGCGGCGGTCGGCTTCGTGGTCTTCGTGGCCTGGGAGCTGACGGAAGAGCACCCTATCGTCAACCTGCGTTTGTTCGCCCGGCGCAACTTCCTGCTGGGCACGCTCACGCTGTCGGTAGCGTACATGCTGTTCTTCGGCAACGTGGTGCTGCTGCCCTTGTGGCTGCAGCAGTTCATGGGCTACACGGCCACCTGGGCGGGCATCGCGCTGGCGCCGGTGGGCGTGCTGGCCATCATCCTCTCACCCTTTGTGGGCAGGAACGTGGGCCGGATCGATCCGCGCAGGCTGGCCACCGTGGCTTTCGTGGTCTTCGCGCTGGTGCTGTGGATGCGCTCGAACTTCACGGTGCAGACCGATCTGCGCACGATCATGATCCCCACGATCATCCAGGGCGGGGCACTGGCCTTCTTCTTTGTGCCACTGAGCGCGATCACGCTGTCCGGGCTGAAACCAGAGCAGATCCCGGCGGCGTCGGGCCTGAGCAACTTCGCGCGGATCACGGCCGGGGCCATGGGTACGTCCATCGTGACGACGCTGTGGGAGAACCGCGCCACCATGCACCATGTGCACATGACAGAACGCCTGAGCAGCACTGATCCGGCCATGGCCGGCACGTTGGACATGTTCGCCAAGGCGGGCCTGAGCTTCGAACAGGCGGCCGCGCAGATCAACCGGCTCATCGACCAGCAAGCCTTCACGATGGCGGCGGATGACGTCTTCCTGATGTCGGCATGGCTGTTCCTGGCGCTGATCCCGCTGCTGTGGTTGGCCAGGCCTGCCAAGGGCGGTGGCTCAGTGGATGCAGGCGCGCATTGATGCCAAAGTGCGCGCCGCCGACGATCACGCTGGTAACTGCGTGATCAGTGGCACGATCGCATCGATGTCGATGCCCTGGTCGCAAGGCAGCACGTGGCGCCAGGGCATGGAGCGCAGCCAGGTGATCTGTCGTTTGGCCAACTGCCGCGTGGCGGCAGCCCCTCGCTCGGCCACGTCGGTGCGCACTTCGGGGTCGTCCAGGTCCAGATCCTGATCCAGCGCTTCCCACACCTGCCGGTAACCCACGCAGCGGACGGAGGGCAGGCCCAGGTGCAGGTCCGACCGCTGGCGCAGGCGCCGAACTTCGTCGACGAAGCCCTGCGCCATCATCTGCGCGAAACGCAGGCCGATGCGCTCGTGCAGCCAGGTGCGCTCGGTGGGTTCCAGCGACAGCAGCAGACCATGCGGCTTGGCCAGGGCCGCGGCATCAGGGGCGCCTTCACGGTGGCGCCGCTGGAAATCGGAGATGGGCCGACCCGAGGTGTGCCAGACCTCCAGCGCACGCTGGATGCGCTGGGCGTCGTTGGGGGCCAGCCGTTGGGCCGTGAGCGGGTCCACGCGCGTCAGTTCCGCGTGGAGCGCAGGCCAGCCTTCGGCCGCCGCCCGCGCATCCAGCATGGCGCGCACCTCGGGGGTGGCCGAGGGGATGTCGTCCAGCCCGTCGAGCAGGGCCTTGATGTAGAGCATGGTGCCGCCCACCAGCAGGGGCAGGCGGCCGCGCGCACGGATCTCGCCCATCAGCCGGTTGGCGTCGAGCACGAAGCGCGCAGCGTTGTAGCTTTCGGCCGGGTCGATGATGTCGATGAGGTGGTGGGGAACCTGGGCCAGCTCCTGCGCATTGGGCTTGGCCGTGCCGATGTCCATGCCCCGGTAGACCAGGGCGGAATCGACACTGATGATTTCGATAGGCAGGCGGTCGGCCAAGGCCAACGCCAGGGCGGTCTTGCCCGAGGCCGTGGGGCCCGCCAGGATCAGCGGCGGGTGTTCGGGCAGGCTGCCGGCCACTGGCAGGCCCGAAGGCGCGGTCGAGGTGTTCATGAGGCAGCGTGCTGTTCGGCCAACGGCCGGCCATGGCGCTGGACGAGGCCGAGCGCCACCCAGGCGGTGAGGGCGCCGCCCAAGCCCACGCCCAGCGTCAGGGGGTGGAGTGTGCCGGCCATGCCCGGGGTCTTCATCCACACGGCCAGCACGGCGCTGATGGCAAAGGCCATGCTGCACATGATCAGGCCCGACAAGGCCGAGGCCGCACCCGCCTGGTGCGGGAACGACGCCACCACCCCGGCCTGGCTGCAGGGCTGGTGCAGGCCATGGCCGATGGCGTAGATCCATAGCCCGGGCATCACGGCCCAGGGCGAGGGCGTGTGGCCGGTGGCCAGCGTCCAGGCCGACAGGCCCGCGCACCACAGCCCGCCGGTGAGCGAGCAGCCTGCGCCCACGCGCACGGTGCCCGTGAGCCCCCGCAGCGGCAGCCAGCGCCGGCACAGCAGCGTGCCGCCCAGGTAGAACAGTGACATGGAAGCCATGACCAGGCCGAACACCGGGCGGCTGACTTTCAGCACCTCGATGAAGGCGAAGGAAGACGCCGCCAGGAACACGTACAGACCGCCGTAGGTGGACGAGGTCAGCGTGGTGTAGGCACGGAACATGGGCTGGCGCACGATGCCTTGCCATTGCGCCAGACGTTGCCCCAGGCTCTGGCCCTGCTGACGCCGGTGATCAGGCAGTGTCTCCGGCAGGCGCCGCCAGATGAAGATCAGCGAGGCCAGCGCGAACAGGCCCAGCAAGCCCAGCGTGGCGCGCCAGCCCAGGCTGGCGGCCGTGATGCCGCCGATGATCGGACCCACCAGGGCGATCACGCCCAGGCCGCTCAGGCCTTGTGACAGCACGTGGGCGCCTTGTTCGGGCGTGTACAGATCGCGGATCATGGCGCGGGCGCACACCAGCGCAGCGGCCAGGCCCACGCCTTGCAGCGCACGGGCCAGCACCAGCACCTTCAGGTTGGGCGCGGCCACCGTGGCCACGCTGGCCACGGTGAACAGGGCCAGGCCCGCCATCAGCACGGGGCGGCGTCCCCATCGATCGGACACCGGCCCCCAGAACAGTTGGGCGATGCCGAAGGTCAGCACCAGCACCGACAAGGTCCATTGCACTGCAGCCGCACTCACGCCCAGGGAGCCGGGCATCTGCGGCAAGGCGGGCAGGTACAGGTCGGTGGCCACGGGCTGCAGGCCCAGCAGCAGGGACAGCGCTGTCACCACCACCCAGTGGGGCGGCAAGGGCGGCGTGGCGCCCTTGGCATCAGAAGCGCTCATGTGGGCCCAGGAAGCGCCACTGGCCCAGCGGCAGCTTGCCCAGCACCACCTGGCCCATGCGCACGCGCTTGAGGCCGACCACCTTCAGTCCCACCTGCTCGCACATGCGTCGGATCTGGCGCTTCTTGCCTTCGCGCAGCACGAAGCGCAGTTGCTGTTCGTTCTGCCATGACACCTTGGCGGGCTTGAGTGCCTTGCCGTCCAGCATCAGGCCGTGGCGCAGCAGTTCCAGCTGATCCTCCGGCACCACGGCGGACACGTTCTCGGCGTCGGGCTGGTCCATGCTCTGCACGCGCACCAGGTATTCCTTCTCGACGATGGCGTCCTCGCCGATCAACTGGCGGGCGATGCGGCCGTCCTGCGTGAGCACGAGCAGGCCGGTGGAGTCGATGTCCAGGCGGCCGGCAGGTGCCAGCTTGTGCAGGTGGCCGCGTGTGAGCTGCCAGGGGGCGGTGTCGCCCGACCAGCGGTTCTCGGGACGTACCAGCACCACGGCGGGGTCATAGCCGTCTTCGGCCTGGCCGCTGACATAGCCGATCGGCTTGTGCAGCAGGATGGTGACGCGCTGCGATTGCTCGGTGCGCGCGCGCTGGTCGACGGTGATGGTCTGGTGAGGCCACACGCGGGTGCCCAGTTCGGTCACCACCTGGCCATCGACGCTGACCCAGCCTTCGGCGATCCAGTCATCGGCCTCGCGGCGGGAGGACAGCCCTTGTTCGCTCATCAGCTTGGACAGGCGCACACGGCCGTCTTCGGGGGCCTGGCGCGGGGTGTCCACGGGCTTGCTGTGGCGTGGTGCCGGTTGACGCTCCGCATGCTGTTGGCCACGGGGTTCACGACGCGGTGCGTGATGGCGTTCCTGTGGTGCAGCTTGCGTATCGGTGGCGTCGGGCGTGGCGGCGGTGCCCGCCTCGGGCTCGGCGCGGCGCACGCGGTCACGCGCGATGGGCGCATTGGGCCGCACGGGCTTGCGCCGGGGCGTGGAGGCGGCGGCCTCCTTGGCGGTGGCGCTCAGGCTCAGTTTGCGGCGTTCACTCATGGTTGCTGGATGCGGAAGGAAAGGGCGCGGCGAGCAGTGCTCAGCGGCCGCGCAGGAACAGGTTGTCGAGTTCGGCCACCGTGAGCTGGCGCCAGGTGGGCCGGCCATGGTTGCACTGGTCGGCGCGCTCGGTGGCTTCCATGTCGCGCAGCAGGGCGTTCATCTCGGCGACGGTCAGGCGGCGATTGGCACGCACGGCCCCGTGGCAGGCCATGGTGGCCAGCAGTTCGTGCTGGGCGCGCTGCACCACCTGGCTGGCATCGAAACCGGCCAGTTCGGCCAGCACCGAGCGCGTCAGCTCGACCAGATCGGCCTGGTCCAGCGCCATGGGGCGAGAACGCACGGCCAGGGTGTTGGGCCCCAGAGGCCCCACATCCAGCCCCACGGCGTGCAGGGCTTCGCGGTGGGTCTCGGCCGTGGCCATTTCCTGTGGCGTGGCCGAGAAGGTAACGGGGATCAGCAGCGGCTGCGAGGGCAGCGCATCCTGCGCGATCTGGCCTTTCAGGCGCTCGTAGACGATGCGCTCATGCGCGGCGTGCATGTCAACGATGACCAGGCCCTGGGCGTTTTCGGCCAGCACATAGATGCCGCCGATCTGTGCGATGGCGCGGCCCAGAGGCCAGTCTTCGGGCGCGTGCGAGGTCAGAGGCTGCGAGGGCAGGGCGCCCGGAGCCTGTGTCTGCAGCGCTTGCGCAGGTGCCGGGCGAGGCGCCAGTTTGCTGGCCGGCGTGTCGCCAGGCGTGGCGCGTGGCATCCAGCCTTCCAGCGGGGCGCGTTCGCGGGCGGTGAGGCCGGGTGCGGCATCGTCATTGCCAGCAGCGCCCGCACGATGTGCTTCGGCCTCGACGGTGCCATCGCCCAGGAAGCTCGCTGCCGGCCAGCCGGCCCAGCGTTGCTGTGGCGCAGCCTCGCCGAAACTGCCAGGCGCACGCCGCACGCCGCTCAAGGCCTGTGTGTTCTGCTGAATGGCGCCCCAGGGCAGGCGGTCCTGCTGGGTATTGGGCAGCGGCTCTGCCACGGCGGCGCCGTCGGTGCCTGTGGCGGGCAGCGGGGTGCTGTCGACCTCAGACGTGCCGATCTGCGCAGCCGCGGTACCCAAGCCCGCGCGCGACACCGCCAGCGCGGCTTCCACGGCCTTGCGTACAGCCTGGTGCACCTCGCGGCCATCGCGGAAGCGCACCTCGATCTTGGTCGGGTGCACGTTCACATCGACCAACTCGGGCGTGATCTCGATGAACAGGGCGTAGACCGGCTGGCGGTGGCCGTGCAGCACGTCTTCATAGGCCGCGCGCACGCCGTGCACCAGCAGCTTGTCGCGCACGAAGCGGCCGTTCACGTAGCAATACTGCAGGTCGGCGCGCGAACGGGCTGCATCGGGGATGCCGGCACGGCCGGTCACACGCACAGGGCCTATCTGCCATTCGACCGGGCGGCTGTCGCGCACGAAGGCCTCGCCCAGCACGTCGCGCAGGCGCTGCTCCTGGTCGCCAGCGCGCCATTGCTCGATCAGCTTGCCCTCGTGCCACACGGCGAAGGCCACGTCGGGCCGCGCCAGGGCATGTCGGCGCACGGCGTCCACGCAATGCGCCAATTCGGTGTTTTCGGACTTGAGGAACTTGCGCCGTGCCGGGGTGTTGAAAAACAGTTCACGCACTTCGACGCTGGTACCCACGCCGCGGGCGGCCGGGGTCAGCTCGCCGGAGCGGGCGTCCAGCCGGCTGGCATGGCTGTCGTTGGCGGTACGGCTGGACAGCGCCATCTCGGCCACGGAGGACACCGCGGCCAGCGCCTCACCCCGAAAACCCATGGTCAGCACGCTTTCCAGGTCGCCCAGCGAGCGGATCTTGCTGGTGGCGTGGCGCTTGAGCGCCAGGGGCATTTCATCGACCGGAATGCCGCAACCGTCGTCCTCGATCAGGATCTGGCGGATGCCGCCGGCCAGCAGCTTGACGGTGATCTGGCGGGCGCCAGCGTCCAGCGCGTTGTCCACCAGTTCGCGCACCACCGAGGCAGGGCGTTCCACCACCTCGCCGGCCGCGATCTGGCTGATCAGCTCGTCGGGCAGCTCGCGGATACTCGCTCGGGGGGGGCGCTCTTGGGTCATGGGCTCGATTGTAGGAGGCGCGGTCATAATGCGTCGCCATGGACATCGTACTTTTCCTGATCGACTTCATCCTGCACGTGGACCAGCACCTGGCCGAGTTCGTGCGTGACTACGGCATGTGGATCTATGCGCTGCTGTTCCTGATCGTGTTCGTGGAAACCGGTCTGGTGGTGATGCCCTTCCTCCCCGGCGATTCGCTGCTCTTCATGGTGGGAGCGCTGGCGGGTGCGGGGGCGATGAGCCTGCCCGTGGCCATGGCCGTGCTGCTGGCGGCCGCGATCCTGGGGGATCAGGTCAACTACACCATTGGTCGCGCCGTCGGGCCCAAGGTGTTCCAGTGGGAGAACTCGCGCTGGTTCAACCGCAAGGCCTTCGACGCCGCCCACAGCTTCTATGAAAAGCACGGCGGCATCACGATCATCCTGGCGCGTTTCATGCCTTTTGTTCGCACCTTCGCGCCCTTCGTGGCGGGCGTGGCCGAGATGAACCGCGCCACCTTCACCGCCTACAACGTGATCGGTGCGCTGATCTGGGTGGTGGGCCTGACAACGGTGGGCTACCTGTTCGGCAACATGCCGATCGTGCAGGAGCACCTGAGCAAGATCATCTGGGCGCTGATCCTGATCCCGGGCCTGATCGCCATTTTCGGGGCCTGGAAGGCCCGCCGGGCCCAGGCGGCGGCCTGAGCGGCCCGCGTCTGAACGCGGCGGCCACTCAGGGCAGCCAGGCGTCCTTTTTCTTGGGCTTCTTGCTCAGGATGGTCGGGAAGCTCACCGGCAGCGTGCGCGGGTAGTCGCGGCTGAAGTGCAGGCCGCGGCTCTCCTGGCGTGACAAGGCCGAGCGCACGATCAGCTCGGCGCAATCGACCAGGTTGCGCAGCTCCAGCAGGTCGCGCGTCACCTTGAAGTTGGCGTAGTAGTCGTCGATCTCGCTGCGCAGCAGCTTGATGCGGTGCAGCGCGCGCTCCAGGCGGCGCGTGGTCCGGACGATGCCCACGTAGTTCCACATCACCAGGCGCAACTCGTCCCAGTTGTGGGAGATGACCACCTCCTCGTCGGCATCGGACACCAGGCTTTCATCCCAGCCGGGCAGGGCGGGAATGCGTGCGGGGATCTGCCGCTGGATGTCGTCGGCACAGGTACGGCCGAGCACCACGCATTCCAGCAGCGAGTTGCTGGCCAGGCGGTTGGCGCCGTGCAGGCCGGTGTAGGTGGTCTCGCCCACGGCGTACAGCCCCGGCAGGTCGGTGCGGCCGTTCAGATCGGTGACCACGCCGCCGCAGGTGTAGTGCGCGGCCGGCACCACGGGGATCGGCTCTCGGGCGATGTCGATGCCCAGCGAGAGGCAGCGCGCATGGATGGTCGGAAAGTGCTCTTTCAGAAAGGCCTCGCCCAGGTGCGTGGCGTCCAGCAGCACGTAGTCCAGGCCATGCTTCTTCATCTCGAAGTCGATGGCGCGGGCCACGATGTCACGCGGGGCCAGCTCGCCGCGTTCGTCGTGCGCGGGCATGAAGCGCGTGCCGTCGGGCAGCTTGAGGTGGGCGCCTTCGCCGCGCATGGCTTCGGTGATCAGGAAGCTGCGCTCCTGCGGGTGATATAGGCAAGTGGGGTGGAACTGGATGAACTCCATGTTGCCCACCCGGCAGCCGGCACGCCAGGCCATGGCGATGCCATCGCCCGTGGAGGTGTCCGGATTGCTGGTGTAGCGGTAGACCTTGCCCACGCCGCCGGTGGCCAGCACCACGGCCGAGGCGGGCAGGGTCTCCACGCGCTGGCTCTCGATGTCGAGCGCGTAGACACCGTGGCAGCGCTGGGGCTCGCCCTGCTCGATCACCACGCTGCGCTTGAGGTGGCGGTTGGTGATCAGGTCCAGCGCCATCCACTTTTCGCGCAGCGTGATGTTGGGGTGGCGCTTGACTTCGGCCAGCAGCACATCGTGGATGGCCTTGCCGGTGGCATCGGCCGCATGGGCGATGCGGCGCACCGCGTGGCCGCCTTCGCGCGTCAGGTGCAGGCCCAGCGGGCCTTGCGGATCGGGTGAGAAGGGCACGCCCCGCGCCACCAGCCATTCGATGGCGGCGGCACTGTGCTGGGCGATGAATTCGGCAGTGTTCTCGTCGACCAGGCCGGCGCCGGCATCTTGGGTGTCGCGCACGTGCGAGGCGATGCTGTCGTCGCTGCCCAGCACGCCCACGATGCCGCCCTGGGCCCAGGCGGTGGCGGCTTCCTCAAGGTGTCGCTTGGCCAGCACCACGACAGGCTGGGTCTCGGCCAGGTGCAGGGCCGTCGTCAGGCCGGCCAGGCCAGCCCCGATGATGACGACGGGAAGGGGCGCGGCCCCGGCGGATTGTTCTCTCACCATGATCGGCCGATTCTACGGCCCGCCCGGCTTGGACGCATGGCCGTGCCATTCACGTGCCGGGGCCAGCGCTGCTAACATGCCCTGCCGGCATATTTCCTGATCCGTCTCATGCGTGAGGCCAGAACAACAGCCGCCGGCGCGTGTTCCAGAGGAGTCACCCCATGCGCTGGCAAGGTCAACGACAAAGCGACAACGTGGAAGACCTGCGCGACGGTGGTTCATCGTCGGGCGGTGGTGGCTTCGGGCTGCCGATCGGCGGGCGCGGCATCGGCGTGGGCACCATCGTGATCGCGCTGGTGGCCAGCTATGTGTTGGGCGTGAACCCGCTCACCGTGCTCAGCCTGCTCAGCGGCGGAGGCACCGTGCAAACGCAGGCGCCTGCACGCCCTGCGCCTTCTCAAGGGCAACAGACTGCCGGGCAGGACGACCCTCAGAAGGCCTTCGTGGCCACCGTGTTGGCTGACACGGAAGACGTGTGGCGCGAACAGTTCCAACAGGCGGGACGCCAGTATGAGGATCCGCGCCTGGTGCTGTTCCGCGGCGCCACGCAGACAGCCTGCGGTCGCGGCGAATCGGCCATGGGCCCGTTCTACTGCCCGGCTGACCACAAGGTCTACATCGACCTGGATTTCTACGACACCCTGCGTGACCGCCTGGGCGCGCCAGGTGATTTCGCCCAGGCCTACGTGATCGCGCACGAGGTGGGCCACCACGTGCAGAACCTGCTGGGCACCTCGGCCAAGCTCGATCAGCTGCGCGGCCGTGTCAGCGAGGCCCAGTACAACGCCATGAGCGTGCGTCTGGAACTGCAGGCCGATTGCTTTGCCGGTGTATGGGCGCACCATGCCGAGCGCTCGCGCCAGATCCTGGAGCAGGGCGACATCGAGGAAGCCCTCAATGCCGCTTCGCAGATCGGCGACGACACGCTGCAGAAAAAGTCGCAGGGCCATGTGGTGCCCGAGAGCTTCACCCACGGGAGCAGCCAGCAGCGCGTGCGCTGGTTCAAGCGCGGTTTCGAATCGGGCGACACGGCCCAATGCAACACCTTCACCAAGCAGCCGGTGTGACCTGAGCTGCACTTCCTTTCCCACAACCTGAACGATGACTGGAGACGACCTCATGCAAGCCTGGTTCTGCGAAACGCTGGACGGCCCCGATGCCCTGACCTGGAAAGACGCCCCCACGCCCGAACCCGGCAAAGGCGAGGTGCGCGTGGCCATCAAGGCCGCCAGCCTGAACTTCCCGGACTTGCTGATTGTGCAAGGCAAGTACCAGATGAAGCCGCCGCTGCCCTTCGTACCCGGCGCGGAGTTCGCCGGCGTGGTCGAGGCCGTGGGCGAGGGCGTCAAGCACCTGGCGGTGGGCAGCTCCGTGGCGGGCTTTGCCGGCACGGGCGGCTTCGGCACGCACACCATCGCTCCAGCCGCCGTGCTGATGCCGCTGCCGCCCGCCTTCAGTTTCGAGGATGGCGCCGCCTTCCTGTGCACCTATGGCACCACCTACCATGGCTTGATCGACCGCGCCCAGCTCAAGGCCGGTGAGACCGTGCTGGTGCTGGGCGCCGCCGGTGGCGTGGGCACGGCCGCCATCCAGATCGCCAAGGCCGCCGGTGCCAAGGTGATCGCCGCCGCGTCGAGCGATGAGAAGCTCGCGCTGTGCAAGACCCTGGGTGCCGACGATGTCATCAACTACAGCACGCAGAACCTGCGCGACGAGCTCAAGACGCTGACTGGCGGCAGGGGCCCTGACGTGGTCTACGACCCCGTGGGCGGCGATTTCACCGAGGCCGCCTTCCGCTCCATCGCCTGGCGTGGTCGTTACCTGGTGATCGGTTTTGCCAACGGCCAGATCCCCTCGCTGCCGCTGAACCTGACGCTGCTCAAGGGCGCGTCGGTGATGGGCGTGTTCTGGGGTGAATTCGCCAAGCGAGAGCCGCAGAACAACGCTGCCAGCCTGATGCAGCTGGCCGCCTGGTACATGGAGGGCAAGATCAAGCCGCTGATCGAGCACAAGCTGCCGATGTCGCAGATCAAGGAAGCCTTCACCTTGATGGGATCGCGCCAGGTGCGCGGCAAGCTGGTGCTGGTCAACGGCTGATTGCCCGTTGATCGACAGGCGGGTGGGCCCATGCCTGCTCGCTGTCAGGCATCAATCGGTCGCAGGCGCGACAGGGCCCAGTGCACGTGCTCGCCGACCAGGTCGACATCCGTGCCGGCCGGCGGTGCCTGCAGCCAGGCACGCAGCGCGCCCTGGATGCGCCGGGCCTGCTCCTGTGCATCAGGCGTGCGGTCAAGCCCTGACAAGGCCTGCAAGGCATTGCCCATGGCCACGGCGATGTTGCGCTGCCAGCGCGCGAAGCCGATGCGCCGGATCGGGCTGCCCTCGGTCAGGCGCAGGAAACGCGCTTCGTCCCAGGCCCACAGATCCAGCAGGCTCGGGCCATCCAGCGCCGCGCGTACATCGAAGTCGGGCACGCTGGCACGCTGCGCGAACTTGTTCCAGGGGCAGGCCAGCTGGCAGTCGTCGCAGCCGTAGATGCGGTTGCCCATCAGCGGGCGCAGCGCCTCGGGGATCGGCCCACCGTGTTCGATGGTGAGGTAGGAGATGCAGCGCCTCGCATCCACCAGCTTCTCGCCCACGATGGCCTGGGTGGGGCAGATGTCGATACAGGCGGTGCAGGCGCCGCAGTGCGCGGTCTCGGGCTCGGTCAATGGCAGCGCCACATCCACGAAGATCTCACCCAGGAAAAAGGTGGAGCCGGCCTCGCGCGACAGCAGCAGCGTGTGCTTGCCGCGCCAGCCCAGGCCGCTGCGGCTGGCCAGTTCCACCTCCATCACGGGGGCCGAGTCGGTGAACACGCGGTGGCCGAAGGGGCCGATGATCAACGCCAGTTCATCGGCCAGATTCTGAAGGCGCGCGCGCAGTACCTTGTGATAGTCCCGGCCCCGGGCGTACATGGACACGGTGGCGGCTTCGGGGCGCGCCACGCGCGCCCATTCGATGCGCTGCCAGCCGGGCGGCACGCTGCCCGGCAGGTAATTCATGCGCGCGGTGATCACGCGCACGGTGCCAGGCACCAGCTCGGCCGGGCGGGCCCGCTTGAGCCCGTGGCTGGCCATGTAGTGCATCTCACCGTGGAAGCCACGAGACAACCAGTCCATGAAAGCAGGCTCAGCACTTGACAAGTCCACGTCGGCTACGCCAATCTGAGAAAATCCCAACATCGCGGCTTTTTGCCGCAGTTGCGCCATCACGTCCTGCGCGCTCCAGCCCTTGTGCTCGGGCTGGACCAGGTCGGTCGATTGACCGGTCATGGCGGCGGGGGACGGAGGTGGGGCCGAATGCATGTGACGATCGTAGCAAGCCCGACGACCATCGACCCGAACTTGAGCCTTGCGGCCCCTGATGTCGCAAGCCAGGCGGGTGTGCGCCAGTACTGGCAAACCGAAGACGACTGCGCTGCCGACGCCCAGAAGCTGGCGCTTGTGCTGACCCCGACGCTGCGGCAAGGCGCCTCGGTGCTGATCGAGCTGCGCGGCACGCTGGGGGCTGGCAAGACAACGTTCACGCGGCATCTGCTGCGTGCCATGGGTGTCCAGGGGCGCATCAAGAGCCCGAGCTATGCCGTCGTCGAGCCTTACGAGCCGCAGGGTCTGCCCGTGTGGCATTTCGATTTCTACCGCTTCGCCGATCCGCGCGAGTGGGAGGACGCAGGCTTTCGCGACATCTTTGCAGGCCCTGGGCTGAAGGTGGTGGAGTGGCCCGACAAGGTCGGCGGCCTGCTGCCGGCGGCCGATCTGCTGGTGAACCTGGACACCGATGCCCAGGGTGCGCGGCAGGTGGTGTTGCGCACGCACACGATGCCAGGGAGCGACATCCTGTCCGCCTGGTTCTCACCGGGCGTGACGTCGAGGAGTACCGAGCCATGAGCCAGAAAAAACAACAAGCCGCCTTGCCCAGCCCACAGCTCAGCCGCCGCGGCGTGCTGGCGGCCGGTGCACGCGGCTCGCTGCTGCTGTTGCTGGGCCCGGCCCAACTGGCCTGGGGCGCCCAGGTGGTGGCCGTGCGCGTGTGGCCGGCCAAGGACTACACCCGTGTCACGCTCGAATCCGACGTGGCGCTGAAGGCGCATCACTTCCTGATGCCGAACCCGGACCGCCTGGTCATCGACATCACCGGGCTGGAACTCAGCGCCCAGTTGCGGGATCTGGTGCGCAAGGTGCGCCACGATGATCCCTACATCGCCCACGTGCGCGTGGGCCAGAACAAGCCGAATGTGGTCCGGCTGGTGCTGGACCTCAAGCAGGGCGTCAAGCCGCAGGTGTTCGGTCTGGCGCCCGTGGCGGCCTACCAGCACCGCATGGTGTTTGACCTGTTCCCCATGCGGGAAGCTGACCCGGCGGCCGCGCTTCAGGTGGCGGCAGTCGCTTCGGCAGCGGGCAGTGCTGGCGCGGCATCTTCACCGGGCACGGCAGCCCCGGGGGCGTCATCTCCGGCACCCGGCAGCGAGACCCCTGCGGCCGATGGCACCAGCGCGGCGTCGCGCCAGGCCGCCGAGGCCATGAACGACGCCCTGGGCGACTTCATCACCGACCTGCGCCGCAAGCCGGGCGAAGCGCCCTCCGACCGGGCCGTGGCCAAGGTGGCCCCGCCCAGGCCCGCGGCCGGGCCCGCAGAGGGCGACGATGGCAAGACCCCGAACAGCGGCGCGCACCGCTTGGTGATTGTGGCGCTTGACCCCGGCCATGGCGGAGAAGATCCGGGCGCCATCGGTCCCAGCGGCCTGTACGAAAAGCATGTGGCCCTGGCCATTGCGATGAAGCTGCGCGCGCGCATCAACGCTCAACCGGGCATGCGCGCGATGCTCACGCGTGAGGCCGACTACTTCGTGCCTCTGCACGAGCGTGTGCGCAAGGCGCGGCGTGTGCAGGCTGACCTGTTCGTGTCCATCCATGCCGATGCTTTTCTGAACCCTCAGGCTCGGGGGGCTTCGGTGTTCGCCTTGTCCGAAGGTGGCGCCACCAGCGCGGCGGCGCGGTGGATCGCCAACAAGGAGAACTCCTCCGATCTGGTGGGGGGGGTCAACGTCAAGTCGAAGGATGCGCAGGTGATGCGCGCCATGCTGGACATGTCCACAACGGCGCAGATCAAGGACAGCCTGCGCCTGGGCCGCACGGTGCTGGGTCACCTGGGCAAGGTGGGCAAGCTGCACAAGCCACGCGTGGAGCAGGCGGGTTTTGCGGTGCTCAAGGCGCCCGACATCCCTTCCATCCTGGTCGAGACGGGTTTCATCTCCAATCCCGAAGAGGAGCGCAAGCTCCAGGACGAGGCCTATCAGAACGAGTTGGCCGACGCCCTCGCTACGGGCATCGCGCGCTATTTCGCGCGCAATCCACCTCTGGCGCGCAACCGGGCGCTGTGATGCTTCGTGCGTGCGTCTGGTTGCGCGCTCAGCGGCGTGCCCGCATCGCGAAGCGGGCCTGCACGAACTCGAAGGCGTAGCGCACGGCCTCGTCCACCACGCGTTCGTTCTCTGTGCGCTCCTTCTCGGTCAGGTAGAAGGCCAGGTCTACCTCATGCCGGATGTAGCGCGGCGGCAGGCGGTTGAGCGCCACGCAGGCCACGTCCGGGTGCTGCTCGTCGGTCAGCATGGGGTAGTTGGGCGCGTGATCAGTCACGCATTCGATGACCTGGCGCTCGTAGTAGTTGCGCAGGGTGTGGAAGTCGGCGGGCATGGCGTCGGCAGCGGTACAGCAAGGCAGGTCGCGGGAACACAGACGCGGCAGTACGCCGCGCAAGGCATACGCCGCAGTGTGGCCCAGACAGCGGCGCCGGCTGCCGTGAAGAATGCCGTTTTGTCCGATGTTTTCCGGCCTGTCCCCTGGCCTGGGGATGCCGCACGCCTCAGGCGATGCGCTCAAGCACGCGCAGCGAGAAATCCACCGCGCGCACGTCCTTGGTGAGCTTGCCAATGGAGATGCGGTCCACGCCGGTGGCGGCGATGCCGCGCAGTTGGTCAAGCTGGACACTGCCCGAGGCCTCCAGCAGGGCCTGGCCCTGCGTGAGTTCCTGGTTGATGGCCACGGCTTGGCGCATCAGGTCGGTGCTGAAGTTGTCCAGCAGGATGCTGGTGGCACCGGCGTCCAACGCCTCACGCAACTGATCGAGCGTCTCCACCTCGATCTGGATGCCGATGTCATAGCCCTTGGGTGTGGCCTGTTCAGCCACCAGGGCCTGGGCGTTGCGCAGCGCGGCAGTCACGCTGCCGGCCGAGGCGATGTGGTTTTCCTTGATCAGGATGCCGTCGTACAGGGCCAGGCGCTGGTTGGCGCCGCCGCCAACCCGCACGGCGTATTTCTGGGCCAGGCGCAGGCCGGGCAAGGTCTTGCGGGTGTCCAGAACGCTGCAGCCGCGCGGGTTGGGCGAGGCACCCTCGATGGCATCCATGTGCCGGCGCGTGAGCGTGGCCACGGCCGACAGCGTCTGCAGAAAGTTCAAGCCCGGCCGCTCGGCCGTGAGCAGGGCGCGCGCATCGGCCTCGATGGCGCAGACCTGGGTATCGGGGGCCATGCGGTCACCTTCGCTGTAGGCCCAGTCGATTCGGGCCTGCTCGTCCAGGCCGTGCAGGCAGCCTTCGAACCATTCCCGGCCGCACAGCACGGCCTCTTCGCGCACCAGCAGGCGGGCCTTCACACGCTGGCCTGGTTTGACCAGCGCAGCGGTCCAGTCGCACACGCCCACGTCTTCGAACAGGGCATCACGGATGTTGCGGGCACGGGCCTCGGCCAGTGTTTCGTTGTGGTCGAACATGGGGATCAGCGATTCAGGAAAGCGAAAGAACAGGCGAGGGTGGGGTCAGGCTGCGCCCACGTTGGGCACGAAGCCCTGCGCCGGCTTGGTGATGGCCGAGGGGTTGCGCGCCACGAAATCCAGCATGCGGTCGATGCAGCCGTGGGCCTTGAGGCGGGTGGGCTCGTCCACATGGATCTCGCCGGTGCCGGCTTCCAGGCAGGACAGCACGCCCTGCAGCGCATTCATTGCCATCCACGGGCAGTGCGCGCAGCTCTTGCAGGTGGCGCTGTTGCCGGCGGTGGGGGCCTCGATCAGCAGCTTGTTGGGCGCCAGTTGGCGCATGCGGTGCAGGATACCGTTGTCGGTGGCCACGATGAAGGCGGGCGCGTCCAGCTCGACCACGGCCTTGAGCAACTGCGAGGTGGAGCCGACCACGTCGGCCTGGGCGACCACGCTCTCGGGCGATTCGGGGTGCACCAGCACCTTGGCGCCAGGGTGCTGCGCCTTGAGCAGGTCCAGTTCCAGGCCCTTGAACTCATCATGCACGATGCAGGCGCCGTTCCACATCAGCATGTCGGCACCGGTCTGCTGCTGGATGTAGCGGCCCAGGTGGCGGTCAGGGGCCCAGAGCACCTTCTCGCCTTGCGCTTTCAGGTGGCTGACGATGGCGAGCGCGCAGGAGCTGGTCACCATCCAGTCGGCACGGGCCTTCACGGCGGCGCTGGTGTTGGCGTAGACCACCACCTTGCGGTCCGGGTGAGCGTCGCAGAACTTGGCGAAGTCGTCGGCGTCGCAGCCCAGGTCGAGCGAACAGGTCGCGTCCAGGTCGGGCATCAGCACGCGCTTCTCGGGGCTGAGGATCTTGGCCGATTCGCCCATGAACTTCACGCCGGCCACGATCAGGGTCCGGGCGGCATGGTCACGGCCGAAGCGGGCCATCTCCAGCGAATCGGAGACGCAGCCGCCGGTTTCCAGGGCCAGGTCCTGCAGATCGCCGTCGACGTAGTAGTGTGCGACCAGCACGGCGTTCTGCGAGACCAGCAGCTCCTTGATGCGGGCCTTCACGGCGGCCTTTTCATCGGCGGGCAGGGCGGGGGGCACCTTGGCCCAGGCGTGGGCGGTGCAACTGGCGCCAGAGGCATCCTGGCGTGTGTAGTCGAAAAGAACGGACTCGGCGGAAGACATAGGACGGAGCGGGGCGTCAGGTCGCGGTGGGGGCGCGGGGCGGGGCTTGGCGGCGCTGCTCGAAGCGGCGCATGCCGAAGGCTACCAGTTCGCAGGACAACCAGACGGCGTAGAAGGAAAACACCACGTCGCTGAGGTAGTGGCCGCCCTGCATGATGCGGCCCAGGCCCACCAGCGCGCCGGCGGTCAGGCCGATCAACGTCCAGCGGCGGCGCCAGGTGCGCCCCGCGAACATCCCCAGGGCGATCAGGCTGAAGCCGGCCGCGGCGTGGCCGCTGACGAAGCTGCGGTGGCTGCCGGGGTTGTCGCCACGCTGGAAAGCCCCGTGGAAGGCTTGGTCACCGCCAAACTCGATGGTCTGGACGGGGCGGGGGCGGCCCATCAGGTTCTTCAGGCCCAGTTCCACGATCAGACCCGAGCTGAGCGTGGCCACCAGGAGTACGCCGATCGCCGTTCGACGCCACAGACCGGTGAGCAGGCTCGCGGTGCTGTCGCGCCCCTGCCGGCGGGCCAGCTTGGCAAGCGAGGGGGCGCCCACGGCCATCAATGCACTGAGCACCAGCAAGGTGTTGCCTACCATGGGCGTGTACTGGTAGAGCGCCTGCACCAAGGGATTGTTGGCCTGGAAGAAGCCGCCCTCTGGTGTGTAGTAGCGCTGCGAGAAGATCAGGTCGATGGTGGGCACCTTGGCAAACAGCGCCAGGCTCAGGAACAGGCCTGCCCAGATCAGCCGAGTGTCGAAGCTGTCGTCATCATCGTCGGGTTCATGGCGGGCGGTGCGGCCGTGCCTGGATCGGTCAGGAGACGTCAATTGCGGGGTCCACTTGGGGGTTGATCCTGTGCTTGTTCCGTGAAGGGGATGTCCTCGCTGTGCTCGTCGGCCGTGCCGCTTTGCCGAGTGTAGGTCTGGTTGTCGTAGCCCACGAAGCCACGCGCCAGGTAGAGGTACAGCGTGATCTGGCGGCCCGGGCCGACCTGCACCACGGAGCGCCCCAGTTCGCGCTTGAAGGCGAAGCGGTTGAGGATGGCGTCCGGATCGGGGGCGTCGGTCAGCAGCAGAACGTCCTGCCCGACGGTGTTGGGCATGCTGCGCTGCAGCTGGTAGTGGTCACCATGCTCGCCGGTGGGGTTCCAGGCCATGATGCGGGGTTGGTGGCTGCGCCATTGGTAGGCGGCGTGGGCCAGCAGCAGGCGCTTGTCGGCCACGATGGGCAGACCCTGTACACGCGGGTCGTTCAGCAGCGGATCCAGCTGGCCGAACGCGGCGTCCCAGCCGCGCATGCGCACCAGCACGTCGGCCTTGGCGGGCAGCTTGTCGCCCATCACGTCGCGTGCGTGCAGCACGATGCCTGTCAGCACGAGGTTGCTGGCCAGCACCACCCAGAACCAGGTCTGTGGGCGGGGGGCCGACAGCGGCACCAGCGGCAGGCTCAGACGGGTGGCCAGCAGCAGGAAGAGGCTGATCATGGCTGGTGCGGCCCAGTTCACGTGCGCATCGGCCCGGAAGGCCTGCGCCACCGCGATCAGCAGCAGCGGGGCACTGAGCGCCACCAGATAGCGGTAGGACGTGACCGAGGCCAGGTAGTAGGCCGAATTGCGGGTGGACTTGGCGCGGGCTTGCTCGGGCTGCGACAACTGCGATGACGCTGGCTGGCTGGACGATGCCACCTGGGTGCTGGCCGCCCATTGGCTGGGGGGCAGCATCTGGCTGGAGGCTGCCCACTGGCTCTGGCCCGCCACCTCATTGGTGCCCGTGTGCACGCGGCGGTGCAGCCACAGGCCGGCGATCACGGCCACCGGGCCGAGCATGGCGATCTGGCCCACCAGGAACACCAGCGCCGCGACCGGCCCGCCTGAGCGGCTGGATTGGGTGGTGATGTCAGCCGTGTGTTGCAGCGTGGGGAAGCCCCATTCGGCGTTCCACAGGACATTGGGCGCCAGCACGGCCAGTGCTGCCGCAATGGCCACCCAGGGCCCCAGGCGCAGCAGCCCACGCTTGGGGCCGTGCACCCCCCACAGCGCCCACAGCGCCGTGATGGCGAAGGCCGCCATCGTGTACTTGCTCAGCATGCCGACGCCGCAGACCACGCCGCACAGCAGCCACAGGCCCAGCCGGTTGGTGACCTGGGCGCGCCAAAGGGCCCAGGCGGCCAGTGTCCAGCACAGCAGCAAGGGGCCGTCGGTGCTGGCGAACATGCCCAACAGCCCTGTCATGGGGGCGGTCAGGAAGAGCGCGCCGGCCACGATGCCGGTACGCACACCGCTGGAGGTCGGCCACAACGCACGTGCCAGCCCGACCATGGCCACGGCGGTGGCCACATAGGTGAGCATGGGCATGATCTTCACGCCGAGCACACCGTTGCCGAACACGGCCGTGCCAGCGGCGATCAAGCCTGCGATCACCGGTGGTTTGGAGAAATAGCCCCACTGCAGCTCGCGCGACCAATCCCAGTACTGGGCCTCGTCGAAGAACAGCGAGATGCCGCTGTAGTGCACCACGGCCACACGGTAGAGCAGCAGCACGGCGGCCAGGGCCAGCAGCAACCACATGCGACGGCCCCACAGGCGGGGCCAGCGGTGCGCCGGCCGGGCACCCTGGGTGCGCGCGATGTCAGGGGTGGGGGAGGCCGCAGCGGGAGAGGTCGTGTTGGTCATGGCTAGCAGAGGGGAGGATCAGGTCCGGCGATGCCAGCTGTCGGCGTCGGACGCAGGGGCCGTGTGCGATGTGTGGTACGGCGCCACATCGCCTCGGTCGTAGTAGATGCGGATCAGGAGTTCGGCCAGCACGCCGGTGGTCAGGAACTGCAGACCGCCCAGCACGCAGAAGAAGCCCAGCCACAGCAGCGGGCGCCCGCCGATGGATTCACCCAGCAGCTTGAGCACGCCCAGGTAGGACAGGATCAGCGTACCGATCAGGCCCACGCCCAGGCCCACGCCACCGAAGAAGTGGCCAGGGCGCCCGGCGAAGCGCAGGAAGAAGTTCACCGCCAGCAGGTCGAGCACCACGCGCAAGGTGCGCGAGATACCGTACTTGGATTCACCGGCCGTGCGGGCATGGTGGCTCACGGGCACCTCGGACATGCGCGCGGGCGAGGTCACCGTGGCCATCCACGCGGGAATGAATCGGTGCATCTCGCCGTACAGGCGCACGCGCTTGAGCACGTCGGCGCGGTAGGCCTTGAGGCTGCAGCCCAGATCCTGGAACTCCAGGCCGGTGATGCGTCGGATCAGGCGGTTGGCGATGCGCGAGGGGATCTTGCGCAGGATGAAAGCATCTTGTCGGTTCTGGCGCCATCCGGCCACCAGGTCCAGGTCGTCCTTGAGCAGCTTGTCGACCAGTGAAGGGATGTCCTTCGGGTCGTTCTGAAGGTCGCCGTCGAGTGTCACGATCACATCGCCGCGCGCCGCGTCGATACCGGCCTGCATGGCCGCCGTCTGGCGGAAGTTGCGCCACAGGTGGATGGGGCGCACATGCGGGCCGCGCAGCTCGGCCTGCTTGTCCAGGGCCTGCTGGGTGCCGTCGCGGCTGCCGTCGTTGACGATGATCAGCTCCCAGGGGTGCGGGTAGCTGTCCAGGGCGTTGTGCACCGCGGTCACGAAGGGCTCGACGTTGTCCACTTCGTTGTACATCGGCACGACGATGGACAGGCGGTGCGAGGGAAAGCGGGTGAGAGCGGTGTCCATGGACTCGACAGGCATGAGAGAAGGGTTGTAGCAAAAACGCGTAGGCGTCGTCAGTCGGGAAGACGCGGGGACGACCACGAAGGGGTGGCCCAGGCAAGGGCGCCTGCCGCCACGGCGCACAACAGGAAACACAGGTGCAGCGCCAGGGCGGCGGCCACGGCATGGCCCTGGGCCAGCGCACCGGCGGGCGTGCTGAGCGCAAAGCCTGCCCACACGCCCGCTTCGTAGGTGCCAAAGCCGGCTGGCCCCTGGATGGGCACGATGGCCGCCAGCTCGCCGCCCAGGGCGCCCGCCCAACCCGCCCCCAGGGTGGACTGGGTGATGGACGAGAGGAGCAGCGCACCGGCCGTGAGCTTGATCGCCCAGTTGGCCCAGGTGAAGCCCCAGGCCGCGGGCCGGTGGTGATGCGGGTCGGTCAGGGCTTCATGAAGGCGCTGCAGCAGTTGCCGCCACTTCGATGTAGACGCTGTGGCGGTGTTGTCCGAGGCCTGCAGCAGGGCCAGCAGCTTGAGCCCGGCGAACCACCCCAGCACCAGCAGGGCCAGCCCGGCCGCACGCCAGACCATGGGCAGGCCGGGCCACAGCAGCAAGCCCAAGGCCAGCAGCACGGCCAGATCCTGCAGGCGCATCCACAGCAGGCTGGCCACGGCCTGGGCCAGGGGCATGCGCAGCTGGGTGGATGCCAGCCAGGGAAAACTCAACTCGCCCGCGCGCATGGGCAGCAGGTTCACGGCGGCGTTGTGCATCAGGATCACGCGCAGGGCGTCCAGCCTCAGGCCGAGTGCCCTGCGTGGCGGGGCACCAGCAGGGGAATGATCGTTCAGCCTCTCGCTCAGTCCCATCACCACCTGCAGCCGGGCTGCGCGCATCAGGTAGCTCAGCAGCAGACCCAGCAAGGTGCCGGCCCAGACCAGCGCCGATGGTGCGCGAAGGGCGTCCCGCACCGTGTCCAGCGGCACATGGCTCAGCAGCCAGGCCAGCAGGCCCACACCCACGAGCCACGCCAGCGCCTGGCGCAGCCAGCGTCGCGTCATGGGGGTGGAAGAAGGCGTCGAACTCATCGGGCGGCAGGGAGCGGACAGCCTTCCATTGTCCCCCATTCAGGCGTCCTGCCCGGCAGCGACCCTCTGGGCGGTGACAATAAGCCTTGTACCTTTACCCGACTTGAATCCCTGGAGTCTGCCATGACCGATTTCGTGACCTGCGACCTGTGCGACGAGCACAAGAACGACACCGACGGCGCTTTCCGTGTACTGCCGCCCGTGTTCAAGGATTTTGGCAAGCAGCGCAAGTTCGCCGGCCCGGTCAGCACGGTCAAGTGCTTCGAGGACAACTCCTTCGTGAAGGCCGCGGTGGATTCGCCGGGCAATGGCCGCGTGCTGGTGGTCGACGGCGGCGCCTCGCTGCGCCGCGCCCTGGTGGGCGGCAACCTGGGCAAGGCCGCTGCCAGGAACGGCTGGGCCGGCGTGGTGGTCGACGGCTGCGTGCGTGACGTGGCCGAGTTGGCCGAATGCGACACCGGCATCCGGGCGCTGGCCTCCATGCCCCTGCCCACCGAAAAGCGCAACGAGGGCCAGCGCGACGTGGCCGTGCAGATCCAGGGCGTGTGGGTGCGCCCAGGTGACTGGCTCTACGCCGATGAGGACGGCATCGTGGTCATGGCTGAGCCGGCCTCTGCCAAAGCTTGAACCCCCTCAAGCGGGGTGTGTCGTGATTCGTCAAATATAGAAGGATCGCCGTACAGTGCCGGTCCATGGACCGCACAACAATTGCCCTTCAGGGAACACTGGCAGGATTCCTGGCCGACATGGCCAAGGCTCAAGCCTCAGGGGATACCGCCGCATCACCCGCCGTCGCCCGCCCCGCGTCACTGCTGGGGCGGCTGAGCCCTTTGCCCTACGGCTGGGACATGCTGGACGATTTCAGCATCGACACCTTTGCCAAGCAGATCGTGGGGCCTGTGCTCACGCACGCGCAGGCGCATGACCGCAAGGGCCGGCCGCTGGGCGATGGCATCAACTTCGCCAGCCAGGACTACCTGTCACTGGCCTGTCACCCGCAGATCCAGACGGCGGCGGTGGAGGCCATTGCCCGCTACGGCGTGCACTCGGCCGGCAGCCCGGCCCTGATGGGCAACACCACCCTGTCGGTGGCGCTGGAGCAGCGGCTGGCCAGCTTCCTGGGCATGCGCTCATGCGCGCTGTTCCCGACCGGCTGGGGTGCGGGCTACGGCGCCATCCGCACCCTGGTGCGCCCGGGTGATCATGTGGTGATCGACCATCTGGCGCACGCCAGCCTGTGGGAGGGCGCCCGAGGGGCAACCAAGCACGTCCACAGCTTTGCCCACCTGTCCGTGACGGAGCTCGAAGCCCACCTGGTGCGTATCCGCCAGGAGGACCCCTCCGCCGGCATCCTGGTCGTGACTGAGTCGCTGTTCTCGATGGATGCCGATTCACCCGATCTGCAGGCCCATCAGGAACTGGCGCACCGCCATCAGGCCACCTTGATGGTCGACGTAGCCCATGACCTGGGAAGCATGGGCCCCCACGGGCTGGGCGCCCTGGAAACCCAGGGCATGCTGGGCAAGGTCGATGTGGTGATGGGCAGTTTTTCCAAGACCTTCGCGGCCAATGGCGGCTTCGTGGCCTGCAACGAGCCTGGCCTGAAGCTGGCCATCCGTTTCGGCTGCGGGCCGCACACCTTCACCAACGCGATGTCGCCCGTGCAGGCGGCGGTGGTGCTCAAGGCGTTGGAGATCGTGCAATCGCCCGAAGGGCAGGTGCGGCGCCAGAACCTGCTGAACAACGCGCTGCACCTGCGGCAACTGCTGCAGGGCACAGGGCATGCCGTGCTGGGGCTGCCCTCGGCGGTGGTGCCGCTGGTGGTGGGTGGCATTGGCCGCTCGCGCCTGCTCACGCGCTTCATGCTGGCCGGCGGCATGCTGGTCAACCTGGTCGAGCACCCTGCGGTGCCGCGTGATGCCAGCCGTCTGCGGCTGCAAATCATGGCCGACCACACCATCGAGCAGATCGATCAGTTCGCAGCCGTGCTGGCGGAGGCCAGCCGTCTGGCCACCGAGGAACTGGCGCGCATCAACCTGACGCGTCCCGAGACCGAGCAGTTGCGCTAAATAAGGGCCTACGGGCCTACGGGCCTACGGGCCTGACGGCTCAGGCCATCAGTTCGAGCAGGCGGTCCAGGCCGCCCTCGTTGATCGCCACCATGGCTTGCTCGCGCACCTTGGGCTTGGCGTGGTAGGCCACGCTCAGGCCGGCGGCGCCCATCATGGGCAGGTCATTGGCGCCATCGCCCACCGCGATGGCCTGGGATGGCGCGCAACCGATGCGCGCGCACAGGGCCAGCAGATGCTGGCGCTTGGCTTCGCCATCGACGATGTCGCCCAGCACCTGGCCGGTCAGCAGCCCGCCTTGCACTTCCAGCACGTTGGAGTGTGCCTCGTGCATGCCCAGCCGCTCGCGCACCCGGTCGGCGAAGAAGGTGAAGCCTCCGGACACCAGCAGGGTCTGAAGGCCGGCAGCCTTGGCGGCGTTGATCAGTTCCGGCGCACCGGGGTTGAGTTTCAGGCGCTGGTCATAGACCTGCTGCAGCGCTTCGGCGGGCACGCCCTTGAGCAGGGCCACGCGGCGGCGCAGGCTGTCCTTGAAATCGGTGATCTCACCACGCATGGCCGCTTCGGTGATGGCGGCCACCTCGGCCTTCTTGCCGGCCGCATCGGCGATCTCGTCGATGCACTCGATGCTGATCAGCGTGGAATCCATGTCGAACGCGATGACCCGAAAGGCGCGCAGGCTCAGCGGCGGCGTGAAGCGCTGGACGACCAGACCGGGGGCGAATTCGATGGGGGCACTCATGGCGAAGATCAAAGCACTGCTTGAAGGAGGCTGGATTATCCTTCACCCCTGACAGCAGGATGCCTGATCATGCCCCGTGCGCCCGTCCCTTCCCGCAAGCAGGCCTTCGCCGACCAGGTGGTCGAGCAGATGGCCCTGTTCGCGCCAGTCCAGGCCAAGCCCATGTTCGGCGGCCATGGCGTGTACCGCGATGGCCTGATGTTCGCGCTGATCGCCGAGGAGCAGCTGTATTTCAAGGCCGACGACCAGACGCAGGCGGTGTTCGAGCGCGAGGGCCTGATGCCCTTCACCTACGAATCCAGAGGCAAGACCGCCACCCTGCGCTATCACCACGCCCCCGCCGAGGTGTTCGATGACCCCGAGCGCATGGCGTGGTGGGCGCACCTGGCCTATGACTGTGCGGTGCGCAACCGGCCCGCGGCGCGCAAGGCCGCCAAGCTGAGGGACAAGCCGGCACCCAAGGAAGCTGCTGCAGGCAGCCCGGGGCGCGGTGTCAGCAGCCTGCAGGCGCTGCCCAACCTGGGGCCAGCGTTCGCGGCGATGCTGGTGCAGGCCGGCCTCCGCTCCGAGAACGCATTGCGCAAGGCGGGGCCTGTCACGGCCTTCGTGCGGGTGAGGGCGGTCTTCCCGGAAGCTTCCTTGCAGTTGCTGTGGGCCTTGGAGGGGGCCTTGAGCGGCCGGGCATCCCAGGATGTCAGCGAATCTGACCGTACCAGCCTGCTGATGGCCCTGGAGGATGTCACCCGTCACCAGCCCGGCAGGCCTGATCGCTGACATGGGCGAGGTCTTGCTGACGCCCTGGGTGCAGGCCGTGATCGATCACCAGCTGTTCCTGGTGGTGGGGCTGATCGCGCTGGAGCTGGCATGGTCTGTCTGGCGCAGGCGCCCGACCCACACGGTGCGCATCACCTTGTCCAGTGTGTCGCTGGCGCTGCTGCATTTCGGTGCGTATGTGATCACGACCTTGCTGGTGGTGCTGCCGGTGCTGCAGGGCGCGCGCGATGCCTTCGGGGTGTTCGATCTGCCTGCCGATGGCGTCTTGACCTGGGGGCTGTGCCTGCTGGGCACGGATCTGTGTGCCTACTGCCTGCACCGCTCGCAGCACCATGTGCGCTGGTTCTGGGTAGGCCACAGCGTGCACCACACGGCACCCGAGTTCAACCTCACGGTAGGCCCGCGCCTGGGCCTGCTGGACACGCTGGACCGCATCCCGTTCTTCCTGCCGCTGGCACTGCTGGGGTTCCACGCCGAGATGATCGTGCTGTGCTATGCCCTGATCGAGCTGTGGTCCTTCTGGACGCACACATCCTGGATCCCGCGGCTGCGTTGGTTGCCCTGGTTCGAATGGGTGTTCAACACGCCGGCCAATCACCGCCTGCACCATGGCCGCAATGCCGTCTACCTGGACCGCAACTTCGGCGAGTTCACGATGCTGTGGGACCACCTGTTCGGCACCTATGTGCGCCAGACGGAGCCGGTGGACTATGGCGCCACGCTCATGCCGCCCCGCCAGGATCCTTGGACGGCCAATGCGTTCGAATTGCGCCGTCTGTGGGCAGACATGCGCGCGGCGCCGAACTGGCGTGTGGCGCTGGCTGTCCCCTGGCGTGGCGTTTGACTGCAAGGCCCCCTGGCGGTCCGCATCGGGTCCCCAAACCGGCATTTGGCGCCTAAAATGGAGGGTTCCGATGTCACTTTTACGCTGGGCCTGCGATCGCCTCTGCAGGCCTTGTGCGTATCTTCTTGCGGCGACTTTTGCAGCGTAACTGTTTGCAGCGTAACTGCGCTTCAGCATATAGCGTACAGGCCATGTTGAGAATCACTGAACTGCGGTTGCCGCTGGACCACGCGCAAGATGCCTTGAGGCCCGTCATCGTGGCCCGTCTGGGCCTCAAGGCGGACGCGGACCTCAAGGACTTCACGGTGTTCAAGCGCAGCTACGACGCGCGCAAGAAATCGGCCATCGTCCTGATCTACACGGTGGATTGCGAACTGGCCGATGAGGCCACCCAGGCCCGTCTGCTGGACACTTTCAAGAGCGATCCGCACATCCGTCCCACGCCAGACACCAGCTACCACTTCATCGGCCATGCACCGGCCGGCGGCAGTACGGCCTCGACACCCCGCCCGGTGATCGTCGGCTTCGGGCCTTGTGGCTTGTTCGTCGCGTTGATCCTGGCGCAGATGGGCCTGCGTCCGATTGTGCTGGAGCGCGGCAAGGAAGTGCGCCAGCGCACCAAGGACACCTGGGGCCTGTGGCGTCAGAGCGAGCTCAACCCCGAATCGAACGTGCAGTTCGGCGAGGGCGGGGCGGGCACCTTCTCCGACGGCAAGCTCTGGAGCCAGATCAGCGATCCGCGCCACCTCACGCGCAAGGTGCTCACCGAGTTCGTCAAGGCCGGTGCGCCTGAAGAGATCCTCTACGTCAGCAAGCCGCACATCGGCACCTTCCGCCTGGTCAGCATGATCGAGAAGATGCGCGCAGAGATCGAATCGCTGGGCGGCGAGATCCGCTTCCAGCAGCGCGTGACCGGCCTGCAGATCGAGAACGGCCATGTGCGCGGCGTGACCCTGGCCAGCGGCGAGCAGATTCGCGCAGACCACGTCGTGCTCGCGCTGGGCCACAGCGCGCGCGACACCTTCCAGATGCTGCACGAACAAGGTGTCCACATGGAAGCCAAGCCCTTCTCGATTGGCTACCGCATCGAGCACCCGCAAGGCGTGATCGACCGCGCGCGCTTCGGTCCCAACGCGGGCAACGAGATCCTGGGCGCGGCCGACTACAAGCTGGTGCACCACGCCCGCAATGGCCGCTCGGTCTACAGCTTCTGCATGTGCCCGGGTGGCACGGTGGTGGCCGCCACGTCCGAGCCTGATCGCGTGGTCACCAACGGCATGAGCCAGTATTCGCGCAACGAGCGCAACGCCAACGCCGGCATCGTGGTGGGCATCTCGCCGCAGGATTACCGGCAGGATGGCCTGAGCGAGGGGCCCGTGAACCCGCTGGACGGCATGGCCTTTCAGCGCATTTGGGAATCGCGTGCCTACGAGCTGGGCGGCGGTGGCTACATCGCACCGGGCCAGCTCGTGGGCGATTTCATCAAAGGTCAGCGCAGCACCGCTCTGGGCGATGTGATGCCGTCCTACAAGCCGGGTGTGCTGATGACGGACCTGGCCCAGAAAAAGCGCGGTAGCCTGCCCGACTACGCTTTGGCCGCGATCCGCGAGGCGCTGCCCGCGTTCGAGAAGCAGATCAAGGGTTTCTCGATGGCCGATGCCGTGCTGACGGGTGTCGAGACACGCACCTCGTCGCCGTTGCGCATCACGCGCGGCCGTGACTATCAGAGTCTCAACGTCAAGGGCCTTTACCCGGCGGGTGAGGGGGCGGGTTATGCCGGCGGCATCATGTCGGCCGGGGTCGATGGCATTGAGGTGGCGGAAGCGGTGGGTGCCTCGATCCTGGGCGTCAAGGCGCCTGGTATCAAAGACCAGGCCTGATCGCGAGCCGGGGTGTTGCTCCGGCCGCATGCCAGGCCTGGCCGGCCTTGAAATGCCGAGGGCTAGGCCTTGATTGGCTGCCCCAGCTGCCGCAACAGATCCCGCACGTACTGCGCGCGGTCCTTCGGGTCGCTCAGCGCCTTCTCCACCCGCAGCTTGTCGTTGCCCGCCAGCTTGATCTGCTTGTTCTTCTGCACCAGCTCGATGATGCGCATCGGCTCGATCGGCGGGTTGGGCCGGAAGGTCACGTTGATGATGCCGGGCGCCGCGTCGATCTTGACCACGCCATAGGGCTTGGCCAGCACGCGCAGCTTGTGCGTATCGAACAGGGTCTGCGCCTGCGGGGGCAGCTTGCCGAAGCGATCCACGATCTCCTCCAGCATGGTGTCGATCTTGTCGGTGGAATCGGCCGTGGCCAGGCGCTTGTACAGGCTCAGGCGCACATGCACGTCGCCGCAGTAGGCATCGGGCAGCAGCGCCGGTGCATGCAGGTTGATGTCGGTGTTGCTGCCGAACATGCCCAGCGGTGAGAGCAGGTCCGGCTCCTTGCCGTTCTTGAGCGAGCGCACGGCCTCCGACAGCATCTCGTTGTAGAGCTGGAAGCCCACCTCCATCATGTTGCCGCTCTGGTTGTCGCCCAGCACCTCGCCCGCGCCGCGGATTTCCAGGTCGTGCATGGCCAGGTAGAAGCCGCTGCCCAGCTCTTCCATGTTCTGAATGGCGTCCAGGCGCTGCGCGGCCTGCTTGGTCAGGCCCTCCACATCGGGCACCAGCAGGTAGGCATAGGCCTGGTGGTGCGAGCGGCCCACGCGGCCACGCAACTGGTGCAGCTGTGCCAGGCCGAACTTGTCGGCACGCGTGATCACGATGGTGTTGGCGCTGGGCACGTCGATGCCGGTCTCGATGATGGTCGAGCACAGCAGCACGTTGTGGCGCTGGGCCACGAAGTCGCGCATCACGCGCTCAAGCTCGCGCTCGGGCATCTGGCCGTGCGCGATGGCGATGCGCGCCTCGGGCAGCAGCTCGACCAGCTTGTCGCGCCGGTTCTCGATGGTCTCGACCTCGTTGTGCAGGAAATAGACCTGGCCGCCGCGCTTGAGCTCACGCAGCACGGCCTCGCGGATCACGCTGCTCGATTCGCTGCGCACGAAGGTCTTGATGGCCAGGCGGCGCTGCGGCGCGGTGGCGATCACGGACAGGTCGCGCAGGCCTTCCATCGCCATGCCCAGCGTGCGCGGGATCGGCGTGGCCGTGAGCGTGAGCACGTCAATGTCGGCGCGCATGGCCTTGATGGCTTCCTTGTGGCGCACGCCGAAACGGTGCTCCTCGTCGATGATGAGCAGGCCCAGGCGTTTGAACTTCACCGAATCGCTCAGCAGTTTGTGCGTGCCGATCACGATGTCGATGGTGCCGTCCTCCAGGCCCTGCATCGCGGCCTTGATCTCCTTGGCGGATCGGAAGCGCGACATCTCGGCCACGCGCACCGGCCACTGCGAGAAGCGGTCGGAGATGTTCTGGTAGTGCTGCTCGGCCAGCAGCGTGGTGGGCGCCAGCAGGGCCACCTGCTTGCCGCCCGTCACGGCCACGAAGGCGGCGCGCAGGGCCACCTCGGTCTTGCCGAAGCCCACGTCGCCGCAGACCAGGCGGTCCATCGGGCGCGGGCTGATCATGTCCTGCACCACGGCATGGATGGCGGCGCGCTGGTCGGCCGTCTCCTCGAAGCCGAAGCTCGCGGCGAAGGCTTCGTAATCCTGCGCGCTGAAGCGGAAGGCGAAGCCCTCGCGCGCGGCGCGCTGGGCGT
>DDJC01000107.1:0-95234 GCA_002339015.1 Burkholderiales bacterium UBA1834
GAGGCGATCAGCTCGATGTGGTCTTCCTGGCGCTGGTTCTCGGCCTGGATGGCGGCAAACAGCTCGGCATCGACATCGGAAAGGGCGTATTGGGCGCGGTCAAACATGACTTGGCAGTCCTCTTCAAGGTTGAAGACCCACCGCAAGCGCGCCCACACGGGGTGTGCATGCATGCCAGAGGGCTGCCCAGGCGAACGGCTGATCCGCGAAGAGCCGACTTCAGCCCATCGCGCGCCGCGCTTCCCGGTGGTTCACCACCTCAGGCCACAAAGGCCATGTATCGCCAGTTGCGCGGAGACATTGATTGTACCCAAGCGGCAAGCCCAAGGGAAACCCCGAGGCTTGCCAGGGACCACTCAGCTGCGGGCCATGGCCACCTGCTCGGGGCGGCGCAGCACCGGCAGCGGATCACTGGCGGCCGGCGCCGCAGGGGCCGCGGCCGGAATCGGCATCAGGCCGTGGCCGGCCGGCGTGGCCGATGCCGCGGCATCTGGGGACACCGCCGCGCTGTGCGGCACGGCCACGGCGGCCGCCGGAGCCTGCACCACCACCGTGCTGGCCTGCGGCAGGGGCGCGTTGAACGCCACCTTGCGGCCCGCCACCACGTCACGCAGGTAGGCCTGCTCGGCCAGCACCTTGGCGCCATATCCGCCATCGGTGGCCAAGTTGGCAGCGCCCACGTAGTACTTCAGGCCAGCCTCCAGGCTGCCCGCGCGGCGGATGCAATCCTGCAGCACCTGCACGCCCACGCGCAGGTTGGTCACCGGATCGAACGCCGCCCGGCGTCCGCCGAACAACTCGTACTTGTCGTGGTGGATGCCGGTCATCACCTGCATCAGCCCCTGCGCACCCACATGGCTCTGCGCAAAGGGGTTGAAGCCCGATTCGATGGCCATCACCGCCAGGATCAGAGTGGGCTCGATGCCCACCTTCTTGCCCACGGCCCACGATTCCTGAACCAGGCGACTCACCGGCTCCTGCGCCACGCTGTAGCGGCGCGAGATCCAGTTCACCAGCGCGGCCTGCTGACGGTTCAGCTCGGCCGGGTCCAAGGCCGTGGCCCGGGCGATGGCCTCGGGTTCGGCCATGGCCAGCAGGATGTCGTTGGATTCCGGTGCCGCGCTGGCGGTGGTGCGCTCGGCAGCGCGCTCCATCAGCCAGCCCAATGCCCGGGCTTCCATCGTGTGGCGCAATTCGGCCTTGCCAGCCATGAACACCACCAGGGTGACGGCCAGCAAGCCCAGCAGGGCCAGGGTGTTGTGACTCACGTAACGCACGCCAGCAACCACATCGGCTGCGACGACACGCCACATCTTGGTACTCCGAAACGCTGTCATGACTCTCCTTTCTCGGCCATCGACGCACCCGGAGCCCAGGCAAGCCTTGTGGGCCTACCTGTACCCGGCGCCCCGGCGTCTTGCTGAAAGACGGGGGCCGCACGGCAACAGTGATAATCAGCTCGGTCACCGCGACGCCTTGAACAGGCAGGACGCGGGGCCAGGCTGGCAGCGTGTGTGCGCTCAAGTTGAGCGCTAGGGATAACCCCAGGAAAAATGCCCTGAGGACAGAACAGGCGCGGATTCTAGGCAGTCTTTAAATAACCAGTCAAGCATAAGAGATTTACCTCTTATTACCATTCACCCATGAAATACCGTGACTTACGTGACTTTGTGTCAAGCCTGGAGCGGGCTGGCGAGCTGAAACGGGTCGCTGCGCCAGTGTCCGTGCGGCTCGAGATGACCGCCCTGTGTGACGCCGTGCTGCGCCAGGGTGGTCCGGCCCTGTGGTTCGAGGCCCCGACTGGCCGCTCTAAAGATGGTGGGCGCTTCGATGTGCCCGTGCTGGCCAACCTCTTCGGCACCCCCAAACGGGTGGCCCTGGGCATGGGGGCCGATGACGTCAGCGAGCTGCGCGACATCGGCCGCGTGCTGGCCAGCCTGAAGGAACCAGAGCCCCCCAAGGGCCTGAAAGACGCCGGCAAGCTGCTGCAAATGGCCAAGGCCTTGTGGGATATGAAACCCGCCACCGTGGGCCGCGCGCCCTGCCAGGAGGTGATCCAGGAGGGCGGCGACATCGACCTGGGCACCCTGCCCGTGCAGCTGTGCTGGCCGGGCGATGCCGCCCCCCTGCTCACCTGGGGCCTGGTCGTCACCCGGGGACCGCAAGGCGTGCCCACGCCCCGAACCCGCCAGAACCTGGGCATTTACCGCCAGCAGCTCATTGGGCCCCGCCAGGTGATCATGCGCTGGCTGGCCCACCGTGGCGGCGCGCTCGATTTCCGGGAGTTCGCGCTGGCCAACCCCGGGCAGCCCTTCCCCATCGCAGTGGCCTTCGGTGCTGATCCGGCCACCATCCTGGGCGCCGTCACTCCGGTGCCCGATTCCTTGGGTGAATACCAGTTCGCCGGCCTGCTGCGCGGCAGCCGCACCGAGGTGGTCGACACCAGCGTGGGCGAGCGCACGGCTGATGGCCGCCAGCACCCGCTGCAGGTGCCCGCCAGCGCCGAATTCGTGCTCGAAGGCCGCATCCCCACGGCCCCGGCGGGCTTCGAAGGCACCAGTGAGCACGGCGTGCCGCTCAAGGAGAAAAACGGCTACCTGCACGCCCTGGAAGGCCCTTATGGGGACCACACAGGTTATTACAACGAACAGGATTGGTTTCCGGTGTTCGAGGTCACCCGTCTCACCCACCGCAAAGACCCGGTCTACCACTCCACCTACACCGGCAAACCGCCTGATGAGCCGGCTGTGCTGGGCGTGGCACTCAATGAAGTCTTCGTGCCGATCCTGCAAAAGCAGTTTCCCGAAATCGTCGACTTCTACCTGCCGCCCGAGGGCTGCAGCTACCGCATGGCCGTCATCAGCATGAAGAAGGCCTACCCCGGCCACGCCAAGCGGCTGATGTTCGGCCTGTGGAGCTTCCTGCGGCAGTTCATGTACACCAAGTTCATCGTGATCGTCGATGAAGACGTGAACACGCGCGACTGGCAGGAGGTGATCTGGGCCATCACCACCCGCATGGACCCGGTGCGCGACACCACCCTGGTGGACAACACACCCATCGACTACCTGGATTTCGCCTCACCCATCAGCGGCCTGGGCGGCAAGATGGGGCTGGATGCCACCAACAAGTGGCCCGGTGAAACCAGCCGCGAATGGGGCCGCCCGATCACCATGCCCGATGAGGTCACCAAGCGGGTCGAAAGCTTGCTCACAACCCTTCGTTGACACGCCCATGGGGCAGGCGTAATCTAAAACCGTCTGCTAAGCAGACAACCCCAAGTGGCGCAGTCTGCTGCGTCCGGGGAAGGGCGATTCCTCCCTTCGTCCTTTCCCACGACGGCTCAAGGCCGTCTCGGCCCCCGGCCAAGCCGGGGGCCTTTCGTTTTTAAGGCCTGCGCACACCCAAAACCATGCCCGCCTCATTGCCAGATAATGGCCGGCATGACGATAAACACGCCCCCCCAGCTTGAAGATGCCACCTTCGCCGGCGGCTGTTTCTGGTGCATCGAAACGGTGTTCAACCGCGTGCGGGGGGTGGTCAGCGCAGAGTCGGGCTACAGCAACGGGCACGTCATCACGCCCAGCTACGAGGATGTCTGCACCGGCAATACCGGCCATGCCGAGGTGGTTCGCGTCACCTACGATCCGACCCAAGTCAGCTTTGAAGATCTGCTGGATGTGCTCTTCACCGTGCACGATCCGACCACGTTGAACCGCCAAGGCAATGATGTGGGCACGCAGTACCGCTCAGGCATCTACACCCACAATGCCGCGCAGGATCAGGCGGCGCGCGCCTACATCGCGGCGTTGCAGGCCCAGGGTGCCTATGATGGCGCGCCCATCGTCACCGAGATCATGCCGGTGGCCAACTACCACCCGGCCGAGGCCTACCACCAGCGCTATTTCGAGCACAACCCAGAGGCCGGCTACTGCGCTTTCGTGGTGGCGCCCAAGGTGGCCAAGTTCAAGAAGGCCTTCGCGCAGATCGACACCAGCGCGGCGTGAGCCGCCTGGCTGGCCTCACGCGTTGCGCCTGATCAGGGCGCCAGGCGGAACAGTTCCCAACCCTCGGCATCAGCCGCGCGGCTGAAGCAGATGCGGTCATGCAGGCGCGAACTGCGCCCTTGCCAGAACTCCCAGCGGTCCGGCACCAGGCGGTAGCCGCCCCAGTTGGCCGGGCGCACCGGATCAGCCCCCTGCCGCGCCTGCTCTTCGGCCCAAGTGGCCTCCAGCGTGGCGCGTGAGGGGATCACCTGGCTCTGGGGCGATGCCCAGGCGCCAATGCGCGAGCCCAGGGGCCGGCTGCGGTAGTAAACGTCGGATTCGACATCCGCCACCTTCTCGACCTTGCCTTCGATGCGCACCACGCGCTCCAGCTCCACCCAGAAGAACTGCAAGGCGGCGTTCGGATTGGCCTCCAGCTCACGGCCCTTGCGGCTTTCATAGTTGGTGTACCAGACCAGGCCCCGCGTATCGAGCCCCTTGAGCAGCACCACGCGGGTGGAGGGGCGCAGATCCGGGCCCACGGTGGCCAGCGTCATGGCGTTCGGCTCGGGCACCTTGGCGTTCACCGCCTCGCTGAACCACTTCTGGAACTGGGCCAGCGGCTCGGCCGCCACATGCGTTTCATCCAGCTCGGCCTGACCATAGCTGCGGCGCATCTGCGCCAGATCGTGGGGTGACGTTTTTTCCATTTCCAAAGTATGCCACCCCCTCATTCACAGGGGTATGTCCTTAAGGAATGCCACTCTGGTGCATCGCAGCAATGGCCTGCACACTGGGGGCATGATTACAAAACCCACGGTTCTGATCCTCGCGGCCGCACAGCCGGAGCGGGCCGTGGCTGGCGCAGACACGGGCAGCCCCCTGGGTGTCCTCAGCGCCCTCGACTCCACCTTGCGCCGCGTGCTGAGCAGCGGCCTGCCGATGTTGCTGGTCGCGCCTGATGACCAGGCGCACGCCGCCCTGGGGCTGCTGCCGCACCAGGATGTGCTGACCGTTTCCCCACCCCACGCAGGGCAAACCCATTGCGATTGGCTGGTACGCAACATTGCCTCCGGCGTCATGCACCGCTCGCAATCGCCTGGTTGGCTGCTTCTGCCGGCTGACATGCCCATGCTTCAGGCCAGCACCTTACAGATCATGGCCACCAGCCTTGGGCGAGGGCCCATTGCCTACCCTTGCTACCGTCACCGCCGTGGGCATCCGGTCGCAGTGTCGTCCGAACTGTTCTCAGAACTGGTGCGCATGGGCAGTGAGCAGGATCTGCGGCGCTTGGCGGCCCGCTACCCCAGTGTGGATGTCGAGGTAGACGACCCTGGCGTGCAGCTGGCGCAGCCCCCGCAGGCTGACTTGAGCCAGCTGCGGGCGCAGCTTACAGGCCCCATGATGCAGGGCCTGGGGCGGCCCAAGGCCTGAGCCTGGACTGACCCCTGCTCGTCAGGCGCGCGCGTCACCCCAGCGCAAAGGTGTGGTTTCGTCGCCCTGGTAGGTGGTCTTGCCATTCTTGTCGACCACGTACAGCGGCGAGGCGATCACATCCTCGAACACGGCGTTCTCGCTCAGGCGCGTGTAATCAAACAGCACGCTGTGGCGTAGGGTGCTGTTCTTGCGCAGGCAGCAGCCGTTGCCCAGCCAGGCCGGGCCCTCGATGCTCACGCCCGATTCGATGCAGCTGCCCGAGCCGATGTACACCGGCCCTTCGATCTTGACCGTGTCCCAATCGATGCGGGTGTTCAGGCCCACCCAAACGCCTGGCCGCACCTCGGTACCTGGCATGTCCATCTGGGCCACTTCGCCGCGCAACACGCGCAGGCTCACGGCCCAGTAATCGCTCACGCGGCCGATGTCGATCCAGTTGAAATGGCGGTTTTGCGCAAAAAACGGCAGCTTCTTCTCGACCAGCAGCGGGAAGAGCTGGCTGCCGATGTCGAATTCCTGCCCCGAAGGCACCAGCTCCAGCACGGCGGGCTCGAAAATGTAGATACCGGTACTGGCCAGGCGTGACAAAGCCTTTTCAGGCGCGGGCTTTTCCTGGAAGGAGGTGATCTGCCCCTGCTTGTCAGACACCACGATGCCGTAGTTCTTGACCTGGTCCAGCGGCACTTCCAGCGTCACCACGCTGGCCATGGCCTTCTTGGTCTTGTGTTCGAACAGCGCGGCCGAAATGTCCAGGTCGATGATGGCATCGCCGCACAGCACGATGGTGGTGTCGTCGAAGAAGCCGCTGAAATCCTGGATGCGCTTCATGCCGCCGGCAGAGCCACAAGGGCGGGGCACGATCTCGCCGTGTTCGCGGGCGCCTTCGTAGCTGTAGCCGATCTTCACGCCCCAGCGCCGGCCATCACCAAAGTAGTTCTCGATCTTCCAATGGTTGAACGCCACGTTCACCATGATCTCGGTGATGCCGTATTGCTTCAGGTGCTCGATGATGTATTCCATCACCGGCTTGCCCAGGATCGGCACCATGGGCTTGGGCATGTTTTTGGTCAGCGGCCTCACGCGGGTTCCCTGCCCCGCGGCCAGAATCATTGCTTTTGCCATTTGTTTCAATACTGCTTGTTAAGCGCGCCGCACAGGCCGGATCGTATTACTCAACCCCGTCATACCCTCGGTAGGGGCACATAGTGAACCACATAAATGCTTGTGGGTGTGTGTAGGAATGAATTTCGTAGCATCCGGCAAGGTTGGCACACCTTCAATTGAGGGGAGTGTCACCCCGGGTTTACACAACGATCGGCATAATCTTTGCGATCGCCCCGTTGGGTTCGTCAACCATACATAGAACACACATGATCCTGATCACCGGAGGCGCCGGCTTCATCGGCGGCAACTTTGTCCACCATTGGTTCGAGCGCCGTGCCCAGCTGGGCCTGCCCGTTGAACCCGTTGTCGTGTTCGACAAGCTCACCTACGCCGGCAACCCAGCCACCATCCAACAGCAATTGGACGCCGGCCAAGCGCATCTGGTCCACGCCGACATCGCTGACCGCGATGCCGTGCGCAAAGCACTGCAGCAATACCAGCCCCGCGCGGTGCTGCACTTTGCAGCAGAAAGCCATGTAGACCGCTCCATCCATGGCCCGGGCGAGTTCATCCACACCAACATGGTGGGCACCTTCAGCCTGCTGGAAGAAGTGCGCGCCTACTGGAATGGCCCTGACAGCACACTCAGCCCCGAGGCCAAAGCCAGCTTCCGCTTCCTGCACGTGTCCACGGACGAGGTGTACGGCTCGCTGAGCGACACGGATCCGGCCTTCAGCGAAACCACCCCCTACGCGCCCAACAGCCCCTACTCCGCCAGCAAGGCCGGCAGTGATCACCTGGTGCGGGCCTACCACCACACCTACGGCCTGCCCACGCTCACCACCAACTGCAGCAACAACTACGGCCCCTATCACTTCCCGGAAAAGCTGATCCCCTTGATGATCCTCAACGCGCTGGACGGCAAGCCCCTGCCTGTCTATGGCGATGGACTCAACATCCGCGATTGGCTCTTCGTGCGGGATCACTGCGAGGCCATCTGCCAGGTGCTTGAGAAAGGCACTCTGGGCGAAACCTACAACGTGGGCGGCATCAACGAGATCAAGAACATCGATGTGGTGACCACCATCTGCCGCAAGCTCGATGCGCTGCGCCCCCGCGCTGATGGCCAGCCCTACGAGAGCCAGATCACCTACGTGAAGGACCGCCCCGGCCACGACCGCCGCTACGCCATCGATCCCACCAAGATCCAGCGCGACATCGGCTGGAAGCCTGCCGAGACCTTTGAATCCGGCATCGACAAGACCGTGCGCTGGTACCTGGAAAGCACGGACTGGATCGACACCGTGCGCTCGGGCGCCTACCGCGACTGGATCAACACCAACTACGCAGGCCGCGCCGCCTGACACCGCACATGAACATTCTGCTTCTGGGCAAAGGCGGCCAGGTGGGGTGGGAGCTGCAACGGGCACTGGCCCCGTTGGGCCACATCACCGCACACGATGTCGACACGGCCGATTTCACCCAACCCGACCAAGTGGCCGCCATCGTGCGGGCCGTGCAACCCCAGGTGATCGTGAACGCCGCGGCCCACACGGCCGTCGACAAGGCGGAGAGCGAACCCGACGTGGCCCGTCTGATCAACGCTGCCACCCCAGGCGCCATCGCCAAGGAGGCTGCACAGCTTGGCGCCCTGCTGGTGCACTACAGCACTGATTACGTGTTCGATGGCACCGGTCACGCCCCGCGCGATGAAAACGCCCCCACGGCGCCTTTGAGCGTGTATGGCCAGACCAAGCTCGAAGGCGAGCAGCAGATCATCGCCAGCGGCTGCCGCCACCTGATCTTTCGCACCAGTTGGGTCTACGCTGCACGTGGCGGCAACTTCGCCAAGACCATGTTGCGGCTGGCGGCTGAGCGCGATCAGCTCAAGGTGATCAACGACCAGATCGGATCCCCTACGGGGGCGGACCTGCTGGCAGACGTGACTGCCCATGCCGTGCGCGCCGCACACGGCAATCCCGCCCTGGCCGGCCTGTATCACCTGGTGGCCGATGGCGAGACATCCTGGTACGACTATGCCCGCTACGTGATCGAATGGGCCCGCAAGCATGGGCAGGCCGTGCGCGTGCAGCCGGAAGACATCATCCCGGTGCCCACCACGGAGTACCCCACGCCCGCCAAGCGCCCGCTCAACTCACGCCTGACCACCGCCAAACTCAAACAAGCATTCGGCCTGCAGCTGCCGCACTGGCAACAGGGCGTCGAGCGCATGCTGATCGAACACCTGGGGAAGTAAAAGCACCATGAGCACCACAACCCGCAAGGGCATCATCCTGGCCGGCGGCTCCGGCACACGCCTGCACCCTGCCACCCTGGCCATCAGCAAGCAGTTGCTGCCGGTGTACGACAAGCCCATGGTGTACTACCCGCTCAGTACCCTGATGCTGGCCGGCATCCGTGACATCCTGCTGATCAGCACGCCGCAAGACACGCCCCGCTTCCAGCACCTGCTGGGCGATGGCAGCCAGTGGGGCATCAACCTGAGCTACTGCGTGCAACCCAGCCCTGATGGGCTGGCGCAGGCCTTCATCCTGGGGCGCGAGCATGTGGGCAACAACCCCAGCGCGCTGGTGCTGGGTGACAACATCTTCTACGGCCACAACTTCCAGCAACTGCTACACCATGCCGCCCATGGCGATGACGGTGCCAGCGTGTTCGCCTACCACGTGACAGACCCAGAGCGCTATGGCGTGGTGGAGTTCGACAAAGAGCAACGCGCCCTGAGCATCGAAGAAAAACCCAAGCACCCCAAGAGCAACTATGCCGTCACCGGGCTGTACTTCTACGACAAGCAGGTGTGCGACATCGCGGCCGATATCAAGCCCAGCCCACGCGGCGAGCTCGAGATCACGGATGTGAACGCCCGCTACCTGTCGCAAGGCCAATTGAGCGTGGAGATCATGGGCCGCGGCTATGCATGGCTGGACACCGGCACGCACGACAGCCTGCTCGAAGCAGGCCAGTTCATCGCCACGCTGGAAAAGCGCCAGGGCTTGAAGGTGGCTTGCCTGGAAGAAATCGCCTACCGCTCAGGCTGGATCACTGCCGAACAGGTTGAAAAGCTGGCGCAGCCGATGCTGAAAAACGGCTACGGCCAGTACCTGCTCAAGGTGCTGAGCGAAAAGATCTACTGACACCACCTTCAGGATCATTCAATGAAGTTCACACAAACTGCGATCCCGGATGTGGTCGTCATCGAGCCGCCAGTGTTTGGCGATGCACGCGGCTGGTTCATGGAAAGCTTCAACCAGCCCAAGTTCCTGGCGGGGCTGGCAGAGTTGGGGCTGCCGGCCCCCCGCCCCTTCGTGCAAGACAACCACTCTTGCAGCCAGGCTGGCGTGCTGCGCGGCCTGCACTTCCAGCGCGCCCCCCATGCTCAGGGCAAACTGGTACGCGTCACCAAAGGCAGGGCCTTTGATGTGGCCGTGGACATCCGAAAGGGCTCTCCCACTTTCGGCAAGTGGGTGGGCGTGGAACTGAGCGCCGCGAACAACAAGCAGCTCTGGTTGCCTGAGGGCTTTGCGCACGGATTCGTGGCCCTGGAAGACGACACCCACTTCCTTTACAAAACCACGGATGTCTACGCCAAAGATTGCGAAGGATCCGTCTTGTGGAATGACCCTGCCATTGGCATCGAATGGCCCCTCAGTGGCCTGACGGTGCAACTGGCAACCAAGGATGAACAAGCCCCCCTTCTGAAACAAGCGGCCTTGTAGGGCATCGCCGACGCCCATTCGAGGGGGATGATTGTGCACTGCAACAGTTCTACACTTTTGACACCGATTTGACATCGGGATCCGAGGGTTATCACGCTAGGATCCGGTCACCAAAACGACAGCGGCTTCCTTGAGGCCGCGACCAATGTCCTAGGGGCCAGCGTGTTCTGCCACGCTGTAGGTAATAGAAGATTCACCAAAGGAACCAACCATGCACTTCAACCTCCGTCATTTGGTCGCCGCCTCGGCTCTGGCCGCGGCTTCCAGCGGCGCCCTCGCCGTTGAGGCCTTCCCGACGCCGATCTCTCTCGGCACGCTTGGCACCGCGGCCTCGCCCGTGTTTGCGCAGGCGTTCTCTTTTGCTGGAGCCCCCTCCTACAGCTTCAGCTTCACGCTGGATTCAAGCACCGGCCTCAGCGATGTGTTCGGTTCACTGCGTTTCGCTGATCCCGTGGATCTGACCGTCAGCCTGACGGGTGGTTCGTCGTTCAGCAGCAGCGTGACCGTGTCCGGCTCCCAATACATCCCCCAGGCTTTCAGCTTTGATGGCTTGGCTGATGGCAACTATGTGATCTCGTTCACTGGCTTGTCCACCTCTTCGGCCTCCAGCTTCGGTGGCGGCTCTCTTCAGGCCGTGACCGCAGTGCCTGAGCCTGAATCGCTGGCTTTGATGCTGGCCGGGTTGGGCGTTGCTGGGACGCTGCTGCGCCGTCGCAAAGCCGCCTAAAAACAAAGACTTACACAAAAACAAGCCGGAAGCGGGTTCGCCCCGCTTCCGGCTTTTTTTCCGCCACGTAACAATGAGCAACCGCTACCTTGTGTGCGACATTTTGACGCACAAGGCATAACGTGGACTGTCATGATCCGTCCCGTTCGCCGATAACGGTGGTGTGTCAGGCGGTTTTCAAGGGTGCTCCGAATGTTCAGTGTCGATGTGGCCAAAGTGGCCAAAGGTTTTCTGTTGTCTTCGGTTTTTATCGGAGTACTCGGCCTTAGTGCATGCGGTGGCGGTGGCGGTGGCGGCGACAGCAGTGCTACCAATGTCACTGCTCGAGAAGAAAGTCAAGCGCTCAACATCAACCTATCCCAGAAAAATTACTCTGGCATTAATGAAATTCCTGCAAACCGTCAGGAAGCCGCGCGCTTTCTTGCTCAATCCACTTATGGCCCGACCCATACGGCAATTAATCGCCTGATGGAGATTGGATATACCAAATGGCTTGAGGAACAGTTTTCAATCGGCGCCAACCTTTCGTACAAGGGTTATTGGGATACACGCAATACTGCCATCAAAAACACGAAGCCCAGCTCCGGAGCAACAGCCATTGAGATTAATCAGGCATTCTGGGCCAAGGCTATCGAAGGGCAGGATCAATTGCGCCAACGCATGGGATTGGCGTTATCCGAAATCTTCGTCATCTCGATGCAAGATGGATGCGGCGCGAACAATTCGCAAGGAGCATCAGCCTATTTCGACATGCTCAACGAAAAGGCATTTGGCACCTACCGTGATCTCCTGGAGGCCGTCGCGCTTCATCCAGTAATGGGCTGCTACCTCTCGCATCTGAAGAACCAGAAGGAAGACGTCGTATCTGGCCGCGTCCCTGACGAGAACTTCGCCCGTGAAATCATGCAATTGTTTTCTATTGGCCTCGTCCAGTTGAATAACGACGGCACTCCGAAGCTCAATGCCAACAGGCAACCATTGGAAACCTACACAGCACAGGACATCTCGGGCCTCGCCAAGGTTTTCACTGGTTGGAGCTGGGACTGCCCGGAATACCCCGCGGACAACTGCTTCAAATGGGGCAATGGTGGTACTAAGGGCTACGATCCACGGCGCTGGATCTCTTCAATGAAGCCATACCCGAAGTTCCACTCCACGAGCGAGAAGCGCTTTCTGGGTACGGTAATCCCCGCGACCACCAACCCCGACCCTCGCGCCAACCTCAAGATCGCATTGGACGCACTTGCAAAGCATCCTAACGTGCCTCCTTTCATCGGCAAGCAGCTTATTCAACGGTTCGTGACTAGCAACCCCAGCCCGGCCTATGTCAGCCGCGTTAGCAACGCATTCATCGCATCGAATGGCAATCTCAAAGAGGTCATCACAGCAGTTCTGATGGACCCAGAAGCTCGTGATATCTCCATGGCCCGCGCTAGCCCATCGTTCGGTAAAGTTAAGGAACCCATCCTCAAGCTGTCGGCCCTGCTCCGCGCCTACACAGCCAAGTCCGCGACGGGCTCGTACCTGATCTGGTCGACCCTGGATGCCGGAACCGGCCTGGCCCAGTCGGCTTTCAATGCCCCGTCGGTGTTCAACTTCTTCAGACCGGCGTATATTGCTCCTAGCACCCAATCGGCGGCTGCAGGTCTGGCTGCTCCGGAGATGCAGATCATGCATGAGACGAGCTCCGCCGCTTACGTCAACTTCATCCACAACCTGCTGTGGTCCGGCTTGGGCGCCAAGGGCTACGACAACCTGCAGTCGGTGCCGGATGTCCAACTCGAGTTTCAGCGCAATCCGGCCAGCAGCACCATCACCCTGGCTGACCTGCCCGCTGTGCTGGTCGAAGACGTGAATCAGCGGCTCATGAACGGCGAGATGCCCGCCGCCCTCAAGACGGAAATCATCACAGCGATCAACAGCATCGATCTCCGTTCCAAGGCCAAGCCGACCGCTGCACAGGCTACCGAGACCTTCCTCGCAAGATTGAGGTCCGCCATCCTGCTGACCATGGCCTCTCCCGAGTTCCAAGTGCAAAAGTGAGCGCCGCTGAATTATGAAATCCTTTGCCCAGACCCCTTCGCGCAGACTGTTCCTCCAACAAGCGGCCTCCCTCTCTGGCCTGGCTTGCGGCGCGCCTCTTGCACTGAACCTCGCAGCGATGGGCTCCGCCGCTGCCCAGAGTGCGGGCGGTGACTACAAGGCACTCGTCTGCATCTTTCTGGCAGGCGGCAACGACGCCTACAACACTGTCCTGGCAACCGATGCTGGATCGTGGAACGCCTACACCGGCACACGCAACCAGTATCCGAGCTCCATCGCCCTGAGTGCTGATTCGGTGTTGCCGCTGACCCCCGCGAGGGCCCTGGCAGGTGGCCGCTCGATCGGGCTGCACCCTCAGCTGACCGGCGTTCAGAACCTCTTCAACGTCAAGCGCAAGCTTGCCATCGTCAGCAATGTGGGCCCTCTGGTCGAACCCCTCACCAAAGAAGACTTCAGCCGTCAACTGAAGCGCCAGCCGTCCAAGCTGTTCTCTCACAACGACCAACAGTCGACATGGCAATCGCTGAGCCCCGAAGGTGCCACGGTAGGCTGGGGGGGCCGTCTCGCCGACATCGTGGCCAGCGGCAACGGTAACAGCCTTTTCACCGGCATCTCCGCTGCAGGGAACTCGGTCTGGCTCGCAGGCCACTCGGTCAAGCAATACCAGATGCAATCGGTGGGCGCCGTCAAGATGGGCGTAACCTCCAGCGCTGCAGGCGTCGACAAGACTTTCGGTTCTCAGGAGGTTGCCGCCGCCCTGAAGCGGATCGTGACATCGTCGCGTCGAACCAGCGTGTTCGACAACGACGTCGCGGAAGTGGCTCGACGCAGCATTGCCGCCGAACAGGCACTCGGCGGCGCCTTGCCGAGTGCTGACCAGGCTCCTTACGGCCCCGCCAGCGCACTCCACTATGTCCGCCCTGACGGCTCCTATGCCGCCAACCCCCTCGCACAGCAGCTTCAAGTCATTGCCCGCACCATTGGCGCGCGCACCAACCTGGGCATGAAGCGGCAGGTCTTCTTCGTCAGCCTTGGGGGCTTCGACACGCACGATGACCAGCTGGGCAGGCATGCCGATCTGATGGCTCGCCTCAATCATGGCCTGGTCTACTTCGACAACGTGCTCACGGCCATGGGCCTCAGCGACAGCGTGACCACGTTCACGGCGTCCGATTTCGGCCGCACATTCACCAGCAATGGCGATGGCACCGACCATGGCTGGGGTGCCCACCACTTCGTCATGGGTGGCGCTGTGCAAGGCGGCACGGTGGTGGGCGACATGCCCATCTACGCCACTAAGAACAGCAATAACAACCAGTTCGACGGAAGCCCGGATCAGGTCACGAACGGCTCCCTGCTGCCCAAGATCTCGGTGGAACAGTACGGGGCGGCACTGGGTCGCTGGTTCGGTGCAGGCAGTGCCGTGTCATCGATCTTCCCGAACCTTTCCAACTTCGGGGAAATCAACGGGTTGATGCGTACCTGATCATCTTCCTATCTCCATAGCAGCAACCGGCGGCCACATGGCCGCCGGTTGCTTATGCGATTGCGAGTCATCAAAAAGCGCAGAGAAGCCGTCAGCGCAACCTGAACCGCCTGCGTGTCAAAACAAGCATCACCCCTGCCAGCGCAAGAACATAGCTGGCCGGCTCCGGAACACCTCTGGCAATTCGGATGTTAGGGTTGGTCTGGTCATATGCGGGATTAAGCGGCGTGCAGATCAAGCCCCTGCTGTCACAGTCCCAGCCACCCGGATTGAATGCGGGCGTGTAGGTGAACGTGCCGACATACCGCAGTGCGTTGGAGGTACGATTGCGGGCATCGAACGTCATCGTCACCCATGTCTCCGCCCAATACATGTAGTAGTCGTGATAGGAAACCTCTACCACGGTGGTGTCGAAGCTGTCTAATCTCGCCTTCGACAAGACTTGGTTGCTGGCCACATCCACTAGCGATATGTCGATCCCGAACAATCCCGGCTCACTGAACCCTTGTCCGGAATTGAAAAACGCCGTCAGTGTCAAGGTATTGAAACTTGGACTGCTGGAGGGCACGGAGTAGGACATGTCAATGTCCAGGGTGTAGAACGACTGGGCGGCCGCGTGCACCGAGCCCATGGCGAACAAGGAAATGAAGCTCGCCAGAACGGCAGAAATGATCGCGTTCATCCTACTCTCCTGTTGATTTATGGGCTGCAAGTCTAGGCACGTGGGACTTTCGGAAACCATCCTCCTGATTGGTAATGCACCTCGCTTGATGCATCACAGGAAGGCTCAATTCACTTGTTGTGCTCCAGCGCCTCCTTCACCAGCCCGGCACCATGCATGCCCGTTTGAAGCGGCAAAAAATGGGGCGCATAAACCAACCTAGGGCCCGAGGCGTAAGTGCCCGTCGCCGCTAAAACGATCACAGCAACCTAGCGGTACATCGCGGTGTTCGGAACTCTTGGGGCACGCTCCAGATCGGATTTCACCTGAGCCGGGGGGGTGACTACCCTGCCCTATTCTGTTACCGTTAACCTTAGTTTCAAAATATGAACAAATAAGGGACGGAAGCATGGGCAGCCAAGTTCACTCAGCTACACACGCATCAGGTCTCGACGACCGGTCAGCAACAGCTGGTGCTTACGTCTCCAGCGCCCATATCGCTGGGATTGATGGTCTGCGCGCGTTAGCAGTCCTGGCAGTGATCATTTACCATTTCGTGCCATCCGCTCTGCCCGGCGGCTTCACCGGCGTAGACATCTTTTTTGTGATCTCCGGATACGTCGTGACAGGTAGCCTCGCGAGGTCCAGATCGACCAATTTGAGGAGCTTCCTCGCTGCCTTCTATGTCCGCCGCATCCTGCGCATCTTCCCTGCGCTGATCGCTTGCCTCATCGTGGTCTCACTGGCCTATGCCTTGGTCGTCCCCGACTCTGCGCTCAGCAAGACCTCGGCCAAAACCGCGCTCGCAGCATTCGTCGGCTTGAGCAATTTTGCATTGATCCTCTTCGACGACGGCTACTTCTCGCCGAAAGTCGAATTCAACCTCTTCACGCACACTTGGTCCCTGGCCGTAGAAGAGCAGTTCTACGTATTGTTCCCCTTCCTGTTTTGGTTTGCCACGCGGCCTCATGTTGGCCCGCTGGTCAATAGGTTCGCCCGCTGGACAATCCCCGCGCTGATCGCAGCATCTCTGACTATCGCCGCGCTATGGACTAGTGGGCACATGGACTGGTCCTACTACCTGCTGCCTAGTCGATTCTGGGAGTTGGGCGCCGGAGCATTGCTCGCGCTGCTTCATCAGCGCGGCAAGCTACAGGTCAGCAGCCCAGCAGTTAAAGAGTTGTGCACCGTTGCCGGGATGGCATTGGTGGGCCTAGCCCTTTTCGCAACAGAGAGGACTCACTTCCCCTTCCCTTGGGCCATCGCTCCAGTGCTCGGAACCGTGTTGCTGATCAACGCACTCTCGGCGAAAAAACCCGGCGGCTCTTCGTCCGCATTGGCCTTGTGGCCAGCAGTTTACGTTGGACGCCTGTCCTACTCTCTATACCTCTGGCATTGGCCCATTATCGTACTGATGCGTTGGACCGTTGGTGCAGACAGTGCGGCAGAGATCTTCGTCGCCACGCTGGCCACCTTCATCATGGCCGCCTTGTCTTACCATTTCGTCGAAGGCCCTGTGCGTAACAGTTCAACCCTTAACGGCTGGGAGAAGAAACGCATGCTGATCAGCGGCACATCCACCGTGGTCTCCGCGCTGCTCTTCTGCGGAATGATTTTTGTTTGTCAACCCTATCTCAGCCTAAGCACAACGGCCGACAAAGCAGTCTGGTCGCCAGAGGCCAAGTACATGCGAGAGACACTGCCACCCGCGACACAGCCATACCGTGCTCAGGTCTTCGTTTACGGCGATTCTCACGCATGGGCCTACGACAGGCTGCTGAAGCGGCTGGAGGCAGACGAAGGTGTCAAAATCCACACCTACACGCACTTCGGTTGCGGCATCGCCAACCTAATGCGACCAACCAATCCCGCATGTGCAGCAGCCCTGGAGAACGATCTCACCGATATCGGGAAACTTGCTCAGAAAGGAGACGTCCTGCTTCTCGCAAGTCTGCGGATGAATCGGTTGGGCGATCAGTGGGGGCCGCTCCCGCAGGCTCAAGTGATTAATAACCAAAATAGCGCCCTTGCAGCGAAAGAGCGAGCCATAGCGCTTGAACAAGCAGATGCCCTGATCACCCGCATGCAGGCCAAGGGGCTGCGCATCATCATTGATGCACCCAAGCCCGTCTTTGCCACTGCCCCATTTCGATGCTCCGATTGGTTCAACGCAAGAAATCCATCTTGCACAGCAGGCTTCACGGTTGATCGGACGTTCCTTGTGGGCTTCCGTCAACCGGTAATGCAGTCCATCGCAATCCTGTCAAAGCGTCACCCTGGACTGACAGTCTGGGACTCATTCCCGCTCCTCTGCCCGGCCACTGGAAACTGTAACGCTTTTGACGGCAACAAGCCTAAGTTCTTCGATGGCGACCATTTGAGTGGTTATGGCAACGATTTGCTCTATCCCGCCTTCCGATCCTTGATCGCGCCTCTACTCCCAGCACCGGCCAGTGCTAAGCCAGCCTGATCAGAAGCCAGCACTTTCTAGCGCTATCCCATGTACTTCCGCCCGCACTTTCTGTGCAGCAGCGTTGAAGTGCACGAAGGTCCCACCGTTGTTTAGCAGCGCTGGAGAACTTTCCATGGCCGCAGGTTGAGCAGAGGCCTCCTTACGTAGGATGCCAAGCGCTGCGACATCTCCACCGTCGTGCACGAGCGGGTTTCCGGCAAGTGCCTTCAAGGCATCAAGACGGCCCGGCCTCAGATGGCGCGTGAACCAAGCGTCGCTGTTTGGTGACGTGCTAGTCATGCCCAGAAAAACATGGATTCCAGCAGAGGAGAAGTAACGCGCAACCCCTTGCATTGCTGCTGAATATTGGACGCGAGTCGTCTGCACGCTAACATCCGTTTGCCCAATCGAAACCAAAACCGCCTTGCGGTCGTAACCTGGCCGCGTGAGAACAGTTTCACGCTGAACTGCGAGCAACCTGTTGGGGTCAAAGAGCACATCCCCGGGGCCGTAGACCGCCCCATCCACATCTTGCGCACGTGCAGGCCCCATGTCCTTGAGTTCTATCAGACCGGAATCACCTGGTCCGCGGCTAGGATCTTGCTGCAACTGGAACAGTCCTCGTGCTTTCCCCAGCGGAGCGACGGCTTTATACACGTGCCCATCGACTGCCAAGATGTAGGAACCGGGTACCACCAGCATAGATGGCCTGTAGGTGCGCAACCGACCCACCCAAACGTCAGCAAGGCTTGTCGTGCCGACGCTAAAGTTCAGAACATCCAGCCACTTCCTCCTACTGCCTAAGAGAGCAGCGAGATGAGGCCAGGGTGAGTTGAAGCTGAATCCACCAGTGGCGTTGAGTCCGTCAGTCAACGGCGCCCCATCACCCGAGTTGACTGCATAGTGGAGGCCGATGCCGCCACCTGGTCCTCCCTCATTCGATTGGGCTGGCCCGATAGCGAGAAGGATGCGCTCCTTGGGTGGCTCGAATAACGCGACGGGCACCACCTGCGCCGGCGTAGCTATAAGTTTTTGCACGATGCTGCCCAGCCGAACTGGTAACCGGCCAGTGCCCTTATAGAGGTGAAAGGCCGTGAACCGACCTGCCATCGTGCCCGACGTCGTTCCACCAGCGCCGCCTATCCGGAGCGCCCCCTGTGTCTTACCAACGAAGGCATCTGGTGTGCCTGGTGTATTGTTCGAAATAAATGCGTTCGACAGTTCCCCCTCCCGATACAGATAGGTGGATCCTGTCTCTGGATCAAAGGCTATCGTGAGCCGCACTTGCTCACCAGAAGGAGTGAACTTCAAACGAGATATCGGAGTACGCCGCCGATCCTCGCCCGCCACGCGCGGCACAACTTGCAGAAAGCCCGTAGGTGTGAGTTCTACTGCAAAACCAGTAGAACTCTGAGCATATGACAGGGACATGAGAGTCCTCGGCCCAGGGCCTACAGCCCAGGTGCCGACCAAGTGACAAATAAGCCACTCGGTTGACGGACTCCATGTGAACAACCCTACCGGCAAGGTCAACCCGCTTGCTATGCCCTCGGCGGTTGTCATAGCCCCGGGGGTATTGAATGCAACGGAGTTCGCAGCATCAGGCACCAATAGCCTCCCTGACTCCGTGAGGTCAACTGCCCTAGAACCTTGAACAACCGTGGCAACGTAGGCGAACGCGTTGCCTGCAGCGTAGGCGTCGGAGAGCACGCACATTACTCCAAGGGCGATCATGGAGCCGACCGATCTCAGTCTCATGCAACTTCCTCACCAGATTGTAGAAGTAGAAGCCTACAGCATCGCCATACGCAGAGGCGTCACAGAGACGCCCTGAATTTCACGGCGTAAGATGCCCAATCACGGCGTTGGCTAAAGCATGAGTTCTGAGCGAAGGCGAACTGTCCCGGCTTCGGAAGCACCAGTCCTTAGGTTGCGCAATCTGGGCTAAATCCGCCGGGACGAGAACAGGCTCCACACGATCTTGCCGAATTCGGGCAGCGTGCGGTAGAAAGCCAGGAACGGGCTGGAATACCAGGGCAGGAACTTGAACGCGTACTTCGCCCATACGAACTGGAACGCCCTCACCAGGCGCATGCGCCGGGAGCTGGAAAACTGGGCCCGGAAGGTGCGATAGTTCAGACACGGGGTATTGACGAAAGCCACCGGCCCGCGGCGCGCGGCCTCCAGGAACAGCTGGATGTCGTAGAGATCCTTAGTGCCCTTGACGAAATCCGTACGCAGCACCACGCAGCCCTGCTTCAGCGGATAGACCGGCAGCAGGAAGATACCGTAGAGCACGAGGGCCGACGACAGCAGGCCGCTGTTGCGCAGCAAGGGGATGCCTGCCGACTTGTAGATGGTGCTGCTTTCGTCCATGTAGGCCACAGGACCGAATGCGAGCAGGGCCTCGGGGTGCCGCTCCAGTTCGGTCACCCGCTTTTGCAGCGAGCCTTCTGGAATCGTGTCATCGTGGTCGAGGATCAGGATGTACTTGCCCTTGGCAAGCTTGATACCCTGCTCGTATGAATCCTCGATGCCGCCGTTCTTCTGCTTGAAGAAGGCGTTGATCCTCGGATCGTTGAGGGCGCGGATGTAATCCGGCGTGCCGTCGCGGGACGCATCGTCCACGACCACCCATTCGAAATCCATGTCCAGGCCGAGAACGGATTGCTTCGTCTCCTCGATGAACTTCATCGAGTTGTACGTGGCGGTCACTATGCTGATCAAAGGCCGTTTCATTGACAATCAACTCCGATTAAACCGGCACTTCAAGCGACGTCCGTCCCATTCTGGATCAGACCTCGCTGCTTCAAGGGAAGGAACTGCTCGATCAAGGCTTCGTACTGACGCAGGATCTTTTCCCAGGTGAACTCCCGACGGAACCGGTGCTCTGCAGCCTTCTTCAAGCCGGCCAACTGGGTCGAGTCGCTCAGCACCGACGTCACCAGCGCGTCGAACTCGTCGGCCCCCTGGAAATACCGGGCCCCCTCTCCGGCCACCCACCGGTTGAACCGGTTGTCATGCGCCAGCACGGCGTTGCCTGCGCCCAGCGCCTCCACCAGGGAAGGGTTTGTGCCACCAACCTGATGCCCGTGGACATAGGCGGCGCAGTGGTACCGCAGGGATTGCACGATCCGCTTGTCGTAGATTGCCCCCAGAAATTTCACCTCCTGGCTTGCAGCGGCCAGCACTTTGGCATGGAAAGGATTGGCCTTGTCGTACTGCCCCAGAATGACCAGCGGCAAGCCCCTGGCTCGCCGAGAGAAGCCTGAGACGACCTCCAGGATCGAGTTCTCGGGCTCAGGCCGCGCGATGAGTGTTAGATAGCGGCCAGGCTCCAGGCCAAGGGCGCGGACGGGATCTTCGGGGGCGTCCACGATGGGCTCTGCCCCGTAGGCAATGGTGGTGATTTTGTCCGCGCGCACCCGCGTGCAGAGGTGATTCTTGATCTCTGGGTGATCGGCCACCAGGTGGTTCCCGATCCAGCAACCGGCCCAATCGTTCAGCCAGAACCAAGCTTTCGCCGCAGGGCCCCACTTGGCGCGAGACCATTCGATGCCATCCATGTTGATGACGTTCGGGATGCCCGCTGCCCGCAGCCGGGCACAGAACAAGGCCGTGTTGTAGCCCAGGGTCAGGCAAAGGTCCTGGTGCATGGCGGCATGCCGGATGGCCTTCCAGTCAAAGATGATGGAGGTGGCCACGCCCCGGTCCGGCACCGGGATCCGCACGCGCTCGACCCCTTCCCAGACGTCCTCCACGATCGGGCCTTCGCCGTCATCCTGGCAATAGACGACAACCCGCCATCCCTTCCTCACCAGGTAGAGGGCGAGGTATTCGGCGAATGTCTCGAATCCACCATGCGCGGCGGGCAAGCCGCGGATACCCAAGATCCTTATTGTTTTAAGCTCGCTCATCCTGTTACCTCCAATCGGCCATCCGTGCTCAGAAGGGCCGACGCAAATTCTGATAATGAATTGAATACGACGACCTGCGCGGAGGTCCGGGCATCCAGGTCCGCCAGCGTCTTGCGGCCATTGCCCGTCAGGACCAGCACAGCCCTGCAACCGGCTTTGATGGCCGCCTGTATGTCTCGGAGCGAATCACCGATGAAAAAGGCCTGGGAAGGCTCGACGTGAAATGCCTTGCAGGCGTCGAGCAGCATGCCGGGCTCGGGCTTTCTGCAGCTGCACCGATCGTCAGGGTGATGAGGGCAGAAGAAGATGCGGGCGATGTGCCCCCCCTTGGCCGCCACCTGGCTCAACATCTTCTGATGGATCGCGTCCAGGATGTCCTGCGAGAAGACTTTCTTGGCCACGCCCGCCTGATTGGTGGCTACCGCGATCGAATAGCCTGCGCCGCTAAGTTCGGCGATGGCTTCGAGCGAACCATGCAGGGGTCCCCACTCCTCCGGCGAACGGATGTAGTTGACGCTGTCCTCATTGATGACGCCATCACGGTCAAGAATGATCAAGGGCTTCATCACTCAACCAGCACTTCCGTGGGCAAAGTCCGACTGGGCCCGGGCGTAGTCCTCGGGAACGCCAATGTCGATGAAATAACCATCGGCCACATAGGCAGCAGGCTGGAGCTGTGCGAGCTTCAGGGCCACATAGTCGCTTTCGAACGAAAACTTTTTCGCACCAGGATCGATCGACGCGAAGAGATCGGACGACATGTAATAGACGCCACCGTTGATGAAGCCAGGCCCCGAAGCGCCCTTCTCACTGAAGCTGCTCAGGAACCCGTCGGAGACCTTGCAGCTGCCGTAGCGGCTCACATCGTTGACTGCACGCACCACGATGCTCAGCCGAGCTTGTTTCTCGCGCGCATCGAAGACAAAGGCACCGTAATCGAGGCCCAAGAAAGTATCGCCGTTGAGCACCAGGAGATCAGCGGACTCGCACAAGCCCACGGCATAGGCCATCGCGCCGCCCGTGCCCAGAGGCTCGGACTCGTGCGCATACACGATCGACATCCCGGCGTAATCCGAGCCGAAAAAATCCACGATCTTGTCGGCCATGTGGCCGACGGACAAGATGATGCGCCGTGCGCCCTGCCCGGCCAGTCGATCCAGCACGTGCTGCAGGAAGGGGCGCCCGGCCACAGGGGCCAAGGGCTTGGGAACATCCGACACCACGGACTTCAGGCGCGTGCCCAGGCCACCGGCCAGGATGAGCACATCGCAATCGATCACAGACTTCATCAAGCTGCCTTCGGGAAAATGATGTGCTCCACCAAGCCGCAGATGATGTGCCCCACAGTGATGTGGGACTCCTGGATGCGGGGGGTCTCCCTGGACGGCATCCTAAGGCACTCATCAGCCAGATCTAGCATCTTGCCGCCGGTTTCACCGGTCATGCCGACGGTGTACACGCCCATGGCCTTAGCCTGCTTCAGCGCCAACAGGATGTTGGGAGAATTGCCGGAGGTCGACAAGCCGATGAAAACATCGCCCGGTTGGGCGCAGGCCTGGATCTGCCTCTCGAAGAGCTTTTCGTATCCATAGTCGTTGCCGATGGCCGTAAGCACCGATGTATCCACGGTCAGCGCGAAGGAAGCCAGGCCGGGGCGGTCGTAGTTGAAACGACTGACGAACTCTCCCGCCAGATGCTGCGCGTCTGCCGCACTGCCGCCATTGCCGGCGAACAGAACCTTCTTGCCCGACTGACAGGCCAAGGCGCACCGCTGAGCCACGGCACGAACCTTCCGGAGCAAGGCCTGATCGGTGTACAGCTTCTGCTTTACCTCGATGGATTCGCGGAGCCACTGCTCCGTCATGCGGTCGAGTTCATTTTCCATGATTGGGCTCCTGCGTGAGTAAAGTGAAAGTTCATGATTTCGCCAGGGTGTCGCTTCAGTTCACGCAGCACATCCATGCGGCGCTGTGGCGGCACGAAGAACATCATGAACCCGCCGCCTCCCGCACCCGAGATCTTGCCTGCCGTGGCCCCTGCCGACAGCGCGCTGTCATAGACAGCATCAATCTGCGGGTTCGACACGCCTTGCGCCAAGTTCTTCTTGGAAGCCCAGGAGCGGCCCAAAACCTTGGCATACCCCTCCAGATCTCCCTTCAGAACGGCCTCCTTCATCGCGACAGCATCCTGCTTCAGGGCGTGCATGGCCTCGACGGACTTGACCTGGCCACTTCGCGTGTTATCGATCTGCTGCTGAATGATGCTGGCCGACTCCCGAGACTGCCCTGTGTAGTAAAGAACCGTTGATGCCTCCAGTTCGTTGAGCAGCCACTCCTTGACCCGCAACGGGTTCACCAGCACCTTGTCATTGAGGCCGAACTCAATGAAATTGAAGCCGCCGAACGACGCCGCGTACTGGTCCTGCTTACCGCCAGCCAAGCCCAGATCCAGACGCTCGATCTCGTATGCCAGGCGAGCAACCTCGTACTCGGTCAGCCCCAGATTGAGCCACTCGGAAAAGGCCTGCACGATGCAGACGACCATCGTCGAGGAGGTTCCCAGCCCGGAGCCTGCGGGGGCATCCGCGAAAGTGGTGAGCGTGAGGGACAACGGCCGGCCACCGTTGAACTGCCGAACGATTCGGCTGTAGATCCCCTTGTGCAAACGCAGGGGATCGCAGTCCTCCAAGACCGTGGCCGCCTTGAGCTCGACAAACTCTTCACGGTCTGCCGCCACGAACTTGACCTTGCCATCGAAGCGCGGCTCGATGATCGCCTGAGCATACAGATCGATCGTAGCGTTCAATACATAGCCACCATGCTCGTCGCTGTAAGGGCTGACGTCGGTCCCCCCTCCTGCCAAGCCCAATCGAAGCGGGGCCCGGGCCCTGATGATGTCAGTCATGCGGTCACCTGATATTGAAGAATCAAAGAATGTTTCGATAGACGTCGGCTGTGGCCTTACCGATCCTGGACCAGGCATAGTCCGTGTTCATCAAGTGACGACCACGTTCTGCGATGGCCTGCAGGCGCCCCGGATCCTCGAAAGCCTCGATGATCTTGGCGGCCATGTCTTCCGGGTCTTCTGAACGGAAGACCAATCCCGTCGAGCCATGCGTGACGACTTCGGTCATGCCAGCGATGTCCGAGACGAGTACAGGGCGCCCGAAACTCATGGCCATCAACACCACGCCACTTTGGTATATCCGCTTGTAAGGCAGGGCCATCAAATCAGCGGCCGCGTAGAAGTACGGCAACTCGTCATCTGGGATATACCTGATGTGCAGATCGATGCAATCCCCCAGATCAAGGTCATCGATCAGCTTCTGGTACTTGGAAAAATCATCTTTCCATACCTTGCCTGCGATGACGAGCTTGACCCGCCCTCCGATCCTAGAGCGGACGATTGGCATGGCCCGCAACAGGATGTCAACTCCCTTGACTTCCTTGATCTGGCCAAAGAAGACAAGTGAAAAGACGTCATCTGCAATACCGAGCTTCTGCCGTGCTTGCGCCGGGGTTACGTCCTGCCGCACATACTCGGCATGGTTTCCATGCTTGATGACATGGATCAAGCGTTCATCCACGCCAACATGGCTCAGCAGTTCATTCTTGCTGACCTGGTTGTGGGCGATAACCGCATGTGCCGAGCCATAGGCCCAATGGACGAACTTCTTGACCGATAGGCCTTCCTTGAAGGCCTCCACATCGTGCGCGGTAATGACCACACGCATCAGCAGGAGCCGAGCCAACATCACGTTGAAGAACTCGAGCGGCCCGACATGGAAGAAATGAAAATGCGCGACGCGCGCACCGCCCAGACGCGCCCCGATCAAGGCCTTTAGGCTGCCGCGGACGAACCTCAAGCCACGCAGGAGCGCGGAATCGGCACCATAGATCCGCACGTAGCTTCTGTCGATCTTGAAACCTTCGCGCCCTGTGACATCCGTTTTGTCGCAGGTGTACAGCGTGGGAACCACGGAGTCCATCGACAGACTCCTGCACAGGGAAAAGTCATAGTACGTACATCCGCCGTGACCACCGACCGGCTCGACCATGGCCACCTTGAGCACATCAGCCATGTCGTCCCCCCTTCTTCAGGAGGCCCTTAACGAGATCGATGTTCTGCTGAACGTCGCTTACCACGGCGTCCACGTTTTCCTTCAGCGCAGGCCGCTCCTGGGTGGGCGATGAAATCAGCTGGCTCGCCTGAGCAACTACGGCCGCGATGTCGAAGTCATCGATCCGGTGGCAGTAGTCATCTCGCTTGATGCGGCTCATGTAGTCGTTGAGCTTGAAGTGGTAGCTAAGCGCCAGCGTGGGAATGTAGGCCAGCGATGCCAAGATCACCGGATGCATGTTCGTGCTGATCATCACGTCCACCGCTTGGCATGTCTGGACGAATTTCTCCACCCGCGCATCCTCCAGTTGAGCTACTTCCGGCGTGATGCCCATCGACACCATGCCCTGCTCCACCTTGCGCATGAATTTCTCATCCCAGGATGTACTGGCGATCATCACGAAATGGACATCGTGTTGCTCGGAAATCCGCTTGATCAATGCCAGGACGCTCTTAAGGTACTCCTCGGCGTTGGCGATCCGGCCGAAGGGCAACAAGCCCGAGCGTGCCTCGTACTGACGGAAGCCTTGCAGCATCAAGCCCACCTTGACCTTCCCGTTCGAAGGCACCGCAGCCTTGCTCGGAATCAGATGAGCCATGTCAGCCGTGTAGGCCATCTGATGGCTTTGCAGTCCCGCAAGCTTCAGAATATCGGCTGACTGACGATCACGGTAAGCCACCATGGCACATGGTTTGAGCACGTTCGGAAGAATCTGCGTGGCCGACTTGTCCGAGAAGGGGCCAATCGTCTGCCCCAAGATCACGTAGGGGGTCTGAGACTCCCGAGCAAGCTCCAATTCAACAATTCTGGAAGGAAATGCATCCTTCCACGTGTCATTGAAATAGCCGCCCCCCCCAAAAACGATCAGATCAGCCGACCTCATTTCAGAGAGTTGACGACGCAACGACGGCAAGAGCAAAAGCCCCGTCTTTCGCCAAAGGTACACAGCAGGCCAGCGGAACCAATTCCAGGGCTTGCGAAACGACAGCAAGGCATGGACCGAGGGCAGCGAATCCATGCCGTGCTTGGTCTTGAGCTCCTTGGCGGAGAACGAGGTCATCACGAGATCCACCGATGCGTCCAGCGAATCGATCGCGGCTAACGTCCCGGCAAGAATGGCGTTGTCGCCTCGATTGCCGTAGCCCCAGCCACCCGTCAGGAAAACCTTGATTTTCTTATTCACAACAAAATACTTTCAATTTTTTGAGGCGACACGCCTAACGAACCATTTGGGATCAGGCTCGTCCTTGCCGAGCAGCACCGACAGGATCACCTGCGTATTTTTGGGGAAACCTTCCTTGAGCCTCTTCAAGGCCCTTACCAGTATGAACAGATAGACAACTGGGTACTGAAGAGGTGTATAGCGTCGCGAGAACAGCAGCTTGTTACGGGCCTGGAAAAAGTCCGACAGAAGACTGGGCGAGCGCTGCGTGCCATGCGTGCCAATGCTGGCCCCCTCCTTGTGATGAACGACGGCGGCTGTTTCCACTGCAATCTTGAACATCCCTCTGGCACGCCATGCCCAGTCCAGCTCTTCGTTGTAGAGGAAGTAGTCCTCACACATGGGGCCTACTTTTTCCAGGAACTCGTGCGTGACGACCATGCTCGCGCCAGATACGTAGGTGATCTGGGATTCGATCTGCTGGTTATCGACCGGGCCCTGGTAGAACGCGCCCTCGCCCACGTGTACGCCTTTTCCGGTGAGCGTGGAATACCTCACCCCACCATAGGCTTGGACGAGCATTGCCGGCTCGGTATGAGTCAACGTGCAACCGCAGATCCCGATCCTGGCATCCAATGCCATGCGCGTCAGTATCAATTGAAGCGCCGTGGGCTCCACCATCGTGTCGTTGTTGAGGACCCAATAAAAGGCAGGGCGCACAACCGCATCGAGAACGGAAAAACCGATGTTGTTGGCAGCAGCAAAGCCTGCATTGATTCGATTGGCCACAAGCACCACCGTGCTGCCGGGCTTACGGAAAATGCGGATGGACTTGATCCGGTCGCCTGCATCCTTGAAACCGTCGAAAGACTCCACCAAGTGCCCGCTACCCGATAGATAGCGCTCAAGCGACGCAAGCGAATCGTCATGCGAATCATTGTCCACGACGCAGCATGCCCAGCCGGTAGTGCACTCCATGGCCTGGAGCGATGCAAGGCACTCGATGGTATCGCGCGACCCATTCCAATTCACAAGGACGATGCCAACGCCAGTTCGACTGCCCATACCACCCGCCTGATTCACCGATGGTTTCATGGCTTTGCACCTGCAGGAGCCGTACAGAGCTTGATCCGCTCCGAGCACCGAGAGGCCTCGGCAGAGATGAGCGTTCTGTTCATGTCGGCGATGCTCTGAAGTTGGTACTCCCGCTCACCCTGATAAATGTTGTAGTTGCCGCGATGGAAAGGAAAATCGAACACCCATACAGCGGACAAGGCAGCACCGCTGTCCACGACATCACGAAGCATTGCCTGGAAGGCTGCTTGTTCGGCCACCGGGGACGCGTAATCCTTGGAGCCCACGCCGAACTCTCCGATGAACAAAGGCCGTTTGCTCTGGGCTGAACAGGCCGCAGCTTCTTTCAGAACATCGCTATAGCCGCCAGCCTGAAGACTACTGAAATACCCCTTAGTGTCAGCGTAGATATGAATCGACAGGAAATCGAAGCCCTTGGGGTTGTCTCTGTTCAGGACCGAGCAGAACTCATTCTTGGTATCCAGCTTCCATGACCTTGACTTGGTGTTGTTGTAGGCAAAAGGGCGCGGGAGCGAATTTCCGGAGCTGAGCAAGGACAATGGCTCCTTCGAGCGCACGGATGAGGCAAAACGCCCATACGCATCCAAGATTTCATTGGAGCTGAGATCATCTTTCTCCGAACGCGACACAGGGGTGCCCTTGCCTGGGTTGAGCTGGGGACGCAAGCGCTCTGCATTGGGCAGGTCTGCCCGCAGCATGAGCTCATTGCCAAACTCCCAAGCCCAAATCACGGAGCGCCCCTTGTACCGCTCGACCAACTCGTCGGTCATTTTTTTGGCCAACTTGCTGGTCTTGCTGTCTGCACGGCCCCAAGCCGTCATGGGCTCTCCCATCAAATCTGGAATGGCAGCATAGTTCCAGAATACGGAAGCCACAATACCGATATTGCGAGCCTCAGCTGCCGCGAGGAATTCATCAATGATCTTGAAATACAGCTTGGGGTTTTCCGTGTACAGCTTGAATTCCGCCGGCCAGTGCCCGGACATGCTGATTCGCGCAAAGGGAACATTGTATTTTTTTAGCAGATCCAGCCCTTTGATATAGCTGGTATCTTCAGGATGGCGAATCCTTCTGTAAACGCCATCGAAATAATTAACACCTACCGCCTGATACGGCTTGGCACAACGGCACAAAAGATCCGGCGCTTGAGAGGCCGGCTTAGCCGACCATGCGCCACCGGAAAACAACATGGTCAGCAACAAGCCACCCAGAACACGGCATTGATATAGCCTTTGAAACATGTCAACCCTCATCGCTGCTTTGGTTCGAGGCCCAATATTTCGCTGTAGCCAGCAAACTCAGATTGATGAAAAGCAGGAAATCCAAGTCATACAGTGACAAAACAGTTTTGAATATCAAAACCGACACAACGGAAACAGCCAGTGAATACAAGCAAAGGGCATGCCATTGTCCTGATATTTTGGCCTGTCTGATTCCCAGATAGAGTGCGACGCCGCATACCGCCGTAAACAGCACCAAGCCTACCAAGCCGGCATCAAGCGCATATGACAGCCAGTAGCTGTCAATGGTCACCCCACTCTTGCCCCGAAACCCGAGGACGAACGCAGCCAACCCTACCCCATACCCAAAAATCGGACTGGCCTCAATCAACGGCCACGCCATCCTCAACATCGTGAGGCGCGCCTCGGAACTTTGCCGCTCTTCAAGGGTACGGCCACCAATGATTGCGTTCAGGTAGCCAGCCTCGGATGCCCAGAACAGGGCCAACAGGCCAAACAGCGACAGCATGCCCATGCCGATCCATAGCACCCAGGACGAACGCTGCTGGCGCAGCATCGCCATCTGGACCGCGCCAGCCATCAAGAAGGCAGCACCTGCCGCCACGGCCACGCCTGCACGTGACCCTGACAGCAGCAGGCAACCCAGCAGTGCCACGAAGCCAATCACACCACTGACACGGTAGAGCCGCTTTCGGGCCCAGATCAGCGGCAGCATCAGGGGCAGGCCCGTCAATGCGTACTCAGTTAACTGGAGCGGATTGGTGAACGTCACCTGGGCTCGATACGTTCCCCCGCGTAGCTTTGCTGCCACCACGTTGTCTCTGAACTCTGAATCCACCTGCATCCCAGGCAGCACGATGGACGCAAAGAGATTGCGCGCCAGAGCGAACTCCACAACAGCCATCAGTGCCAGCAGCACCGAGATACCCAGCATGATCTTCAAGTAGCTCTCGATGAAGCCTTCGCGACGAGCGATGAGCGACACAAGGATGCCGATCAGGCTGACAGTCAGAAACTCATTGATATAGCGGTAAGTGGCCTCCAGGAAGTACTGAGAAGCCATGCAGGACAACATCCGATGCAGGATCAGCAGCCCCAACAAGGAAAACCAGTACTTGTTGTCTACCAAAGCAGTCAGCAGCTTGGCGCGCATCTGCGGCAACATGGCTGCGTATACCAACACCAACACCAGAAGCATCACCACAAGCCGCTGCGGCCTCAGATCAGGCCCCCCGACCTGTATAGCTAATATCTTTGGCCACAACAGCGACGACACCAGGTAGAGAAAGAACAACAGTTCAAACGTCCTGAGTGCCACCTGTCCCTGGAGCGACCGATTGACGAACAGTGGAAGGAAGACAGGCGCCGCCAGCAGGAACGGAATCCAGATGGGAAATGAGGCGATGCTCGCAGCGATGACGAAGATGTATAGCCCTACAAATATGGCCAGCAATACCTTCAACCAGGGGATACTCCTGGCCCTGTCATGGAGGGAAGTGAGGGCCGCGTTAAGCATCTTCAGCCTTATGAACAACTCGAGTTGTCTTGCCGACGCGGAGCACCAGCGTGAGGAGCAGTATCGAGGCGACAGCGCCGTAGGTAATGATCATCGAGAGTGCCGCGCCCTCTGCTCCGAAGCGAGGCATCATGACAGCGCTGGCAGCGACAAGGATCAGCAACCCGGCCGCCATTGCCAGAGAACGCATACGCTGATCACCAATCGCAACCAGCACAATGCCACTGCCCGCGCCGATAAAACGCAGCAGCAAGAAGCCGGCAAGCAACTGCAAGGTCGCAGGCAACTCCGAGAACTCGTGCCCATACAGCACGGTGGATATCCAGCCGGCAAACAAGAAAAGCGGCACAGAGAGGATTGCCCCCACGCCACCGTAGAGTAGCAAGGACTGGACGGCCGGGCGCCATCCCAAGGTTCTACCTGCCAACTGTTTCGACAAAGCTGGCAAGGTGGCATTGACCAAAATGTTGATGGCCTGCGTCAGCCCCACCACGATCTTCATCCCGGCTTGGTAGTTGCCCACAGCAACGGGGCCCGCAAAGGCCTTGAGCAGCACCACATCGACGTACTGCAGCGACGATTGGATGCCGTTGTCGACGAAGTAGTGAAATCCCATCGAGGCAGTACGTCGCAGGTTTGAAAACACGGGCCGCAGGCTGGCGTTCAAGTTGATGCGCATTGTCCTGACCAGCAACGCAAGCGACAAAAGCCTGGAGCCCAGGAAGGCCGCTGCCACGACCAGAGGATCGGTCGAGAGCATCACGCCACAAAACACGACGAAGAACTGCAGCGCAGCCTGAAGCGTAGCGAACCGGGTTTCAGCTGCGTACTGACCATGTGAGCGGAGCATGCAACTGAACAGATCGATGTACGAATCGATAACATGCGTCAGCAGCATTGCAACCATGATGCCCACGGGCGCCTGAACGATGCCGCCGTAGAGCAAGGCACCAAGAATGATGGGCAGGGAAATAGCCATTTTCAGGCCAATGATCTCCTGCAGCATGAAAGCACCGCGATCTGCCTGATGTACGGCTTCGCGCAGGATCAATGGCCCCAGCCCATAGTTAACGGGGATAGCAAAGAGCCCTCCCACGGCGAACCAGCCCATCAACAGGCCAAAGTCCTGCACCCCCATTTGCCGAGCCAGCACCACGGACAGCGCCATGCCCGATATCAGCCTCAACCCCGTGGTTGAGGTCATCCAAAATACATTGCGAAGGAGCATCGTCAAATGCCGGCATGCTTGGTCGACTGCGCGGGAGGTTGACCAAAAAGAAAACTCAGATTCTTGGCATCGACCGATTCATACAAATCAGCCACAAAACGTTCGTGCAATTGCACGGAAGCCGCTCGATCAGCACTGATATTAGAGATGCGGAAAAGCAGGCCATCCGGGATGTAACCTCGCAAACCGTAGCCATAGCGAGTGAGCATCTGATCCACACCCGTCGTGACGACCTTGTCGCCGACTCGCATCCAATACGTGATCGGCTCGATTCGGGGGCCCAATTGGGCCACCATGTTTTTGCTTGGAATCGTGCCGACATTACCCAGGCGGAATTGTTCCTGAACAATGTTCTTGACTTGGAACCCCTGAGCCGAATAACAAACCTCAGGGCGGTGCAACTGCAAATCCCTGGATTGATTGGCACCATAGGCGATAGAAAGCATCACCCTCTCGCCCTGCGCGTTCACATAAGTACGACTCAGGGTTTGGCTATATATTTCGCTCAGCGTCTTTTCCAAAGAAGCATCCACCATAAGGGGCGCAGTATTCGGATCGACTTTCCACCCCTTGAAGCTCTGGGGAATCAGGACTTCAAGAGGTGGATGAGGGCGCAGTTCACTGATGAGCTTGTCTGGCTTCATATAGCCGGCCATCGCCGTGGAACCCACCATGGCCGCGAAAACCAGAACGGATTTCAAGTATTTCATGCCCGTCCTTACAATTGGTTAATGGCTATGCCCGCGGTCTTTACTTTCGCCCTGGTCAAGTCATCGACCAGTTTCTTGATGTCCCCCACTCTGTTCGCATTTTTACGCCCCACGATCATCGCGTGACCGCAGAAGCTCGCAATAACGCGCGCGTCGGAGCCATGCATCGCAGCAGGCGTGTCTATGATGACTTGATCGAACTTCATGGAGAGCTCGGCCAACAACATACCAAAGGCGGGCTTCTGCACGAGTTCCAAAGGATTCGGAGGAGTTGTGCCCACCGGCAGGAGATAAAGGTTCGGCAGGTCATCGACAGGCCGGACTACATTGGCTTCAGTGCGTCCAGAGAGAATCGAACTGAGGCCTTTGCTGCTGTCGATGTTGAATATTTCGTGTTGGCGAGGTGTCCGCATGTCGGCATCGACCAGCAAGGTGCGGCCGCCCAATTGCGAAAACGCCACCGCTAAGTTGGCAGCGAAGAAACTTTTGCCATCGCCAACAGAGGGGCTGACGATCGCCAAGATGGGACGGACGGCATCCTGCGTGAACACCGATGAGAGCAACTGGCTTCGAATATCTCGGAATATTTCTGCTTCAGGGCTGAAGGGGTTGGTCGCCGTAATTAGCTCAGTGTTGAGACTGGTATTTGAATCGTGCGCATAAGGATAATGAAACTGGTGCGACAGCGCCCACAGTACATCTTCTCGCTTGGCCAAGCCCAGGGAAACTGCAGCCTCGCCGAACTTGACCCCGTTCTCCTTTTGGTATGCGACAATTTGCTCGACATCTCCAGCCGAGAGTTGATTTTTCTCGCGAATGATATCGCCGATAGTCTGATCAGCCCGTTGATGCTCACTCATACTGATTTGTAATTAAAGTTGATCGGACCGATATCAAGCTTGCGGTGCGGAAAGCGCCGAAACACTCGGGACAGTGAGTCGTTTGACAGCCGGCTCGCTGGCAATGTCACCTTTGAATGCTGCCTTAGGCATCACGCCCAACAGCATGAGATTGAGGTTGCCCGTCACGTCCTCCACTGATCTCAGGCGACGGTCGTTCAATTCCACGCCAAGCACAATTCCACTGGCAAGCATCAAGCCCAAGAATATGGACAGCAGCGTGTTCAGCACAAGCCTAGGCGAGGACGCTTCGGCAGGAGGGCTCGCCACCTTCAGGATAGAAATGTTGGTGGAATTACTCTGACTTTCCAGACTAGTCTGACTGAGACGAGCCTGAATGGCGTCATAAGCACGCTGCGCGCTCTCCACATCACGCACGAGTACAGCAGCCTCGTCTCGCTGGGCTTTAATCTGTAGGATTTTTGCCCGCTGAGCATCCAAGGCTGCACGCACCTGCGACTCCCTGGACTGATTGACAGCGTTGTTCACGCCCAGGCTACCCGTGATGCGCTTGGTCTCGGCCTCAAGCCTTGTGCGCACTTCCGCGATGCTGTCGTTCAACTCCACGACCTGAGGATGCGCCGCACCAAATTTCGCCAAGAGCTCCTTTTGCTTAGCTTCTTGTCTGGACAAGTCGGACTTCAATGTGAGGATCAACCCGTTGTTAAGCACTTCGGGGCTGTTACTGCCAGCTTGGGCCTGTCGGCTTCTTGCTTCTGCGGATTGGGTTTGCAGTGCCACCAACTGGCTGGACAAGTCGAGCAGGCGAGCGTTTTCGACATCCATACGCTCATCAGTCGCCACCAACCCAGACTTTTGCTGGTAGGCAGACAATTTGGACTGAGCGTCTTCAAGTTTAGAACGGGCCTGCCCAGTCTGCTCCTCAAACATGGACGAGTACTGCTTTGCGGGCTCCACGCGCAGCTCAAGGGAAATGTCCAAATACGCCTTCACAAAGGCGTTCGCAACGGCAGATGCGAACCGAGGATCCGTGCCAGTATAGGCAATGTGAATAACGTTTGACTCGCGCTGCGGTTTAACGTCCAGCTTCTTCTGAATTCTTTCCGCCAACCACGAATCAAAGGCGCCTTCGCCATCCGTTTCATCTCTCCACTGAGATATCAGCTCAGGGCTCTGATCGAGACGCAAATCTCTCAGCACTCTTTTGGCGACTCGGTCACTCTGGATGATATCCACCTGAGTAGCCATGTAGCCTGGTGCGATCATGCCCTGCAGCACCACGCCGGAAATGGGATCAGGAGATTTGACATCCACCACGACCGTAGCGCCCGCAGTGTATTGCTTAGGCAATATCAAGCTGATGACAACCGTCGTGACAACTGTGAGCGCCAAAATACCCCACCACATCCATCGCCGTGCCTGCAGAATCGACAAAAATTGACTGAATGACATTGATCGCTCGCTATGAATTGGATGCACGCACCCGACAACCATTAGGCCTTAGTTTTGGCCTTTTCCTTAAAGAACAGCCCCAGCAGCGAATCAACCCCAATGGTCAAAACCGTCGCCACCATGAAAAGCAATATGCCGGCAAAATCATGAACAAAACCCTGCCCAGCCTCGTCACCAAAATAATAGGTCACAAGCACCAATGCAATGACACGCGTCACATTGGACACAAATGAAATGGGGAGAATCAAAATAGCCAGGAGGATGTTGCGAAGCTTATTTGCATGTTGAACCACACTCATATAGAAGACCCCAATGGCTTCGAGTGCAAAAATCGAATTAAGGCCTGCGCAAGCGTCAGCCACCAACAGCTGATATTGGCCGATGGTCAGCGTCACGCCAGCACGTCCAATAGGGTATCCAGCTGCATACATCAGCCATTCGGCCACGTATGAAACGGCGGATTTGAGGGGGCCTGTTAACGCGTCTACCATGACCCCGGGCAACGGCACGAGAAAGATCACGAAAAACAGCGGAAACCACATGTGCTTAAGGCCCGCAGCTCCTTTGTAGAGCAACAACAATCCGGACAGCACAAGGATCTGCGAGGCCACCTCGAACATCAGGACTTCCTGAGAATGCCCCAACACGTAGAACAACAAACCCATCACCAACGCTGCCGCACCAGGGGCGACCGCTCGCCCTGCGGGCAAACTGGACAGCCCTTCCCAGCGCTGGTAGGCCAGCCAGCAGGTCAGCGCCAGCATCACGGGACCATGCCCCTGCCCGACGATGTTCCAGATCGTCTTGTCCAGGGTGATGTACGTGGGCACGTACATGGCAAGCAAACCGACCACCAGTAGGATCATCTCAACCCGACTCGGGTTGTTGCTACTTCTCACGGCGGAAGTCGACATGGCGGGGCCAGTGGCTGGTGTCACGTGTGTATTCATGGTGTGCCTGAGTGACATGATGCAAGACAAGTTCCGAAGCGGGCGAACAATGTTGCGATGCACCACTCAAGTGAGTGTAAACGTGAGTTGTGACTGAAATGTCAACAAGCCCCCTCCGGACACTTTCGCGTCTAGAGGGGGCTGATAAAGGCCTCACAGGCACCTTAGACAGAAGCGTGAAACGGGGAAAAGACTTGCCCCACATTCACTTACGGTCTATACCTTCGTTTACGTTCCCTGTAGCAATGCCGCCCGATGAAGATCAGACCCAACGTGGCCAACGCTCCCGCATGAGGCTCCGGCACTGCCGAGATCGAGAACTCGGCTTTAGTGCGCCCAGCAAAATTCAAACCGCCAGATGCATAACTCCCGGCCGCTAACTGAGCAAAAACTGTGTACTCACCCGCTTTAAGCGCCAAGATTTTGGCAAATGATCGGTCCATATCGCCATCACCGCCAATCACTGCAGTGGAAGCCCAAACTACCGATTGATCGGACGCCTTTAGGGAGAAGGTGAAGTCCTCGTCTCGATACTGATCGACCACGCTTTCCATGGCCAACTCAACCTCTTGGTCAACACCGACAACAAATCTGTACTCAAAGCCAACTGATGCGCCACCATTACCTTCTAATTCGTAAGGGTAACCTGAAAGGCCACTGATATTTACATCCGCCAAGCCAGAGAATCGAATGCAATCCTCACTCACCGTGAGCGCTTGTGACGCAACACCCTGCCCGAACCCAACTCCCTCGGGCAAGCTGATGTTCATGCCAGTTCGCAACGGATCCCAGTTGTCTGGCAGGCTTCGGATGACTTCGTTGAAGGCCGCCTGTGAGGTTTTTTGTGTGTCGATATTAAAAAGATTTAGACTCCCCGAGAGCCCTACCGTTCTCACCTGCTCCACCACCTGGAATACAGCTGCTTGCACCAGGCCGGGGGCAACGCAAAAAAATATGAGTGGAATCACACCAGGCACGATAGCCCGGCCCGAGATAGAAAAAGCACGGGACGCCATAGGGGGAACCTCCAATCGCAAGGGCTATGCAAATTTATCGCGCCGATCGCCTCACACCGCACATATATTTTAAGCATCATTAAATATATTTTTTGATGCGCAAAATGTAGTCACCATCACTCGGCAATGCAATCTAAATCATCCAAAACCACATCATGTAACCAATTGATTCAAATTTTGTGCTGAAGGGCAATGACAAGGACTCTTCCGACGGAAATTTAGCCGGCGGATTCAGACCTGCGTCAGCAGGAAGTCCGTATGCGCTAGTACGCCCGAGTTCGACACCAAATGCTGTAAGTGGTTGATTTGACTAGGTTGACCTAGTCAGCGTGCCACTACAGGAGGGATAACTGGAGTTCGTTGCTGAGCTTTTTGACCTTCAAGGCGGCCATGGTGGCGGCCTGATCTTGGTTGATGCTGGAGATGCCTGAGACAGGTGCGCCGTTGTCGATGCTGACGCTGTGGCGTTGAATGCGCCGCAGACTGGCCAGCGCGGCTTCGGGGCTCAGCGGGCTGCCAGCGAGTTTGAGGCGCTGGCGCATGACCCGGTACAGGATCAGCGCCATGAAGCAGATGCTGGCGTGGGCCTTGATGCGCTCGGGCAGACGGTGGAAGACGGGGGCGATCTCGATCTCGGACTTGAGCACCTTGAAGCCCCGCTCGATATCGGCCAAGGCCTTGTAGCGCTGCACGACCTCGGTGGCACTGAGATCGGCCACGTTGGTCACCAGCATCAGCTTGCCGTCCATGAGTGCGGCACGCTGCAGGGCCTGCGTATCGAGCGCATAGGTGAACACGTCGGACTGCAGGTCGACCTTGATGATGCGGCTGAGGTGAGCGTCGCTGACCTCGTGGAAGAAGCGCGCCTTGGCACCACTGTCGGAGAGCTTGCGACCGCGGCGCATCACGCCATCGTCTTGCGCATCGAGCTTGCCCGCCAGTTCGGCAGCGCGTACGTGCAATGCGTCGATCTTGCCTTGCCGCTGGGCCGATTGCTCCTGCGCGGTGACGGGGTCGTGGGCGATCACCAGGCGATGCTCACCCCAGCGGGTTTCCTCAATGACCTCACACGATGCGTCGGCCATCTTGGCCTGCATGGCCTGCAGGACTTCGGCGAACTCGCTATAACGCCGCCCCGGCACCGCCAGGATGAACTCCATCGGCTGGCCGCTGGGCAGCTTCAACTCAGACAGGGCGGCCACATTGTCCAGCGACAGCAGGCCTCGGTCGGCCACGATGACCAGACGGCGGATGTGCGGATACCGTTTGAGCAAGGTGCCCAGCATGGGTAGCAGCGTGGGCGCCTCCGCCGTGTTGCCAGCAAAGACCTCATGGTGGATGGGCATGCCATCGGCTGTTTGCACCACACCCAGCATGAACTGACGGGCGATCAACCCCTCCTTGGACATGCCAAAGCGGCGCACATCGCCACCTTGCTCACTCAAGCCTTCAGCGCGGATGGTGGTCAGGTCGTAGAAGACAACCGAGAGTTCTTCATCGATCAATGGGCGCAGCAGATGGGCCACCGTGTCATTGACGGCGACCTGGTGGTCCATGAGCGCATCCATGCTGCGCAGCAGTTGCTGGTGGCTGAGATTGTCGGCATCGACGCCCGGCATGCTCACGGTTTGCAGCCAGCGAAGCGTGCCCAGCTTGGAGTCGGCATCGCACAGGCGGTTGAAGACCATCACACGAATGGCCTGCTCAATGGGGGTGGTGTAACGGGCGCGTCGGAAGACGGCCGCCAGGGCATCGAAGCCCAGCTCACGCCAGAGTTGATCAAGGGCCCATACATCGCCCAAGGCCAGGGCAGACTCAAAGCGAACCTGGGGCGTGGCGATGTCCACGCCACTGCGGCCCTTGGCACGCAGCAAGGTGCTCAGCACCGCATCGACCGTGCCGCCGTCCTCATCAACGCGACCCAGAGTGGCCACCGTGCGCTGGCGAGGCTGACCTTGCTCGTCACGGAAGGACTCGACCAACTGGGCGTAGGTGCGGCTTTTGGAGCGGGTGAGCTTGATGAACATGCCGCAAGTATAGCGCAACACCCCAATTGCGCCACTACAAAGCATTCATGCAGTTGCCACTACAAAACTTCCGCAAAAATGTGCATAAGTCGTTGATTCACATGGAAGCGGCTTCACCAAAAATGCGAAATCGGCATTTTGGTGTCGAACTCGGGAGTACGAGGCCATCGCACAGCCCAGCACTGCCCCCCAGTCCCAGCCAACTCACGAATGGAGCCCCACTAAAGTAAGCAGAGGCAACTATAGCCATGCTCCATCAGGCTCACGTAGGCATCCGCTGGGATGGCCGACTACACCCGCTCGCCTCTAGACAGCTTGGTGAACGCTGCAAGCCCTTCGCTTAGCAACTCCAAGATCAGAACCGCCTTGGCCTCCTTGCCGGCAACCTTGGCCAACGCCTGCGCCCTCCCCTCACTCTCCGCCACCACCGCCTCACTCGGCGGCCTGATCGCCGCCTCCTCCTGCAGAAACGCCCGCCGCTGGTTCTTCAGCAGTTCCAGATCCCGTTCAGCCTCCAGCGCCTTGGCACGGTACAGGCTGCGCTGGCTCACGGTGGTGGCATCAAGCGCCAAGGTCTGGAACTTGCCCAGCGCTTCTGACACCAGATCTACCGTAGCAAAATACATGCTGATATAGCGCAGCGCCTCTTCCGGTGTGCAATCAGCGCGCTTGCGAAAACCCGTGTTGTCCTGGCTCATGGTGTGCTCCCTTGCTCTTCCTTTTGATCCTTCACAGCCTTGCGCACGGTTTTGGCAAAGCCGGCCGTGAGCGCCAGGCGCTCTTTCACGCTGAGCTGTTCGCTCAGCGCCATCAGGGCCTGCCGGGTGGCCTGTAGCTGTCCACTCGGATCGGGCGCTGGGGCCAGCAGCTTGGCGTAGTCGGCATCGGCCTGTGCCAGGGCGGCCAGCAGGGCTTCTTCATCCTTGGCGCGGCTGTCGCCCAGCTCCTGCAGCGTCTTGTACAGCTGGGCATGGGCCGGCTTGTTGGCGGCTTTCTGCACCCGCTCGTCAAAGGCTGCCTCGGCGTCGTACTGGGCCACGCTGGTATTCAGCCGCCGGATGCTGTCAAGCCGGCTCTGGGCCACGCTGGCCTGGGCGGTGCGCAGGGCTTTGAGTTCGGCATCCAGCGCGGCGGTGAGCGCGGCGCCGTGGTTGGCCTGGTCTAGCGCGGCCTGCGGGGTGCTGCCGCAACCGGCCATTGCACCCAACAGGGGCGCTGCGGCCAGCAAGATCCAGAAGCGATGTCGGATGTTCATGATCGTGCCCTCCCTTGTCAGTTCACGCCGTGGCCTATCCACAGCAGGCCCACCGTGTTGAGCAGGGCGGCCACATGGCCAGCCTGGATGCCCCCGGCGCTCGCATCGGCCACCTGGTTCACGGACACGTCGATCAGGGCCTTCCATTGCAGGGCGTTGATCTCGGCATAGGCCAGGCTGCGCTCATGGGCCTGGGCAATGCGACGCAGCTCCAGTTGGTGGCGCCGCGCCTCCAGGCGCTTGAGGCTGTCCAGGTAGCGGCCGGCAGCGCTGTACAGCGCTTCTTTCTGGGTGGGCGTGGTTTTGCTGTCGGCCAGGGCATCAGCCAGGGGCATGGCGTGCAGCTTGCGCAGATCGGGCGGCGCACCCGGGCCGGTGCCATCCTGCTGCAGTTCGCGCTCGGCCAGCCACAGCTGGTGCGCCTGCTGGTACAGCGCATCGAGCAGTTCACGGCTCAAGCGCAACTCTGCCTGCTGGGTGGCGATGTCGCGCTGGGCGGCCTGCAGCTTCAGGGCCTCGATGTCGCGGCGAATCAGCAGGGGCACGGCCAGGGGGCGTCGGTGGCTGGCGGCGGCTTCTCGAGCCTGGTCTACCAGTTCGGGCAGGATCACCAGCGCGGTGGCGGTGCGGTTGGCGGCCGGGTCAGGTGCTGTGGCGTCGGCATCGCTCTGCAGGCCGTCGGTTACCACCTGCAGCAAGCCATCCAGCCGGTGCAGCCGCTCTTGTGAGAGGAACTGATCGGCCCAAGGGTTGCGGCTGCCCTCCAGGGCATCGACTGCCTTGTGCAGTTGCTGCGCCGCATCCGCCACGGCGGGTACGGCCTTGGGGCCGACGTGGCCGGCTTGCACGGCGGCCTGGTAGGCGGCCTGTGCTTGGGCGTAACGGGCCTGGGCCTCCGCAGCCTGCTGGCGGCGCTGGGCCAGGGCCTGTGCATCGGCTTGGTGGCGCTGCAGGGCCTCGGCCATCTGGCCGCCCAGGGGCTGGTACACCTGGGTGATCAGGGTGTCATCAGTGCCATCAGAGGTGGCGCACACCTTGCGCAGTTGCTTGGTGGCGGCGTCGATCTCTGCGGCATCCAGCGCCGGGGCACTTTGCCGCCACTGGCGCAGCGTGGCAGGCAAGGCGGTGCCGGCCACTTCCGCGCAGCGGGGCATGGGCAGGCGCTTGGCGCTGAACTCATCCTTGAGCACGGCCAGGCGCTGCTCGGCCTGCACGCGGTGCTGCTGCAGGGCAGTGCGTGATTGGGCAAAGGCGGCGGGATCACCCACCAGGCGCTTCAGATCGGCCTGGATGGGCGCCAGCAGGGTGTCGCCCAGAGGCTCGGCGCCCAGCATGTACCGCAGGCGGTGGTCACGGATGCTGGTGGCCAACTTGCTTTGCGTGGCCAGTTCGGCGGCCAGCAGGCGGTCAAGGTTGCCGCGTTCGGTGGCCACCAGGGCGGGCAGATCCACCGCCTTCCAGGCGGTTTGCGCGGCCGTGGCCTGCTGGTGGCGGTTTTCGCTGTAGGGCCGAAGGCCCGCGCAGCCGGTAAGCAGCACGGCAGGCACAAGGCACAGCAGGGCCTTGCGTGAGATGGCACGAGTGCGCCAAGGCATGGCGGGCTCCCAGAGTGAATGATCTGGGGGCCAATTCTCGGCGGGAGACCAGGCTCGGCGGGCCCTCTAAAGGGGGGCGCCGAAGGGGGAACAGAGGATCAGCCCTGCCGGGCCAGGAAGTCCTTGTAGGCCAGCGCAATGCCTTGCGTCAGCCCGGTCTTGGCTTGCCAGCCCAGGCCATGCAGGCGCGACACGTCCATCAGCTTGCGGGGCGTGCCGTCGGGCTTGCTGGTATCGAAGGTGAGGCGGCCTTCAAAGCCCACCACCTTCGCCACCGTCTCGGCCAACGCGCGAATGCTGATGTCGGTGCCTGTGCCGATGTTGACCAGGGGGCCGCTGTAGCCCTGCTCCATCAGGTACACGCAAGCATCGGCCAGGTCATCGGCATACAAAAACTCGCGCAGCGGCGCGCCCGTGCCCCACACCACCAGCTCGGCATCACCACGCTGCTTGGCCTCATGCGCCTTGCGGATCAAGGCGGGCAGCACGTGGCTGTTGTTCAGGTCGTAGTTGTCGTTGGGGCCGTACAGGTTGGTCGGCATCACGCTGATGTACTGCCGCCCGTACTGGTCGTTGTAGGCATCGCACAGCTTGATGCCGGCGATCTTGGCGATGGCGTAGGGCTCGTTGGTGGGCTCCAGCGGGCCGGTGAGCAGGTAGTCTTCCTTCAGGGGCTGAGGCGCCAGCTTGGGGTAGATGCAGCTGCTGCCCAAAAACATCAGTTGCTGCACACCAGCCTGGTGCGCGGCATTGATCAGGTTGGCCTCGATCACCAGGTTCTGGTACAGGAACTCTGCCCGGTAGACGTTGTTGGCCTGGATGCCGCCCACCTTGGCAGCAGCGATGAAGATGTAATCCGGCTGCTGCGCCTGGACAAAATCATGCACGGCGCGCTGATCAAGCAGATCGAGCTGGGCACGGCCGGCAGTGATGACATCGGTATAACCGGCGGATTGCAGGCGGCGCACGATGGCAGAGCCCACCATGCCGCGGTGGCCGGCAACGAAGATTTTGGCGTCTTTTTGCATGGTGTCTGGAGTGTAAATGCCCTGGCTCTCGGTCAGGCCCATCGTGAACACAAGGCAACCATGCGCACGGGGCCTGGGGTTCGCCCCAGGGTTTGCCGGCAGAACTTTGCAGCGGCATGGGTAACAATCTCGGGCTTGATCAGGAAGTGAAGCGGAGAAAACACAGTGAAGAGCGATCCCAGTAACCCTCAGTCGTTTTCATCGAATGCCCGCTCGCGCCGCGTCAAGCTGTTTGCCAGCTACATCGATGAGCTGCACGCCAAGGGCGCGTTCTCCAACAAGAAGATCCGCATCCTGGACATTGGCGGCACGGTGGCGTTCTGGGAAATGAATGCCGCCCACCTGCCGGTCGACAAGATCGAGCTGGTGGAGGTGGTGAACCTGCCCCCCGTGAATGAGGAGTACCGCGAGATCAACGGCCTGAAGGTGCAAGCCTATGCCGGCAATGCCCTGAACGCCGCCTCTCTGCGCTCAAGCAGCTACGACATCGTTCACAGCAACTCCGTGATCGAGCACGTGGGCAATTACTCGGCCCAGCGGGTGTTTGCCGACAACGTGGCCAAGCTGGCGCGTTATCACTTCATCCAGACGCCTTGCCGCCTGTTCCCGATCGAGCCGCACTTCTACTTCCCGTTCTTCCCGATCCTGCCGCTGAGCCTGAGAACCTTCCTGCACCACAATTTCCATCTGGGCTTCATGCCCAGGGAGGCCTCGTGGGTGCAGGCCCGGATCAATTGCGAAGAAACCCGGCTCATGACCCGCAAAGAGCTGCAAGGGCTTTTTGAAGGTAGCACCATCCTGGCTGAGAAGTTTCTGTTTCTCAAGAAATCCTGGATGGTGACCAACATGGCCAGCGCCTGACCCTTCGGCAATCAATTCATGGCGACTCTGCCCAGGGTGCTGCTGGTACATAACGCTTACCAGCAGCGTGGCGGTGAAGACAGCGTACTGGAATCGGAAATGGCCCTGCTGCAGCAGCAGGGGCATGAAGTAGCCCTGTACCGGCGCGACAACGACGACATCGAGACGATGTCCCGCCCGGAGCTGCTGGCCCACACCCTGTGGTCTACCCAGACGGTGCGCGACATCGAACAGTGGAGCCTTCGCTTCAAGCCCGATGTGATCCACGTGCACAACACGCTGCCGCTGGTCTCTCCCTCGGTGTTCTGGGCGGCCGACAAGGTGGATGTGCCCGTGGTGCAGACACTGCACAACTACCGCCTGGCCTGCCTGGATGCCACCTTCATGCGCAACGGCCGCATCTGTGAGGATTGCCTGGGCAAGGCGCCATGGCGTGGCGTGGTGCACGCCTGTTACAGAGGCTCCAGGCTGCAGTCAGGGGCCATGGCTTCCATGCTGGTGATGCACCGTGCCATGGGCACGTTTCGCCGCAAAGTGACGCGTTACATCGCACTCAGCGAGTTCAGCCGCACCAAATTGGCGCAAGCCGGGCTGCCGCCAGAGCGCATCAGTGTCAAACCCAATTTCCTTGAATGGCAGGATGCTCCGCCGCAGGATGATCGAAGCGGGGGCCTGTTCGTTGGGCGCCTGAGCCCTGAAAAGGGCATTGAGGCCTTGCTGAAGGCGCTGTCAGCCCTGCCCTCCCACAACGTGCGCGTGGCCGGCAGCGGGCCTCTGGCCGATCTGGTGCAGCAGCAGCTGGGCAGCCTGGCCCTGGGGTTCCAGCCTCTGCCCCAGGTCATGGCCTTGATGCGTTCGGCATCCTTCATGGTGCTTCCCAGCCTGTGGTACGAGGGCTTTCCGCGCACCATCGTGGAAGCTTTTGCCTGCGGCACGCCGGTGCTCGCCAGCCGGCTGGGCACCATGGCCGAGGTGATCGAGGACGGCGTGACCGGGCTGTTGTTCACGCCGGGTGACGTGCAGGACATGGCCGCCAAGCTGGCGTGGGCCCAGGCCCACCCCGCCGAGATGCGGGCCATGGGCATGGCGGCAAGACGCCGCTATGAAAGCCACTACGTGCCGGCTGTGAACCATGCACAGCTGTTGTCTATTTACAGGCAGGCGATCACGGAACATCATACGGATGGGGGAAGTTCCCAAGGGTAATCCGCAGGAACTTCGTGAATCTATAGGTAACAATCTCGGGCGCCCACTCTTGGCCCGACACAAGACGGGCAGTTGTTCAGCCATGTCTTCCACCGTGTCATCTTCGTCTGCTCACACAGAAACGCTGCCAAGCCCCTCGGTCCAGTACCCGGTGTGGTCGATGGCCGTGCTGGCCATCGGCTTTTTGCTGCTGTACATCCCGACCTACGTGACGCTGGCGGAAACCACGTGGTCGACGGAGGAGCAAGGGCACGGCCCCATGATCCTGGGCGCCAGTGCCTGGCTGCTCTGGACGCTGCGCGAGAAGATCTTCGCGGGCCCGGCCAGGCCTGCCCCCTTGGCAGGGTTCACCTGCCTGCTGATCGGCACATTGCTGTACGTGATCAGCCGCTCACAGCAGGTGATCGAGGTCGAAGGCTTCTCCCAGATCCCCGTGCTGGTCGGCTGCCTGCTTTTGCTGCGCGGCTGGCGTGGCGTGCGTACCGCCTGGTTCCCGCTGTTCTTCCTGCTGTTCATGGTGCCGCTGCCCGGCGCTTTCGTGCAGGCGCTCACGCTGCCCTTGAAGGCCATGGTGTCGTACGTGGCGGAAAACCTGCTGTACTGGGCCGGCTACCCGATCGGCCGTACCGGCGTGATGCTCACCATCGGCCAGTACCAGTTGCTGGTGGCGGACGCCTGCTCAGGCCTGAACTCGCTGTTCACCCTGGAGGCGCTGGGCCTGCTGTACATGAACATCATGAACTACAAGTCCAAGGCCCGTAACATCGTGCTGGCCATCATGATCATCCCGATTTCCTTTGTGTCCAACGTCACGCGCGTGATCACGCTGGTGCTGATCACGTACTACTACGGCGATGCCGTTGGGCAGGGTTTTGCACACAACTTTGCGGGCATGGTGCTGTTCACCGTGGCCCTGGTGCTGACCTACGGTTTTGACCGCCTTCTGGCAGCCCGTTTCGACAAGGAGCCCAGCCATGCCGTCGCTTAAGCAAGTACCCCGCATCCTCTTTGTGGCCGCCGCCGTGATGGTGGCCGGCGCCGCAGGCTCGGTGGCACTCAAGCCGACACACATGACGGCTGACGACCGCCCGCCGCTGGTGGTGTCGCAACTGCTGCCCGACAGCTTCGCCGACTGGCGCATTGACCCGCACTCCGTGGTGATCACGCCCGACCCGACCTTGACGGCCAAGCTCGACGCGCTTTACTCGGAAACATTCAACCGCACCTACATCAACAGCCAGGGGCAGCGCATCATGCTGTCGATCGCGTACGGGCGTAACCAGAACTCCCAGTCCACGGCGGCTCACCGCCCCGAGTTTTGTTACGTGGCCCAGGGGTTCAGCCTTCAGCATGAGGGTTTCGACACCCTGAACCTGCCGGGGCACCGGCCATTGAAAGTGGCGCGCCTGCTGGCCCACCTGGACAACCGGATCGAGCCCATCACGTACTGGGTGACACTGGACGACAAGGCCATCCAGCCCGGGTTTGAGCGCAAATTGACGCAATTGCAATATGGCTTGCGTGGCCTGATCGCCGATGGGATGCTGGTGCGCGTGTCTTCTCTGACCAATAGCCACCAGCAATTCGATTATTCTCTGCATGATCGGTTCCTCGCCGACATGGAGGCTGCCATTCCCGGCGGCTACAAGACCCGCTTCTTCGGCTCCTGAGATTTACCCCAACGTTATGACAATGTCGCGCAAAGTTGCCCTCATCACCGGGGTGACCGGCCAGGATGGCGCCTACCTGGCCGAGTTCCTGCTCAAAAAGGGCTATGAGGTCCACGGCATCAAGCGCCGCTCGTCGCTGTTCAACACCGACCGCATCGACCACCTGTACCAGGATCCGCACGTCGACAACCGCAACTTCATCCTGCACTACGGGGATCTGACGGATTCGACCAGCCTGGTGCGCATCGTGCAGAAGGTGCAGCCCGACGAGATCTACAACCTGGCCGCCCAATCGCACGTGGCTGTGAGCTTTGAAGAGCCTGAGTACACGGCCAATGCCGACGGCATCGGCGCGCTGCGCCTGCTGGAGGCCATCCGCATCCTGGGTCTGGAGAAAAAGACCAAGTTCTACCAGGCCTCCACCAGCGAGCTGTATGGCCTGGTGCAGGAGATCCCGCAGAAGGAGACCACGCCCTTCTACCCGCGCAGTCCCTACGCGGTGGCCAAGATGTACGCCTACTGGATCACGGTGAACTACCGCGAGGCCTACGGCATGTACGCCTGCAATGGCGTGCTGTTCAACCACGAGAGCCCGGTGCGCGGCGAAACATTTGTGACGCGCAAGATCACGCGCGCCATCAGCCGCATCGCGCTGGGCCTGCAGGAATGCCTGCACCTGGGCAACATGAGCGCGCTGCGCGACTGGGGCCACGCCAAGGATTACGTCGAGATGCAGTGGCTGATGCTGCAGCAGCAACAGGCTGAAGACTTCGTGATCGCCACGGGCGTGCAGTACAGCGTGCGCCAGTTCGTGGAGTTCTCGGCCAAGGAGCTGGGCATCACCCTGGCCTTCGAAGGCGAGGCCGAACAAGAGGTGGGCAAGGTCGTGAAGGTCGAGCCCGTCAACGGCGAGCTGCTGGCCAAGTGCAAGGTAGGCGATGTGATCGTGCGGGTGGATCCACGCTACTACCGCCCCACCGAGGTCGAGACGCTGCTGGGCGATCCGACCAAGGCCCGCGAGAAGCTGGGCTGGACGCCCAAGATCTCGTTGCCCGAACTGGTGGCAGAGATGGTGCAGAGCGACTACACCTCGGCCAAGCGTGACAGCCTCGTCAAGATCGCAGGCTTCAAGGCCTACGACCACTACGAGTAAATGACGGCTGCGGCCCCTTCTTTTTCCGTCGAGCGCCGCTCGGTATCCATCATTGGTGGATTGCTGATGGTGTCTGTGGTGCTGCTGTTCGGCAGCATCTTCTGGCTGTTCAGCGGCCAGAACCTCGCGCTGCTGCAGATACCCTTGGTGCTGCTCTCCCTGATGCTGGTGATGATGACGGGCTTGCTCTACATCATCAACCCGCCGAAGCAGATGGGCGCGGCGCTTCTGACGGTGATCTACTTCACCCTGGACCTGACGCTGCGCCAGGGCCTGGTTCAGGGCGGGGGTGCTGACGCGCAATCCATCGTCAAGGGGCTGATCGGCATCTTCCTGTTCGGGTTCGGCTTGTTCAACGGGCTGCAGCGGGTGTTCCGTCACCCCATCTTGGGGCTGTTCTTCATCTATGCGGGTTACGCGGCGTTTTCTGCCTCGTACTCCAGCACCATGGCGCTGGCCGTCGGTTCGGGGCTCACCTTGCTGGGCATCGTCTTCGTGGTCGCCAAGACCGCTACGGAAGACAAGGCAGGCGTCATGCGCCTGTGGACCTACATCTATGCTGCTGCCGCCGTGGCCGCAGTGCTGTCGCTGGGTTTGCTGGCCGCCGTGCCGAACATGGCCCGGGACTTCTCTGACCCTGGGGCGTTCCGCCTGCGCGGCATCACCGGCAACGCCAACAGCCTGGGGCCCATCATGGCCGTGGGCTTCCTCATCAGCCTGCTGATGATCAAGTGCGCCCCCACGCCCCGCTGGAAATGGATCCATCGCTTCTCTGCGCTGGCCCTGATCACTGCGCTGGCCATCACCAACAGCCGCGCCACCATCATCGGCCTGGCCGGCTCTCTGGCCCTGTCTTTCTTCATCTCCCATCAGATGGGCATCATCGGCGTGCTGCTGTTGCTGATGATGGGCACGATGGCCGTGGCCATGATGCTCAACCCCGATCTGCTCGCCAGCGTGCTGGGTGTGTTCGCGGAGCTTTTCTCGCGCAGCGGTTCCGTGCAGGAGCTGACATCGCTGACCGGGCGCAGCAGCATCTGGGACGCCTGCTGGCTCTTGATCAAGGAAAAGCCGTTCGTGGGCTATGGCCTGGGCAGCGTGCGCGTCGAACTGCCCAAGGTCTTCTATGACCAGTGGGGCAACAGCGCAGCCACCGCGCACAACTTCGTGCTTGAAAGCATGATCAGCGTCGGGTTGATTGGAACACTGCCTCTGGTGGTGATGCTGGTCATGATGACGGCCGGCCTGTGGCGCTACGTGGGCTCGGGGGCCAAGGCTTATGGGCTGGATCTGCAGGAGCGCGCCATGGCCTTGTGCGCCTTCCAGATCCTGTGCATGTTCTGGATCCAGTCGATGGTGGAGAGATCCTTCTCAGGCATGGCGTCGCCCACCACGGTGGCGTTGGGCTTGTGCATCGCCACCTGCGTCTACCTGCTGCTCAACAAGCCCCAAGCTCTCAGACACACCCAGACGGCCTACACCTTCGCCAGACCTGCCCGGAGCACGTGACCTTGGCTTCCCTGAAGGCCAAGGCCGCCCTACTGTGGCAAAGCCCTTCTCTGTGGCTGCTGGGTTCCAACCTGCTCACGCGGGGCCTGAGCTTCGTGGTGACGCTGCTGATTGCGCGAACAGTGGGGGTTGCAGCGCTGGGCATGTACTCCAGCACGCTGATCTCTGCAGCCAGCCTGACGACTCCCATCTCGCAGGCCATGGCCAACAGCGCGACCTTGATGGCGGCCCGTGAGGCGGGCGGCGTGTCCTCCTGGCGCAAGGTGCTGGCGGCCAATGCCTGGGTTCTGAGTGCTTGCGCCTTGCTGGCCTTGGCCGGGCCATGGTTCTTGTACGCCCGAACGGGTACGAAGGACTCGTTCGGTGTGATGCCCGAAGTGGGCTACGCGGTGGTCGCCGCACTGGCCCTGGGGCAACTGCTCTCCCAGTTCATGCTCGGGCTGGCGCACGGTACCCATCTTTCGCGGCAAGCTGCATGGGTGGTCACCGCCATGATGCTGCTCGGGCTGCTCAGTTGCTGGCCAGTGATCCAGATCTGGGGGCTGACAGGGGCGCTGGTTCAAGCCGCCCTCGTCATGGCAGCGCCGGGCTTGCTGCTGTGGCTGTACACGCGGCGCCAGTCTGCTGCCGTTTCCCCTGCCGAAGCCCGGGCAGGCCACCAGGACGCGTGGGCGCGGTTCTCCCACGCCTTGCCCAGCATCGGCTCCACGTTCATCAACAATGGCACCAACTGGCTGTGCTGCATCTACTGGGTATTGCAACACCATGGGCACGCCGGCGTGGGCTTGGTGGCGATCGGGCTGCAGTGGGCGGTGATCATGCAGTTGCCCGTCAACAGTTGGGGCGGCCGAATCGTGCATGCATTGGGCACGGCGGCATCACAGGGGCCATCCGCCCTGAAGAAGGAAACCGCGCTTCAAGTGCGACGCTGCGTCGGCGTGACGGTGCTGACGGGGCTCGGCGTGTCGGCCCTGTCCCCTTGGATCGCCGACCTCTACCAAGCCGATCGGCACATGCTCATCGCACTGATTCTGATCAATGGGCTGGCCGCCGTCGTGTCCAGCATCAACTACGTGTTTGAGCGCGTGTTCTTCTGCCTCGACAGCCAGCGCGTGTGGTTGGCAACATCGATGTTCACCTACGCCATACAGCTGGTCTTCACGGCTGTCGCGATTCCTCACTCCCTGCTCGCCGTCGCATGGGGCAACCTGCTGGCCGTCTTGCTGATCATGGCCATCGTCTTCCTGCACTTGCGCTGGCGATGGCGCCAGACCGCCGTCGGCCCAGCACACTCCTGACCGTCTGCCCATCATGGTGAACCGATCCATCACCCCTGCTCTGGCATCAGACCGCCCGCGCGTGGCCCTGGTGACCAACAACCCACCGCCCTATCGGGTCCCCGTGTTCAACGCCATTGGCGACCATCCGGAATGGGACGCTCATTTCATTTTCTCGGTGGCACGCGAGCCGGACAGGGCCTGGGACTTTGACCCGATCCGATTCAAGGCGCACTACTTGCGCGAACGCTACGTACCGTCCAGCGACACGTACATCCACTTCAACATCGACATCTGGAAACTGCTGCGCGAGCTCAAGCCGGACCTCGTCTTCCTCAATGGGTTCAATCCCACCAATGCATTGGCCTACCTGTATGCACGCACACACGGCGCAGCGATAGGCATGATCATCGATGGCACCATCCTGACTGAACAGCGGCTGTCGCGCTGGCACCGCCTGATGCGGGCCTGGATGTACCCTCACATCGACACCTTCGCCGGCCCCAGCGAGGCCACTCTGCAGTTGTACGAGCACCATGGGGCCCCTCGCAGTGCGATGTTCAAGTCCCATCTGTGCGCCAACAACGAAGCCTTCGGCAAAGAGCAGGTGGCGCGTGGCGACCAGGACGATCTGATCTTCTGTGCACGCTTCATCGCCGAGAAAAGCCCCTCCTTCGCCCTGCAGGTGGCCGATGGTGTGGCCCAGAGGCTGGGACGCAAGGTGTCCATCAAGATGGTGGGATCTGGGCCTCTCGACGAAGCCTTGCGGGCAGAGGCTGCGCGTTACCAGAACGTGAAGGTAACTTTCCCAGGCTTTGCCAAACAGGCCCAGTTGCCCGGGCTGTACGCCCACGCACGCGTGCTGCTGTTTCCCACGGTGCGTGATGCCTGGGGAGTGGTCGCCAACGAAGCGTGCGCATCCGGGCTGCCCGTGGTCGTGACGCCCATGGCCGGGGTGGCCGGCGAACTGGTGATCGATGGTGACAACGGATTCGTACGCCCGCTGGACGTGCCCGCCTGGATCGATGCAGTAACGCGGCTCTTGAGCGATGATGCGCTGTACGAGCGCATGTCCAGGCGCAGCCGCGAGCTGGTGGCGCCCTACACGTTCGACAATGCCACACGCGGACTGGCCGACGCGATCCGTCACGGACTGAACAAGCACAAACGCTGAAGGGATTCGCCATGCGCCTGAAGACCTGGTTGTGGATCGGTGCCTGCGTGGTGGTGCTGTCGGCCGCCACACTGGCGATGCTCCATAGGACATCCGCCTCGTGGCTGGAGGCGGACATGGTGCGAGGTGTACAGCCCGTGACCGATGCATCCCAGCCCCCTTCCGGGTACTTCCATCAATTGATGGACGATGGGCAGGCGGACGGTGCGCTGACAGTGAGGTACCGCAGCGAGACATCGGCACAGGGCCAGTCGGTGCTGGTGATCGCGCTGGACAACAAGTCCAGGCGTGTCACCAACTACAACCTGTTCCTGGCATCCAGCCCGACCGATGTGGTCACAGGCGGCCTGTACCGCATCTCGGCCCAGCTGTCTGCCACCGACAGTGTTCGAACACCCCTGATGCTGGGCCTGGGTTTTCAGCTCTACCAGCCCGGCGGTCAGTACCTGGGCGACACCTCACCGGCGAGCGCCATGTTCACGGGGGTACTGGGCGCGAACCAGCCTGTGCAGGCCTCCTGGCTCGGGGGAACGCGCTATGAACAGCAGGATAAGGCGCCATCCTCGCTATTGCCACGGCTGTCGCTCTACAACATTCCCCCCGGCTTCGTTGGCGAGATTCGCCTGACCAACGTGGGCTGGCAGACCCCGGCAGCCGCCCAGGCCAAGGTGCAGACGGCATCCCAGCCATCAGCCACACCCCTCGTCGATGCCTGGACCGTGGCTGCGGGACAGATACTGCCGCTGCGATTTGCACTGACGCCCCAGGAATGGACTCCCAACGAAGCGCCGGCCGCCACGTTGACCTTGCGCGCCCCTTCCGGCCGCACCCAGGCCTACCCCTTGGACGCAGCAGTGAGCATGGTGAGCGATGAAGGCCAGGCGCTCGGCACGTGGCAAGTCCGTGTGCCGGCGGACTGGCCCGCGGGGGTTTCCAAGTTGCTGTATGCACAGGCAGGCTTTTCACAGCGAGAGATCGGTGAGGTTTCGGTGGGCGATCAGACAGGCGTGTTCATTGGCCATGCTTTCCATCGGTACCCAGGCGCCAGCGAAAAACGATTCGGCCCCTTGAACGTGCGTTATCAGTTTGCCCGGAGCCTGGCGAATGATCTGACTTACCTGAATCAATGGTGGACCGGCGATGGTGAGTACGACTGGCGCGGCATAGACCGCTGGGCCGACTTTCACGCGGGCACTGGGCAACGTCGGCTTCTGATCACCTTCTCCGGTTCACCAAGCTGGGCCAGCCAGTCCCCCCAACAGGCCGCCGCCATGGGGCAGCCTGGCAATGCGGCACCGCCACGGCGCGAACTCTTCGCGGCCTATGCGCGCATGGTGCGCGATACCGTGAGCCGCTACAAGGACCGGCTCCTCGCCGTGGAGTGCTGGAACGAACCCAACAGCCCCGATTTCTTCACAGGCACACAGACCGATCTGGCAGACCTGTGCCAACTGGTGCATGACGGAGCCAAGGCCGTCGCACCGCAGTTGCCGGTGATATGCCCGCAGGCGGACAGCCCGGAAACCGCAGCCTTTGTGTACGAGGCGCGGACCAGCAAGGGCGAATCGATCCTCTCACGTTGCGATGTGGTCGGGGCTCACATCTACAACCGCCTCGGCCACGACACCCAAGGGCGGTGGTATGCCGCACAGCGGCTCGATGATTCGCTGGAGTTGCTGCGCAAGATCAACCTGCGCCATGGGGTAGCGGACAAACCGATCGCCGTGACCGAATACGGCGTTTCAAGCTGCGTCACACAACCGACCCGGCAGCACCCGCAAACCTTCGGCAGCATGCCATCGACCGAAGCTGGCGATGCGCTCTACCAGAGCTTGGGCGGCTTCCGTGAAAAGGGCGTGTGGATGGTGGCGCTGTACTCGTTCGACCACGAGAACAACGATCCGAAGTGCCGGCCAGGCGGCAGTTTCACGCGCATGATGCGCGTGGACGAGCAAGGCCGCCAGGTGGTGGATCAGGCCGTGGTGACACGGTTGAACGAGGCAGTCCGTGATTTCGGCCGCCCTGACGGCGTCAGTACTCGTTGAGAATTGTGCCGACGATCTGCGTGTCACCCATGCCGACCGTACGCACCAGGCTTTCCAGCGAGGGCACCGAGGTGCGGTTGCGGCGGGCCAGCACCAGGGCCGCCCCGCACTTGGCCGCGGTCACGGCACCATCGGTGCCGACCGATGCTGCCGGTGTGTCGACAATGATGCGATCAAACTTGGTACGCAGCTCACGGATGAGCATGCCGAAAGCTGGCCGCTCCAGAAGTTCGAGCGGGTTAGGTGGCGTCACCCCCACGGGCAGCACGAACAGGCTGGGCAGCTCACGCACGGACTGAATCACCTTGGAGGCCACTCGGCCCGACAGGATGCTCGACAGGCCCACATCGCCACGCTCCAGATTGAACAGCTCGTGGATGCGCGGTGTGCGCATGTCCGCATCGATCAACAGGGTGCGGCCCGGCAATTGCGAGAAAGCCACGGCCAGATTGGCCGCGAAGTAGGTCTTGCCATCCCCCGAATTGGGGCTCAACACAGCCAGGGCATGGCGGGGCCCCTCTCCGCTGTACATCTTCATGATCAGATGGCTGCGGATCGTGCGGAAGGTTTCGGCTTGCTCAGAGAACGGGCGTGCACCCACGACCAACTCGGCATTGAGCCCCCCGCGGCCTTCGGCGGCGTAGGGGTAGTGGAACTGCTGGGCCAATGCCCACAGCACATCATCACTGTTGGCAAAACCAAGCTGCACAGCGGCTTCGCCGAAACGCACGCCGTTTTCACGCTGGTAGTTCAGGATCTGTTCGATCTGCTCCGGCGACAGCTTGTTGGCCTGGCTGATGATCTCGCCGATGGAACGATCAGGCACAGCGCCCTGCTCGGTGTCTCGGAAGGCAGGGTCCTTGCGGTCATCGGGTGCACCGAAGGACGAGGGATAGGACGACGGCTGATACGAAGAATTCATGACCACAACACCTCAGGCCGACGCCATGGGTTTGACTGGCACAACGGCATTGCCGCCACTGCCCTGGGATGGGTCCGGCTCCTTCTTGAGACGGCGGAACACACCCTTCCTGCTGGCATTCGGGTCTGGCAGGATGCCGATGACCGGCAGATCCAGTGTCTGGATCAGATCGAACGGGCTACGGACACGACGGTCAAACAGCTCGACACCGAAGGCGGCCATGAGGCCGAGCAGGACCCCCATCACCGAGGCAACCACCATGTTGAGAAGCATGCGAGGCGACGAGTGCTTGGCGGGCTCGGTGGCGGCATTGAGCAGCACCACACCGGCCTGGCCGGCATTGCTCTCCAGGCTGGACTGGCTCTGGCGCAACTGGATGGTGTCGTAAATGCGTTGCGCGCTCAGCACCTCGCTCTCGAGCAGGGTCAACTCGGTGCGCTGATCCTTCATGGAGAGCACCTTCGTGCGCTGCTCGTCGTAGGCTTTGAGTGCTTCCGAGAGCCGTGTGGAGGCGATGTTGTCGGTGATGCCGACACTGGCCGTGATCTTGCCGGTTTCGTTGCGCAAGCGTGCCTGCAGCGCCCTCAGGTTCGCGTTGGCTTCCTGCACCAAGGGGTGGTTCTCACCATAACGCGCATTGAGTTCCTCAAGACGCGCCTCCTGACGGGAGATGTCTGATTTGATGCCACCGATGAGAGGGTTGACCAGCACATCGTTGATCTGATCGGGACTGCGCCGCGCCTGGTTGCTGCGGGTGCCTGCCTCGACCTGGACCGCCTTGAGTTGCAGCACTTGGTTGGACAGCTCCGCCAGACGTGCCATTTCGACGTCAAGGCGCTCTTCGGTGGCGATGATGCCGCGCTCACGTTGCGCTTCGGCCAATTTGGTCTGCGCCGTTTCCAGCTTGGAGCGGGCTTGCCGGGCCCGCTCTTCGAAGTATTCGGAGTATTGACGCGCCGGGGCATTGCGCATCTGGACCGTGGTTTCGATGTAAGCCTGGGCAAACGCATTGGCGACCGTGGCCGCGAATGCCGGGTCATTGCCGTCGTACTGGATCTCGATGACGTTGGATTCCCGGGCCGGACGAACTTCGAGGCCCTTGGAAATGATGCCGCCCATCCAGGCCTCGTAGCTTCCCCGGCTGTCCGTCTCCGATTCCCAGCGCTTGCGCATCGACGGGATATCGCCCAACCGCAGCATGCGCACCACCCGCTCTGCCACGTGAGAGCTTTGAATGATGTCGATCTGCGTCGCCAGAATGCTGCTGGGCAAGGCGCCACCGAGGGCCGCCACGGTGGTGGAGATGGGGTCGGGCCGAGAGTCGATGACCACGGTGGCCGTGGCCTTGTAGCTCTTGGGCATGATCAAGCTGACCAGCAAGGTGCTGATCAACACGAGTGCCAGCACACCTACCACCAGCTTCCACCTGGCCCAGACGATTCTGAGAAACTGATCAAACGTCATCCGACGTACTCCCGGAGGTGCCCATGCATTCTTCCATCGGCCGATGGGGCACAAACTGAAAGGAACCTTTCACGGTGAAAGGCTCCTTCCTGACTACTACGTGGCTCTGACAAGTTGAAGGCGCCTGTCGCCTATCACTTCAGGCCGGAAAGCCCCTTGCTGAGCGCATCTGCGTCGAGGCCAGACGCTGCCGAGGCCGGCGCGGCGCTAGGCGCGGGAGCCGGCGCCGCAGCCACGGTCGGAGCCGACGCGCTGGAAGCAGCATCGGCAGGCTTCTCAGCGAACTTGCCGATGTACTCGATCTTGGCTTCGGCACGCAGTTCCTTGGCGCGCTTTTGCAGCCATTCCTGGCGCTTGGTTTCGGTCAGGAAGCGCTCGATCAGCGGCTTGGATTGTTCGAAGGTCAGCGGCTGGGGACGGCTGGCGACCACCAGCACGGCCTTCATGCCGCCATTGCCCTGCTCGTACAGGGCCTGGCCATCCTTGAGGGCGCCAATACGGTCGACCAGGTTCAGCGGCAGCGACTCAGCCGGCTGGGTGACCTGGTTCACCCCGAACTTCAGGCCGGAATCCTTCAAGGTTTGCGCGAAGGCGGGTACATCGGGTGCCGCTTCGAGCTTGGCCTGCAGGGCCTTGGTCTCTTCAGGCGTGCCCTGGATGGTGAACTCCTGCAGCATGAAGATGCGCCGGTTGCTGAACAGGGCAGGCTTGGTGTCGTAGTACTTCCGGACGTCGTCAGCCGAGGGCGTGCCGATGGCCGCGGTGGAGGCCTTCTCGAGGTAGGCGCGCGCCAGGATGTTGCGGCGCTGGGCATCGAGCAGCTGCACGATCTTGGGATCGCGGTCGAGCTTCTCTTCTTCGGCCTTCTGGACGGCGATTTCCTGGTCGATCAGGCCTTCGAGCACCTGACGGCTGGCGGCATCGACCTGTTCGGGCTTGAGGCCGGGCTGACGTTCGAGCACGAGGTTGATCTGGTGAACGGTGAGCTCTTGCCCGTTGACGCTGGCGGCGGCCTGGCTGGCCTTCGGGGCTTCCTTGCCATCCTTGCTACAGGCGGCCGTCAGCAGGGCAGCGGCGACCACCACCGGCACGAGGGCCAGGCGCGGCATCGAGAGCGAGCGTTGCTTGTTGTACAGATCGAAGTGCATAGAACGTGGATCAAAAAGTTGAAGAACTGGGGGCCTGTGAACCGTGTGGTGTGAATCAAGGCGCCCGGATCTGGTTCCCGAGGGTGATCCCTTTGATGACAGAAATGCGAGTGTACGTGTTGCGTCAAGCGCATTTCAGCTGTTTTGAGGTCTGGCAGCCCCGAGGATTCCCGCAAAAAACAGGCCCGCCAGTGTGCCGGTCAGATGTGACAGGGGTGAAACATGGATGCCCAGGGTGGGATGGGGATAGGTCGGCAGCCCGTGGCTGAGATCGACCCCCACCTTGATGAACAGGCCTGCGAGCACTGCTGCGCCCAGCGCTTTGCGCCGCTGGCGCAGCAGGTGTACCGCCAGCACGGCCATGCCTGCGTGCAGCACGCCTGAAGCCCCCATGAATGCGGGGAGCCTGGGGTCCAGCAACAACAATCCGTTGGTCAGGGGCCACGCCAGCAGCCAGGCCAGGGCCGCGCGTCCCCGCACGTCGGACAACCAGCCCAGCACGGCCAGCAAGCCGCAGCCCAGCAAATTGGCCTGCAGATGAGGGGGACTGGCATGCGCCCAGGCTGCCGATACCCAGCAGGTAGGCGGGTTGTGCGCCCACCCCTGCGCAGGGTGCATGGCCAGCATGGAATCGAAGCTCACGACGCCGATCAGGCCGGCTGGCAAAGCCAGCGCCGCGGCGACTGCTGCCCAGGCCAGCCCCTGGTAACGCACCAGATGCCGCACAAACTGATGTGCGAAGTGCGCTGCGCTCACAAACCGGGAAATACGTGGCCCCACAGGGCCAGCACGGCCTGACGGTGCACATCGGCCGCCTTCAGGGCCTCGCCACTGAGCTTGGTAGGCGCTTCGTCGAGGCGCGCCTGGTGCTGCAGGCGCCGAAGTTCACGGTAGGCCGTTCCGGCACGAGCGCCCATACCTTCGGGCAGCAGGCCGACGTCTTCGGCACGCTGCAGCAGGGCGATGTTGCCCACGTTGTCCATCAGGCCAGGGTGTTCGCAGCTGTGGGCCAGCACCAGGTATTGCACAGCAAACTCCACGTCGATCATGCCGCCGCGGCTGTGCTTGAGGTCGAACTCGCCTTCGCCGGCCGGGTGGGCCTCGCGCAGGCGATCCCGCATGGAGACGACCTCGCCACGCAATGCAGCCGGATCGCGGTGAGTGGACAGCACGCCGCGGCGCGTGTCCTCGAAACGACCGGCCAGGGCGGCCTCGCCGGCGCACCAGCGGGCGCGCGTGAGGGCCTGGTGCTCCCAGGTCCAGGCGGTGTTGCTGCCGCGCTGACGCTGGTAATCGTCAAAGGAATGGAAGGACGTGACCAGCAGACCCGAGTTGCCGTTGGGGCGCAGGGCCGTGTCGATGTCGAACAGCTCGCCGGCCGAGGTGCGCAGCGTGAGCCAGCTCACCAGTTTGCGCGCGAAGGCCAGGTAGGCATCGATCGGACTGGGGCTGTCGGGGCCGGTATCCGCGTCCGGGGCGTCATCCTGACTGTCGTCGTACAGGAAGACCAGATCCAGATCACTGCCGTAGCCCAGCTCCTTGCCACCCAGCTTGCCGTAGGCAATGACGGCGAAGTGCGGCTGGTGGCCCACAGCCCACGCCCCCTGCTTGCCCGGCCGCTGCTGCAGATGGGCCCAGGCCCAGCGCAGGGCCATCTCGAGGGTCACGTCGGCCAGTGCGGACAGGTCATCGGCCACCTGCTCCACCGTGATCAGGCCTTCGACATCGCGCACCAGGGTGCGGAACACTTCGGCATGGTGGGCGCGGCGCAGGGTGTCGAGCAGGGATTCTTCATCGGCCTGGCCGGCGCGGCCCCAGGCGCGGTGGCGCTCGGTGAGGTCCTTCACGTAGGCCTGACGCTCGAAGCGGCCGTCCATCAGGCGCGGGTCGGCCAGCTCGTCGATCACCCCCGGGTGCAGCATCAGGTAGCGCATGGACCAGCGCGCCAGGCCCAGCAGGCGCAACAGGCGGCGCAGCACCTCAGGACGCTCGGCCAGCATCGACAGGTAGCTGTCGCGGCGCAGCAGCGGATTGAGCCAGTCGATGAAGCGCAGCACGGCCTCTTCGCCCAGCGGCGATTCACCTGGGGTGTCGGGCGGCGCCAGAGCCAGGCGCGTGGCCCGACCGATCAGCTTGGCCAGACGCAGCTTGGCCGCATCGGACAGGATGGCCACGCGCGGCTGCTTGGAGAAGCTGACCACGCGCGCCCCGATGCTGGCGGGCAGCATGGCGTGGAAGTCCTCGCTGTCCACCGGCACGGGCGGGCCGCCGCAGACGCCCTGCTTGCAATTGCCGGCCGCCGGCGCACGGCCGTCGTGCAGCAGCGCGTCGAACTCGGTGGCCACGAACTCGCGCACCTGGCACAGCGCCCCCATCAGCTCACAGGGGCCGCTGCGCTCATCGGGCTTGCTGCCACAGGCGGCGATGCAATCCTCCAGGCCCAGGCTGGCGGCGATCCAGGCCAGATCGGCGTCTTCGGTGGGCAGCAGATGGGTCTGCTGATCGTCCAGGTACTGGATGCGGTGCTCGATGCGGCGCAACAGGATATAGCTGTTGGCCAGGCGCTGGGCGGTTTCGGCCGGGATCAGGTTGCGCGCGGCCAGGCGCTGCAGGGCCTTGAGCGTCGAGCGGGTGCGGATCTCGGGGAACTGGCCGCCGCGCACCACCTGCAGCAGTTGCACGGTGAACTCGATCTCTCGGATGCCGCCACGCGACAGCTTCACATCGTTGGCGCGCTCCGGACGGCCCGCGGCGCGGCGGTTGGCCTCGTCGCGGATCTTGCGGTGCAGCTGGCGCAGCGATTCAAAGATGCCGTAATCCAGGTAGCGGCGGAACACGAAGGGAATGACAACATCGCGCAAGGCCAGGGCGTGCTCGTGGCGATCGCCCTTGGGCATGGCGGCGCGGGGCGCCACGATGCGGCTCTTGAGCCAGGCGAAACGCTCCCACTCGCGCCCTTGCACCAGAAAGTAGTCTTCCAGCATCGACAGGCTGACCACGGCGGGGCCGGAGTTGCCGTTGGGGCGCAGGGCCAGGTCCACCCGAAAGACGAAGCCATCTTCGGTGGTGTCGCCAATGGTCATGCTCAGGCTGCGGGCCACCAGGCTGAAGAACTCGTGCACGGAGATCTGGCCCGACATGCCGCCCCGGCCGTTGTCCACGCCGGTGGTCTGGCCGTCTTCTTCGTACACGTAGACCAGGTCGATGTCGGACGACACATTGAGCTCGCGCCCGCCCAGTTTGCCCATGCCGACCACCCACAGGTCGATGCGGCGCCCCTGGGCATTGAGGGGGGCGCCATAGCGCACCTCGTGCTCCGCCAGTGCGGCGGTCAGCGCCAGGTCCAGCGTGACCTCGGCCAACTGGGTCATGGCCGAGGTGATGTCGCCCAGCACCGCGTGCTGCTCCACATCGAGCACGACCAGGCGCTCCAGCACCAGTTGCCGCGCCACCCGCAGGGCCGACGCCAGCGGCCGCCCATCGGCCATCAAACGCTCGATGAGCGCCTGGATGGAGGGGGTTTGCGGCACCCCCGGTTCTATGGCGGCGAAAATGGCACGTTCGGCCTCGTAGCGGCGCCGGATCCGCTGCACATAGCGGGCATGATCTGCGCGAACGGGGCCGGCCTCGGCGCCAGCGGAGCCTGAGGCAGCGGTAACAATGTCATTACGTAGATGCATAAGACAGCAACAGCTCTGTGCTAGGGTTATCGGCTGTCGAACCGACGGGCTGTCACCCGCATGCCCAGTGCCTTGCCTTGCATGCCGGCGTCCGGGCTTGACCGATGATGTCGCTGTTCCATGACCAATAACATTCCTGCGGCTGACCGCGAAACCTCCGTTGAACGGCCCGACCAGGCGCCCTGGCGCAACAGGTGGCTTCGGGCACTTCGGTGGATCCTGATCGCATCGGCCGGCCTGGCGGCCCTGGCGGCGGCCTCCTGGTGGATCCTGCTGACTCAAATTGTGCCCAAAATCGACCAGTGGCGTGAGCCGCTGGCGCAACAGGCCACGTCGACGCTGGGGGTGCCCGTGAAGATTGGCCGAGTCTCCGGCCAGGCACAGGGGTGGTGGCCCGAATTGACACTGGAAGATATCCGCCTCATTGATGCCGAGGGGCGGGATGCCCTGCGCCTGCCTCGTGTGATCGTGCGGCTGTCGCCCAGCAGCCTCTGGCCCAGTTCGTTGTGGCGGCGCGAGCTGCACGTGGACCGGCTGGTGCTGAGCCAACCGCAGTTGGCCGTGCGCCGCGATGCGCAGGGCTTGCTGCATGTGGCAGGGCTCACGCTCGATCCGCACCGCATGCAGCCCGACGGCAGCCCGGCCATGGACTGGCTGCTGGACCAGCGCCTGATCCGCATCGACCAGGGCCGCATCACCTGGACCGATGAACTGCTCAAGGCCGAGCCCCTGCAGCTGAGCCAGGTGGATCTGAGCCTGCGCAGCCGCCCCGGCCTGGCCCGCCGCATACAAGAATGGCGCCTGTCGGCCACGCCGCCGCAGGCGTTCGGGCAGCGTTTCGAGGCCCGCGCCGACATCACCCAGCCCCGTTGGTCACGCCAGGTGGGACAGCCCGGTGAGCCCGAACCCGCCTGGTGGGTGCGCTGGTTCGGTCAACCCACACGCGCGAGCGACTGGCACACCTGGTCAGGGCAGGTGGCGGTGAGCCTGCCGCATGTCGACGTGCAAAGCCTCAAGCGCCACGCCACCCTGCCCTTCGACGTGCAAGGTGGCCGGGGCCGCCTGGCGGTCAAGGCAGCGCTCAAGCAAGGTCAGCCGCGCGAGGTGTCGATCGATGCGGACCTGCGAGCCGTCTCCCTGCGCCTGGCCCGAGAACTCGAGCCACTGGCATTCAAGCAGATCGCCGGGCAGGTCACGGCGCTGCACGAACCCACGCAGACCACGTTGAGCTGGCAGGCACTGCGCTTCACCATGGACGACGGTCTGACCTGGCCGGCCAGCCAGGCGCGCCTGCAGTGGCAACACGCCGCGGCCGCCGCGGCCCGCTCCGGCGCCCCGCCAACCTTGCTGCCCGAACTGCAGGGCGAGGTCTGGAAGCGCACCCTGAAGGGGCAGTTCGAGACCGACCACATGGACCTGGCCCTGCTGGCCAAGCTGGCCGACCGGCTCCCGCTGGCCGCCGCGCTGCGCCAACAGTTCGACGACTGGGCCCCCCAGGGCGTCGCCGAACAGCTCACCCTGAACTGGGACGGCCCGGCCGATGCCCCCCTGCGCTACCAGGCCCAAGGGCGGCTGCGCGGCCTGAGCTGGCAGGCTTCGGGCCAGAACCCTGGCGTCGGCGGTGCGGATGTCGAATTCAAGGCCACCGAAGGCGGCGGCGAAGCCAAGCTGGCCATCAAGGATGGCTGGGCCGAGTTCCCGGGTGCCTTCGAGGAGCCCCGCATCCCGCTGGACACCCTGCAGGCCGAGGTGAACTGGCGCATCACCCCTGGCAAGGCCGGCCAGGCGCCCGCCGTCTCGCTGGAAGTGCCCCAGGCCAGCTTTGCCAACCCCGACGCACGCGGCTCCCTGCGCGCAACCTGGCGCACCGGCGCCGGTGACGGCGTGGGCGATGGCGGACGCTATCCGGGTGTCCTCGACCTCAAGGGCACATTGCAGCAGGCCCAGGGCAACCGCGTGTGGCGCTACCTTCCGGCCAGCGTCAACACCGATGCGCGGCACTACGTGCGTGATGCCGTCAAGGGCGGGGTCGGCGAGAACGTGCTGTTCGAGGTCCGTGGCGACCTGTGGCACTTTCCCTTCAAGGACGACCAGGGCGGCAAGTTCCGCATCGCCGTGCCCGTGAAGGACGCCACCCTCGACTACGTGCCCGGCGACAAGCCCGCCCCAGGCGCCACCGCGGCCGCCCCCTACTGGCCTGCCTTCCAGCGCCTCAACGGCACGCTGCTGTTCGAAGGCCACGGCATGCGCATCGAGAACGCCACCGCCACGCTCACGGACGTCGGCAGCGGAAGCTTTGCGCTGCACAAGGTCAGCGGCCACATCGACGACCTGGGCAGCGACCATCCCAAGCTCAGCATCCAGGGCGAAGGCAAAGGCCCCATGGCCGACCTGCTGCGCTTCATGGCCGTGTCGCCGCTGGGCCAGTGGACAGGGCAGATGCTCGACGGTGCGCAAAGCAGCGGGCGCGGCAACCTGCGCCTGATGCTGGACATCCCGCTCAACGATGTGGACAAGACCATCGTGCAGGGTGATGTGCAGATGGCCGAGCAGGACCAGACCTCGCTGCGCCTGGCCCCTCAGGCCCCCTGGATGCACGGCGTGCGCGGCCATGTGCAGTTCACGCAGGACACCCTCAAGGTGGACGGGCGCGCCAAGGTCTGGGGCCAGGAGATCCAGATCCACGGCTCGCGCGATGCCCAGGGCGTGCCGCGTTTCTTGGCCAGCGGCCTGATCAGCGCCGAAGGCATGCGGGGTGCCACAGAATGGCCCGCGCTGGCCCGGGTGGCCCAACGCATGTCCGGGCAGACCCCGGTCACCGTGTCCATCGCCCTGAACCGCGCCCGCACCGCCGGCACAGGCGCTGCCGGCAATGCATCGGGCTTCTCCGCCCGGCCTGAACTGCAGGTCAGCAGCACCTTGCAGGGCCTGCAGTTGAACCTGCCCGCCCCGCTCACCAAGCCTGCCGACGCGGCCTGGCCGCTCAAGCTGGTGCACCGCGCTGACGACGACGACGGCAAGACGGACACCCTGCTGCTGGACCTGGCCGGCCCTGTGACGGCCAAGGCCGAGTTGCGACGCGCCCTGGATGGCCGGGCCACCCCGACAATACAACGGGGATTGATCAGCGTGACACAAGGACAAGGCGCCGCCCCCGCCACGTCCGCCATGCCGACCTCAGGCATCACCGCCCTGGTGACCCTGCCCCAGCTCGACCTGGATGCCTGGCAGGCGCTGGGCGATCAACTGCGCCGCGACCCGGCCACGGGCGCCATGAGCCCACCGGCGCGGGGCCACTCCCCGATGGACGGCTACCTGCCGGACATCCTCACCCTCAAGACTGGCGCCTTGCAATGGCGCCAGCGCACGCTCAAGGACGTGGCGCTCACCTTGAGCCACCCTGGCCCGGCCGTGTGGCGCGCCCAGATCGAGGCCCCCCAACTGGCCGGCCAGGTCGAGGTCCGACCCGACACAGCGGGCTCCGTCATGGGCCCGGCGCCCGGCAACCGCGTCGTGGTGCGCCTGAGCCGGCTGCAGGTGCCCGAATCAGAAGCAGATGCCTTCGAGGCGCAAGCCAGCAGCAACCTGCTCGCCGATGGTGACACCTCCAGCGTGCCCGCGCTGGACATCGTCATCGACCAGTTCGAATGGCGCGGCATGGCGCTGGGCAAGCTGGAAGTCGATGCGGTCAACCGCCTGATCCACACGCCCGGCTCACCCGCCCTGCCGGAGTGGCGCATGACCAAGTTCCGCCTGGGCAATGCCGATGCGCAGTTCAGCGCCACCGGCAACTGGACGGCCCTGGGCGCCCAGCAGGCCGACGCCAAAGGCAAACCCCGACACCGCGCCGCCTTCAGCTTCACGCTGGACCTGGTCAACTCGGGCGCGCTGCTGGGCCGTCTGGGCATGCCGCAGACCCTGCGCGGTGGCAAGGGCCGCCTGAGCGGCCAAGTGGCCTGGCTGGGCTCGCCGCTTGAGCCTCACGCAGCCTCAATGAACGGCGAGGTGAAGCTGGCCCTCAACGAAGGCCAGTTCCTCAAGGCCGAACCGGGCGTGGCCAAGCTGCTGGGCGTGCTGAGCCTGCAGTCGCTGCCGCGGCGCCTGGCGCTGGATTTCCGGGACGTGTTCCAGTCGGGCTTCGCCTTCGACCGCATCGATGGCGACGCCCAGATCACCAAGGGTGTGGCCCAGACACGCAACCTGCGCATGCGAGGCGTGCAGGCGCTGGTGCTGATGGAGGGCCAGGCCGATCTGGCCCGTGAAACCCAGAACCTGCGCGTCTTCGTGGTGCCGGAGCTCAACGCCGGCGCGGCCTCGCTGGCCTACGCTGCCATCAACCCCGCCATCGGCCTGGGCACCTTCATCGCGCAGGTGCTGCTGCGCAAGACGGTGGTCGAGGCCACCACGCGCGAGTTCACCGTGACAGGCACCTGGGCCGAGCCGCAGGTCGAACGCGTGCCCCGCACCACCGTGCCTGCCCTGGCCACCGAGGAGCCGCCCAGCCAGCCTCGATCCGGGGCCGGCACAGGCGATGACCTCAAAGCGAGCCGAACACCTTCTTGAGGATGGCACTGCCGGTGCCTACCGGATCCTGGCGGATCTTCTTTTCCTGCTCGCCGATCATCAGGAACAGCCCATCGAGTGCCTTGCCCGTGACGTATTGCTGCACATTGGCCTGATCGCCCTTGAGCAGCCCCATGCCCGCTGCCTTGCCGGCGAGCTCGTTGTAGCGCCTGGTGAGTGACAGACGCTCCGTGGCCCTGCTCACGATGGGCAGGAACTGCACGGACAGCGGCTCACGCGTCTTGCCCGCGAAGAACGCCGTCACGGAGGTGTCGCCCCCGGCCAGGATCTGCTGCGCATCGGACACCGACATGGATCTGATCGCCGACTTGAGCAGCGGCAGCGCCAGCGGCACGGCCTGCTCGGCGGCGCGGTTCATCGTGGTCTGCAGCTCTTCGAGCTGCCTGCCCCGCCCCAGTGTCTTGAGCAAGGGGGCGGCGTTGTCCAGCACCGACGGCAGCGGGATGCGAACTTTGTCGTTGCCCAGGAATCCATCGACCCGGCCCAGTTCGCTCACCGCGGCCTGGGCACCCTTTTCGAGCGCCACCCGCAGGGCCTGCGTGCCCTCGCTGGAAGTGAACCCGACCGCCGCCCCGGCCCATGGTGCAAGACCTGCGCCCCCCAGGGCCAGGACCGACGACAATACGACACGACGCTGCATGTTCGATCTCCGCTTGTTGGACCACGGCCCCGCCATGACCTCTTACCTTGCCACCCCTCTCACCCGCCGGCAACTGCTGCTGACCACGGCCACGACAGGCCTGGGCTGGGCCTTGGTGGGCTGCTCCGAGGGGGGCCAGGCCAGTGTACCGGACGTGTCTTTCACGCAGCTTGACGGCAGCCAGCACCGCTTCACCGACTTCAAGGGCAAGGTGGCGCTGATCAACTTCTGGGCCACCAGCTGTACCACCTGCGTCAAGGAAATGCCCGAGATCGTGGCCACGCACCAGCGCTACAAGGACCAGGGCCTGGAGACCGTGGCCGTGGCCATGCAGTACGACCCGCCCGCCTATGTGATGCAGTTCGCCCAGAGCCGTCAACTGCCCTTCCGCGTCGCCATGGACCACACCGGCGACATCGCCAACGCCTTCGGCCCCGTGCAGCTCACGCCCACCACCTTCGTGGTGGACAAGAAGGGCCAGGTGGTCAAGCGCTACATCGGCGAGCCGGATTTCAAGGCCCTGCACGCCCTGATCGAGAAGCTGCTGGCGGCCTGAGCCACAGCAGCCTGGGATCACATCACCCGCGCCAGCTCGTAGACCAGCGCCGACGGCAGCGAGGTCAGGATGGCCTCGCGCCCCACACGCGCAACACCGGTCGGGCTGATGGTGGAGATGTCGAAGGCACTGCCTTCGTCGAGCACTTCCAGCAGCACGAAATCAGGCACTTCCTGGCGAATGCTGGCCACCAGCTGATCCAGCCGCTGCCCACGCAGCGACGATTCAAAGATGATGGCATGCGGCAGCGCTTCGCGGCAGAACTGTGTGGCCTCGCCCACCGAGGACACGAAATCGACGATCAGGCCCATGGACCTGACGGCCTCGCGCACCAGCAGCCGCAGATCGCGCCGCGCCGCCACCACCAGGATGTGGCTACCTGCCAAGGGCTTGGAGTTGAGCGAGGTGGCAAAGCCCTGGTCAGGCTCATCGACCGGATCGGGCGCCAGCAAGGGGTTGATCGTGTGAGGGAACTCCAGCGACAGGCTCAGGCTCACGGCCTCTACCTGGCGCTCAAGCTTGAGGCCCATGGACTGCGCGATCTGGTCGATCAGATGCCACGTGAGGCCATTGACCGCCGACGGCACCTCGCCCCCTTGCAGACCGTCGGACAGATCGGCCGGGCGGTGGTTCAAGCGGACATCGAGCTGCCCATGCGCAGGCCAGGGCTTGATGTCCACGCGCAGCTCGATGGTGCCGTGCGCGCAGGCCAGCCACCAGTCGACCAGGCCGTTGAGCAGCGAGAACAGCATCGGTGCATCGGCCAGCACCTCGACCGGCGCCATGGTCTGCACCACCTGCACGCCCCGCCCCTGCAGCTCGCGCGCACGGTGCGCCAGCACGCTCTGGACGGTGTTGGTCAGGTGCACGCGCTCATGCGAAGGCCGGGCGCGGCCCGACGCCAGCCGCGAGATCTGCTGGCACCAGATGCCGGCCTGGCGGGCGCGGTCCATCTCGGACAGCAGCGATTTCAGCCCGGCACGGTCGATGCGGCCCGTGCTCATCAGGGCGTTGACCCGCTCCAGGGCAGCAGTGAGCGGCTCGGCCAGCTCGCGTCCGACCTGGGCCACCAGCTCCTGAAACCGCATCAGATCAGCCTGGGTGCGCTGCCAGGTGACGACGTCGACCATGCCCTCTGCCGGCGCGGATGATGCCTGCGCGGACGCGGGCCCCTCTGCCGACGGTGGCAAAGTGACATAGTTCATTCAATACCCCTAAGGTTTGCGTGTGATATTACGGGTTTTACCCTGCGTGTCCATCCCACGGCCGGGTGAAATCCCTTGGAGCGGTTTGCCTCCCCGCCCTGCGCCCAACCCTCTGCCCCCAACCATGTCCGATGTCCTGATGCGCCGCTGGTGGATTGCCCTGCACGTGGGGCTGGTGGCCCTGGTGGCATGCGCCCCTGCGCTGAACTGGCGCGAGGTCAAACCGGCCGACGCCCAGGGCCTGGTCGCCCTGTTTCCCTGCAAGCCCGATCAAAGCGCGCGCCAGCTGGCTGTACCGGGCTTGCCGGGTGGCCCGGTGCGCCTGCACGTGCTCTCGTGCGAAGCCGGGGGCATGCGCTGGGCCCTGAGCCACATGGACGCTGGCTCTCCCCAGCGCCTCACCCAGGCCCTGCCCGCGCTCGACGAGGCCCTGTGGCGCAACCTGTCGGCGGCCCAGCCTGCCCAGGCCCGCCAGGAAGCCCTGGGCGCAGCCCGGATCCAGGGCGCAGACAGCCATGCCGCGGCCCGCCAATGGCTGCTGACAGGCGCCCGCCCCACTCCCTTGAACCAGGTGCAGGGGGTCCAGGTGCTGAGCTGGTCCTTCGCGCGCGGACTGACGGCTTTCCAGGCCAGTGTCTGGAAAGATCAGGGCGACGGGCCGTTGCAAGTTCACGACCCCGCCATCGAGGCCTTTGCGCAGGGCTTCAACTTTCCGCGCTGACAGGCAGATAATCCGCCCGGTATGCCTGGTTTGCTGATCATCGCCCACGCGCCGCTGGCGTCCGCCCTGAAACTGGCGGCGCGGCATACCTTTGCCGAAGCGGCCGAGCGCATCGAAACCCTGGATGTGCTGCCCGGCCTGACGCCGGAAGAGATCGAAGCCCAGGCCCGTGTGCTGCTGGCACGCGCCCAGGACGCCGACCCCCGCCGCGAGGCCCTGGTGCTGACCGACGTGTTCGGCGCCACGCCCTGCAACGTGGTGCAGCGCCTGGCCGACGGCGTGCAGGTCAAGGTCGTCACCGGCGCCAACGTGCCCATGCTGTGGCGCGCCATGAACTACGCGCACGAACCCCTCGAAACCCTGATCACGCGGGCGCTGGCGGGCGGCACCCAGGGCGTGATGCAGATCGCGTCCTCGCGCCCCCAGAACCAGGCCATCCATCCGACCCATGATCAAGACCACCGTCACCATCAGCAATAAGCTGGGCCTGCATGCCCGTGCATCGGCCAAGCTCACCAAGCTGGCCAGCAGCTTTCCCTGTGAGGTGCACCTCAGCCGCAACGACCGCCGTGTCAATGCCAAGAGCATCATGGGCGTGATGATGCTGGCGGCCGGCCTGGGTACCGCCATCGAACTGGAATGCGAAGGTGACCGCGAGGAAGACGCTTCCAAGGCCATCCTGGCCTTGATCAACGACAAGTTCGGCGAAGGCGAGTAACCGACGCCGTCTATTTGACGGCCTGCATTCGGCCATCGCGCGGTCGTTGCACGGCTGCTACAAAAGGCCCCCTGCTATCCCTCGGATGGCTGAATTCCCATGGTTTTCCATGAATTTACGGGCGCAAACTAGCGTTTCGCTTCAATTCAGTGCGCCATCTGCCGATGTCGCCTTACCTACGTCCACGCAGAGGAACCCCATGAAGTCGAAGTCCGCCCGTCTCCAGAGCATGCCCCTCACGTTGCTGGCCGCTGCCGCCGTCATCGCCGCCGCCTCATCGTCCGCCATCGCCGCCGAAGGGCGCGGGCAGCGCTATTCACCGGGTGTGGGCGGCAGCGACATGACCTCGCTGCTGGTGCCGGGCTGGTATGGGCAGGTGGCCATGGTTCACTACCACGCCACCAAGCTCAAGGGCAACGACGGCAAGGACGTGAGCGTCGCGGCAGCAGGCACCCAGGCCACCCCTTTCGGCAACGTGCCCTACACGGCGAACTTCAACCGCGTACGCACCGACACGTACGCCGTGCTGCCTCGCATCACCTTCCTGAGCACCACGCAGGTGTTCGGCGCCAACCTGGGCTTCACAGCGATGCTGCCCATTGTCAAGCGGCAGAACTCGTTCGAGCCCAATGTGACGCTGGGCTCAGCCCTGCCTGCGCCCGCAGCCACCGCTGTGCGCGATGGCGTGAGCCAAGGCATCAGGGACCGCCTCAACCGCGAGACCTCCGGCATCGGCGACCTTGAGCTCTCGCCCGTACTGCACTGGGAACTGGGCGACAACCAGTCCGTCACATTCGCGCCCACCGTGGTGCTGCCCACCGGCAACTATGACGATACCAAGTCCGTGAATGCGGGCTTCGGCAACTTCTACACCTTCCGCCCCTCGGTGCAGTACGGCTACATCGGTGACGGCTGGGACGTGGGCGCCCGCGTGGTGCTGTCCTTCAACACCCGCAACAAGGACACCGACTACAAGAGCGGCAACATGTTCAACCTGGACTTCCAGCTGATGAAGTTCGTCACCGAGGATCTGCGCCTGGGCGTGCAGGGCTACGTCGTGCAGCAGATGTCCGACGATTCCAGCGACAACGCGCTCGCCCAGGCAGCCATTGATGCCGCCGATGGCAGCCGCATGCGCACCTACGCCCTGGGCCCCGCCCTGGCCTGGATCAAGAACGGTGGCGAAATGATGATCGAGGGCAAGCTGCTGCGCGAGTTCGGTTCGCGCAACCGCACCGAAGGCACGGCCTACTGGCTGACCATCTCCAAGCCCTTTGGCCTGTGAGCCCGGAGGTCTCCCATGTCGGATCCTTTCATTGGGCCCGATGAGGCCCCCGCCAGCGCGCTTGAGCAACTGCTGATCTCACGGCGCGCCTTCGTGGCCGGTACCGCGGCCAGCGCATTCGTGCTGTGGACGCCGCAGGTCAAGGCCGCCGTCGAGCTCGAAGGTGTCCAGATCGAGGAAACCATCACCGCCTACGGCAAGAAGCTGGTGCTCAACGGCATCGGTCTGCGCAAGAGGGGCTACTTCAAGGCCGACGTCACGGCGCTGTACCTGCCCGAAAGACGCACCACGGCCGAAGCGGTGATGAAGCTCGATGGCCTGCGCCGCATCCAGCTCAACATCCTGCGCGAGTTCACGTCGTCGACCATCTCACGCATCTTCATCGCCGACTTCAAGCAGGTGGCCACCGACGATGAGTTCAAGCGGCTCATCGACGTGATCGGCCAGATCGGCGCGGCCTATGCCAACGTCAAGCGCGTCACCAAGGGTGATGTGGTCAACCTGGACTGGGTACCAGGGCGCGGCTGGATGGCCACGCACAACGGCAAGCAGCTCACCGGTGACCAGGCGGAGGATCCGATGGCCATCAACAACGAACTGGCCTACCAGATCTACCTGCGCATGTACATCGGGCCCCATGCCCCGGCCGAATTGCGCAATGGTCTGCTGGGCCTGACCAGGATGAACCGCGTGGGTGGCGGCACCGTCAACCCTGAGCCCTGAGCTAGGGCGCCTTGGGGTAGTGGGCCGCCAGCGCCGGCGGCAAGGGGGTGTCCAGCAGCCCCGCCGCCAGGCGCAACGCATCGGCCGTGTCCATGCCCATCAGCCCGCCGGGGCTGTGGTTCAGGGCTTCCTCCACCCAGGCCCGTACCAGTTGTGGCCGCATCACCCACGACAGCTCCTGAACCCCGGCCAGGGCGTGCATGAGCGCATCCGCATCCGGCGGCTCACACGGCGGCCAGGGTGTGCCTGGCAGATGGCAACGCGTCATCACACTGCGGTACCAGGCCAGGCCTGCGGCGGAGGGCTCACTTCTCTCAGCCTGCTCGGGCAGGATCCGCGCCAGGTAGGCGCTGAACCGGGCCACATGGTCACGCTCATCGGCTTCGAGCTGGGTCAGGTCACGCCCCTGCCCCGTGACCGGCCGCATGAAGGCCCCGGTGGTGCTGCTGACCTCGCCCATGCGGTGCCGCAAGGCCAGCCACCACAGCCGGTCGCGCGGCGACACCTTGCCGTCCGCACGCAGGAGCTCGCGGCAGGCCACCACCAGCTCACGCCGCCGGGCCACCGGCTCATAGGCCATCTGCGCCAGCATGCGCTCGAACTCGGGCAGGCGGTAGGCCACGGGCAAGCTTTGCACATCGGCCAGAATCTGGGCCGAGCCATGCAGATCCCGCGTGGATTGTCCCCAGAAGCGTTGCTCGGCTTCGTTGTCGGGGCGCATCAGCAGGGCCAGGATGGCCACCCGCTGTTGCGTGGGGCCGGCCAGCAGGCGCAGGCGCGCCAGGATGTCCCGCGTGGCCGCGTCGGGCAGCAGGCGAGGCGTCGAGGCAGGCAGCGGCGGCAAGGTGCTGGGCGGCAGGCTGTACGGCAAGGAGCCCGGTGCGGTGTGGGCTGGCAGCGCGCCATGGCCATGGCCCGCCAAGGCTCCGGGCGGCACATGCCGGGGCTCTGTGGACAAGCCCTGGTGCCCTGCGTCCCTCATCGATGGCAAGGAGGCGCGCGCCGTGCCGTAGATGCGACGGATGCGTTCGGGCAGCGGCGGATGCGAGGCCAGCCGCGCCGCCCACCCAGGCGCACTCAGCCACAGGAAGGCCAGTGCATCGGCCTGAGGATGGGCCAGCCGATCGTTGTGGGTTTGCTGCTCATGCAGCACCTTGCGCAGCACCTGGCCCAGGCCGTCCTGGGCGCGCGTGAACTGCACCGCACGGGCATCGGCCAAAAACTCGCGCTGGCGCGATACCGCCGCCTGCAGCAGGCGCCCGCACAGCCACCCCAGCCAGCCCACGGCGGCCACCACCGAACCGACCAGCCAGGGCAAGGCCTGCACGCGGCCATTCTCATCAGCGCTCATGAGGTGGCGCCCCCAGCCGTGCACCAGCGACAGGCCCCAGACCAGGGCCAGCAGGCGCATGCTCAGGCGCCCGTCACCCTCGGCCAGATGCCCGAACTCGTGCGCCACCAGGCCCTGCAGCTCGGCCCGGGTCAGCCGGTCCAGCGCGCCCTGCGTGACGCACAGGGCCGAGGTCTCGGCCGACCAACCGGCCACGAAGGCGTTGATGGCGCTCTCGCGCGGCAGGATGAACACGCGTGGCAAGGGCTGACCGGAGGCCAGCGCCATCTCATCGACCACGTTGAGCAGACGGCGCTTGAGCGCGTCGCCATCGTCCTGCACCTCGACACCGCCCATCCAGTGCGCCACGCGCACCCCGCCGCCATCGCGCAGGCGCCAGGCTTCTACCCAGGCACCGCCAACCACGAAGAGCAGCACCATGGCGGTGTTGGTCTCGAAGAACAACTGCGGCCAGCCGGTACTGAAAGGCATCATCAGGCGGTAGACCAGTGCCAGCACCGCGTTGACGGCCACCACCAGCACCAGCACCAGCAAGGCGAACCACAGCAGCAGACGCCAGCTCTGGTCACGGGCCTGGGCCTGTTGTTGCCAAAAGCGCATGGGCGGCCTTCGTCAGGGCAAAGGCATCAGCGGGTCAGAGGCTGACCTTGACCGGCGCGCGCTCGGCCTCGCCGGCCGTGGCTTGCAGCATCGGCAGCTCGCGAAACCCGAACACGCCCGCCACCACATTGGCGGGGAACTGCTGGGCCGCGTTGTTGTAGTCCAGCGTGGCGTCGTTGAACAGCTGGCGTGCGAAGGCCACCTTGTTCTCGGTGTGCGTGAGCTCTTCGCTCAGGCGCTGCAGGGTTTCGTCGGCCTTGAGCTCGGGGTAGGACTCGACCACGGCGTTGAAGCCTCTCATGGCCGTGGCCAGCACTTCTTCCGCCAGGCCCAGGCTCTTGACCGGCCCGGGCTGGCCCGGACGGGCACGCACCATATCCGCCGCGGCGATGGCCTGGTTGCGTGCGGCCGTGACGCGCTCCAGTGTTTCGCGCTCATGCTCGAGGTACTTGCGGGCCACGTCCACCAGGTTGGGAATCAGGTCGTGCCGGCGCTTGAGCTGCACATCGATCTGCGCGAAGGCATTGGCGATGGCGTTGCGCAGGCGCACCAGCCGGTTGTAGGCGCCGACCGCCCAGAAGATCAACAGGCCCAGCACCGCCAGCGTGATGATCTGCGTGAGGCTCATGGCCGCATCCCCTTGTGGTGTCGAGAGGGCTCCATCATGCCGCAGTGCGCGACGACTCCCAGGCATCGTAGCCCTGGCGCCGCAGCGCGCAGGCCGGACACTGCCCGCAGCCATAGCCCCAGGCATGCCGCACGCTGCGGTCCCCCAGGTAACAGGTGTGGGTGTGCTCCTTGACGATCCAGGTGAGGGCCTCGCCGCCCAGCGCGTCGGACAGCGCCCAGGTCTGCGCCTTGGTCAGCCACATCAGCGGGGTCTCGATGGTCATGGGCGTGTCCATGCCCAGGCTGATGGCGACCTGCAGGGCCTTGAGCGTGTTGTCGCGGCAATCCGGGTAGCCGGAGTAATCGGTCTCGCACATGCCACCCACCAGCACCGAGGCGCCACGGCGGTAGGCCAGCGACGCCGCGAAGTTCAGGAACAGCAGGTTGCGGCCCGGCACAAAGGTGTTGGGCAGGCCGTTGGCCTGCATCGTGATGGCGCGGGTCTCGGTCAGGGCCGTGTCGGACAGCTGGCCCAGCAGGCGCAGGTCAAGCAGGTGGTCGCTGCCCAGCCGGGGCGCCCAACGGGGAAATTCGCGCGAGATCTCGGAGCGCACGCGGCTGCGGCAATGCAGCTCCACGCGGTGGCGCTGGCCGTAGTCAAAGCCAACGGTCTCGACATGCGCGTAGCGCTCGAGCGCCCAGGCCAGGCAAGCGGTGGAATCCTGGCCGCCTGAAAACACCACCAGGGCGGTGCGGGGGTCAAGGTCAGTCAGTTGCGCGGCATCAGCGGAGAGCGATGCAGACGGGGTGCCGGCGGAAGGGGCGACAGGGGAGGTCATGGACAAACATCATGGGCCGGCAGCGGTTGCGGCCCTTATTCGAATTTCAGCATAACTTATGCTGGGCAAAGCCCCGAAAACACGGGGTGGGCACGCTGCACATTTTGAACAGTCCGCGTTCTGAGCGAGAATCTAGGGTTTTCGTCAGGATCAGCTGAGGTATCGCCAACATGGCCGCGTTCAATCACGAAACCGTCACCCACGTCCACCACTGGAACGACACGCTGTTCAGTTTCAAGACCACGCGCGACCCGGCCCTGCGCTTTGCCAGCGGCCACTTCGTGATGATCGGCCTGGAGGTCAACGGCAAGCCGCTGATGCGCGCCTATTCCATCGCCAGCGCGAATTACGAAGAACACCTCGAGTTCCTGAGCATCAAGGTGCAGGATGGCCCCCTCACCTCGCGCCTGCAGCATCTGCAGGTGGGCGACAAGATCCTGGTCAGCCGCAAGGCCGTGGGCACCCTGGTCGTCGACGACCTCAAGCCCGCGATGAACCTGTACCTGTTCGGCACGGGCACCGGCCTGGCGCCCTTCATGAGCATCATCCAGGATCCCTACACCTACGAGAAGTTCGAGAAGGTGGTGCTGGTGCACGGCGTGCGCACCGTGAGCGAGCTGGCCTACCACGACTTCATCAGCCAGGATTTGCCCGACCACGAACTGCTGGGCGAGCTGGTGCGCGACAAGCTGATCTACTACCCCCTGGTTACCCGCGAGGCGTTCCGCAACCAGGGCCGCCTGACCGACCTCATCGTCAACGGCAAGATGGCCGCCGACATCGGCCTGCAGCCACTGAACCCGGCCACCGACCGCGCCATGATGTGCGGCAGCCCCTCCATGCTGACCGACCTGTGCAAGATCCTTGACGAGCGGGGCTTCCACATCTCGCCTTCTCAGGGCGAGCCGGGCGATTACGTGATCGAGCGCGCCTTCGTCGAGAAGTAAGCATCAGCCGGCGCACGACGCGCCATCCAACCGGCGACCACACCTCGCAAGGCTGTCACCTTGGGGTGATCCCAGTACTTGTCGAAGAAGTAGTGCATCACCGTGTTGACCAGCGGTTCGACAAAGGTCACGATGCCCGCGATGCTGACGCTGCCCGTCAGGGCGTAGGTGACCGAGAACGCCGTGATCACGTGCATGACGCCGAAGGTTGCTGTTTTGGCCATGATCCGACTCCTTTGTTCCGGGCTGCTGCAGTGAGAATGGTTCTCATTGTGGCGTTTCAGCATCTATTGAGCAATGCGATTAGAAAAATAGATGCGATATAAAATAGCTATGAACAACCCTCGTCGGCGACAACGTGGCGCGGTTCGACTGGTTGGCCGGTTCGTGCTGACCTGGCTGACGCCGCTGGTGGCCCTGCTGGCCTACCTGTTCTTCTGGCCCATCTCGGTCCAGCCGGTGCCCTGGAGCGCCCCGGCCGATCAGGGCCACACTGGCGTCCACGCCAGCAACGCCCGCCTGGCGGGGCTGCAGCAGTGGCCACTGGGGCCGGGCCAGGAAGGGCCTGAACACATCCTGGCCTACAACGGCCAGCTCTACACCGCCACGAAGAACGGTGACATCGTGCGCATGTCACCTGATGGCCAGGCCACGGTGCTGGCCAATACCGGCGGGCGCCCGCTGGGCCTGGATGTCTCGCTCGATGGGCAGACGCTCTACATCGCCGACGCCCTCAACGGGCTGCAATCGATCCCCCTGGGCGGTGAGGCCAAGCCCGCCGTCAAGACGCTGCTCAGCACGATCGACATGCCCATGCCCAATGACCCCGTCCGCTACGCTGACGGCGTGGCCGTGGACATCCGGGGGGCGGTGTGGTTGACGGATGCTTCGCGGCGATTCAGCGCGAAGGCCGACGGCGGCACATTGGAAGCCAGCGTGCTGGATATTCTGGAGCACAGCTGCACTGGCCGGCTGCTGGTCTATGACCCGGTGTCCACCCAGGCGCGCGTGGCGCTCAGCGGCCTGTGCTTTCCCAACGGGCTGACCTTCTCCAAGAATGGCAGATCGCTGTTCCTGGCCGAGACGGGCAGCTACCGCATCCTCAAGATCGACCTGGCGCGGCTGTCGGTGGCACGCTCCTCGGATGGCATGACCAACGTGCCCACGCTCAAGAACGCGCTGGACCAGGGCGCCGCCAAGGTGCTGATCGACAACCTGCCGGGCTTTCCCGACAACCTCACGCGCGGCGAGAACGGCCGCATCTGGGTGGGCCTGACCAAGCCGCGCAGCCCCATCGTGGACATGGCGGCCGACAAGCCCTGGATCCGCTCGCTCACCCTGCGCCTGCCACGCCTGTTGTGGCCCGTGCCCAAGGCCTATGGGCACATCGTCGCGTTCGATGAGGAAGGCCGCATCGTGGACGACCTGCAGGATCCGGCCGGCGGGTACCCCGAAACCACCGCGGCCACCGAGCTGCACGGCAAGCTCTATGTGCAAAGCCTGCATGCCAACGGCATCGGATGGATGCCCTACAAGGGGCCTGCGGCGCCCTGAGCGCTGTCAGCCTGGAGGCAGCAGGCCGCGCCAGGCATCCCACGCAGTCTTGAGGATCAAGGCCCCCACCACGACCAGGAACACCACCCGCACGAAGCCCGCCCCATGGCGCAAAGCCAGCCGGGTGCCCAGCGTGCTGCCCAGCACGTTGGCCACGGCCATGGGCAGTGCCAGCGCCCAGACCACGTGCCCGTTCGGGATGAACAGGGCCAGCGCCGCCAGGTTGGTGGCCACGTTCAGGCGCTTGGCCGCCGCGCTGGCGTGCAGGAAATCCCAGCCCAGACCGCGCACCAGCGCGAACACGAAGAAGCTGCCGGTGCCCGGGCCGAACAGGCCGTCGTACAGGCCCACCGTCGCGCCCAGCACCGCGGCCCACCAGGCCTCCACATGCGGCGCCCAGGTGGGCTCATGCGTGTGGCCCAGATCCTTGCGCCACAGGGTGTAGATCCACACGGCGCTCAGCACCACGGGCAGCGCCATGCGGAATGCACTGGCCGGCGCCCGTGTGGCCAGCCAGGCTCCCAGCCCCGAGCCCACCAGGGCCGCCACCATGGCGCCCATGAGGCGCCGTGACGGCAGCCGCACCCTGCGGGCGTATTGCCAGGCTGACCAGGCCGTGCCGCCAATCGCGGCGGCCTTGTTGGTGCCCAGCAAGGTGGCCGGCACCGCCTGCGGGAACAGGCCGAACAGCGCCGGCACCATGATCAGGCCGCCGCCACCCACGATGGCATCGACCACGCCGGCACCGCCGGCCGCCAGCAGCATCAGGCCGACGTTGCCGGCCGTGAGATCAAGCATGGACAATCAGCCGAAGGGTCAGCCGCGAACCTCGCCCTGGCCCAGCACCACGAACTTCAGCGAGGTCAGGCCCTCCAGGCCCACCGGGCCACGCGCATGGAACTTGTCCGTGCTGATGCCGATCTCGGCGCCCAGCCCGTATTCAAAGCCATCGGCGAAGCGTGTGGACGCGTTGATCATCACGCTGGCCGAATCGACCTCGCGGATGAAGCGCATGCCGTTGGGATGGTTGGTGGTCAGGATCGCATCGGTGTGGTGCGAGCCGTACTGGTTGATGTGGGCAATGGCCTCGTCCAGCGAATCGACCACCTTCACGGCGATCACGGGGGCCAGGTACTCCTCGTACCAGTCCTGCTCGGTGGCCTCGACCACCTGGGCGCCCGGCACATCGGCCAGGATGGCCTTGGCGCGGGCATCGGCGCGCATCTCCACACCTTTGCCTGCGAACACCTTGCCGATCAGCGGCAGGAAGGCGGAGGCCTGCGCCACATGCACCAGCAGCGATTCGGTGGCATTGCAGGGGCTGTACTTCTGCGTCTTGGCGTTGTCCGTCACCTTCACGGCCAGGGCCAGATCGACCTCGGCATCGACATAGGTGTGGCAGTTGCCATCGAGGTGCTTGATCACGGGCACGCGGGCCTCGTTGCTGATGCGCTCGATCAGGCCCTTGCCGCCGCGCGGGATGATCACGTCCACGTACTCGGGCATGGCGATCAGGCGGCCGACGGCAGCGCGATCAGTGGTGGGCACCAGTTGCACGCCGTCCTTGGGCAGGCCGGCATCGGCCAGGGCGGCCTGCACCAGCGCCCACAGGGCCTTGTTGGATTCGATGGCCTCCGAGCCACCACGCAGCACACAGCCGTTGCCACTCTTGATGGCCAGCGAGGCGGCCTCGATGGTGACATTGGGCCGGCTCTCGTAGATCATGCCGAACACGCCGATGGGCACGCGCATCTGGCCCACGGTGATGCCGGTGGGGCGGCGACGCAGGTTGATCATCTCGCCGACCGGGTCGGGCAAGGCCGCCACCTGCTCGCAGCTCTGGGCCATGGTCTCGATGACCTTGTCGGTCAGGCGCAGACGGTCCACCATGGGGGCCGACAGGCCGTTGGACTCTGCCGCATAGATATCGATGGCGTTGCGCGTCTTGAGCGTGTCGGCCTCGGAGCGGATGCGCGCCGCCAGCGCCAGCAGGGCATCGTTGCGGGCCGCAGTGGACGAAGCCGCCATCACGGTGGCGGCCGCGCGCGCGGCCTGGCCCAGGCGGTTCATCACGGCCTCGACGCCTTCGGCCGTGTTTTCAGGGGATGGGGTGGCGGTGTTCATGCCCATCATTGTCTCAAACCGCAAGCGCTCATGCACCAGATCATCCACATTCACCCCGAGGCACCGGCCAAGCCGGCCGCCGGCCAGCCCTGCAATGGCTGCGGGGTGTGCTGCCTGGCTGAGCCCTGCCCGGTGGGCATGCTGGTCAGCCGCAAGCGGCACGGAGCTTGCAATGCCCTGGTGTGGATGACCGCAGAGCACCGTTACCGCTGCGGGTTGATGCTGGCCGGCCAGCGAGGATCGGGGTGGTGGCGCAAGGCATGGCACTGGTGGGCCGCGCGCTGGATCTCGGCGGGCAGCGGTTGTGACGCCAGCCTGGAGATCGAGGCCGCTGCGCCCCGGAATCGACAGTTCACGCCCTGAACCGTTGAGAAATCGCCACGACAGAGGGTTTTTCAGACCATGCAATGCCGGGCACTTGCCTACGATGGTTCACACCAACGGCGAAAGAGGAGACCGTGATGCGCAAGCTGCTCCAGAACACCCTGTTTGCCGCGATGACGGCCTGGGCCCTGTATGGCGTGCAGGCCCACCTGGCGGACATGCCCTCCCCCTCTCAACCCTACGGCGCCCCCGGCACGCTGGCCTCAGTGGCGCATTGAGCTGAGCACCTCGCGCACCGCGCTGCGCACAAACCTCAGCGGTGTCCGAACATCATCAGGCGGGCGAGCCCGTGGCGCGCAGGTGTCGCCATCTGCATCAGCCCCAAGCCCAACCCGCGCAGGGTGGCCAGCACCGGCGCCGAATAGGTGAAGCTGCGCGCCAGGAAATCCGTACCTGCGATCAGCGCCAGGCGATCGGGCTGACGGCGGCGCTCGAACCGGCCCAGCGCACGCCTGACCAAGGCCCGACGCTCCAGCACCGACGCTGATGCCAGAGCGGGCAAGGTGTCGCGCAAGGCTTCCAGCAAGGCATGCACGTCACGCAGCCCCAGGTTCAGACCCTGCCCCGCCACGGGGTGCAAGGTCTGGGCCGCGTTGCCGATGCGGGCGACCACGCCGTCACTCACCAGGCGCCGGTGCGCGTTGAGCCCCAGCGGGAAGGCCTTGAGCGGCGATACCTGGCGGATGCGGCCCACCTTCTCCGGAAAGATCGTGTTGAGCAGGGCCAGGCGCTGCGCCGCGTCCAGCGCCTGCACCGGATCGTCCGCGCGCTGCACGCACCACACCAGGGCGGCACGGCGCCCGGAGGGGCCATCGGCCGAGACAGCGCCATCCGGCAGAGGCAGCAAGGCCGCCGGCCCGGAAGGCGTGAAACGTTCGTAGGCCACACCGGCGGGCGATTGCGGATCCAGCAGCACCTGCCCCACCCAGGCAGTCTGCGCGTAGTCACGGCTCACGCCCTCGGGCCAGTTCAGTGAAGGCTGGTCGGCAAAGACCCCGCCCTCGGCCACCACGGCCAGATCGAACACGTCGGCGATGTCGGCATCGATCTCCACGCCGCCATCCACCGGCTTGAGCCCTTTCACCGGGGTGCCAAAGCGCATGGTCAGGCGCGTGGGGTGTGCCGCCACGGCCGCCTCCCAGGCCGCCTGCATGGGCGCCACCAGGGTGCCGTAGCTCAGCACCGCCCCCAGTTGCGCCACGCCCTGCTCATGTGAGGTGATGCCCACGCGGGGCTGCTCGCGGCCGGGCCACAGCACCGTGGGTTGCTGCTGCGACACGTGCACCTCGTGGATGGGCGCCACCTTGCCTGTGGCCTCGATGGGGCCCCACAGCCCCAGTTGCGACAGGAACTGCACGCTGCCCAATGACAGCGCCAGCGTGCGGGGATCTCCCGACACGTCACGCTCGGCCGGGCGGGCATCGAACACGGTGACGGACGCCTCAGGCAGCAGACGAGCCGCCTGCAGGGCCAGCGCCAGGCCAGCAGGCCCTGCGCCGATCACGGCCAGGCGCAGCAGCGGCCCAGCCACGTGGGGGAATGACAAGGAGCTCGTCTGGTCAGCGGCGTGGTCGTTCATGGGTGAAAGATCCGGTCTTGAGCGCGGAGGGCCATTGTCCCCCGATACTGGCGCCGGCGGCCCGGCCTGAGCTGCGTCAACCAGGCAGGGCGTCGGGTACCGCCCCCTGGTCACCAGGGCTTCCTATAATCCGCCGCGTCAATGCCCTCTTTCTGTCCTCTTTCCCTGGGATCGCTGAGTGTCTTCATCCGCCACCGCCACCACCGTTGACTACCGCAGCCTGATGGCCCCAGAAATGGCCGAGGTGGACGCGGTCATCCACCGCCGGTTGAGCTCGCAGGTTGCCCTGGTCAACCAGATTTCGCACTACATCGTGAATGCCGGCGGCAAGCGCGTGCGCCCGCTGCTGCTGCTGCTGGTGGCACGCGCCCTGGGGTGCGAGAGTGGCCAGCGCCATGAATTGGCCGCCGTGGTGGAGTTCATCCACACCTCCACATTGCTGCACGACGACGTGGTCGATGAATCATCGCTGCGGCGCGGTCGCAAGACGGCCAACGCGATGTTCGGCAACGCCGCCAGCGTGCTGGTGGGCGATTTCCTGTACTCGCGCTCCTTCCAGATGATGGTGTCGACCGGCCGCTACAAGGTGATGGAAGTACTGGCCGATGCCACCAACGTGATCGCCGAGGGCGAGGTGCTGCAGCTCATGAACATGCACGACCCCGACATCACGGTGGACGACTACATGCGCGTGATCGAGTACAAGACCGGCAAGCTGTTCGAGGCGAGCGCCCGCCTGGGCGCCGTGGTGTCCGATGCACCGGCCGAGATCGAGGACGCTTGCGCGGCATTCGGCCGGGCGGTGGGCAGCGCTTTCCAGCTGATCGACGACCTGCTGGACTACGAAGGCACGACAGCCGAGCTGGGCAAGAACATCGGCGACGATCTGCGCGAAGGCAAGCCCACCCTGCCCCTGCTGCTGGCCATGCAGCGCGGCACACCCGAGCAGCGCGAGATGATCCGCCACGCCATCGAGCACGGCGAGGTCGAGCGCATGCCCGACATCGTGGAGGTGGTGCGTGCCACCGGTGCGCTGGACGCCACGCGCGAGGCCGCAGAAGCCCAGGCCGCACAGGCACAGGCGCTGATCGCGTGCCTGCCCGAGTCGATCTACAAGGATTCTTTGCTACAATTGTCGATTCATTCGGTACGGCGCTCAACCTGAGTCAGCCGCACAGAACGGGGTGTAGCTTAGCCTGGTAGAGCGCTACGTTCGGGACGTAGAGGCCGGAGGTTCGAATCCTCTCACCCCGACCAAAAACTCCTTGTGAATCAAGGACTTGCAAAAGCCGCAGCAATGCGGCTTTGTTGTTTTTGGCGGTTTGCTCCATTGGAAGAGCACTGAGTGGCGCAAGAAGGTCCCAGATTCGCAACACGCGAGAGTAGCTGATTGAGCGCTCGATGAAGCACGAGACCGACGCGCTGCACAACGCCATCGACTCAGGAAACGTCGCTTTCAGGCAAGCGACCTGAACGCGACCACATTCGGCGCGCGGTCGGCCTTATTCCTACTCACAGTCCAAGCCCTTTGAGCCGGTTGGCCTGCAGACGATAGAAGGTCACCGGGTCCGGAGCACCTTTGCCAAGCAAGCCAAAGAACTGGTTGACGCCATCAAAGTGATTCCAGGGGTAGTCGTCGCGCAAAACACGTCCCCAATGGGCAGCGCACACTGGCACCAGGCCATCGCTGGGGACGGCCCCTTCCGAGAAGAGAAGGTCAGAGGGGTCCCATGCATTGGTCTTGGCGACGTTGCCGGCTATTGAGTAGTAGCGGACGCCATTGCTCGCTAACTCCGGCCCCTGCCCACAGCTGGAGGTCGGCTTGCCGGCGGGCCACATCTCGTTGAACGCGGCCGTGTTCGAGCTCCAGGCCGCCAAAGCCGCGGGATCCTGCGGGAGCGAGCCGTTGCCCGACAGCCAGTCTATGAGCTTGCCTGCACTGGAGAATACGCCGGGATTACTCGCCAGGAGCTTCACGATGCTGTCTGGATTCGAGCTGTCAACCACGTGTGGTGACTGAACCGACGTAACGCTGGCGACCAGGTCCGGAGCAACCCCGGCAACGTACCGTGCAGTTGGCCCACCGAGACTGTGGCCAATGAGATTGAACTTCTTGTAGCCTTTGGCCGCACTCCACTCGCGCAGCTGCTTGAGAAGCTGCTCCCCACGAACATTGTTGTCATTCACCGCGGAGACCTTGGCCACCAGCACAAGGGCACCGCTTTGCCGCAAAGCAGCGGGAATCTGATACCAATAGTCCAGCCCAAGGATGGTGTCCCATCCCATCAGGCCGTGCACCAGCACGATGGGATGGCGAGTAGCGGCGGAGCGCTTGTCTTGCGCTGGCAGCGCGCCTGAATGCACCGTTCCAGCCAGAAGCACCGTGCTCGCAGTCAGAACAGCAAGAAATCCTCGTACCTTGGATATGCGGCGCATGAAATCCCTCGCGTATGGAGAATTGGGCTCGATTCTCTCGGGCGGAAAGAGCGAGCCCATCGGGAGTAACGCCTAGGAGCACTCACACGCGGGCAAGCGCCGCAACTGAATGTCACCCATGTTCTGTGCCGCGTCACAGGGTGATTGTGCACACCTGTGCATCAATTACCTAGAATGCGCCCTTCGCATCCCCATCTGGAGCCGCCTTGACCCAACCGTCTGCCACAACACCCGTGCAGGGCCTTGTGTTCCCCGCTGCCAAGGGCACATCGCAACGGCGCTCCACGCCCACGGTCAAGCAGGTGTTGGCCGCGGCCCTGGCGCCACTGGACGCAGATGCGGCCATGCAGGTGCAAGGTGAGACACATTGGCGCACCAGCTACCCACGGCATTTCAAACGCTGGGTAGAGGGTGCGCTGGCACAGCCCGGGGCTGCCGTGGCCAGTGCCCAGGCCGGGCTGGAAGCCGCCATGAAGGCGCTGCGCTGGTCAGCCGACGGGCAGGACATGTCCCTGTGCGATGCGTTGGATCAGTTCAAGGCAGGAAGCACGCCCCTCAGCCGCCCGCTGCAGACGCACACGCTGACCGGCCACCGAAGCGCCCTCGACACGGGCCACCCGCTGGCAATCCCCTACAAGGGCAGGCTGCTCACCGGCGCAGCACTGGCAGAGCAGGCGCGGGCTTGGGCCGTGCGCGGCATCATCGAATCCAGCGCCGCGCAAGCGCTGATCGACTGCGTCGACAACCCGCAGTGGTTCGACCTGTCTGACCGCACGCTGGTACTGCTGGGCGCCGGCAGCGAGGCCGGTCCTCTGAAGATGCTGAGCCGCTGGCGCGCGAACATCGTGGCCATCGACCTGCCCCGCCCTGGCGTGTGGGCGCGCATTGCGTCGATCGCAGAACGCGGCAATGCCGTCATCCATGTGCCGGTGACGCAGGCCGGGCCGCAGACACCCTGGACAGAGCGGGCTGGTGCAGACCTGCTCACCCATCTGCCCGACATTGCGCACTGGCTGCGCAGCTTCAAAGGCCCGCTGGACGTGGCCGCCCACTGTTACGCCGACGGAGAGCGGCACCTGCGCCTGGCCGCCGCGATGGATGCACTGCAGGCCCTGGCCTGCCAAGAGAATCCGCAGAGCACCCTCGCCTTCCTGGCCACACCCACCGACGTGTATGCCGTGCCGCAGCACACCGCCGCGATATCGTTGGCCCGCTTCCGTGATCGTCCGCTGTTGTCAAAGCTGCTGCAGCGGGGGCTGTCGGTGGCAACGGGTGCACGCTTTTTCAAGCCCAATGTGGAGGCCATGGTGCCCAAGGGCGCCAGCGCCAAGTCGGCCGTGGTCGACAGCCTGGTGATCCAGCAGGGGCCCAATTACGCGCTGGCCAAGCGGCTGCAGCAATGGCGAGCGCTGGTGGCACGGGCTGCAGGGCATCCAGTGTCCATCAACGTGGCACCGCCCACCGAGACTTCCTCGGTGCTGAGCAACCGCGCCATCGCGGCCGGCTACCAGGCCGCCGATGTGTTCGGCGTGGAGGTGTTCCAGCCCGAGACCACCACGGCGCTGATGGCGGCGCTGTGGGTGCACGATCTGCGCCGGGGCGCCCAGCAGACCGCGCCAGACGCGGCAGCACCAGCGCATCCGCTGGACCTGATCTCGCAGGGCGCCTGCCACGGCGGCTTCTGGACGGTGAGCTACTGCCCGCGCACCGCCCTGCCCTTTGTGGCCGTGCTGGGCTTGTTGCGGGCGTTCCGGGCCGCCATCAAGCGCTCGATCAAGCCCATGCGCCAGGCAAGGCAGCAAACCAAGCTGCTGCAGGCAGAGTAAGCCCTTTCGGGTTCAGGCCTCAATGCGGCAAGGCCAAGGATGTCCAGAGGCTTGGCCATTGCTGCGCCCAGCAGCAGGCATGGCCCGAGCCGTGCACCACGATCACGCTGGCTTGCGCATCCGCGCCCTGTCGGTCGACGAATGAACGAGCCAGCTCGACCGGCACCACGCGATCCTGTTCACCCACCAGATGCCACTGGCGCAGCCTGGCAAGGCGGCCGGCCTCGCTGATGGGGTTCAGGGAAGCATCCAGCGGCCGCACGCCATGCAGGCGCGTCCAGGCCTGGTGATCCAGGTTGCCCGCCACGGTGACCAGCGCCACGACATCCGCACGCCTGGCGGCCAGCAGCGCCGCCACGGCACCGCCGCCCGAATAGCCCACGAGCACCAGCCGGCGGGCGCCGTGGCGCCGCTTGAGCTCATCCAAGGCCTGTGACGCGGCCTGAACGACGTGCTCCGCAAAACGGGCCGTCGTCCAGTAGCGCTGCGGGCACGGGCGGGCCGTCGCACTGCCCGTCAAGGTGTACTGACAGGGGCGGGCCAGATAGGCTGCCGCGCCTTCCGGCTGGGCCAGGGCCATCTGCAAGGCCACCGGATCGCGCGGCGTCGGATCGTCGGAAGGCGTGGAAGCCGTGACCCAGGCAAAGCCATCACCTTCGATGTAGACTGTCAAGGTGCCTTGTGGATCAAACTGCCCAAAGCGCGGCGCCACCTTCGGCCCGTAGCTGATGATGTCAAAGCTGTCCGTGGCGATGAGGCTCGCGTGCCAGCCCTTGCCGGCAGCCAGGTCATCGGCCAGCCTCAGCCGATCCTGCACAGACGGCAGTGCGGCGCAGCCCGCCATCAGGACCGCGAGGCCACAGCAGGCCAACAGCAATGACCAGGCAGACATCGCCGAGAGAGGCCGGTGCGCGCGGCTCATCCGCCTCATCCGGCGCTCCGAGGCGCCGAACCGGGCGACAACGCGACCTTCTCGATCGCCGCCTGCACCCGGGCCAGCCCCACCTTCGCCGCATCGTACTGTGGGTTCAGTTGCAATGCGCGGCGCAGCAGCCCCTGCGCCTCGGGCAGGCGCCCCTGCTGAAGCCGGGCCAGGCCCAGGTTGCACAGCGCCTCAGGGAAATGGGGGCGCTGCTCAAGGGCCTGCTCCAGCACGGCGGCGGCCTCCTGCGGACGATGCGACTCGACCAGCACGGCCCCCAGATTGGAGGCAGCCTCCAGGTACTGGGGATTCTGCGCAAGGGCCCGGCGGTACCAGCCCTCGGCACCTTCGAGATCCAGGGCACGCCGGGCGATGCTGCCCAGGTTGTTCAGGGATTGGGGAGTGCGAGGCTCGATGGCCAGGGCACGCTCGTGGCAGGCCCGCGCCCGCTCATCATCCCCGGCATCGAAGTAGGCGATGCCCAGGTTCGAGTGCCCGCTGACCATGGAGGGCGACAGCGCCACGGCCCGCTCACCATGCCGGATCGCATCGGACAGCCGGCCCAGCTGGCGGCTCATCTCGGCGACGTTGCTGTGAAAGACGGCTTCCCCCGGCGCCACCGCCAGGGCGCGCTGGATGATGTCGACCGCCTTGGCCGGCTGCCCTGCCTGATAAGCCACCAGGCCCAGCAGATGCAAGGCATGCGCATGGTCGGGCCTGACCTGCAGGATGGCCGTGATGACGTGCTCGGCCTCCTTCAGCCGCCCTGCACCTTGCAATTGCGCCGCGTGATGCATGGCCTGGTCGATGCGCAAGGCGGGCCCTTGCAGCAGCCCTGGTGCCCTGGTCGAGCTGTCCACGGGCGTGGATTCCGCGGCTCGCGTCGTCTGGGCGGGCAAGGCATCCGCCCGCGGATTGGGCATGGTCTTCAGAGCCTGAGCAATGCACTCGATCACAGGGGGCCAGTCACCAAAGGCCGCCTGCCTGAAGATGCGCAGTTGCGGGTACCAGGGGCTGTCCTCACGGCCCGACAGCCATCGCCACTCGTTGTCGAAGCGATCGAGCATCCAGACAGGCCTGCCCAGGCCGCCTGCCAGATGGACCATCGCGGAATCCACGGAGATGACCAGATCCAACTCGGACACCAGGGCTGCGGAATCAGCGAAGTCGCCGAGTTCATCAGTCCAGTCGATCCAGGCGATGCTGTTGGGCACATCCGGGCGCGGATCCCCCGGCGCCCATTTCTGCAGGCTGACCCAGGCCACGCGCGGATCCTGCAGCAGTGGCGCCAGCTGGGTCAGGCGCAGGCTGCGGCGGACATCGCGGTGATGCTGCGCACGCCCTGCCCAGGCCAGGCCAATGCGCAGCTTGTTCGGTGCCGCGGCGGCCAGGCGCTCACGCCAGTGCTGACGCGCGACCGCAGGCGCACGCAGATAAGGTGAAGTGGCCGGGATGTTGTCGAGCCGGGTGGCAAACGCCTTGGGCAGGGACATCATGGCGCACTGCACATCCCATCCGGCGGTAGCGGGCATGCGGGTGAAGCTCACCACGCTGTCGCCAAACGACCAATCCATCAGCCGCCGGGTGGGATCAGCACAGGCAAAGCCCACCTTCCTGAAGCGCTCGGCCAGCAAAGGCAGGTAGCGAGAAAACTGAAAGGTGTCGCCGAACCCTTGTTCCGTGATGACCAGGATGGCGCGTGCCTTGTCCTGCTCGGGCGTACTGGCGGACAGCCCCTCCCACACGGGCAGCTTGCACTGGGGTTGGCCGAACTGCCCGGCCTGGTACTCCGCCGCTCCGGTCCAACGCGCTTCGTAGTTGCACCAACCTGCCTCGAACTGCCCCAGCTTGAGCTGCAGCATGCCCAGGTTCAGCCGGAACACGGCCATGTCCGGGCTCAGCGCCACCGCGCGGGTGAAATCGGCCAGAGCCTCATCCAGGCGCCCCATGTCCTGCAAGACGTAGCCGCGGGTGTTGTACGCGCTGGCAAAGGCCGGCGCACGCACCAAGGCCCGGTTCAAACACACCAGCGCTTGCTCGAACCGGTCAGCCTTGTAGTGCGCGATGCCATCGATGTGGTCAACCTCCGCGGGCGCGGGTGTGCTGGCCAGCCTGAACGCGGCCTGAGGCGCCCCGCTGTCGTCCATCCTGGATGTCATGCCGCATTGAACCTCAAGTCTCGCCTGACCAAACAGTGAAAAAGTACCGCCCGTGGCGCTGTTATTCCCGGCGCTGCAGAGCCTTGTCCGAATAGGCAATGAGCCCGATGGCGGACGCTGGATTCACCCCTAAAGAAATCAGGGGCTTTGTCGATCCCACTGCTGGCTCTTCCACTTATTTTCCAAGCAGGACCGTTCATGAACAAGAACCACCGGGTTGTCTGGTCAGCGCATCGCCAAGCATTTGTCGTGGCCCATGAAGCCGCCAGCAGCCGGGCGCCAGGCCCCTCCTCCAGCACGGTCGGCGCCGTGGCCAAGGCCGTCGCGGCCCTGACACTGTCCGCGGTCTCGCATCAGGCCCTGGCCATCCCGGGGTGCGCCGCCGCGGTGAGTGGTGTCATCACCATCAGCAGCGCCACTTCCTACAGTTGCAGCCTGTCGGGCGGCAACAGTGTCCTCGTGACATCGGACGGCAGCCTGGAAGGCATCTTCCTCGGCGGTGCGAGCATCGGCAGCCGTATCCAGAACGCCGGCACGGTGCTTGGGAGCTACGGCCCCGGCATCTTCCTCGAGATCGGCTCGATGGAATCGATCACCAACACCGGCACCATCCTGGCCACGGCCACCAGCAGCGGCACGCTCACGGCGGGCATCCTCGTCGATGACACCACGGTTCAAAACGGCATCTCCAACACGGGTGCCATCCTGGGTGGGCACAGCGGTGTGGACCATGGCTACGGCGTGGCGATCACCAATGGATCGCTTGTCGGTGGGCTCGTGAACGCCGGCACCATCGCCGGTACCGGCGGTATCATGGGCTACGGCGTTGACATCGAGGGCTCGACCATCACCGGCAGCATCAGCAACAGCGGCACCATCTCGGGCTCTGCGGTGGGCCTGCGCGCAGCGGATTCGAGCATCTCGGGTTTCATCTCGAACTACGCGGACGGTGTGATCGAGAGCCTGGGGCAAGGCATTGCCGTCGAAGGCACCGCAGTCATGGGCGGCATCTCGAACATGGGCATCATCCAAGGCGGCGAAGGCGCGCTCGCGCTCTCCAACAACAGCGCAGCCTTCAATGTCGAGAACACCGGCACGATCGATGGCGAGGTGTATCTCGGCATCAACACGCTGAACCTCAATGGGCCGTCGGGCCGTGTCATGGGTGACACCTATGGCCACGGCAGCAGCACCGTGAACGTCAACGGTACGTTCACAAGCGAGGGGCGCTTTCGCGTCGGCAATTTCAATGTAGCCTCGACCGGCGTGTTCCACCAGGCGCACGATGTGACGGTGAGCGGAGGCATGGCCACCAACCACGGCGTGTGGGATGTTGGCACAGGCTCGCAGACCATCACCGGCAACTTTGAACAATCGTCCGGGGGCACGCTGCGCGTGGGCCTGTCAGACGCCAGCACCTATGGCTCGCTGCAGGTACGGGGCGAGGCCGCGCTGGCCGATGGGTCATCGGTGTTCGTCAACGTCATCGGTGCGCCCACGCTGGTCATCGACTCGACCATCACGGGCGTGCTGACCGCAGAAGACGGTCTGACCGCCAATGCCTCGGCGCTGGACGTCAAGGACAACAGCGCGCTGTACAAGTTCTCTGCCGCCGCCACGAGTGACCCAGGCCATGCGTTGGACCTGATCGTGGAGAAGGATTCGGTGGGCCTGCCTGCCGCCGTGCGCTCGGCCGGCTACGTTTCGGCCGAAGGGGCCGCACAAGCGCTGCAGACCATGTTCAACGACGGTATCCCAGCGGGCATGCAGGACATCTTCGACCGCCTCAACAACATGACAGATGCGCAGGCCGCGGCCGCCGTGTCGCAGACGCTGCCCAGCATCACCGGGGCGAGCGCACAGGCCGCCGTCAGTGCGCTGCGCAGCATGAACAAGGTGATCCAGTCGCGCATCGAATCCCTGCAGGGCCTGTCGTCCGGTGACGGCGGGGCTGACCGCTACGCCTGGGCGCGTGCCTTCGGCAACTGGAGTGACCAGAACAACCGCCGCGGCGTGGCGGGCTTCAAGTCCGACACCGGGGGCCTGGTGATCGGCGCCGATGCCCCGCTGTCCGACAGGTTGCGGGCTGGTGGCGCCTTCACCTATGCCAAGAGCTCGATCAAGAGCAAGTCGACCACGGCGGCCAGCCAGGTCGATGTCGACACGTTCGAGGTGGTCGGCTATGCCAGCTACAACCTCGATCCGCACACGGACATCAATTACCAGCTCGATGTGGGCACCAACAAGGCCAGCAGTTCGCGTGAGGTGAGCTTCATGGGCACCCGCGCCAAGGCCGACTTCGACAGCGTGGTGGTGCACGGCAGCGTGGGCATCGGCCGGTTGATGCCGATCTCGCCGGCCACCAGCTGGACACCCTCGGTGCGTGTGGACTACACCCACATGCGCACCGAAGGCTACACGGAAGACGGCGCTGGCGCGCTGAACCTGGATGTCGATGCGCAGACCTACCGCGAACTGCTGCTGACGGGCGATGTCAAGGTCTCGCACCAGTTCGAGGGAGGCCTCAAGCTGCTGGCGAACGCCAGCCTGGGCTACGACTTCATCAACAAGCAGGCCAAATCGACGTCGACCTTCACGGGAGGCGGCCCCGCCTTCGTCACGGACGGGCTGGATGTGTCGCCCTGGTTCTACCGTCTGGGCGCGGGCCTGGCCAAGGAAACGGGCCAGGGTGTCGAGTACTCCGTGCGCTATGACATGGAGGGCCGCACCTCAGGCTACCTGAACCAGTCGGTGTCGGCCAAGGTGCGCTGGGCCTTCTGAACGCCCCAGGGCCGGGCACCGGCTGGGGTGGACTGGGCTCAGTACACCTCGAAGCCCAGGCCGGCGTGCCTGGTCAAGCGTGCGATGTAGCGCTCATCGAACATCGTTGCAGGGGTCCAGAAGCCGCCAGCACGCCCCGCCTTGGCGCCGTCTTGAACATGGTCCAGCGCCAGGCTCAAGGCGGCCTGCCCCAGCATCTTGCTGGTGGAGCCATAGCCAGGGTCTCTGTCACCGGTGACCTTCACGCGCAAGGTCTGGCCTTGCGCAGAGCGGCCGAAGAAGCGGATGTCGTAGCGGCCGTTCAACTGCTGCTGCGGGCTGGGCCCCTCACCGGGCTTGGGCAGCACGAAGCGCTCCAGCGCGACACGCGTGGGCTTGAAAGCCACGCCCAGCATGAAGGCACCCAGGCCACCCACCACGCCCAGCGCCCCCAGACGCCCCTTGGCGCCGGTGCCCGTGAGCACGCCTTCGCTGTAGGTGAAGCCCTCACCATACGCCAGACCTGAGAGCGCGTTGGAGCGGAACACCACCCGCTCGTTGATCGCGGCCATCACGAAGGGCGCCACCCAGGCGCCGAAATCCTCGTCGTACACGGCGCCCGTCACGGGCCGTTGGCGTGCGGTCTGCCCATGGCCGGGCGGACACAGGGAATAAGGGTTGCGCAGCTCCTTGCGCAGGGCAGGATCCTTCGTGGCCTCACTGACCACATTGACCATGCTGGCCACCGTGCCGCCCGATGCGCCACCCTTCATGCTGCGCACGCGCATCTTGACCTCGGTGGCGGGCGCCTGGAACAGCTGGCGGAACTGCTGCTGCAGGAAGTACACCCCCATGTCCGAGGGCACGGAATCGAAGCCGCAGCAGTGCACGATGCGTGCCCCAGACTGCCTGGCCGCGCCCTCGTACCTGGCGATCATCTTGCTGATCCACTGGGCCTCGCCCGTCAGATCGCAATAGTCGGTGCCTGTTTCAGCGCAGACCTTGACCAGTGGCTCGCCATACAGCGCATAAGGCCCCACGGTCGAAACCACCACGCGCGTCTGCGCGCACATGTCACGCAACTGCGCTTCGTTGGCCGCATCGGCCACGATCACGGGCAACGACTGCCCTTGCGGCCCCAGAGACCGTTTGAGCGCTTCGAGCTTGGCCGCCGAGCGCCCCGCGATGGCCCAGCGCACCGGCTCAGGCTGCTGCGCGAGGTAGTCCACCAAATACTTCGCCAGGATCTGGCCCACGAAGCTGGTGGCGCCGAAAACGACGATGTCATAACTGGGAACAGTGCTCATGGAGCCTCCTGTGCGCCGCGTGCCGCAGCCTCAGTCCTTGAAGGTGGGGGTCTGCTTGGCCATGCTGGCCATCATGGCCGCGGTCAGATCCTGCGACATCAGCATCGCCGCGTTCCAGGTGGCAATGTAGTTCAAACCTTCGGGCACGGAATGATCGCGGCTGTAGTTCAGCATCTCCTTGATGCCGCGCACGCTCAGCGGCGACTTGGCGGCCACCAGCTCGGCCATCTCATGCACGCCGTTGTACAGCGCCTCCTGCGACTCGAACACCTTGTTGACCAGGCCAATGACCTGCGCCTCCTGGGCATCGACCTTGCGGCCGGTGAAGGCCAGTTCGCGCACAAGCCCCTGGTTGCCCACCAGCTTGGGCAGGCGCTGCAGGGTGCCCACATCGGCCACCATGCCGATGTCGATCTCCTTGACGGTGAAGTAGGCATCGGCACTGGCGTAGCGCATGTCGGTGCAGGTGATCAGGTCGATGCCACCGCCGACGCAGCCGCCGTGGATGGCCGCCAGCACGGGCTTGCGGCAGCGCTCGATGCTGGTGAGCGTGTCCTGCAGCTCGAGGATCAGCTGGCGCAGCTTCTCGCGGCGGCGGCCATCGCAATCATCCTTGATGCGGTCCTGCAGGCCGATCATCATGTTCAGATCGATGCCCGAGGTGAAGTGCTTGCCCTCGCCGCGCAGCACCACGGCGCGCACCTCGGGCGTGGCATCGGCCCACTGCATGCTGGCTCGGATGTCCTGCCACATCTGCCAGTTCATGGCGTTGGCCTTCTCGGGCCGGTTGAGCGTGAGCGTGGCCACGTGGCCCTCGATCTGCGTGCGAATGGTCTCGAATTGCATGGGGTGTCTCGCTGAAAGGTTATGCCTTGTAGGCAGGCAGGTAAGCGGCCAGCCGTGCGCCCATCTCGGCGCCCAGGGCCTGCAGGCCGCTCATCGGACGGATCATCACCTCGAAGTCAACGATCTTGCCCTCCTCGTCGAAGCGGATCATGTCGATGCCCTTGAGCTGTTTGTCGCCCACGCTCGCGTTGAATTCCAGCACCACGTTCAGGCCATCGTCCGACACCAGGGTGCGGTGGTAAGTGAAACCCTGGAAGACCTGCACCACCGTGGTCAGGATGAGGTTGACGGCCGCTGCACTCGCGTAAGGCTTGAACGCCATCGGTGAACGGAACACGGCGTCGCCATGCAGGATCGAGGGCAGACGCCCCAGGTCCTGCTGCGCCACCATCTCATGCCATAGCGCCAGAGAGGCCGCTGCCTGAGGCTTCAAGGTCGGGGAAATCGTCATGATCAGACTCCGCTGAAGATGGGCCAAGTCACAGCGCTGCGGCCACTTCCGTGCCTTGCTTGATGGCGCGCTTGGCGTCCAGCTCGGCGGCCACGTCGGCCCCGCCGATCAGCGTCACCTTCCGGCCAGCAGCTTCCAGGTCGGCCTGCAGCGCGCGGAAGGGCTCCTGCCCGGCACAGAGCACCACGTTGTCCACGGGCAGCACGATGTCCTTGCCGCCCACGTTGATGTGCAGGCCGGCATCGTCCACCTTGCTGTACGAGGCGCCGGCGATCATCTCCACGTTGCGGTTCTTCAGCGAGGTGCGGTGGATCCAGCCCGTGGTTTTGCCCAGGCCATCGCCCACCTTGCTGGTCTTGCGCTGCAGCAGGAAGATCTGGCGCGGCGGCTTGGGCAGGTGGGGCTGCTTGATGCCGCCACGGTCGGCGTAGGTCGAATCGATGCCCCACTCTTCATTGAACTTGTCGAGGTTCAGCGAGGGGCTTTCACCTTCGTGCGTGAGGTACTCGGCCACGTCAAAGCCGATGCCGCCAGCGCCGATCACGGCCACGGCCTTGCCCACGGGCTTCTTGTCGCGCAGCACATCCAGGTAGCTCAGCACCTTGGGGTGGTCGATGCCGTCGATGGAGGGGGTGCGCGGCGTGACGCCGGTGGCCAGAATCACCTCGTCGAAGCCTTCCTGGATCAGCTCGTCGGCCGTGACACGGGTGTTGAAGCGGGTCTTGACGCCGGCGTCCTTGATCTCATGGCGGAAGTAGCGCAGCGTCTCGTAGAACTCTTCCTTGCCCGGGATCTGCTTGGCGATGTTGAACTGGCCGCCCACGTCGGCATCGGCCTCGAACAGGGTCACGTCATGGCCACGGCGGGCGGCGGTGGTCGATGCGGCCAGGCCGGCGGGGCCCGCACCCACCACGGCCACGCGCTTCCTGGCTGCCGTGGGCTCGATCTTCAGGATGGTTTCGTGGCAGGCGCGCGGGTTGACCAGGCAGGAGGTGATCTTGCCGCTGAAGGTGTGGTCCAGGCAGGCCTGGTTGCAGCCGATGCAGGTGTTGATGCGGTCGGCCTGGCCGGCGGCGGCCTTGTTGACAAAGTCAGGATCGGCCAGGAAAGGCCGCGCCATCGACACCATGTCGGCATCGCCACGGGCCAGCACCTCTTCAGCCACTTCGGGAGTGTTGATGCGGTTGGTGGTGA
>DDJC01000107.1:95270-104771 GCA_002339015.1 Burkholderiales bacterium UBA1834
TCGTGCCAGCCGATGCCGGTGTTGATGATGGTGGCACCGGCAGCCTCGATGGCCTGGGCCAGTTGCACCACCTCGTCGAAGGACGAGCCGCCATCGACCAGGTCCAGCATGGACAGGCGGTAGATGATGATGAAGTCGGTGCCGACGCGCTCGCGGGCGCGCTTGACGATCTCCACCGGGAAACGCATGCGCCTCTCATACGAGCCGCCCCACTCGTCGGTGCGGTGGTTGGTACGGGCTGCCGTGAATTCGTTGATCAGGTAGCCCTCGGAGCCCATGATCTCGACACCGTCGTAGCCGGCTTTCTGGGCCATGGCGGCGCAGTGGGCGTAGTCTTCCACCGTCTGCCACACCTCGGCGGTGCTCAGTTCGCGCGGGGTGGCGGGCGAAATCGGGGCCTTCACAGGGCTGGGTGCCACCAGGCCGGGATGGTAGGCATAACGCCCGAAGTGCAGGATCTGCATGGCGATCTTGCCGCCGGCTTCGTGCACGGCATCGGTCACGATGCGGTGCTTCGCGGCTTCTTCTTCCGTGGCCAGGCGGGCGCCGCCCGGATAAGGCCGGCCATCGTCGTTGGGCGCGATGCCGCCCGTCACCATCAGGCCCACACCGCCACGGGCACGTTCAGCATAGAAAGCCGCCATGCGCTCGAAGCCGTCCTTGGCCTCTTCCAAGCCGACGTGCATCGAGCCCATCAGGACACGGTTGCGCAATGTGGTGAAACCCAGGTTGAGGGGTTCGAGCAGGTGGGGATAAGTGCTCATGGCAGGGACTTTCGTGGGAACGGGCGTGGAACAAGACGGCCCGCGGGCCGCCCGGATATGCAACCAGTTGCATCGACGAGGCGGATATTAGGCAAATTCACCCGTCTATGCAACCAGTTGCATACTTGATGCCTCGCCTTTAGACTCGCGCCCCATGTCCCTCGCCCATGCCCTGCTGACCTCGCTGCTGGAAAAATCCTCTTCGGGTTACGAGCTGGCGCGCCGTTTCGACAAGTCCATCGGCTTTTTCTGGCGGGCCACGCACCAGCAGATCTACCGCGAACTGGCACGCATGGAAAAGGCTGGCTGGATCGCCTCGGAGGCCGCGCCCGATGGCGGGCGTACACGCAAGCGCCTCTACCAGGTGCTCGAAGCAGGCCGGCAGGAGCTGGTGCGCTGGGTGCGCGAGCCGGCCGAATCACCCGAGCCGCGCGACGAGCTGATGGTGCGACTGCGCGCCGACGCGGCCATCGGCCCGCTGGGTCTGGAAGACGAGATCGAGCGGCGCATGCACGCCCACACGGCCCGGCTGGCGGCCTACCGGGCCATCGAGGCGCGCGACTTTCTCGCCGGACAGGCCCTGAGCCGCGCGGCGCGCCTGCAGCACCTGATCCTCAAGACGGGGATCATGTACGAGCAGGGCTGGCTGGACTGGACGCGGGAAGCGCTCGCGACGCTGCGGGACAGCAACGCTTGAAGGATATCAAGTGCCCCGGGGCGCGGAGATGATGCTCCGGTCCTGCAGCCGCGCACCGCTGGCTTGAGGTGTCGCCGGAACATCACTCACGCGCACACTCGTCTGTTGGCCGCAACAACCCCCTTTTGGTCCTGTCCGGTGCTCGGTTGCCCTCTGCATCCGCCGATAACCGAGCTGAACCACGTAAAGGATGACCCATGCGGCTGAATGAACCCGTGACCCAGCAGGAATACCCGATTCCCGAAAACGCCACCTTGATGTCGACGACCGACACACACAGTCGCATCACCTACGCCAACGAGGAATTCATCAAGGCCAGCGGGTTCACCCACCAGGAGCTGGCCGCCCTGCCGCACAACATCGTCCGGCATCCCGACATGCCTTCCGAAGCCTTCGCGGACATGTGGGCCACCTTGAAAGGCGGTCAGCCCTGGACGGCCTTGGTCAAGAACCGAAGAAAGTGCGGCGACCACTACTGGGTCCGCGCCAATGCGGTGCCCGTGGTGCGGGAGGGCAAGCAGGTGGGCTACATGTCCGTTCGAACGAGCGCCTCCAGGGACGAGATCGCGGCGGCGGAAGCCTTGTACCGCGGATTCCGGACCGGTGAATCGCGCGGTCTGGCGTTTCACAAGGGCCTGATCATTCGCCGGGGGGCACTGGGCTGGCTGTCGGCCTTCAAGACCATGTCCGTGAGAGGCCGCATCCGGCTGGCCATGGCCTGTCTGGCGCCGGCCGCCGCCGCTCTGGCCTGGGCACTGGGTCTGCATGGCGTGGCCATGGCCGAGTTCAGCGCCGCCACCGCGGCGCTGGCCATCCTTGCCTCGTGGTTCCTCGAAGCCCAGATCGCCAAGCCTCTCGAACAACTTCAGCGACTGGCATTGCAGGTGGCGACCGGAGAAAGCCAGAAGGCCGTGCACATGGACCGCGTCGATGAAATCGGCATGACCTTGAGAGCAGTCAGTCAACTGGGGCTGATGTTCCGCTGGCTGATCGACGACGTACAGAGCCAGGTCTTGACTGTCCAGAACGCGGCATCGGAGATCGCCCAGGGCAACACCAACCTCAGCGAGCGCACCGAGCAGGCAGCAGCCAGCGTGCAGCAGACTGCCTCCTCCATGGAGCAGATGACATCGACCCTCAAGAGCAACGCCGATCTCACCATGCAGGCAGCCCAGCTGTCAGGAGCGGCGAAGGATGCCGCATCGGCGGGTGGCACGGCGGTGGAACAGGTGATCGACACCATGAACAACATCGCGTCGAGCTCGCGCCAGATCGTGGACATCATCGCCGTGATCGACGGCATCGCCTTCNNTTCCAGACCAACATCCTGGCGCTCAACGCGGCCGTGGAAGCGGCACGGGCGGGTGAGCAAGGGCGCGGCTTCGCCGTGGTGGCGGGCGAAGTGCGCACCCTGGCTCAACGCAGCGCGCAGGCGGCGAAGGAGATCAAGGGTCTGATCCACACCAGCGCGGACAAGGTGGATGCTGGCGCGCAGTTGGTGGACGATGCGGGAAAGACCATGCAAAGCATCGTGTCCCAGGTCAAGCGCGTCTCGGACCTGCTGGGTGAAATCAGCGCCGCGACGCAGCAGCAGAGCAGCGGCATCGGCCAGGTCGGTGATGCCGTCGGCCATCTCGACCAGATCACGCAGCACAACGCCGCGCTGGTGGAGCAAAGCGCGGCGGCCTCGCAGAGCCTGAAAGACCAGGCGGAGCGACTGGCCGAGGCGATCAGCGTCTTCCGGTGACCGAGCGGCGGGCCGCCCTGGCGCTGATTGGCAGCCAGGCGGCCACGCCGGCCGATCAGGACAACTGCGCCAGAATTTCCCTGGACAGGCCGCTCAAGGGAACCGTGCGCTCCACGCCGCCGCGCTTGATGGCTTCCTTGGGCATGCCAAACACCACACAGGACTGCTCATCCTGGGCGATGGTGCGCGCGCCCGCCTGGCGCATCTCCAGCAGGCCCGCCGCGCCATCGTCGCCCATGCCCGTCATGATGATGCCCAGCGCATTGGCACCGGCGCTTTTGGCCGATGACCGGAACAGCACATCCACGGACGGGCGATGCCGATTGACCAGAGGGCCGTCCACCACCTCGACGTGATACTGCGCACCGCTGCGCTTGAGAAGCATGTGCCGGCCGCCGGGCGCGATCAAGGCTTGTCCGGGCAACACCCGGTCGTTGTGGCGCGCCTCCCTCACCGAAATCCGGCACAGCCCATCCAGCCGCGCGGCGAACGCCGCCGTGAACTTCTCGGGCATGTGCTGAACGATGACCAAGCCGGGACAGACCCGAGGCAGGGCCGTGAGCACCTCCTCCAGGGCCTGCGTGCCTCCGGTGGAAGTTCCCATGATCACCACCTTCTCGGTGGTCTGGCTCATCGCCCCCGGCGCGCCCCTGGGCAGGATCACATCGGCATTGTGCTTGGGGGCCACGGGCTCCGCGACAGCAGCCCGGACAGCGGTCCGCCTCACCGTGGCGCCCGCCGCAGCCCGCACCGTCTGCACCAGTTCGGCACGTGTCTCCAGCAGGAAATCCTTCAATCCCAGACGCGGCTTCGTGACGATGGCGATGGCGCCTGCGGAGAGCGCTTCCAGGGTCGTTCGCGCGCCTTTTTCCGTCAAGGTCGAACAGATCACGACTGGCGTCGGGCGCTCAGCCATCAGCTTGCGCAGGAACGTGATGCCGTCCATGCGCGGCATCTCCACATCCAGCACGATGACATCGGGCCATTGAACCTTGAGCTTCTCGATCGCGATCAGCGGGTCCGCCGCCGCAGCGATCACCTCCATGCCGCCGGCTTCATCCAGCAGTTGTGTGATCACTTGCCTCACCACCGCGGAATCGTCAACGATCATCACCTTGATCGGCTTCATAGGTTCGGATGCTCCGGTTCATCGCCGCTCATTGCAGCTTGCAATAGACGGAAGGCGCCACTTGCTTGACCAGATTGGTGACCTGATGAAGACTCTCGGAGTGGCCAATGAAAAAGTAACCTCCGGGCTTGAGCGCGGACAGCACCCTGTCCACCACCCTGGCCTTGGTGTCCTGGTTGAAGTAGATCAGCACGTTCCTCAGGAAGATCACGTCGAAGCGGCCGATGTTGGGAAGGGCCTCGTTGAGATTGACCTGTGAAAACACCGCCCGCTGGCGAAGCGCGCGTTGCACGAGCAAGGTGCCTTCCTGATCTTCCACGCCCTTGAGACAATACCGCTTGAGGTACTCCGCCGGGATGTGCCGCGTTCTCTCGAGGGGATAGTGGCCCGCACGCGCACGCGACAGCACCCGCGTGCTGATGTCCGACCCCATCAGCTCCCACGGCTTGGCCCCTCGCTCGTCGTCCAGCATCATCGCCAGGCTGTACACCTCTTCGCCGGTCGAGCAGGCGGCGCTCCACACACGAAAGCTTTGCTGGCCCGATGCTTTGCGCAAGATCGACCGCAGTGCCTCGAAGTGCCGGGGCTCACGGAAGAAGTAGGTCTCGTTGGTCGTCAGCAGGTCGACGGCGGTCTGGACCTCACCGGGGTCGTTGCCGCTCGCGAGCAGGCTGAAATAGGCATCGAAGCTGTCGAGGTTGCGCGCCTGCACGCGCTTGGACAGGCGCCCGCTGACCAATTGCTTCTTGGCCGCGGACAAAGTGATGCCGGCGGAGTCGTAGATGAACGTCTGAAAGGAGCGGAACTCCTGGTCATTGATGCTGATCATGGCGATGGTGGTGTCTGTATGCGGCTTCAGGATGTGGTGTCCGCCAGGCTGGCGATGCACGCCCCTGCGTTCCAGGCTCTGGTCCAGGTGGGTACGTCGGCGCCGGGCATGGGTTTGGCGATCAGGTAGCCCTGCCCGATGGCACAGCCCATCGTGCGCAAGGTGTGCCAATCCTCGAGCGTTTCGATGCCTTCGGCCACGCTGACCAGTTCCAGCTGTCTCGACATGTCGATGGCGGACTGCAGGATGACGCGCAGATTGATGCGCTCGTGGACACCGCGGACAAAGCTCCGGTCGATCTTCAACTCCGTGAACGGGAACTGCGCCAACTGCTGCATCGACGAGAACCCCGTCCCGTAGTCATCGATGGACAAGCCAAACCCCTTGAGCCGCAGCCTGGCCAGCATGGCCAGCGCGGACCCCATGTTGGGCGTGAGTGAGCCCTCCGTGATCTCCAGCACGATCTGGTCAGCCTGAACGTCGTGCATGGCCATCAGCCGGGTCATCTGATCGACCAGATCGAGGTCCCCCAACAGCAGTGGGGACAGGTTGATGGCCATCGTCGGCTTGAATCGCTCGTCGGCCTGGCGCCATTCGGACAGTTGCGTGAAGCACCGCGACATCAATGCCAGGGTCAAGGACCCGATCAGGTCGTGGCGCTCGGCCAAGGGAATGAACACATCGGGGGGGACCATGCCCAGATCCGGGTGCGGCCAGCGGGCCAGCGCCTCGAAGCCCCTCACCGCGCCCGTCTGCAGTTCCACCTTGGGCTGGTAGTGCATGGTGAACATGCCGCTCGCGATGGCCTTGCCCAGCACCCCGGCATCCAGCCCCATGCTGTCGGCCGAGCGCGGCAATTGCCCTGTCCGCCCCCCGGGTGGGCGCAGAACATGTGCACGGCGTTCGATGAGCCGGCGCAGGGCATCACCTTGAAGCGGCTTCCTGATGCCGCCCAGCACCGGCATGCCCAGCGACCGGGTCATGGCTTCGACGGTATGGATGATGAGCAACTCCCGGCCCGATGCCACGATGATGGGCAGCAAGAGGCCCTGGGCCTGCATCCGCTGGATGACCTGCACGCCGTCCAGGCCCGGCATCTCGAGGTCCACCATGACCACGTCAGGCAGCTCGTCGGCACTCAACTCGCTCAACAAGGCCAGCGCCTGCTCGCCATGGCTGGCCTCCAGGACACGGGCAACGCCCAGTTGCCCCAGCATATCGACGGCATGCATCCGCTGCACCGTGCTGTCGTCGATGACCAGCACGGATCTCACGACACTAGCGTGGTCCATGACTATCCCCTCCATCCCCGTGATGTCGATCGCATCCCGCTGCGCTGCTTCATGACCGGCTTTCTTCAAAAAGCGTGGACGCTCAGAACGTGGCGAACTGGGATTCGTCGATCAGTTCTGGCACCAGGGCCTTCTTGCCACGCTGAACCGGGGCGACCTCCTGGCCTGCGGGCATGGGCGCCCTGGGCTTGGCGTGGGCAGCCTTGCGGAAGATGGGCGCCCCGGCGGCAGCCGGCACCTGGGCGCTCAGCCTGAAGAAACCCATGGTCTGCTGCAGCTGTTCGGCCTGGGTGCTCATTTCCTCGGCCGTGGCGGCCAGCTCTTCCGAACTCGACGCGTTCTGCTGTGTGGTCAGGCTCAGCTGCGTCACCGCAGCGTTGATCTGGCTGACGCCCGATGTCTGTTCTTCCGAGGCGGCCGTGATCTCCTGCACCAGGTCCGAGGTCTTCTTGATGTTGGGCACCATTTCGTCGAGCAGCTTGCCGGCACGCTCGGCCAGCTCGACGCTGGAGCCGGCCACATCGCCGATCTCCTGCGCCGCCACCTGGCTGCGCTCAGCCAGCTTGCGCACTTCGGCCGCCACGACCGCGAAGCCCTTGCCATGCTCGCCCGCTCGCGCCGCCTCAATGGCCGCGTTGAGCGCCAGCAGGTTGGTCTGGTAGGCGATGTCATCAATGATGCCGATCTTCTGCGCGATCTGCTTCATTGCCGCCACCGTGGCTTTCACGGCCTCGCCGCCTTCGGCCGCTTCACCGGAAGCCTTGGTGGCGATGCCGTCGGTGACCTTGGCGTTCTCGGTGTTCTGTGCGATGGACGCGGTCATCTCCTCGATAGAGGCGCTGGTCTGTTCGACCCCGGCGGCCTGCTCGCTGGCGGCCTGGCTCAGCGACTGGGCCGTGGCGCTGACCTCCTCGGAGGCACCGGCCAGCGCCTCGGCGCCGCTGTTGACCTCGGCCACCACCTCCGAGAGCTTGGCCACCGTGTTGTTCACGTACTGCTTCATCTCGGCGAAAGAGCCCTGGTAATCCTTGGTGATGGTCTGGGTCAGGTCGCCCTGGGCCATGGCCTTCATCACCCGGACCACATCGCCGATGCTGGAGCCGGCGGAATCCACCATGGTGCGAACCGCGGCCAGCATGCTGGTCGAATCGCCTTGGCGAGTCGCGACCTCTACCGCGAAATCACCCTGGGCGACCTTGTGGAGAACCTCCGCCGCATACGACGGCTCGCCCCCCAGCAGCTTCAGAAGCCCACGGGTGATCAGTGTGCCGACGACGGCGGCACACACGACGGCCAGCAAAGACAGCCCGATCACCAGGTTGCGTGTCTCGGTGTAAGTATTGACAGCCTCGCTGCCCGCCTCGTTCATCTGCGTGGCCACGTAATCGCCGAGCGCGTCAATGGCGTTGATGTAGGCCTTGTTGGCGGGATCGAATTCGCTCTTGAGGTAATCCAGGGCCGTGGCCTTGTCTGTCTCGATGAGGGCATACACACGCTCGTACTTGGGCGCCAGCTCGGCGCGTCTGTCATTGACCACCTTCAGCAGTTCTCGCGCCTTCTCGGCTTGGAGCGTGGCCTCAAGCTTCTTGAGGTGCTCGGAGTTCTCGTTGCGAAGCGCCGTGAGTTCATTTTTGAGGCTGCTTCTTTCCGTCTCGTTGGACACCAGAAAGATGCCATTGAAGAGGCGGCCGATCGTCAGGGCGTTCTTGATGACTTCTTCGCTGGCCATGACCTTGGGATAGCGATCCTCCATGATCAGTGTGGTGGAAGAACTGACCACCGACAAACGCAACACGCTGAGCACCGAGATGCTGAGCAGCAGAAGGACCAGGACGCCGAAACCCAATACGAGCCGGTTGGCAACCGTGAGATTCTTGAACATGAAAATTCCCCTGTTAGACAATGAATCAGATTCTTTTCAGTGAGCCGCCACGACATCGCGCTGATCGTGTGTCAGCGTTTCGATCTCTTCGACGGACAGCGCACGGTCCAGGTCGAGCAGGATCACGAAGCGCCCCTTGACCTTGCCCATGCCCTGGATGAAATCGCTGCGGATGCGCGCGCCGAAAGCGGGCGGCGGCTCGATGTCGCTGGCCGCGATGTCCAGCACTTCGTTGACGGCATCGACCACGACACCGATCACCTGACGCTGCGTCTCGGTGTTCACCTCGACGATGACGATGCAGGTGCGCTTGCCCACCTCGCTCGAAGGCTTGCCGAAACGGGCCTGCAGATCCATGACGGGCACCACGGCGCCGCGCAGGTTGATCACGCCGCGCACGGCGTTCGGCATCATGGGCACCGTGGTCAGCGTGCCGTACTCGATGATTTCCTTGATGGCCAGAATGCCGATGGCGAACATCTCGCCGCCGAGCTGGAAGGTCAGGTACTGCCCCGGTTCCGCCGAATGCGCGGCACCGGGATGGACCACCGCAGTGGCCGTGTTCGGGGTAGAGACGATGTTGTTCATGGTGGATCCTCTCGACTTTGATCAGAAGTGGGCGAATTGCGCCTCGTCCAGCTCTTGCGCGCCTGCGGGCGCCAGCGCCACGGGCTTGTTGGCTGGCGGCTTGGCGCGACGGGCGGAAGCCGCCTTGCGCGCAGGGCTCTTGGGCTGCGGACGGGCCGCGTTGGCCAGCTTGAAGAAGCTCATGCTTTGCTGCAGCTGTTCGGCCTGGCTGCTCATCTCCTCGGCCGTGGCGGCCAGCTCTTCCGAACTCGACGCGTTCTGCTGCGTGGTCTGGCTCAGCTGCGTCACCGCGGCATTGATCTGGCTGACACCGGAGGACTGTTCTTCCGATGCGGCCGTGATCTCCTGCACCAGGTCCGAGGTCTTCTTGATGTTGGGCACCATTTCGTCGAGCAGCTTGCCGGCACGCTCGGCCAGCTCGACGCTGGAGCCCGCCACGTCGCCGATCTCCTGCGCGGCCACCTGGCTGCGCTCGGCCAGCTTGCGCACTTCGGCCGCCACCACCGCGAAGCCCTTGCCGTGCTCGCCAGCACGCGCCGCCTCGATGGCCGCGTTGAGCGCCAGCAGGTTGGT
>DDJC01000057.1:0-3160 GCA_002339015.1 Burkholderiales bacterium UBA1834
CGCAGCCGATGGCCGGGCCGTGCGATTCGCCGAAGTTGGAGACGGTGAACAGATGTCCGAAGGTGCTGCCGGCCATGGAGGGGTCTGGAATGCGTGGGGGAAACCGCTATTGTCCCCCAAGACAAAACCCGGCGCCAAGGCCGGGTCTGGGGGGCTGCGCACTGTAAACGTGCGCGCAACACGCCGCCCGACGAGCCGGGCGCTCAAGGGTGTCAGCGACGCTCAGAGCAGCGCCTGGCGCTCGCCGGCGTTCTCTTCCACCGGCCAGTCGCGGATGTAGGCCTTGAGCATGCGGTTCTCGAAATCCTGTCCGTCGACCACGGCCTTGGCCACGTCGTAAAAGGAGATCACGCCGGCCAGCGTGCGGTTGGTCAGCACGGGCATGTAGCGCGCATGGCGGTTGAGCATCATGCGGCGCACTTCGTCGATCTCGGTTTCGGGGGTGCACGTGAGCGGGTGGTCGTCCATCACCGATCGCACGGCTTGCGAGCCGAAGGCGCCGTCATTGCGCACCACGGCCTGGATCACTTCCCGGAAGGTGAGCATGCCCACCAGCTCGCCGTGCTCCATCACCACCAGCGAGCCGATGTCGTGCTGGGCCATGGTGGTGGCGGCTTCGGACAGCGGGTCCTCGGGGCGGACGGTGAACAGCGTGTTGCCTTTGACGCGGAGGATGTCGCTGACTTTCATGGGGAAGTCTCCTTTTGGGGGCAGGATCTGCAGCGCCGCGGCGGATCGCGCCAGTCAGCACCACGAGGTGTGGGACAACAGTGTGCCGCAAACGGCTGTTGGCCGCGCGGGTCCAGCTTCGCGTTTAAAACCAATATAACGTCGATCGCCAGCGAAAGCCACCGTTTAACCCGGGTTCAGGGCGCCTTAATTGCTCGGTGTTTGCCCCAGGGCGATGGCCGACGGCGCACCCAGCGCCTCTGCCAGGGTGATGTCGTCCAAGCGCGCACTCCGCCAGAAATCCTGACTCCAGGTGTCCGGCGCGAGCAGCAGCTCGCGGACCAGTGGCGCCACCGCGGTGCGGCCCGGGTTGCACAGCAACACGAAGCGCCCGCCGTCGTCCAGCTCGGGCTCATCCAGCCGCGCCACCCAATCCAGCGCCACCAGCACCTCGATCACGGGCTCGATCTGCAGGGGATCGGTGCGCAGCATCTGGGCCAGGCGCAGCGACGAGTAACCAGCGGTGTCCGTGTGCTGCACATCAGCCAGCGTCTTGACCAGGGCCAGCGCCATCTGGAAGCGGTGCCCGGGCGCATCGGGCCAGCGCTTGACGCGCGACAGCAGGCTCGGCGCGTACGCGGCCACCACCGCGCCCTGCAGCACGATCAGCCAGCTCAGAAAGATCCAGATCAGGAAAATGGGCAGCGCCGCGAAGGCTCCGTACACCGTGGCATACACGGGCACATTCGACAGGTACAGCGCCAGCACCTTCTGCGCCAGTTCCAGCCCGATCGACACAAACAGCGCCCCCGAGGCCGCATGCTCCCAGCGCACGTGCGTGTTGGGCACGTAGCGGAACAGCGCCGCGAACCCAGCTGTCTGCAGCACGAACACGATCAGCCCCAGCAGCACGCTCACGCCGCCGGGCAATGCCCCCACCCACCCGCGCGAGGCCGACAGCACGTACGAGGTGACCGACAGGCTCGCCCCCAGCATCAGCGGCCCCAGCGTGAGCGCGGCCCAGTACACCAGTACCCGCTGCGCGATGGGCCGGCGCGAGCGCACCCGCCAGATCGCATTGAGCGTGTGGTCGATGGTCAGCATCAGGAACATGGCCGTCAGCCCCAGCGCGATCAGGCCCACGCCGCCGAGCTGGCTGGCCTTGCCCGAAAAGCGCGTCAGCAGCAGCATCACCTGCTTGGCGATCACCTCGGGCACCAGGCCGCTGAGGAACTGCGTCTCCAGCGCCTTGCGGAACCGCGCGAACACCGGGAAGGCGCTGAACAGGGCCAGCATCACCGTGAACAGCGGCACCAGGGCGATGGTGGTGGTGAAGGTCAGGCTGCCGGCGGTCACGCCCAGGCGGTCTTCACGGAAGCGCAGCCGCAGGGTGTGGAGGGTGGCCATCCAGGGCCAATGCTGCAGCAGCACGAGAAAACGCCGGTACCAGATCATGGGGGGCTATCATGCCACCCTGCCCGCCCGCCTCACCGGCACCACCATGACCGATCACACCGCCTCTTCTCCGGCCTCACCGGCATCCCCGGTAGACGAGCCCGTGGCCGGCGTGCATTCGCCCGAGCGCCTGCGCCACATCGGCCTGGCCAGGTGTGTGACCGTGCTGCTGACGGGCGCGCTGATTACCCTGGGCCTGGCCTGGGAGCTCTGGCTGGCCCCGCTGCCTGGCGGCACCGGCGCGCTGGCCCTCAAGGTGCTGCCGCTCACGCTGGCGATCACCGGGCTGCTGCGGCACCGGCTCTACACCTACCGCTGGCTGTCGCTGCTGGTGTGGCTGTATTTCACCGAAGGCGTGGTGCGCGCCACGGGTGATGCGGGCTGGTCCCAGGGGCTCGCCATGCTCGAGACCGCGCTGAGCGTGCTGCTCTTCGCGGCGTGCGCCGTGTACGTACGGCTGCGCCTGAAGGTGCTGCCGCCCAAGGCCAGGGCCGCCAGGAAGCCCGAGGGCCGCGATCACCGCAGCCAGCACGACACGGCCTGATCCGTGCCGCACGCCTGAAAACGCACGCATGGCACGCCTTACCTGGCTCGACGACCTCGGCGCCCTGCTCGGCCCCGCCGGCCTGCTGCGCCCGGACCAAGGCCTGACGCAGGCCGATCTCGATCCCTATGAACTGGACTGGCGCCGCCGCTACCGAGGCCAGGCCTTGGCCATTGCTCGGCCGGTCGATGTCGGCCAGGTGCAGGCCGTGGTGCGCGCCTGCGTCGCCCAAGGCATCGCGCTGATCCCCCAGGGTGGCAACACCGGCCTGGTGGGCGGCGCCATCCCCGACAGCAGCGGGCAGCAGCTGCTGCTCAATCTGGGGCGCCTGAACAAGGTGCGCGCCGTGGACCCGGCCAACCTCACGCTCACGGCGGATGCCGGCTGCACGCTGGCCCAGGTGCAGCAGGCCGCGCAGGACCACGGCCTGCTCTTCCCGTTGAGTCTGGCCTCTGAGGGCAGTTGCACCCTCGGCGGCAACCTGGCCACCAA
>DDJC01000057.1:3199-7809 GCA_002339015.1 Burkholderiales bacterium UBA1834
GCAGCGAAGGCACGCTGGGCGTGATCACGGCCGCCACCATGCGCCTGTACCCGCGCCCGCGCGGCCAGGCCACGGCATTGGCCGCCTGCACCAGCCTGGAAGAGGCTGTGGCGCTTCTGACCCGTGCGCGCCACCTGCTGGACGCGGGGCTCACCGCCTTCGAGACCATGGGGCGCCTGGCGCTGGACCTGGTCGCCATGCACCAGCCCGCGATCGCCCGCTGCACCGACGCCCTGAGAGAAGCGCGGGCCCTCACGCCATGGACCGTGCTGATCGAACACGCCAGCCCCGAATCCCAGGAGCACGCCCAGGCACGCCTGCAATCCCTGCTGAGCCAGGCGCTCGATGCCGGCAACATCACCAACGCCAGCCTGGCCACCAGCGAATCCCAGCGCCTGGCCTTCTGGCACCTGCGCGAAACCATCCCGCTGGCAGAACGCACCGAGGGCCTGATGGTCAAGCACGACATCGCCCTGCCCACCTCGGCCATCCCCGCCTTCGTCGAGCTGGCAGGGCAGCAACTGCAGGCGCGCTGGCCAGACAGCCGCGTGGTCTGCTTCGGGCACCTGGGCGATGGCAACCTGCACTACAACGTGCAGCCGCCCGCAGCGCATTCGGCCGGCGACGCGCTGCTGGCCTTCGAGCACCAAGCCAACCAGCTGGTCTTCGATCTGGTCGAGCGTTTCCAGGGCACGCTGTCGGCCGAACACGGCATCGGACAGTTGCGCCGCGACGAGTTGGCCCGGCGCAAGCCCCCTGAGGCCATCGCGATGATGCGGGCGATCAAGCGGGCGCTGGACCCGCAGGGGCTGTGCAATCCGGGGCGGGTGCTGTCCGCCGAGCCACCCACGCAGCCCTGAACAAAAAAAGGCGCCCGAAGGCGCCTGAATCTCCCAATGGCACCGGCGCATGTCTTGCACCGGTGCTGTCGCTTCCTTGTGGGCTTCCCTTGTTGGTATTGAACTGATCGATCAGGCCATCTTGCGACGACGCAGACCCAGGCCCACCACGGCCAGGCCAGCCACCGCCAGGGCGTAGGTCTCGGCTTCGGGCACGGCCACGGTCACCGTGAACTGGTTGCCGGCGTGCAGGCCGTCCAGGTTCAGCATCCAGTTGGCCTGGCCGGGCGTGCCCAGCGGATTGCCGATGTAGAACTCGCTGGTCACGCCAGGCGTGAAGGAGGCCCAGGCCAGATTGGCCGTGTTGCCCGACGCGCCCACAGCGGAGAAGCCGTCGGTGCTGATGGTACCGGCGGTACCCGCGAAGGTGATGCCAGACAGCGCCACGGTGACCTTGTCGAAGCCCAGTCCGGTGAAGTTGCGCACGATGGCACCGAACGTGACCAGGTCGCCGCTGAAATCGCTGGACTCCAGGGTGAAGCTCAGCGTCACCGGTGCCTTGGACGCCAGATCCAGATCGAAGCTCAGGTCGGAACCGATCGTGTACTCGGTGGCGACGTTGCCGCCAGCGGTGGTGGCGCCATTGAAGACCACGGCCTGGGCCTGGGTGGCGAAGGTGGCAGCCGCGATGGCGGCCAGGGCGATGTGATGCAGTTTCATCTGAATGCCTTTGGAAAGTGTTGGGTAATGCGGAGGGACACAGGGGGCATCAGAGCGAGCCGTTGGCCCACGGACCCGTGATGGCGAAGGTGATGCCAGGGGTCTGGATGTTGACGAACAGGTAGCGACCGGTCGGGTCGAAGCAGCCGCCGCAGAACTCGTTGCCACGGTGGTCATCAGCCAGCGAGGCCAGCTTGCCGGCCGCTGTCATCTGGGCCTGCGTGGTGTTGACGTTGTTCTTGGCGAAGATCGACACTTGGCCATCGCCGTGCAGCGACATCAGGCGCAGGCCGGTGCCGAACTCGTCGGTCACGTTGCCGCCGTCTTCACAGATCAGCAGGCCGCCGCGCGGGCTGACGGTGATGTTGTCACCCATGGTGCCCACGTTGATGCTGGGCGACGAGTAGATGCAGGTCATCACCTGGGTGCGCAGGTCCAGTTCCCAGATGGTGCCCTGGGCCACGGGGCCGCCGGAGGTGTCCATCACGTACAGCTTGCCGTTGAAGTACCACACGCCTTCGCCGCGGTTCATGCGCAGGCCACCCTGCTGCCAGCCTTGGGCAAAGGGGCCGGCCACGTTGCTGATGGTTTGGCCGTTCAGGCCGGTGGCGTTGCTGCGGTTGGCGTCGGGGTTGGCGATGGTCACCCACTCCAGCGCATAGGTGTCACCCAGCTGGGCACCGATCACGCTCACGTTGTTCTGGCCAACCACCTTGGCCATCTGCAGCACGCCGCCCTGGATCAGCGAACCGATGGCACCGGTCGGGTTGGTGGGTATGTAGCGGTAGAAGCCGGACTTGCCGCTGCTGTCTTCCGTCTGGTAGACGATGCCCGTGGCAGGATCGACACCCACGGCTTCATGGGCGAAGCGACCCATGCCGACAATGGGCTCGCCCGTGGTCTGCAGCGGATCGGCCGTCACTTCGAAGACGTAGCCATGCTTCTTGCCGCCAGCGCTGACGGAGTCCGAGCCGACTTCTTCGCAGCTCAGCCAGGTGCCCCAGGGGGTGGGGCCGCCGGCGCAGTTGGTGCGGGTGCCGCCAAGGCTGGGTTCGGTCTTGATCCAGTTGCCGTCGCGGAAGGTCAGGTTGGTCGTGCCGCCAGCCGAGTAGCTGCTGCCACCGGCGGAACTGGGCGAGTTGTCGTACACGCCGGGGGCGCCGAAGAAGCTGGCATCGCTGCCGGTGCCACGCTCGTGACTGCGCACCAGCACGAACTCCGTGCTGCGGCCCACCTTGCGAGTCTGCACCACGGCCATGCCGTCGTGCGAACCGGGGGTCGGCTTGCCATTGGCCATCAGATCGCCGGTCCAGCCGAAGCTCTTGTAGGTGAAGCCGGCGGGCAGTTGCAGCAGGGGCAGGCCGGTGGTCAGGTCATTGACCGGGGCGATGGGGCCGTAGGGGCTGGCGATGCGGGTGGTGGTGCCGGCGGCCAGGGCTTCGCGGGCATGCAGGGCGGTCAGCGCGCCGACGAAGGGCAGCGCGGCAGCGGCGCCAGCACCCTTGAGCAGGCTGCGGCGGCTGGAGAGAAAGGGGGACGTGGACATGAATACTCCTGGGGTACGGCGGTTGGGGAGTGGCCTGGGTCGGCCGTCGTGGAAACCGCTGAGGAGCTTAGGAACGACGCGTGAATGCTTGAGCCGGCGCCAATCTGCATGCATGAGCCGAAAGACCCACCCTGGCGCGAAAGGGGCGTCACAAGGGGAGGAAACCCCCTCGAATAGGGGGCATCAAGCATCAGAAAAAGCGGTGGGGCAGCCCAGGAATCCGGGCAGGATGCACGCGGCGCCGAGTGCTCAGGACGAGACGGGCAGGTTCTGCCAGTCAAGCGGCCACGCGCCCGCGCGCCACTGCCGCAACCACATCATGCCGACGATGGTCTTGGCGTCCGTGAGCTTGCCCTGCTGCATCCAGGCTTCGAGCTCATCTTGCGTGGCCGCGAAGACGTCAAGGAACTCGCCATCGTCCAGATGGCGCTCGGTCAGGGTCAGGTCCTGGGCGAACCAGATCTCGATGAACTCGGTGGCGTAGCCGATCACCGGATGCATCACACCGGCGCGGGCCCAGCGGCGGCCCACATAGCCCGTCTCTTCGAGCAGTTCGCGCTGCGCGCAGGCCAGTGCCCCTTCACCGGCGTCCAGCTTGCCGGCCGGGAACTCGATCATCGTCATGCCCACGGGGTAGCGGAACTGGCGTTCCATCACCAGGCGCCCATCGGGCAGGATGGGCACGACCATCACGGCGCCCGGGTGCACCACGTACTCGCGCGTGGCCTCACGGCCATCGGGCAGTTGCACCCGGTCACGGCGCCATTGCAGGAACTTGCCCTGCTCGAGCAGTTCGGCCTCCAGCAGCGTCTCGCGCAGGTGGCGGTCGTCGTCGTGGGGCTCAGGCAGAGCCTGCTGAGGCGCCTCGCTCATTGGCGAGCTCCCCGGCGCAGGTAGCGCCATACGAAGCCCGGGAAGGCCAGCGTCAGGAAGACGCAGCCCCAGATGGCGTAGAACTCCCAGCGCTGCGGCGCCGTCTGGCCCACATGGCTTTCCAATGCGCGGCCCAGCAAAGCCACCAGCACGGCATAGACCAGCAGCTCCAGCACATGCCAGAAGGTGGGCTTGGGCTGGCGCGCCGGCCCCACCAGGAACAGGCGCTGGTTCATGAACGGCAGGTTGGCGGCTACCAGGGCCACCACCAGCACGCTGATCACCGCCCAGGCGGGCACCAGGCCGTTCATGCGGATCTCACTGCGCCGCGGCGGATCAGCCCGCCAGCGATTGCGTGATCACGCGGGCGCACAAGGCCATCAGGCCGCCGGGCAGAATGCCCAGCACCAGCACCGCGGCGGCGTTGGCCGACAGCAGCGCGCGTGCCTCGCCGCCCGGCACCACCGGGGTGGTGTCCGTGGGCTCGTCGAAGTACATGACCTTGACGACGCGCAGGTAGTAGTAGGCACCAATCAGCGAGAGCAGCACGGCGATCACGGACAGCTGGATCAGCCAGGTCGAGTTGGTGGTGATCAGCGACTGCAACACGGCCAGCTTGGCGTAGAAGCCCA
>DDJC01000057.1:7866-8526 GCA_002339015.1 Burkholderiales bacterium UBA1834
CGGCCGCCAGCAGCGGGCTGCGCTTGGCCAGGCCGGCCAGGTCAGACACCTGCTCGGATTCGAAGCCAGGGCGCGACAGCAGCATGACCAGGCCGAAGGTGCCCAGCGTGGTCAGCACATAGGTGATCACGTAGAACAGCGACGAGCCGTAGCCGTTGCCAGCGGACACGGTGTTGCCGGCCACCACGCTGGGCACGAAGCCCAGCAGCATGAAGCCCAGCTGCGCGATACCGGAATAGGCCAGCAGGCGCTTGAGGTTGGTCTGCGCGATGGCGGCCAGGTTGCCCACCACCATCGAGCACACGGCCAGCACCGTCAGCATCTGCTGCCAGTCGGTCGCGGTGTTGATCAGGCCTTCGACCAGCAGGCGCACAGTGATCGCGAAGGCGGCCAGCTTGGGGGCGCCCGCCACCATCAGCGTGACGGCCGTGGGCGCGCCCTGGTACACGTCAGGCACCCACATGTGGAAAGGCACGACGCCCAGCTTGAAGGCCAGGCCAGCCACGATGAACACCAGGCCGAAGGTCAGCACCTGCTTGTTGATCTGGCCGGTCAGCGTGGCCTTGTAGACCTCGTTGATGTCCAGGGAGCCCGTGGCGCCATACATCATCGACAAGCCGTAGAGCAGGAAGCCCGAAGCCAGCGCGCCCAGCACGAAGT
>DDJC01000057.1:8597-9615 GCA_002339015.1 Burkholderiales bacterium UBA1834
CAGCTCCAGGCCCAGGTAGATGACCAGGAAGTTGTTGCCGGCGATCATGATCGAGATGCCCAGCAGCGAGAACAGGCTCAGGGTGAACAGCTCACCCTTGAGGATGTCCCGGTCGCCGGCATAGACCTGCGCGTAGACCAGGCCACCCATCACGGCCAGCGTGGCGCACAGGGCCAGCAGGTGGCCCATGGCGTCGATCACGAGCATGCCCTGCATGGCATAGCCCGAGCTCGGGTTGTCCAGGTAGCCGATGTGCAGGCCGGCCACGCAGGCCAGCGTCAGCATGGTCAGCAGGTAGGTAGGACGGCGGCGGGGGGAAGTGACGAACAGATCCACCAGAGCAATGACGCAGGTCATCGCCAGCAGGAAGATCTCGGGCGCCACCGCGAGCCAGTTCATGTTGTTCATTTGGTGTGAACCTTCGTCGTCAATTCAGCTTGCTTTGCGACACGTGCTTGATCAGCTCGGTCACCGAGACGTGCATCACGTCCGTGAAGGGCTTGGGCTGGATGCCCATCCACAGCACGGCGGCCGCCAGGATGGCCATGATCAGGAACTCGCGCGCGTTGATATCGGTCAGGCCGCGCACGTTGTCGTTGGTCACGTCGCCGAAATACACGCGCTTGTACATCCACAGCGTGTAGGCCGCGCCCAGGATCAGGGCAGTGGCTGCCAGCAGGCCGATGAAGAAGTCGTACTGCACGGCGCCCAGGATCACCATCCACTCGCCCACGAAACCGGCAGTGCCCGGCAGGCCGCAGTTGGCCATGGCGAAGAACAGTGCGAAGGCGGCGAACTTGGGCATGGTGTTGACCACGCCACCGTAGGCGGAGATCTCACGCGAGTGCACGCGGTCGTACAGCACGCCGATGGCCAGGAACATCGCGCCCGACACGAAACCGTGGGCGATCATCTGGACCAGCCCGCCGGCGATGCCGAGCTCGTTGAAGATGAAGAAGCCCAGGGTCACGAAACCCATGTGCGCGATGGACGAATACGCCACCAGCTTCTTCATGTC
>DDJC01000013.1 GCA_002339015.1 Burkholderiales bacterium UBA1834
AAACTTCTATGCCACCAAAGTAACGCTCTTGTCCATCACTGCCCACGAGCAGCCCTACGAGTTTGCGGCCTCGCTCTCGCCCGACATCTTGGAGAACGCGAACCCACCCTTGGTCAAGCGACGTCGGGAGCGCCAAGAGCCAGGATCAGCCATGAGCAATGACGAGTGGGAGAGCATTCGCATGATTCTGAAATGCGAATTAGAGGACTCGAGAAGCCGCTCTACCTTCAACATTCTTCTCGCCGAGGCCTTGGAGAACACCCCCCGCACTGCCGGCTATACCGAGAGCCTCACTACTCATCACGTGTCCTATAGGTACCAGACCTGGACGCGAAGCAAGCGCTTGGAGGCCGCTATGTCTGCCCTCTCCCACTTGCGTAGCAAGAAGCCTCAAGAGGAAGCCGCCAAGGTGTCAGAATGACATTGAAGACAGTGTCCAGCTTGTGCTAGGAGCCAGTGTCGGCATCAACTAGGGTCAAGGCAATGGCTCAAGAATCAGATCGCCGCCAAGCGTAGATTTCAAGATGCGACGAGGCTTACCGGGCACTATGACAATCATCGGGCCGCCTGCCGCCTCTTGTTTGAGGTTTTTAAGGGTCCCAGACGAGCCGATGCTTCGGCCCGCTAGAACATCTTGCAGTTGCGCCTCATCGTCAAAATGGACCGTTCTGGGGGTTGGGTCTTGCGTGCTCACAGCACCTCCTGATCAAGTTTTTCGTTCAGCCCCGCACTTTGCACGATTTCCAACCGGCGAGGCTCTTGCACCAAAGCTTAGTTGCGCGTTTGCCAGGGTAGGACTCAATTGCAAAAGTACGGAGACGAGCTTTTCTCGCTGGGGTAGAACCCATTGCAAAGTGGCCGCAGGAAAGAAGGGCTTTCAGAGGAAGGGCTGGAGTAGCACTTAATTTCAAAGACCCAGGCTCGATGGCTGACTGCTCGCCAATGGTCAGCCCTGCGATCAGGCCCGCCACCTGCGGGTCGCTCACATGGGCCTCGATCCGGTCACGCAAGGCCAGGCGCATGCGGTCGATCAGGCCCGGCGCGCCCAGGCTGGCCCGCCGCACCAGCAAGGGCGCCGGCACCTGCCGTGTCACCACCCGGCCCTGAGCGCGCAACCCGCGCTCGAACATCCAGCGCTCGGCGTCGAACCCGCCAGGGTTGAGCAGCCCATCGGGGGCCTGCAATTGCACTGTCCAGCGCCAGACCTGTCCAGGCACGATCTCGGGACTCATGTCCGGGTCATCACCCGGCTGAGAGGCCCCTTGTCTGCCGGGGCGCTGGCCATGGGTCCAGGACAGGCTCACCCGCTGCGGGCACCGGGCCTTGGCGTGCACGCCGGGCAACCGCCAGGTCTGTGTGGCCTGCCATGGCCCATGTCCTTGCCGTGACGGCAGTTCCACCGTCAGCACCTCGACCTCGAACCGCTGCCCCCAGGCCTGCTTCTGCGGCAACGAATCGACACGCCCTGTGAGCACGACGCTGCGCTGTGCCAACGTGTCCGGCCACATCTGCGCCAGGCGCTCGGCCGCCCGCCATTGCGCTTGCCCCCAGCCCAGGCTGGCCATGCACAGACCCGCCAGCACGGCACTGCGCCATCCCTGTCGCCAGCGCGGTGCCATCCAGCCCCCGACACCAGCCAGCATCAGACAGGCCATGGGCAGCGCCACGGCCCAGCGGCCATCGCCCACGGCGCCTTGCTGCAACTGCACGGCCACGCCCAGCAGCCATGCGAGCAAGGCTGCTCCCCATTGGACCTGCATGGCCCATCCCCGGTGTTTGTTGATGGCGCAGACCTTAGCACCTCGCCAGTCCCCCCTAGCCCCTCTGATGGGGGACTGAACTCACGCCGGCTCGGCCGTGCAAGACCCCCTCCCAACGCAAGGCAAGACACCACTCGCCGCCTGCGGGCGCGTGCGGCCCTCAAACCCAGCCCTCCACTGAGCAGGTCCTCGCACCCGCACCATGGCCCCGCACCATGGCCCCGCGCCGCGTGGGTCACGGGCGGCTGGGTATGATCCACAGCCATCTCAGCGCACCGGCGTTCCAGCGTCGTGCCTGGCATGCACGGACCCAGCACAACAACGGCCCCAGGGGCCGCCCCCGCGTGGCGGGAGGAGGAGCATAGATGTTGTCAGATACGCCCAACCCGGCCAGCACCACGGCCGCTGCCCACGCCTCGACGGCCGACGCCGTCGACATTGCGCGCGGGCGGCGCAAGGGGCCGCCGCTGCCCCCAGGGCCCATGGCCACCTTCATCATCAAGGTGGTGGCGATTTTCCTGATCGCCTTCTTCTCCTACCAGTCGCTGCAGAGCCGTGACGAAGCGCGGGCAAGGGTCAGCAGCACCCTGGAGGTGATCGAGCAGCTGCAGTCACTGCTCTCGACCATGAAAGACGCGGAAACGAGCCAGCGGGGTTTTCTGCTCACCGGTCAGGAGCCCTACCTTGCGCCCTACGCCAATGCGAAAGCAGAGCAACCCGGGAAGCTCAAACGCCTGACCGACCTGCTCGCCGACAATCCCGTGCAGCAGCAGCGGCTGAGCACCTTGCAGCAGCTCATGAAACAGAAGTTCGAGGAGCTGGATCAGACCATCGCGCTGCGGCGGCAAGGGCAAACGGGCGAGGCCATGGCCATCGTCCTGTCAGACCGAGGCAGGCTGGTGATGGACAACATCCGGGAGTTGCTGACCAGCATGCAGGCCGAGGAACGCACCCTGGTCGCCTTGAGGGAAGACAGCTGGCGTACCGCGGCCGACGTCTCCGTGGCTGTAACCTTTGCCGGTTCGGGCCTGCTGCTGATGCTGGTGCTGGTATCAGCTTCGATGACCTCGCGCGACTACCGAGCCCGAGAAACGGAAGCCTGGATCAAGGCCGGCCAGATGGGCCTGAACATCCGCATCGAAGGAGAGCAGCGTCTGGACGTGCTGGGCGACCGGGTACTGAACTTCCTGTCGACCTACCTCGATGCCCAGGTGGGAGCCGTCTACATCGCCGAGGGCGACAACTTCCGCCGTTTCGCCAGCCACGCGATGGTGCCGGAGCAACGTGACGAAGTGCTGCGCCCTGGCGATGGCCTGCTGGGCCAGGCCGCGGCACAAGACCGCCCGGTGCACGTGCGCCACGTTCCCGAGGGCTACTTGCCAGTGAGCTCCAGCACCGGCCGCGCGCAACCCGCCGAGCTGCTGATCGCTCCGGCCAGCGTCGACGGCGTGGTCTACGCCGTGCTCGAGCTGGGCTTCTTCCACCCGGTCACGCCCGCCGACCGTGATCTGGTCGAGCGCATCTCCGAATCCCTGGCAGTGGCCGTGCGCGCTTCGCGCGACCGCACCCGCCTGGAGGACCTGCTCCAGGAGACCCAGCGCCAGTCCGAAGAGCTGCAGGCTCAGCAGGAAGAGCTGCGCGTCAACAACGAAGAGCTGGAAGAGCAGAGCCGCGTGCTCAAGGAATCCCAGGCGCAGCTGGAAGCCCAGCAGGCCGAGCTGGAGCAGACCAACGCGCAACTCTCGCAGCAGACCACCCAGCTGGAAAACCAGCGCGACGAGCTGGAACAGTCTCAAGCTGCGCTCAATGACCGCGCCGCCGAGCTGGAGCGTGCCAACCAGTACAAGAGCGAGTTCCTGGCCAACATGAGCCACGAACTGCGCACACCGCTGAACTCCGCGCTGATCCTGGCCAAGCTGCTGGCCGACAACAAGGGCGGCAACCTGACGGCCGAACAGGTCAAGTTCGCGCAGACCATCTCGTCGGCCGGCAATGACCTGCTGACCCTGATCAACGACATCCTGGACCTGTCCAAGATCGAGGCCGGCCAGGTTGAGATCGTGACCGAGTCCGTTTCCGTTGCCCGCACGGTGGACAGCCTGGCCACCACGCTGCGCCCGATTGCCGAAGAAAAGGGCCTGGCCTTCGTCACCGAGGTGCAGCCGGGCACCCCCGAGCGCCTCGAAACCGATGCCCAGCGTCTGGGCCAGATCCTCAAGAACCTGCTGTCCAACGCGCTCAAGTTCACCGACCGCGGCCAGGTGTCGTTGACGGTGCGTGGCGACGCCAGCGGGCATGTGATCTTCGACGTGCAGGACACCGGCATCGGCATCGCCCCGCAGCAGCAGGAGATCATCTTCGAGGCCTTCCGCCAGGCCGACGGCAGCACGCACCGCAAGTACGGCGGCACCGGGCTGGGCCTGTCCATCTCGCGTGACCTGGCCCGCCTGCTGGGCGGCGACATCACCGTGCAGAGCACCCCGGGCCAGGGCAGCGTGTTCACCTTGACGCTGCCGGCCAAGGGCGGCACCACGCAGCCGCGCGTACAGGCTATGCCGTTTGCGCCCCGCACCTCAGAGGCGGCTTCAGAGCCCCTGACCGGGCGCATGGGATCGCCCGCCGTCATCCAGCACCCCGTGACGACGGCCCCGATCCCGACGACCGCGCCAGCGCGGCCGACCGCCGGCCTGGTGGAGGACGACCGCGAGACCCTCCAATCTGACACCCGCCACATCCTGGTCATCGAGGACGACCTGCGCTTTGCAGCCATCCTGCGCGACCTGGTGCACGAGATGCACTTCCAGTGCGTGGTGACCAACAGCGCCGGTGAAGGCCTGCACGCGGCCCAGACCCTGCGCCCCAGCGCCATCCTGCTGGACATCAACCTGCCCGACCACTCCGGCCTGGGCGTGCTCGATCAGCTCAAGCGCAACCCGCTCACGCGCCACATCCCCGTGCACGTGTGCTCGGTGGCCGATTACGCGCAGGAAGCGCTGGAACTGGGGGCCGTGGGCTATGCCCTCAAACCCGTCAAGCGCGAGCAGATCATCGAGGCGCTCGAACGCCTGGAGGCCAAGTTCTCGCAGAGCCTCAAGCGCGTGCTGGTGGTCGAGGATGACCTGCGCCAGCTCGACAGCATCCAGCAGCTGCTGGGCTCGCAGGATGTGAGCATCACCGGCGTGGCCACTGCGGCCGAGGCCCTGGCCCGGCTGCAGACCACCACCTTCGACTGCATGGTGATGGACCTGAGCTTGCCCGACCTGAGCGGCTACGAGCTGCTCGAGAAGATGGCAGACCAGGAATCGGTGTCCTTCCCGCCGGTGATCGTCTACACCGGTCGCAACCTCACGCGCGACGAGGAACAAGGCCTGCGCCGCTTCTCGCGCTCCATCATCATCAAGGACGTGCGCTCGCCGGAACGGTTGCTCGATGAAGTCACACTCTTCCTGCACCAGGTGGAATCGAGCCTGCCGCCCGAACGCCAGCGCATGCTGCGCGAGGTGCGTGACCGCGAGGTGGCGCTGGACGGCCGCCGCGTGCTGGTGGTCGAGGACGACGTGCGCAACATCTTCGCATTGTCCAGCGTGCTCGAACCCAAGGGCATCACCGTGCAGATCGCGCGCAATGGCCGCGAGGCGCTTGATGCCCTGGACCGTGCCCGCGAACCCGGCAGCGCCCGCATCGACCTGGTGCTGATGGACATCATGATGCCGGAGATGGATGGCCTGACCGCCATGCGCGAGATCCGCAAGCGCAGCGAGTGGAAGAAGCTGCCCATCATCGCGCTCACGGCCAAGGCCATGAAGAACGACCAGGACGACTGCCTGGCCGCCGGTGCCAACGACTACATCGCCAAGCCGCTCGACGTGGAAAAACTGCTGTCGCTGGTGCGCGTGTGGATGCCCAAGTAAGGCCAGCCATGAGGACGGCCCGACCATGAGCACCCAGCCCCAATCCAGGGAGACCGACATCGAGTTCCAGCTGCTGCTCGATGCGATCTACCTCAAGTACCACTACGACTTCCGGGCCTACGCGGGCTCGTCGTTGCGGCGACGCCTGCGCACCGCCATGGAGCGCTTCGGTTGCGCCACCCTGTCGCAACTGCAGGACAAGGTGCTGCACGATCCCGCCACCTTCCCCGCGCTGCTGGACTACCTCACGGTGCAGGTCAGCGAGATGTTTCGCGATCCGAGCTACTTCAAGTCACTGCGAGAAACGGTGGTGCCGATGCTGCGCACCTACCCATCGCTCAAGATCTGGGTGGCTGGCTGCAGCGCGGGCGAGGAGGTCTACTCCCTGGCCATCCTGCTGCACGAAGAAGGCCTGCTCGAGCGCAGCCTGATCTACGCCACCGACATCAACGCTCACGCCCTGCAGAAGGCCGAAGCCGGTGTCTATGACATCGACCGCATCGCCGGTTTCACCGAGAACCACCATCGATCGGGCGGGCGCGGCTCGCTCTCCCAGTACTACACCGCCGCCTATGGCCGCGCCGTGTTCGACAAGGCGCTCAAGAAGCACATGGTCTTCTCCGACCACAGCCTGGCCACCGACAGCGTGTTCGCCGAGATGAACCTGGTGTCCTGCCGCAACGTGCTGATTTACTTCAACCGTGAACTGCAGGAGCGCGCCCTGGGGCTGTTCCATGATTCGCTGTGCCGCAAAGGCTTCCTGGGCCTGGGCTCCAAGGAAGCCCTGCGTTTTTCCACCTACGCCGACCACTTCGACGAGGTGGTGCGCGAGGACCGGATCTTCCAGAAGAAGGAAGCGCGATGAGCACGCCCCTGCCCGGCCACACCAGGATCGACCCGCGCCGCATCAGCGCGATCGTGATCGGCGCGTCGGCAGGCGGGGTTGATGCGCTGTCGACCCTGTTGCCCACGCTGCCGGCCCAGGCCACGATACCTGTGCTGATCGTGCTGCATCTGCCGCGCGAGAAGCCCAGCCTGCTGGCCGACATCTTCACGCCCAAGTGCGCCCTGCCCGTGCGCGAAGCCCAGGACAAGGAGCCTGTCGCGCCCGGTACCATCTATTTCTCGCCACCCGACTACCACCTGCTGGTCGACCGTGGCCCACGCCATGTGCCCCACCTGGCCCTGTCCGTGGACGAGCCGGTGAACTTCTCGCGCCCGGCCATCGACGTGCTGTTCGAATCAGCCTCGGAGGTCTATGGCGAATGCCTGCTGGGCATCGTGCTGACCGGCGGCAACCACGATGGCGCCGCCGGGCTGGCCGCGGTGGCACAGGCCGGTGGCCAGACCATCGTGCAGGCCCCCCATGACGCCCAGCTCTCCTACATGCCGGAGGCCGCGCTGGCGCGCCTGACGCCCACCGCCGTCTTGACGCTGGCGCAGATCGCCGCGTTATTCAGATCGCTCTAGGGCGCAGCTTTCGGCTGGCACCCCCAAAATGAGGGTCATTCAACACCACTCATTCAAGGGAGAGGCAAGGGGTTTACCTATCTGATTCTGTGCGTCACCTCGGTTCAATCGACGTCACACGAATATGGGATCCACCATGCACATGCCCCTGCCTTCCATCCGTCGTCTCACCGCTGCAGCGGCCCTGGCCTGGGGCTGCACCCTGGCCCCCAGCGCCCGGGCCATCCCGCCAGAACTCTTCATCGCCGAGACGCTTCAGCCGATCACCATGTACGCAGGCTTCATTGCGCCGGTCACCAGCAAGGAGTTCCTGAACACGCTGGGCTACGTCTTCAACAACGTGCCCTTCTTCAACACCTACTACGGTTTGATGGAGGACTGGCTGCCGCGCGCCCGCAAGTGGTCCATCACCCCGCCGGGCCCGATCAATCCGACCTTCCGCGTGCCGCCCGAGCACGATGATGTCTATGTGCCCAATGGCTACACGCAGATCTTCGCCTTTGGCGACAGCATGTCTGACACGGGCAACCTGTTCAAGATGACCGAGGAGATGACGCAATCAGGCATGCCGATGGCGCCCAGCTACAAGGGCCGTTTCAGCAACGGCGTGGTGGCGCTGGAAGTGATGGCCAATCAATTGCGACTGCCGATGACCAACTACAGCTTCTCCGGCGCGCAGACCGGGCACGGCAATTTGCTGCCCTTCTGGTCGTGGCAGAAGGGCACCCTGTTCCAGATCGAGGAGTTCCACAAGACCCTGGCCAGGCAGAGGATCAGCCGCAACGACCCGGACGCGCTGTACTTCGTGTGGGCCGGCCCCAACGATTTCTTCGAGGGGCTGAACATGTACTCCACCTACACCGCCAAGAACGCCTCCAACAACCTGCTCAAGGGCATCAGGATGCTCTACGACCGCGGCTCGCGGCACTTCCTGGTGCCCTTGATGCCCGACTTCAGCCTCACGCCGCAATCGGCCGAGTTCAACAAGCAGGACAAGAGCTACACGCCCGCCACGCTGCGCCGGGCCGAGGAGTTCAAGACCGAGATGCTCAAGATGCTGGCCACCGCGCGCAAGCAAATGCCCGACATCGATCTGCGCACCTTCGACAGCATGACCTTCCTGCGCACCGAGATGGCCAACGCCCGCGCGCGCGGCGTCAATGTGACCGAGGCCTGCTACAACGGCAAGCTGGTGGGCAAGGAGGTCGTGAAGACTGTATGTGATGACCCGGACAACTACCTGTTCTGGGACAAGAACCACCCCACCGATGCCGCCAGCCGCGTGCTGGGCCTGGAGTTCACCAAGGCCGCCACGGCGCCTTGAGGTTGTTGGCGCCCGGCATCAAGGCTGGGCGGCCAGCTCCGAGAACACGTCGTAGGGCACGGGCTTGCCGTACAGGTAGCCCTGCACCAGCTGACAGCCCAGCCCGACCAAGTGCTCGGCCTGCTCGCGCGTCTCCACGCCCTCGGCCACCAGGTTCATCTCCAGGCTGTGACCCAGCGACACGATGGCCTTGACCAGTTCGGCGCTGCTGCGGTCACCGGGCAGGTCCTTGATGAAGGAACGGTCGATCTTGAGCGTGTCCACGGGGAAGCGCGTGAGGTAGCTCAGCGCGGAGTAGCCTGTGCCGAAGTCGTCCAGCGCGATGCTGACGCCCTGCGCCGCGATGTCCTGCAGTACGGACAGGATCTCTTCACGGCCATCGAGCAGCAGGCTTTCGGTGATTTCCAGTTCCAGCCACTCGGGGCGGCAGCCCGTGCTGCGCAACGCCTCGTGGACCGTGGTGGAGAACGGCGTTGCCGTGAACTGCCGGGCCGACAGGTTCACGGCGATCTTCAGGGGCGATCGGCGCCCCGCATTCCACGCCGCGGCGGCCGCGCAGGCGCTGCGCAGGGCCCACGCCCCCATGGGCACGATCAGGCCGGTGTCCTCGGCCATGGAGATGAAGCTGAGCGGTGGCACCATGCCGCGTTGCGGATGCTGCCAGCGCATCAGGGCCTCGGCCCCCACCAGTGCGCCGGTGACCAGGTCGAACTTGGGCTGGTAGTGCAGCGCCAGCTCATCCCCTTCGATGGCCTTGCGCAGTTCGCTCTCCAGGGTCAGCCGTTCGGCGGCCTGGCGCGTGAGCTCCTTGGAATAGAAGCGGAAGTTGTTGCGCCCCTGCGATTTGGCGTGGTAGAGCGCCGCGTCGGCGTGCTGCATCAGTTGCACGGCGTCCTGCGCATCGGCCGGGTAGAAGGCGCCGCCCACGCTGGCCGTGACGAACACCTCCTGTCCGCCGAGCTGGAAGGGCTGCGTGAAGGCACTCAGCACCTTTTGGGCGATCGAGCCCATGTCGGTGGCCTGGCGCACCTCGGGCAGCAGCACCGCGAACTCGTCGCCGCCCAGGCGGGCCACGGTGTCGTATTCGCGCATGATCTGCTGCAGGCGTTGCGCGGCCTGCTGCAGCAAGGCATCCCCCGCCGTGTGGCCCAGCGAATCGTTGATGTCCTTGAAGCGGTCCAGGTCCAGCATCAGGATGCCCAGTTGCTGGCCGTGCCATGAGGCATCCGTCAGGGCGTGGTTGAGGCGGTCCACGAACAGGGCGCGGTTGGGCAGCCCCGTCACGGTGTCGAAGAAGGACAGCGAATGCAGTTGGCGGCGGTAGGACTTGAGCTCGCTGATGTCCTGCAGCGTGGCCAGCAGGCGGCGGGGCTGGCCGTCGGGCGCGTAGTCGATCTTGACCAGGGAATGGAACTCGCGCACGTTGCCATCGTCGTCGCTCTTGCGAACTTCGTAGCGCAGGGAGGTCTGGCGTTTGGCGAAAGCTTCGAGGTAGAGCTTTTCCACCCACTCGCGCTGGTCCGGCGGCAGCAGGCCCAGCAGGCCGCGCTCGTCGGCGCGCCAGGACGGCGGCAAGCCCCACATGGCCACGGCCTGGTCGGAGAGCATCGCGCGGCGCTGTTCGAAATCCCACTCCCAGTAGCCGAACTGGGCGATGCGCTGCGCCTCCTCCAGGCGCGCCTCGCTGTCCGACAGGGCCTGCACCATCGCATCGTGGCTGGTGATGTCCTGGATGGCGACCACGCAGCACACCACCTCGCCATCCTGGGCGCGCTCGAACAGCGCATTGCCGCCCAGGCGGCGGCGTCCCTGCGGCAGGCAGGCGCTGAACTCGGCCATGGCATGGCGCTGACCGGTGTCGGCCATCTGCTGCCAACAGGCCTGCAAGCCGGGGCGCTCCTGGGGGTCGAGCAGTTCCAGCAGCTCGTTGAACGGCACCAGCTCGGGCAGCGCCAGCAGCGTCTGGGCCAATGCGCTGAGCCGCACCTTGTCGTGGCCTTGCCGCCAGATCAGCAGGCCGATCTGGTTGAGGTTCTCTACCGCTTCCAGTTGCAGGGCCATGAGCAACGCATCGCCATGGTCCGTGCATGATGAACAGGCTTGCGCCCCGCGGTGATTCTGATCTTGGTACTGCACCGACATGCGTCAGCCCCTTGTCTGGGCACATGCCAGGCGCATTCGCCCATGGCACACCAGAGGGCAACGGTCACTGGACCGGGGGGTGACGAATACAGCGCCGTGCTCATCCGTGACAAATGCCGCGCAACCTTCAAGGCCGTCTGGGTACATGGGTCTGTCTGTCTCCAAGATGGGGGCGCCCGACGCAGGTCCCCCATGACCTTATCGACATGTTGCGGTGCACGCTGAACGAGGGGAAACCCAAGCTCCGGCCGGGGCTGCCGCGCGCGGTGTAGGATCGCCCATCGCCAGCCGCTCAGCCCACCCGCACAGCAGCCTGGCATTGCAAGCCATCCTGCCTGCGGCTCACCCCGCCCACACCATGTCCATCGCCCAACGCCTGACCGACCTCGGCATCACCCTGCCCCCCGTGGCCACGCCCGCCGCCGCTTACCTGCCCTTCATGCGCACGGGCAACCTGGTGTTCCTCTCCGGTCACATCGCCAAGAAAGACGGCCAGGTGTGGGTGGGCCAACTGGGCAACAACATCACCACCGCCGAAGGCCAGCAGGCGGCCCGTGCCGTGGCCATCGACCTGCTGGGTACCCTGCAGGCCGCCGCCGGCAGCCTGGACAAGGTGGTGCGCATCGTCAAGGTCATGAGCCTGGTCAACAGCACGCCGCAGTTCACCGAGCAGCACCTGGTCACCAACGGTTGCTCCGAGCTGCTGGCCGAGGTGTTCGGCGATGCGGGCCGCCACGCACGCAGCGCCTTCGGCGTGGCCCAGATCCCGCTGGGCGCCTGCGTCGAGATCGAACTGATCGCCGAAGTGCGCGACTGAGGCCGCCGCCATGACAGCGCAGTCCCCTTCCCGCAAGGTGCTGGCCCTGCTGGGCCTGGCGTGTGCCGGCGCCGTGGGCGCAGCGCTGGTGTCGCAACACCAGTTCGGCATGGAACCCTGCCCCTGGTGCATCCTGCAGCGCCTGCTGTTCATTGTGATCGCCGTGGTCTGTCTGGTGGCGGCTGCCCTGCCCTCGCCACCAGCGCGCCGCGCCCTGGCCGTGCTGGCCGTGCCCGTGGCCGCCTCCGGCGTGGCCGCCGCGCTGTGGCAGCATTTCGTGGCCGCCAAGAGCAGCTCGTGCGCACTCACGCTGGCCGACCGCATCGTGAGCGGCCTGGGTCTGGATACGCGCTGGCCCGAGGTCTTCGAAGTGCGCGCCTCCTGCGCCGATGCAGCCACCACGCTCGTGGGCGTGCCGTACGAATTCTGGAGCCTGGCCCTGTTCGCCCTGGTGGGCGTGCTGGCCCTGGCCTGTGCCCTGTCGCGCCGCCAGCGCCTGGCCTGATCCCGCAGCAGTGCCCGTCCACGCCCAATTCACTTGCCGCGCCCCGTCGCGGCCGTCAACATGCTGGACGTCGATTCCCACTACCCTACCGCCCTGATCGACTTCCCCGATCAGGCGGGGACGCGTCGGCGCCTGGCGTTTCACCGCCCGACCCGCTGGCTGGTGGCGCATGATCCCAAGCAGGTGCCCGCCCTGCTGGACGAAGCCCACCGTGCCGCGAAAGACGGCGCCTGGTGCGTGGGCTGGGTGGCCTACGAGGCCGCACCGGGCCTGGACCCGCACCTGCCCGTCAAGGCCTTGCCCCCCGGTACACCATATGCCGCTTGGGCCGTGTTCACCGAGGCGCAGGCCTGGCCTGCGGACAGTGGAGACACGGCGCAGCATGTGGCCACTGGCTGGCGCGTCGCCCCCTGGGAGGCCGCCTTGACCGATGCCCGCCTGCACCAGCAGGTCGAGCAGATCCGCGAGTTGATCCGCAACGGCGAGGTCTACCAGATCAACCTGACCGCACCGCTGCGTGCCGCCTTCGCGCCCCAGGACAGCGCAGCCCCCACCCCCGCCCTGCACGCCTACTTCCAGGCCCTGCAGCGCAGCCAGCCCGGCGGCTACGGCCTCATGCTCGATGGCCGCGCCGTCGCACGCCAGCCGGGCGCCGTGCTCAGCGTCTCGCCTGAGTTGTTCTTCGACTGGGACGGCACCCAGCTTGCCACCCGGCCCATGAAGGGCACCGCCCCACGCGCCGCCGAGCCGGCCGAGGACCAGCGCGCCGCCGACCACCTGCGCACCAGCCCCAAGGAGCAGGCCGAGAACCTGATGATCGTGGNNTCGTGGACCTGCTGCGCAACGATTTGTCACGCGTGGCACAGGTGGGCAGCGTGGCCGTGCCGGCGCTGTTCGAGGTGCAGGCCCTGCCCACCGTCTGGCAGATGACGTCCACCGTCACCGCGCGCACACGCCCCGGCCTGCGCCTGAGCGAGGTCTTCGCCGCCCTGTTTCCCTGCGGCTCAGTCACCGGTGCGCCCAAGCGTCAGGCCATGCACCACATCGCCCGCATGGAGAGCGCCCCCCGAGGGGTGTACTGCGGCGCCTCCGGCGTGATGGCCCCGGGTGGCCGTGTCACCGTCAACGTGCCCATCCGCACCGTGGCCGTGCACACCCCGCCGCCCACCGCCCCGTGGACACTGCACTGCGGCATCGGCAGCGGCATCACGCTGGATGCCACCCCTGAGGGTGAAGCGCGGGAGTGGCAGGCCAAGCAGGCCTTTCTGCGCCGGGCAGATCAGCCGTTCGACCTGCTCGAATCTCTGCGCCTGCAGGACGGCCACATCCCGCGCCTGGAGGACCACCTGGGCCGCCTGGCCCGCTCTGCCCGCCACTTCAACCACGGCTGGAATGAGGGTGTGAAAGCAGCGTGCCTCGACGCGCTGCATGCGCTGGCCCGCGCGCATCCGCAAGGGATCTTCAAGCTGCGCTTGCTGCTGGACGCCACCGGCCGGCCACGCGCCGAGGCGGCCCCCCTGCCCGAGACACCGCAAGGCCCACGCCCGGTCGTGCTGGCGCAGCACCCGATGCCACGGGCCGACCGCGACGAGTTCATTCGCCACAAGACCACGCACCGCGCCGTCTACGCCCCGTTTGCCCCGCCCCCAGGAATCTTCGACACCCTGCTGTACAACGAGCGCGACGAGCTCACCGAGTTCACCATCGGCAACCTCGCCCTGCGGATCGGTGGGCAGTGGTTCACCCCGCCGCTGACCTGCGGCCTGCTGCCCGGCGTGATGCGCGAAGCCCTGCTGGCCGAGAGCCGCCTGCAGGAACGTGTGCTCACACTGCGCGACCTGCCTGATGCGCAAGGCATGGCCCTGATCAACAGCGTGCGCGGCTGGGTCGAGGTCGTGTTGAGTGCCAGATCGTGATGCTGGTGGTGCTCACCATGACAGAGCTCAAGGCTGGGTTTCCTGCTGGGGCCGCACCGCACAGCGCCGATCTTTGGCAGACTGAGACCCTTTCCCCGTTCCACTCCCCCTGAAAGCCCCCGCATGCGCCTGCTGCACACCATGCTGCGCGTTGGCAACCTCCAGCGCTCCATCGATTTCTACACCCAGGCTCTGGGCATGACGCTGCTGCGCACGGTGGACCGTCCCGAGCAGCAGTACACCCTGGCCTACCTGGGCTACGGCCGCAACCCGGAGCATGCCGAGCTGGAGTTCACCTACAACTACGGCGTCGAAAAGTATGAGATGGGTGCCGCCTACGGCCACATCGCCCTCGGCATGGACGACATCGCCGCAGCCTGCGACAAGGTGCGTGCGCTCACGGCCACCCTGGGCGGTAGCGTCTCGCGCGAGCCGGGCCCGGTCAAGGGCGGCAACACGGTGATCGCCTTCGTGACGGATCCCGACGGCTACAAGGTTGAACTCATTCAACACGGCACGCCGATCTGACGCGATCAATCCATTGATCGCCCGCAAGAAAGCCGCCCTTCACGAGGCGGCTTTTTTCATGCTGGCTCGCTACGGGCCGAATCCATCGATCACTCTGGCCGTTGCGCCGCGATCTTCGGCGTGCTCACCGACACATCACCGCATTGCGCACGATGGCGCAGCGCATGGTCGATCAGCACCAGCGCCANNCGATCGGCGTGGCGCGGATGCCCACGCAAGGGTCATGGCGGCCGAAGGTCTCGACCGTGGCCGGGTTGCCGTCCAGGTCGATCGATGGGCGCGGCGTGCGGATCGAGCTGGTCGGCTTGATCGCAATCGACACAAGGATGTCCTGCCCGGTGGAGATGCCCCCCAGCACACCACCGGCATGGTTGGACATGAAGCCTTCGGGCGTCAGGCCATCGCCGTGCTCGCTGCCCTTCTGCGTCACGCAGCCGAAGCCGGCACCGATCTCCACGCCCTTGACGGCGTTGATGCCCATCATCGCGTAGGCGATGTCGGCGTCCAGCTTGTCGAACAGGGGCTCGCCCAGGCCGACCGGCATGCCGCTGGCTTCGACGTGGAGCTTGGCACCGCAGGAATCGCCCTCCTTGCGAAGATCGTCCATGTAGGCCTCAAGTGCCTCGATCTGGCTGGCATTGGGGGCGAAGAACGGATTCTGGCTGACATGCTCCCAGCCTTCGAAGGCGATGGGCACGTTGCCCAGCTGCGTCATGCAGGCGCGGATGGCGATGCCGTGGTGCTCCTTGAGCCACTTCTTGGCCACGGCACCGGCCGCCACCATGGGCGCCGTCAGCCGGGCTGACGAGCGACCACCACCCCGCGGATCACGGATGCCGTACTTGTGCCAGTAG
>DDJC01000088.1:0-13464 GCA_002339015.1 Burkholderiales bacterium UBA1834
TCAGGTCCTGCGGGAGGTTGAAGACCGGGGAGGAGCGTGTGGCCCCGTTCGGCCCGGCCACGGTAACGTGCCCCGAGAACTCGGGAGACGTTCGGCCCAGGGCGGCCAGCATGGTGCGGATGTCAGCCAGGACATGGTCGTGACGCTTGCCGGTCAGGTCGGCAATCTCCTGGCTGGACATGGTGAGACCGTGCTTAGAAGACTTCGTCCAAGTCTGCTGCGGCCTGCGAGAAGGGGCCCGCACTATTGGCTTGCAGATAGTTTTGAGCCAGGGCGCCGAGGACGGTTGCCATGTGCACCTGCTCGCCGCGCAGGCTGCTGACGTGGCGGCGGGCCATTTCCAACCACGCCAGGGCATCCACGGTGAGGCATTCCTGGGCGCGCTTTTCCAGCACGTCCAGCATGTCATTAGCCGCGCGTGACAGATCAAGGGTGCCGTGTGCGATGTCCAGTGTGATGTGTGCGCGGAGGTTTGCGAGGGGCCAGCGGCTGTCGATAGGGTGGCCGGCTTCCGTTGTTACGTCCAGGCTCTGGCTGACGTTGTGGGCAGGCGCTGCTGGGCGTGCTTGGCGGGTGGTAGGGGCGGTCTTCTTGGTCATGATCAGTTCTTTCACTAACGGGCGGATGAATGCGTGCCGGCCGGCTGGCTGGTTTTGCTAAGGCCGGTGTTTAGTCGGTGCCCCGTTGAGCCCTCTAACGCTGCGCCTGCTTTAATTTCCGTCGCCTGCCTACCCTCCTATGTGGGTTCTCCTTGTGTTGAATCTGGGGCGCCTTGGGCGCCTTCCCGGGCAATGGTCTTTCGGTCAAAGGAAAAAGGCCCCCACGGCGTGAACCGAAGGGGCCTCATGATGGACAGGCGCTGGCGCTGGATCAGGCCGCTGCCGTGTCCCGCACTGCGATGACCGATGCCCGGGAGATGCCGTAGTCCTTCGCCACTTGGCTGACCGTATCGCCGGCCCCCAGGCGTTCCCGGATGGCCTGCTTGTCTGCCTCGGTGGTCTTGGAGGGCCGGCCCAGTTGCTTGCCCTCGGCCTTTGCCCGCGACAGGCCCGCCTGGGTGCGCTCAACCAGCATGTCCCGCTCCATCTCAGCCACAGCGGCCAGGATGCCCACCACGGCCTTCCCTGCGGTGCTGGTCAGGTCGGTGTCCCCCAGGGCCTGGACCTTGACTCGGACCCCACGGTCAGCCAGCAGGCGAAGGGTCTGCATCACATCAATCATGTCCCGGCCCAGACGGTCCAGCTTGGAGACCAACAGCATGTCGCCCGCCTCCATGCGGTCCATCATCTTGGCGAACTGGGGCCGCAGGAGAGCGGGCACCTTGCCTGAGATAGTGTCAGCGAACCACCGTTGTGCCGGCAGGCTATGGCCCATGGCCTCCAGTTCCTGGCGCTGGTTCTCGGTGGTCTGGTCAGTGGTGCTCACGCGGCCATAGCCGTAAATGCGGGCGGTCATGCTGCTGGACTCTTGGGTGTTGGAAAAGGCCGTCAGTATCTTGGCGGTGTTGGTAATTGTCAAGGCCTATATTTCCAACATCATCCAGGCCAGCCAGGGCGGGGTGTCGGAATCCATCGTTTTCCAACAGGGCCGACCCGGGCTGGCGCTGGTCAGGCCACAGCCTCGTCGTGGGCGGTCCACCAGTCGATAAGGGCGTCCTCATTAAAGCCCTGACCGGCCCGCTTGTGCTCGGCGGCTTCTTTCCTGTCGATGTCGTGTTCCTCGTGGAAGCTCTCAAGGCCGCGATAGAGCGGGCCTAACGTTCGGCCCCGGGTGAGCCCCACGATGGCAAGCAGCGCTTGCGCTTCGGTGACCCCCAGCGTGAAGGTGAACTGTGCCGGGGCAGGCTTGGGCGTCTTCTTCGATGCGGGGCGGGACGCGGCTTGGGCCATGTGTTTCTCTCTCGTTCTACTTCGCGTCAACATCGACGCGGGACGGAGAGTAGTGAGCAAGCAGGGGGCATCCACCTGATACCCCCTCGGTGCAGTGGGCGTTCCGCTTACTCAGATTGTCCGAGGTGCCGGACGGTCCTAAGCGCGGCGCCCGGGTGGCCTCTGGCTGCTCCCTTGGCGGACCTATCGTCCCAACTGTCGGACGATGCGAAAGATTGGACGGTCAAGGCAAATCGTGCCCTGTCGTGTGTTCCCCACTTCATCCGGTGCGCAGTGTCCACGCTGTAGGAAAGCGAGGGGGCCACGGGGGGAATCTGCGGCTGGGCGCTCTCACATACCCCCTCGGAAATTTTCGCTGTTATATGCGCTGGGTCATCGGCTTGTCACGCCCGCCTGATGAACTCGCGGGTCAAGCATATTCAGGAGGACAGACATGCGAGCAATGAACGTTGTTGGCGGAATGCTGGTGGCCGGTGGGCTGGCGCTGGGTTGGACGAATCACGCAGATGCATCCGTAAGGATCTGCTCATTCGTATGCGATGACACAAGGCCGCCAGACATCTATGTGCCTTTCGAACCCGTCGAGACGCCCGTGTTGACGCCATTCCAGCCAACCATCCTCCAAATGGTCCCGGTCGAGGTTGGCGGTGAGTGGACTTATTCATTTGGCTTGGTCGGGCGCTCAGACCTTGCATCTATCGCTCTGCCCGATGTCGTAGCGTGGGACCTCAGCAAAGTGCTCACGGCCGACATGTGGCTCAAGTCGGTAGACGGGCTCGCAGTCGGCCAGCTCGGCACTGCTACGTGGACGTTGATCAACCAGCTTTCGCGTCCGGAACCTCGCTCGCTGTTTCAATTCAAGTCTGCCTATGCGCCTACCACGGCCGTCCTCAAACTTCGTGATTCAGCGGGCGCACTCTATGAAAGAGAAGTCTTCCTGCCATTGACGCCTGAGGCGCTGGCTGCGGGCTATGCCCCTGCGGTTCTGGCAGTGCCTGAGCCCTCGGGTGTCCTGCTGTTCGCTGTGGGCGCTGCTGTGGTGGCCTGGGGGCGTCGGAAGGCTTAACCATTCGGAACACTGCCATCTCGGTGGTGTCCCTGGCCGCGAACGACTATAGGCGGATGACGCGGTAGTCCGAACGGCACCCCCTGAGGTGCGGGAGAACAAGCCGGAAGGCCTTCGTCAAAACGGGCCCCAGGTGTCCAATGTGGTGAATCCGGTCTGAAGGAGCGCACCATGCCCACTGCCAGCACGACAGCTCAAACGGTTCACAAGCGCACGCTGAAGGGCCAGAAGGCCGCAGCCTTGCGGACACCCGAACTGGACGCGACGCATGCCCGGCTGCTGCTCCTGTTCAACGGCTTCACGCCGACCGAATGCCTCATTGAACGGGCTGAAGAATACACACCGGAGGCGCAACTGATAGCGGATGAGTTGGAGCGCTCGGGGTTGATCGAGCGGGTCCACTGACCGTCTGGGTATTGGGCCCCTTAGGCCGGATCTAGCACCAGCCCAGGGTAGCTAACCAGTGCCAGCGCCTCGGCCTTGGTCTTCAAGGACGCGCCACCCGAGTACAGCCCGTAGGTGATCCGTGGCTTCTCGTGGCCCACGATGTCGGCGGCAAGGTTCTCCGACACCCCCGCGTCCTCCAGCAGCGTGACCAGCGTTTTGCGCAGGCTGTGGAAGACATGGTTCTCACCGTACTTCAGTTTGGTCTTGAGGCGGCCGAATCGCTTGCCCACGCCGTTGGACCTATCGTTGTACTTGTTGAGGGTCAGGCCCGAGATGAGGAAGCCATCGGTGGACGCCTCCTTCAATTGTTTGACCAGGGGCCGAATGGCTTTGTGAATGGGCACCTCGCGCAGGCCCGCCTGTGTCTTGGCATCTCGGATGTGGAAGGACTCGTCCCCCACGTCGATAGTCTTCAGGCTGCATAGCTCCTCAATGCGTGCGCCCGTGTAGGCCCCGAGGGTGATGAGCTGGACCAATTCGGGATCCTTGCGAGCCTCGGCGGCCTTGATCAGGTCGGGGATGGCGTGAACAGGGAAGGGCACCCAGCCCGTGACCTGCCCCTTGCGGACCTTCACGGCGGGGGCGTGCTGCTCGACCTTGGCGAACGGGGTAGGCCCCTCGGGGGCCACTTCGGCACCCACGAGGTGATTCCAGAAGGACCGCCACGCGCCGCCCATGCGCTTGATGGAGGCGTGGCTTAGGGCGTCTTCCCCAGAGGTCAGCACCTTGACCCACTCGCGCACGCTGGCCGGGGTGATGCCCTCAACCGTCGGGAACCGCTCCACGAGGCGCTTCACGTCCTTCTTCATCTGGTCCTGGGTCTTCTGCTCCAGGTCAATGATGGAGGCTTCCCAGGCGTTCACATGCTCGCTGGTAAGCGTGGCCGTGCCCAGGGCTACCCTGAAGAACTGTGTTGCCTTCTCGTCCCCGTGCTCCTCTCCCAGTACCTTCGCGCGGTCGATGAGTTCCAACTCTTTGGCTTCGGTGGCGAAGAACGCTGTTTCCTCGTCGGGGTACTCCTGCTGCAAGTCCACGCGCCACGCCTTGGCTTCCTCGATGAGAGGCGAAGTGGTTCCGTGCTCGGCCTCGCGGATGATCTTCTTCCACAGCACGATGTACGGGCGGGCGACGTCCTCGGCCTTGCGCTTGTCAGCGGTCCCGGTGGACTTCATGAACTTGGTTCTGCCCACCTTGAGCTGAAGGTCGGCGGGCACCTTGAGGGTGGCGTACCAAAGGTTTCGGCGCTTCTCGATGTAGGTGGTCACGGGTACTGCTGGGGACTGTTTGAGGGCGCAAGTCTAGGCCATTTTCCCCCACGCTTTTCCCCCACGCTGTGCCTTTTTTGACCATTGTCTATTGAGGATCAAGCACTTAGGTCCCCTTTGGCGGATCCTCCCGCCCTCTCCGCCATGAATTGAAAAGCCCCGAAATCCCAGCCAATCTATGGCTTATGGATTCGGGGTTTTGTCATTTCACCCCACGAATTCCCCACGCTCTGAGCATCTTCCCCCTAGAACGGAGAGCCCTCCCTAGAAGTGCCATTGGCATGTCCTATTTCCCAAATAAAAATAATGTTGGCGTCCGCCCTTCTGGCGACGCTTCAACCAGGAGATGGACATGCACATGCTTTCGAAGATCCTGCTTTCCGTTCTCGCTGCCTCGGCTGCTGCACCTATGGCCTTTGCCGCGGTATCTGACTCTGGCGCGGCCAGCCAAGTATCCGATTGGTTTGCCGCCAAAAGCGGGTGGCAGACTGAGCGAATCTTTTATGCCAACACCGCTGCTGGTCTGCCGGCCGGACGCTGGGATTACCAGTACCAGAACGCCTTTGCCGGGGTGCCCACGCCGCCGGGGGCGGGATGGAACACCTGGAACTTCACCAACAAGCCGCCTGCCGCAGCATGGACCGGCACGTTCTATTCCGCGCCTTATCCACACGTGGACACCAGCGCCTTTGGAAGCACGGCGGAGAATTGGGGCTATGTGTCGCTGTACACAGGCTTTGCCATCACGGGCGGCGGCTACTACGCCAAGAAGGGTAGCTACTCCCGTGCAAACGCCGTGGCCAATGCCGACAGTCCTACCGTTGCCCAGACACGCGTCACCGATCCCTGGACCATCCAAGCCCAAGGGAGTGGCGCATGGACCGTGGCAATGGAGTACTCGGAGCTAGGCAGCTTCAGCAGTCCCCAGGCACAGGGCGCATTGTTTGCTGAGTACGGCATCAGCCTGAATCCCAGTGCGGGTTCGTCCACTGCCTACAACCTGCTCTCGGTGAACCTCTCAGCTGACGGCAGCAACGTGGCTGTGAGCACCGCGCTCAATGGCAACAATGCCGAGATCAGCGGCAGCTTGATGGCCGGCCAACTCAACGGCGTGCTGTTGCTCAATGGCGTGGCCGTGACTGCGGCGCAAGCAACGGCGGCCCTGCAGGCTCGTTACAGCAGTGGCAGCGGGTGGAGCCTGAATCCCAATGGCTACACCCTGGAAGGCTTCCATCCGGATGACCCAACCGAAGCCAGCAGTGTCTTCAGCCTGTCCGCCCGCGTGTTCCTGGATGCATTAACCTCCAGCGTCACCATGAGCACAGCGAATGGTTCAACGGCCGTAGCCGCTGTACCGGAAGCTGGTGCATTGGCCATGTTGCTTGCTGGCTTGGGCTGTATAGGGACTCTGACAAGCTACCGGCGCACAGCCTGAACGTTCAAGCTTTCAGCCCAAAGAAAAGAGCCGGCTGGCGCGTTGTCGCCCTCAGCCGGCTGCCATTGTTTGCCCGAAAGCCTTACCGCTCAGTGCGCGGGCATGGCGAGCCACGCCTTGATGAAGTGCAGTGCAGGGATGTCGTTGACAAGCAAGGGGCCAAAGGCCACGAGCGTCAGGCCTACGAGCATCACGGCGAAGGGCAGGATCCAGCGCTCGAAGCGGCGGTAGAAGCCCATGTTTCGCACTTCCGCATCGGCTTCGTCGATTTCCTTTTCACCAACCACTTGGCGCGTGAGCAACTGGTTCAAGGCCACGGGCGGGGACAGGTAGCCAACCTCGAAGGCGACCAGCACCACCATCCAGAAGTGGATCGGATCGACGCCGTTGCTGTAGGCGATGGGGGCCAGCGTGCCGGACACCAGGATCACCGCTCCGAAGGGATCCATGACCATGCCCAGACCGACGAGGACCACGAAAAGGAAGGCCATGATCGTCCATTCGCTCTCGAAGTGCTGGGGCGCGAGGCTCATGATCTCGGATCGTTCGATCACGCCGCCAATCACCAGGGACATCGTCATCAAGGTGATCAGGGCACCGATATGGCCGATGGTCTCGTTGGTGGCGAAACGGATGGCGGATTCGACGCCGGGCTGACGGTGGCTGGCATAGTCGGGGGTGATCTCTGCCTTGCCGCGGTTGAGCACCTTGTCGAAGATCACGATCAGCAACATCATGATCGGCATGATGATGGGCGCGGTGATCTCGTTGAGCTTGGTGTCCAGGCCGTATTCATAAGCGGCCACGATGGCCACCACGACGCCGACATACGGCAGCAGTGGCATCACCTCGCGCAGCATGGCCGGGATGGCACGTGACGGCGCTTTGATGTTGGCACGCTCGGTCCGCAGGATCTGGGAGGCCAGGAAGAACAGCGTCGATGTGACCAGGAAGACATAGACGCCCCAGTGATACAGCCCATTGGTGGTCACTTCCTTGTTGAGTGCGGCGATCAGCACCACCAGCAGGCAGGGGCGCAGCACCACCCCCAGCGAGCCAGACATGGCCGTGGCCGCCAGCGCGAACTGGCGGGTTCCACCGGATGCGCGCACCTCGTGGTAGATGATGCCGCCAGCAGCGATCACGAAGATGCCCGAGGCGCCTGTGTACGCTGTGGGCACGGCGGCAGCCAGCAGGATGATGTAGGTCAGCAGCTGAGGGGAAAGACGCCAGGGCCGCAGCAGGTTCATGAACAAGTCCACGACACGGCTTTGCTTGAGGAGCATGCCCGCCAGAATGAACAACCCCAGGTTCAGGAAGATGTTGGGCAATTCCATCAGCTGGCTCACGTAGATGGCCAGGCCGGCTGGGTGGTTGTGGGTGAGGAAGTACACCCCGCCGATGATCGCCATGCTGGACCACAAGGGCACAGCCAGGGGGGCCACGCCCCAGCTGCCCGGACCGTCAGGGCAGTGTGGCGGACGTACCAGGCGCCACATGCTGATGAGCATGATGGTCAGGAAGATGATCATCCACAGGTAATGGTGAATGGCGTGCTCGATGACCGTGTTCGAGCCCTTGATGATCATGAAGTAGCGCACGCTCGAATACAGCAGCAGCCCTGCCGCCAACGTTTGTGACAGGTTGGACAGCAGGAAGTCGCGGCGGTAGCGGGGAGGGCGGATGCCGATGTGATGATTGGCCAGCGTGGTCGTGATGGCGGCGATGCCTACCATCAACAGCAGGATCAGAGGCCGGTTGCTGGTGCCCAGTTCGAACAATGCAAAGAAGCTTGTTTCCAGCGTGCGGTAGATCTTGACTTGCGGGGTCTGGTGGTCCAGCAGGCGCTTGTAAAGGTCGTGCTTGCTCTGGCAGATCCGCTGAGACTGGATCACGGATTCACGGACGGCAGCCGGGTCGCGCGGCGTGTTGTCGAACAGGCTGTCGATGTCGTCGCCGCCGCCGGTACTGCTGCCGGCCAATTGGCGCTGCACCTCGGCTTCGATGTCAACAGACGCGTTGCAATCTGGCTTGACGGGATCCGCCCGCAACATGAAATACTGAACTTGCGCCTTGGAGTCGCCGAACATCGATTCGCCGAATCGAAGCAATTGGCCATGCACCATCTCGCCGGTGCCGATGATCAGGGTCAGCAGCAGCAGCGCAAAGACAGGCAGGCTGGAGAACCATTCCAGGAAAGTCCTACCCAGGATTTTGGGGGATGACGTCGTTTGCATGGGCGATCTCGCGGACATCCGGCGTTACAAGCTGCCGAATTCAAAAAAACGAGGGGCATCTCGCTGATGCCCCTGGTGGACAACTCAAGTCGGCAATGGCGGGTGGATCACTTCCACTCTTCTTCCGACTTGGTCGAGCATTCGGGGTCCGCTGGATTGACCGTGCAGCGTACCTTCTTGATGACCCTCAGTCCGCGCTTGTCGTACAGGCCCTTCTGGGCGATGTCCACCCGTGATTCGCGCAGCATCAAGGTGTACTTGTAGGCGTTTTCTGCGCTCAACTCCATCCAGGTGGAGGCGGGCACGCTGGCGTCTGCCTGCTTGATCAACTGCATCGCGCGGTCGAACTGGGTGAGCCAGTAGGCGCGCGATTTCTCGCCGAAATCCTCCGGGAATTTCGTCTTGTTGATGATCATCTGGTAGGTGAGGATCAGGATCGGAAACCGCGCGATAGCGCCCTTGCTGCCGATGCCCTTGTACAGCTCAAGAGGCTTGTAGGCCAGTGTCGGCGCGGCGATCATGTCGACCGAGCCGTTGTTGAACTTGGTGGAGAAGTTGGTGATGTCGGCGGAGATCGGCTGGGCGCCGATGCGCTGGATCATCACGGCCTGAGCCTTGTCGTAGTCGAAGGCGGCAATCCTCTTGCCGGCCAGGGCTTCGACAGTGTTGATCTTGCGGTCATTGACCACCGGATAGGCTGCCCCGATGGGCACGATGCCGCCGACCTCGTAATTGCCTTCGGTCATCAGCTTGGTCACCTGGGGCGACGATGCTGAGTAGGTCTGGATCAGCTTGCGCACCACGTCGTAGCTGCTGGGCATGTCGATCTTGCCATCGCGCACGATGGTGGTTGAACCCAGGGTGTCGATCGAGGCCGCCACAGCGTTGAACTGGCGCGTACGGAATGCGGTGGCCACCACCGCGTCGCATTGGCCGGTACGGAAGTCTTCCGTGGCCACGCCCTCATTGTTGTAGGCCTTGAGTTCAAGAGCCACACCGTGCCGCTGCATGGCAACGATGTAGTCCTTCGTCATGTTGAACATGTCCCCTGAGGCGCCAAGGATGTCGTAAACGCAGACTTTCTGGGCGGCGTGGGCGCTCAGGCCGGCCGCAGCCAGCAAGATCGCCGCGCCGATCTTGCCAAGGGGATGGTTCAACTGCATGGGGTGTCTCCTACGGTACGTCTTGGCCTCAAGGCCTTCTTGTCTGCTCGCTGCAGGTTCGCCTGTTCAATGCTGGCGATTCGAACAGCTGTATGAATCGCGTAACTATAGCCAGCACACCACTGGTGATGGCAGCGCCCTCCCCGTGAAGGCGGGGGAGGGCTTTCCCGAGTGTTACTTCAGGAAACTGTCCACGTCCACGCCGGCATCGGCTTTGTCGTCCCAGAACTTGCCCAGTGAATTGAAGGGCGTGCGCGCACCGGTGTTCTGTGTCCACAGGCGGTCGGAGATGTTGCGCAGTTGAGCCTGGGCCACCACGTCCAGGAAACGATACTGCTTGTCGACCTTGAAGTTCTGCACCGTGGCGGCGCGCTTGATGACCGCGCGGATGGTCGCGGTGTCATCGGCCGACGAAGCGGCGATCGCGTTGACCACGTGGGCCAGGCGCACGCCCTTGGCCTCGCCGATGGTCATGGCGCGATCAAAAGTGCCCTTGATGTCCTTGCCTTCGGAGGCACCGGGAATGATGCTCCACACGGCGGCCTGGGTGGCTTGAGGCACACCCCACCACTTGTTGTTGTCCAGGCAGTTCATCGCCGAGGCGGCCAGCGGCGCGATGTCGGTGGGCACCCCCACGGACTGCTGCGCGGCGATGTCGTTGGTCATGGCCTGCACGCCCGACAGCGAACCCAGCAGAAACACCAGTTCGTCGAAATCACGCTTGAAGCGCGGGCATTCCTGGCCGTACTTGAAGAAGTACTTCTGCTCGAGCTTGGTGCGCATGCGCTTGAACGAGGTGTACTGGCGTTCGGCCGTCACGGCCAGCAGGCGTTTCTGGGCCACACGGGCATCGGTGGCCTCGTCGGCGCGCTTCTCGCGCACGGCGCGAAGGTAGCGCAGTTCCTCGGCCAGGGCCTGCGATTCGGAGCACACGCCGGCGGCGCTGAACATCACGGCTTCAGCCAGCGAGGGATCACCATGGAACTCTCGGGCAGCGCCCACCAGAGGGGCATTGACCATCGAGAAGTTGCAGACCATGTCAACGTCGCCCATGGCGAGTGCAGGCGGGGTGAATCCTTCTTCGATAACGTGAAGGGTCACACCGCTGGTGGCCGACTGCAGCAGGGCACAGCCGCTCATGGTCAGGGCCGATACGGCCGCGACGCTGACTGTGAGGAGTCGGGTCATCCTTGAAATCATTGATCTGTCTCCGGGGTGAATCTGGGACCAGGCTGGTGTGGTCTGCAGGTAGATGAGATGCAGTTGTTTCTTGCCCAAATGGGAAAAAGTCCGCGAAATTTTATCTGTCGAACGTTTTGTGATCCGGGTATGGAAACCCTAGGGTTCCCCCCTGAAAATCCAGCAGGGACAAGGGTTTGCGGCCTATGAACAGGGGATGGTGCATGAATAAGGCCCGGTGCCATTGGACAGCCGGGCCTGGTGCGTGGGCGTGTGCCGCACTTACTTGATGGGTTTGAAGCGCACGCGCTTGGGGCGGGCGCCTTCTTCGCCGAGGCGCTTCTTCTTGTCGGCTTCGTACTCCTGGTAGTTGCCGTCGAAGAAGAACCACTGCGAGTCACCCTCGCAGGCCAGGATGTGCGTGCAGATGCGGTCGAGGAACCAGCGATCATGGGAGATGATCATGGCGCTGCCGGCGAACTCCAGCAGGGCATCTTCCAGCGCGCGCAGGGTCTCGACGTCGAGGTCGTTGGAGGGTTCATCAAGCATCAGCACGTTGCCGCCCTTGGCCAGGGTCTTGGCCAAGTGCAGGCGGCCGCGCTCACCGCCGGACAGGTTGCCCACCAGCTTCTGCTGGTCGTTGCCCTTGAAGTTGAAGCGGCCGATGTAGGCGCGCGACGGCATCACGAACTTGCCGACCACGATGTTGTCCAGGCCACCTGAGACGTCTTCCCACACCGTCTTGTCGCCAGCCAAGCCTTCGCGGCTCTGATCAACGAAGGCCAGCTGCGCGGTCTTGCCGATGACGACTTCGCCGCTGTCTGGCTGCTCGACGCCCTGGATCATCCGGAACAGCGTGGATTTGCCCGCGCCGTTGGGACCGATGATGCCGACGATGGCGCCAGCCGGCACCTTGAAGCTCAGGTTGTCGATCAGCACGCGGTCACCGAAGGACTTGGTGACGTTCTTGAACTCGATGACCTCATTGCCCAGGCGCTCGGCCACGGGAATGAAGATTTCGTTCGTCTCGTTGCGCTTTTGGTATTCGACGTCGCTCAGCTCTTCGAAGCGGGCCAGGCGCGCCTTGCTCTTGGCCTGGCGGCCCTTGGCGTTCTTGCGCACCCATTCCAGCTCCTGCTTCAGGGCCTTGGCGCGGGCGTCTTCGGTGCGCTGTTCCTGTGCCAGGCGCTTTTCCTTGGCGTCCAGCCAGTCGGAGTAGTTGCCCTTGTAAGGGTGACCCGCACCGCGGTCGAGTTCGAGGATCCACTCGGCGGCGTTGTCCAGGAAGTAGCGGTCGTGGGTGATGGCCACCACGGTGCCGGAGAAGCGGCTCAGGAACTGCTCCAGCCAGTCCACCGATTCAGCGTCTAAGTGGTTGGTCGGTTCATCGAGCAGGAGCATGTCGGGCTTGGACAGCAGCAGGCGGCAGAGGGCCACGCGGCGCTTTTCACCGCCGGAGAGATTGCCGATCACGGCGTCCCATGCCGGCAGACGCAAGGCGTCAGCCGCCAGTTCCAGCTGCAGGTCGGTGTTCTCGGAGCCGCCAGCCGCGATGATGGCTTCCAGTTCGCCCTGTTCGGCGGCGAGCGCGTCGAAGTCGGCGTTTTCGTCCGCATAGGCCGCGTAGACCTCGTCCAGGCGCTTCTTGGCGGCCAGCACACCGCCAATGCCTTCCTCGACCGCTTCACGCACGGTTTGGTCGGCATTCATCTGCGGCTCCTGCGGCAGATAGCCGATCTTGATGCCGGGCATGGGCACGGCTTCGCCTTCGATCTCCTTGTCCACGCCTGCCATGATCTTCAGGAAGGTGGATTTGCCGGAGCCGTTGACACCCAGCACGCCGATCTTGGCGNNGCGCCCGGGAAGAAGCTCAAGGTGATGTCCTTGAGGATTTGCCGTTTCGGGGGAACAGTCTTCCCGACGCGGTTCATTGTAAAAACGTATTGAGCCATCGTGCTGCCTTCGGGCCTGTGGACCAGGCTGCAAAGTGTGTGGGTGCAAAAGGGTGATTATCCGCCAGCCTGGGCCAGGCATGCTTGACGGGCCAGCCATTGCGTCACCAGGGTCGGATCCTGGTCGATGCGCCACTGCTTGCGGCGGCTTGTGTCGCCGCGGATCAGGGTGATACTGGCCCGAGGGATCGAGAGCTCGTCGGCCAGCCAGCGGTGCAGGGCGATGTTCGCTGCGCCTTCGACGGGCGCGGCTGCCAGGCGCACGCGCAGGGCGCCGTCGTGCCAGCCCACCAGTTCGGTTCGCTTGGCGTTGGGTGAGACGCTGATGTCGAGCGTGCAGGCGCCGGCCTTGCCGGGACCGCTGGGCGCGATGAGGTGAAGGCATGGCCACGCAGCGACCAGGGCGGGCGTGGTCCTTGGGGCGGGACGGGCCTTGCTCATGACATTGGCGTGAGGTGGTGGGGAGGGCGTGTGGAAAGCAAGCAGGCAATGAAAAAGGGCCGGACTTTCGTCCGGCCCCTTCAAGCTTCAATCAAGTCCTGATAACGGGTCAGGGCTTGTTGCCGGTCGGGAAGGGCCAAGCAGCCTGAGGGCTGAGCGTGGTCTTCGCGGCAGGGGCGGAAGCAGGAGCAGCGGCAGCCTTCTTCGCAGGGGCAGGCTTGGAAGCAGGCTTCTTGGCTGCGGCCTTCTTGGCGGCAGGCTTGGCGGCAGGCTTGGCAGCGGCCTTCTTGGGCGCTGCGGCCTTCTTGACAGCAGCCTTCTTGGGTGCTGCGGCCTTCTTGGGCGCTGCAGCCTTCTTCGGTGCTGCAGCCTTCTTGGCCGGTGCTGCCT
>DDJC01000088.1:13524-16903 GCA_002339015.1 Burkholderiales bacterium UBA1834
TCTTCACGGCGGCCTTCTTGGCGGGCGCTGCCTTCTTCACAGCGGCCTTCTTGGCCGGAGCTGCTGCCTTCTTGACGGGTGCAGCCTTCTTGGGAGCGGCGGCCTTCTTGGCGGCCGGTTTTTTCGCAGTTGCCATACGTATCTCCTTGATCAAGTTGCAAAGCGCACTGCACCGCAGAATGCGGTACAGAGATCCACCACCCGACGCCCCCTAGGATCTGGACGCGGTGTGATGAATGGGGTAGGTCGGGTGCTCATGTTCTGGTTGGCCGGCCGTGCAGTGCGCTGCATGCCTCAATCCCAGGACAGGGCGCCGCCCGACTGGTATTCGATGACTCGGGTTTCGAAGAAATTGCGTTCCTTCTTCAGGTCGATCATTTCGCTCATCCAGGGGAAGGGGTTCTCTTCATTGGGGAAGAGTTCTTCCAGGCCGATCTGCGTGGCACGCCGGTTGGCGATGTAGCGCAGGTAGCCCTTGAACATGGAGGCGTTCAGGCCCAGCACGCCGCGGGGCATGGTGTCCTCGGCGTAGCGGTACTCAAGTTCAACGGCCTTGAGGAACAGGGCCTTGATCTCGGCCTTGAACTCTGCCGTCCACAGGTGCGGGTTCTCAAGCTTGAGCTGGTTGATCAGGTCGATGCCGAAGTTGCAGTGCATCGACTCGTCACGCAGGATGTACTGGTACTGCTCGGCAGCGCCGGTCATCTTGTTCTGGCGGCCCAGCGCCAGGATTTGCGTGAAGCCCACGTAGAAGAAGAGGCCTTCCATCAGGCACGCGAACACGATCAGCGACTTCAGCAGGGTCTGGTCGTTCTGTGGCGTACCCGTGTGGAAGTTCGGGTCCATGATCGCTTCGATGAACGGGATCAGGAACTCGTCCTTCTCGCGGATCGAGGCGACTTCGTTGTAGGCGTTGAAGATCTCGGATTCGTCCAGGCCCAGCGACTCGACAATGTATTGGTACGCGTGGGTATGGATGGCTTCTTCGAAGGCCTGGCGCAGCAGGAACTGGCGGCATTCGGGCGCCGTGATGTGGCGGTAGGTGCCCAGCACGATGTTGTTGGCGGCCAGCGAGTCGGCGGTCACGAAGAAGCCGAGGTTGCGCTTGATGATGCGGCGCTCATCTTCGGACAAACCGTTCGGGTCTTTCCACAGCGCGATGTCTCGCGACATGTTGACCTCTTGCGGCATCCAGTGGTTGGCGCAGGTGGCGAGGTACTTCTCCCAGGCCCACTTGTATTTGAAAGGCACCAACTGGTTGACGTCGGTCTGACCATTGATGATGCGCTTGTCCGCCGCGTTGACGCGGCGTTGCGTGGCGGCCTGAGCTTGCGGCGCGTTGCGAACCAGTTGCTGTGCGTGCTGCTGTGCAATGGCTTGTGCGCTGGCCACCGATTGAAGCCCCGACTGCAGCCCGATTGCAGGCGACGGTTGGGTGTTCCGTGCTTGTCCATTGAAGGAGGGCACAGAACCGGCAGGCGCATTCGAAGGCGCGTTAGAAGGTGTAGGCGTGTTGTCTTCCCAGACCAACATGGTGAGCATCCTATGGGTTCGGATTATGGGAGGGTGTTGTTAAAAACACCAAGCACTTCTTGACATTTGCAAGCCCTGTTTGTTGCGGGCTTGCATCGAAAAATCGAAGAAGGCTTCTATTGCGTGCGTTGTTCGATGCTTTGCCCGCATGTGCCTATGTGCCCATGCGCCTGTCGATGAAGCGCATGGCGATGAAGCACAGCGATCAACGAAGCAACGAACAACCAAAGAACAAGCAGCAAGGCCTCATTGCTGAGGCCTTGCATCGATGCTTACTGACAAGCCTCGCAATCGGGGTTGTCGATCGAGCAGAACTTGATGTCGGTGGCAGGCTCGCCCATCGCGTCGATCTCAGGTGCCGTGTTCACGGGCGCTGCGGCCATGCCGCTCGGTGCGCCGGAAGACACCGCATTGAGCTGACCGCGCGACACCGTGGACTTCTCGGCGTGCGTGGCGCCGATGGTGCGCAGGTAGTAGGTGGTCTTGAGGCCACGCAACCATGCGAGCTTGTAGGTTTCATCGAGCTTCTTGCCCGATGCGCCAGCCATGTAGATGTTCAGCGACTGGGCCTGATCGATCCACTTCTGGCGACGCGAGGCGGCCTCGACCAGCCACACCGGCTCGACCTCGAAGGCGGTGGCGTAGAGCTGCTTGAGGTCTTCAGGCACGCGGTCGATGCGGCGCAGCGAACCGTCGAAGTGCTTGAGGTCCATCACCATCACGTCGTCCCACAGGCCGAGCTTTTTCAGATCGCGCACCAGGTACTCGTTGACCACGGTGAACTCGCCCGACAGGTTGGACTTGACCGACAGGTTGCCGAAGCAGGGCTCGATCGAGGCGTCCACGCCGATGATGTTCGAGATGGTGGCGGTGGGCGCGATGGCGACGCAGTTGGAGTTGCGCATGCCGTGCTGGGCGATGCGGGCACGCAGGGCGTCCCAGTCCAGCTTGGCCGAGGTGTCGACCTCGACGTAGCCGCCACGTTGCTCGGCCAGCAGTTGCAGCGAGTCGATGGGCAGGATGCCGCGGTCCCACAGCGAACCACGGTAGCTGGAGTAGCGGCCGCGCTCCTGCGCCAGCTCGCACGAGGTTTCCAGCGCGTGGTAGTAGATCGCCTCGGCGATCTTCGCCGACAGCGCGCGCGCGGCGTCCGAGTCGAACGGCAGGCGCTTGCGGAAAAACACGTCCTGCAGGCCCATGCAGCCCAGGCCGACCGGGCGCCAGCGCAGGTTGCCGCGGCGCGCGGTCTCGATCGGGTAGAAGTTCAGGTCGATCACCCGGTCGAGCTGGCGCACGGCCAGGCGCACGGTCTCGGCGAGCTTGTCGAAATCGAAATCGCCGTGCGCATCCAGGTGGTTGCCGAGGTTGATCGAGCCCAGGTTGCACACCGCCGTCTCCTCGGCCGAGGTGACTTCCAGGATCTCGGTGCACAGGTTGGACAGGTGGATGACGTTGCCGGCGCGCAGAGTCTGGTTGCTGGCCTTGTTGCACTTGTCCTTGAAGGTCATCCAGCCGTTTCCGGTCTCGGCCAGGGTGCGCATCATCCGCGCGTACAGCTTGCGCGCCGGCACGGTCTTGACCGCCTTGCCCTGGGCCTCGGCCTGCAGGTAGGCGCGCTCGAACGCCTCGCCGTACAGGTCGGTGAACTCCGGCACCACGCGCGGATCGAACAGCGACCACGGCTGGTCGGCCTCCACCCGCTGCATGAACAGGTCCGGCACCCAGTTGGCGAGATTGAGGTTGTGGGTGCGGCGGGCATCGTCGCCGGCGTTGTCGCGCAGCTCCAGGAAATCCTCGATGTCGGCATGCCAGGTTTCCAGGTAGACGCAGGCCGCGCCCTTGCGCT
>DDJC01000055.1 GCA_002339015.1 Burkholderiales bacterium UBA1834
TGCTCGACAGCGTGCGCCGTGGCGAGCTGGACCGCCTGCACCTGCCGCCCGCCCCGCTGGACGTGCTGGCCCAGCAGATCGTGGCCGAGGTCACCTGCCAGGATTGGGACGAGGACGCGCTCTACGCCCTGGTGCGCCAGGCCTGGCCTTACGCGAACCTGCCGCGTGCGCGCTTCGACGAGGTCGTGCGCATGCTGGCCGAGGGCTTCACCACGCGCAACGGCACGCGGGGCGCCTATGTGCAGCGTGACGCCGTGAACCGCCGCCTGCACGGCCGCGCCGGCGGGCGCATGACGGCGGTGATGTCCGGCGGCACCATCCCCGATGTGGCCGACTACAGCGTGATCCTGGAGCCGCAAGCCCACAACATTGGCACCGTGCACGAGGACTTCGCCGTGGAAAGCCTGGCCGGCGACGTGTTCCAGCTGGGCAATGCCAGCTACCGCATCCTCAAGATCGAACCAGGCCGTGTGCGGGTGGCCGATGCCCAGGGCGCCCCGCCCAGCATCCCCTTCTGGCTGGGCGAAGCGCCGGGCCGAAGCCCGGAGCTGTCGCAGGCCGTCTCGCGCCTGCGGGCCCAGGTCGCCGAGCGTTTGGAGGATGACCCGGGCACTGCGGCAGCGCCTCGTGCGCAGCGGTACCTGGCGCACGAGCTGGAACTGGGCGAGGTCGCCGCTGCCCAGATCGTGGATTACCTGGTGCGCACGCGTGCTGCGCTGGGCACCGTGCCCACGCAGCAGCACCTCGTCATCGAGCGCTTCTTCGATGAATCCGGTGGCACGCAGCTGGTGATCCATTCGCCCTATGGCAGCCGGCTCAACCGCGCCTGGGGCCTGGCGCTGCGCAAGCGCTTTTGCCGCCAGTTCAACTTCGAGTTGCAGGCCGCCGCCACCGAGGATGCCATCGTGCTGTCGCTGTCGAGCAGCCACAGCTTTCCGCTGATCGACGTGGCGCGCTATCTGCACAGCAACACCGCGGTGGACGTGCTGGTGCAGGCCCTGTTGGATGCGCCGCTGTTCGGCGTGCGCTGGCGCTGGAACGCGACCACCGCGCTGGCCCTGCCGCGCTTCACGGGCGGGCGCAAGGTGGCGCCACAGCTGCAGCGCATGCGCAGTGAGGACCTGCTGGCCGCCGTCTTCCCTGATCAGGTGGCCTGTGCCGAGAACATCGTCGGCGAGCGCGAGGTGCCCGATCACCCGCTGGTGGCGCAGACCCTGTACGACTGCCTGCACGAGGCCATGGACACCGAGGGCTGGCTGGCGTTGCTGCGCGGACTGGAATCGGGCCGCATCGCCATCGAGGCGTGCGAAACCACCGCCCCATCGCCCCTGGCCGCCGAGGTGCTCACGGCTCGTCCCTACGCCTTCCTGGACGATGCGCCGCTGGAAGAGCGCCGCACGCAGGCCGTGATGGCACGCCGCCTGACAGACCCGGACCACCCGGACGACCTGGGCCGCCTGGACCCGGCCGCCATCGACGATGTGCGCGCCCAGGCCTGGCCCCAGGCCCGCGACGCCGACGAGATGCACGATGCACTGATGGGGCTGGGCCTGATCACGGCCGACGACCTGCGTGCGCAGCCCGCCTGGGCGCCCCTGTTGCAGGCCTTGGCCGCCGATCGCCGGGCCACGCAACTGGTTCGTGCCGCTCCCGGGGCGCTTGCCGATGGCGACGCCCCGTGGCTTGCGGCAGAACGCCTTCCGCAAGCCCGTGCCCTGTTCCCGCAGGCCGAACCGCAGCCGACCATCGAGGCGCCCGTCGAGTTCCAGCGCCTGTGGGCCTTGGAAGATGCCCTGGTCGAGATGGTGCGGTCGCGCCTGGGTGGCCTGGGCCCGGCCACCGTGGCGCAGCTGGCGCGCGATCTGGGTCAGGCGTCGTCGGACATCACCGCGGCCCTGGGGCGCCTGGAAAACGAAGGCGTGGCCATGCGCGGCCGCTTCACGCCGCAGGCCACGCAGCCCGGTGCGGCGGAAGAATGGTGTGAACGGCACTTGTTGGCACGCATCCACCGCTACACCATCGCGCGGCTGCGACGCGAGATCGAGCCGGTGGCGCCGCGCGACTTCATGCGCTTCCTGTTCGAGTGGCAGCGCGTGGCCGATGACACCCGCATGCAGGGCGATGAGGCCTTGCCCGCCATCATCGATCTTCTCGAAGGTTATGAAGTGCCGGCCGGTGCCTGGGAGGCCGAACTGCTGCCTGCCCGCCTGGCCGATTACAGCCCGGCCTGGCTGGACCAGCTGTGCACAGGTGGCAAGGTGGCCTGGACAAGGCTGCGTGGCCAGAGCCCTGGTGCGTCGGGTGCGGCAGGCGAGGGCAGCGGTGCGGGGGTCACCACCTTGCGCACCACGCCCATCGTGCTGTTGCCCCGCCGTGCGCTGGGTTGGTGGCGAAGCCTGCCGCCCCAGCGCGCCGAGGACGACGAGGCACTGCTGTCGCCCAAGGCGCGGCGTGTGGCCGCGCGGCTGGAAGCCGACGGCGCCTCCTTCTTCGAGGACCTGGCCGCAGGCGCTCACTTGCTGCCCAGCGAACTGGAAGGGGCGCTCACCGAACTGGTGGCGCGTGGCCGGGCCCATTGCGACAGTTTCGTGGGGCTGCGGGCCCTGTTGCTGCCTTCCTCCAGGCGCCCCTCAGCCCATGGCGGCCGGCGCGGGCGCCGTTCGGCGGCGTTCGGGCTGGAGGATGCCGGCCGCTGGGCCCTGGTGCGGCGACCGGTGGTGCCCGCATCGCAAGAGCCCACGGGCCGGCCCACGGCAACCCCGCTGGACCCTGATGCCGTCGAGCATGTCGCGCGTGTGCTGCTGCGCCGCTACGGCATGGTGTGCTGGCACTTGATGGAGCGTGAAGCTGCATGGCTGCCGCCCTGGCGCGACCTGCTGCGCGTCTACCAGCGCCTGGAGGCACGCGGCGAAATCCGGGGGGGCCGCTTCGTGGCCGGCCTCAGTGGCGAGCAGTTCGCGTTGCCCGAGGCCGTGGGTCTGATGCGCGCGGTGCGGCGTCGCCCGCATGACGGCACCCTGGTGCGCGTCTCGGCGCTGGATCCGCTGAACCTGGCCGGCACGCTGCTGCCTGGCGCCAAGGTGCCTCGTGTGGCCGGCGCGCGCCTGGTGTTCGAAGATGGCATGCCCGTGGCAAGCCTGGTGGGCAATGAGGTCCACCTCCTGCAGGAGGGCATGGCCATTGAGCACATCTCGCGCGTACGCCAGGCCCTGATCTGACCCCTTACCGGGGCGTCATCCCTTGGAACCCTTGGATCCTTTGGTCTTGCGTGCGCCCCGGATGTTCATGGCCGCCAGGCCGAACTGCAGCGTGATCAGGGCATAGGCCTGCGTGCTCCATCCCCAGGCCACCCACAGGACATTGCTCAGCAGGAAGACCCAGAAGCCCCAGTTGCGCCGTTGCTGCGCCTTGGAGGCCACCAGCCAGGCGGCGATCAGGGTGAAGGCCATGGCAGGCCACTGCAGCAGGTCCATGGGGTCAGTGCACAGACAGACGGAGTTCACCCAGCAGCCGGCCCAGGCGTTCGATGTCCACAGGCTTGACCAGGTGCTCCCTGAAGCCACTGGCCTTGGTGCGGCGGCGGTCCTGCTCCTGGCCATAGCCGGACAAGGCCACCAGAGGCGTGTCGCCTTGTCCGGGCAATGCATGGATGGCTTGCGCCAGCTCGTAGCCGTCCATCACGGGCAGGCCGATGTCCAGCAGGGCCAGGTCCACATGCTGGTGGCTCAGGAGCTTCAACGCGGTCGGGCCATCGTGGGCCATCAGCACCACGTAGCCCCAGCTGTGCAGCAGCTCCGACAACATGTGGGCCGCGTCCTCGTTGTCATCGACCACCAGCACAGCCTGGCCTGCGCCGCGCGGGGCGCCTTGCGGCCCCTGGCCACAGGTCAGCGCGTTGTCATCCTCGGTGATCAACAGGGGCAGCGTCAGGTCGAAGCGGCTGCCCTGGTCGGGGCCATCGCTGTGGGCGGTGAGCGTGCCCCCATGCATGGTGGCCATCGTGCGGGCGATGGTCAGCCCCAGGCCCAGGCCGCCCTGCGAGCGGTCCAGGCCCTGGCGGCCTTGTGTGAACAGGTCGAACACGCGCTCCAGGTCGTTGGGGGAAATGCCCACGCCGTTGTCGATCACGCTGAGCAAGACATCGCCGTTGTCGCCTGGGGCAGCGGTGACACGGATCTGCCCTTGCTGCGGGGTGTAGCGTGCGGCATTGATCAGCAGGTTGGAGATGACCTGGGCCAGGCGCACCGGATCGGCCATCACTTTCAGGCCCGTGTCCGGGATGTCGAGCGACAGCGTGTGGCGACGTTGTTCGATCAGGGGCGAAGCCGTCTCGACAGCCCGGTTGACCACCTGGCACAGCTCGATGGGCACCGGCTGCAACGTGACATGGCCTCGGATGATGCGGGCCACATCCAGCAAGTCGTCGATCAGGCGGGTCATGTGGTGTACCTGCCGACCGATGATGGCGCGTTCGCGCTGCGAGGCCGTGTCACCCCGCATGTCCATCAGGTGCAGCGCGATCTGGATGGGCGCCAGCGGGTTGCGCAGTTCATGGCCCAGCATGGCGATGAATTCGTCCTTGGCGCGGCTGGCCTGGCGCAGCTCCTCGGCGGTCTGGCGCAGGCGGTGCTCGATGCGGGAGCGCTCGATGAACTGTGCGGCCTGCCTGGCGTACAGATCGAGCATCCGCAAGGCTTGCTCGGAAGGTTGGGTGGGCAGGCGCCAGTGCGTGGAGAGCATGCCCATGGGCGAGCCGTTTTGCCCAAGCAGCGGCGTGCTCTGCACAGCCACATAGCCGGCTTGGTCTGCCACCTGGCGCAGCGCACTGAACCCGGACGCGCTTGTCAGATCTGGAATGACGACACGCTGCCCCAGGCGCAGCGCGCGGCCGCAGGCGGACTCGTGGTCGCCATCGACCTCGGAAAAATAGCGCAGAAAGCCTTCATCGAAACCGCGCTGCGCGGCGATGCGCAGCGTCTGGTGGCGGGCGTCGAAGAGCTGGATGTTGCCTTTGTCGGCGCGCATCAGCGAGATGGCCGCGTCCAGCACCTCGTGCAGGGCGCTGTCCAGATCCTGCGCGTGCACCAGCCGGGCCACCAGGTCATTGAGCCGGGTCATCGATTTCAGGTCGCGGGCCAGGGCCTTTTCCGCCTCGACACGCCGTGTCACGTCGGTCAGGGTCACCATCACGCCCAAGATGTCGCCCTGGGGGCCGCGGACCGGGCTGTAGCAGATGTTCAGGCTCAGCACGCGCTCGCCACCATCGAGCTGCAGGCGGTAGGGCTGGTCTTCCAGGTAGACGCTGTCGCCCTGCGTCATCACGCGTTCGTAGATCGGGGCGTTGAAGTGCCAGACCTCGGGCCAGCACTCCTGCGTGGGCCGTCCGAGGTAGGCGGGATGCTTGTCGCGCATCAAGCGCGCATAGGCATCGTTGTAGATCTGCAGAAGCTGCGGCCCCCACAGCAGGATCATCTCGAAACGGTTGTCAAGCACCGACGACACCACGGTCCGCAAGGTGTCGGACCAGGTGTCGATGGCGCCGAATCCGGTGGCGGACCAATCCTTGGCACGGACCATCCTGGCGAGTTCGCTGTCGCCAGGCGGCCAATCTGGCGGCGTGTCCTCTCTGTGGGGATCAGCTTGTTCTTTCTTCATCCATCACCTCGCGCCATGATGCAGGCATGCAGGCGATCACTCCCGGGCGATCGAACTCTTTTCAGATCATGGCAGTCTAGTGCACGCTGACAGGCCGTGCAGACTCGGGGTTGAGGAGGCGTTGCGGCCTCACGCAGGCAAATCTTCGGGATTTTCATCCTCATCGGCGGCCAGGTTGTCCAGATCGACGGCCTGCGGATCGTCCAGGGACACCAGATCCGGATCGCTGTCCAGAGCCTCCTGCGCGGACAGCACCACCCGGTCGGGCGCGATGTCGCCGCCATCACGCAGGGCTTCTGGGGTGGCCGAGCCCCGTTCCCCGGTGCCGGCGGCGTCGCTGTCGGACAGCGGATCGGTGTTGCCGGTGCCTGAGATCGCTGCAGCGCGGCTCTCGAAATCGTCGCTTGTTTCAAGGTGCAGCTGTCCCTGAATGTCGGCGCCGCTGTCCGAACTGTCGCTGGGGCCGAGCAAGTCGGCATCACGTCCGGCGGCGTGGGTGGGTGCCAGCGTGGCGCCCAGAATGCTGTTTTTGGCCATGGTCGTCTCCTGAGTGTCGGCGGGATGCTTGACGCAGGGCAAACGGCGTGCCTCAGGTTTGCCGGCATCCGGTCGATATGACCAGGTGAACAGCGTCCCCGAGTGGCGCAGGGTGACGTGATCGACAGGGGTGGTCAAGCCGTGACGGAACATCAGGCCTCAGTGCAGGTGACAAAAGTGGAAAAACGCCGTCTGGCGTGGCTGCCATTCACCCTCGCATTGCTGGTGGCCGCCTTGCTGCTGGCTTGGCAACGCCTTTATTTCGAGATGCGGGATGCGCACCGCACGGCCCTGAGCGAGGCCGAATCGATCATGACCGTGGTCGAACTGTCCAGGGCCATGAGTTCGACGGATGTGTCGCCGTGGCTGACCAGCGCTTCCAGCCGCTTCAGCGATGTGGTGTCGTCCAGCTACTGCGTGGGCGCGCAATGCTCGGCCCACTACCGCCAGGGCCGCGCGCCGTTGTGCTCGCAAGGGGACCGCTGGGGATCGGTGTGCGCCCAATCCTTTCCGCGGGGCGCGGGCGCGTTCGTGGAGGTTCGCCACTCCCTGATGCCCGCCTATCAGGCCACGCTGCGGGACATGCTGATGGTGTGCGTGGTGGCCTTGCTGGGACTGGGCACCTGGTTCAGCGCCGAGCAACGCCTGCGCCAGCAGGTGCTGCGCCGCGAAGACCAGTTGCGCCACGCGGCGCGGCACGATGCCCTGACCGGGTTGCTCAACCGCGCGGCGTTCGATGCTGTCCTGGCCGAGCACCTGGCCCGCCCGAAAGCCGAACGCAGCCCGGCCACGCTGCTGTACATGGATCTGGACGGGTTCAAGCACCTCAATGACACGCATGGCCACCACATGGGTGACCAGGTGCTCAAGGAAGTCACAAGGCGCTTTGGCGCTGCGCTGCCGGAAGCACGCGCGAGCATGGGGCGCCTGGGTGGGGACGAATTTGCGGTGATCCTGCCGAACGTGAGCGAGCCGCTGGCCGTGGCCGCTTCGGTCGATGCCCTGACCGAGAGCCTGACGCCGCCGTTCGAGGCCGAACAGATGTCGGCCCAGTTGGGCGTGAGCATCGGCGCCGTGGTGCTGGATGCCGAGGTGCACACCGCAGAAGAAGCCCTGCGCCGGGCGGACGTGGCCATGGACGAAGCCAAGCGCCTGGGCCATGGCAAGCTGGTGCTGTTCGATGATTTGCTGGGCTCGCGTGCGCGGCGCCGCCAGTTCATCCAGTCTGAGTTGCGCCCCGCCATCATCCAGGGTCAGCTGTACCTGGAGTACCAGCCGCAGGTGGGCATGGATGGCGGCATGCGTGGCGTGGAGGCCCTGGTCCGTTGGCGTCATCCCCGCTTCGGCGTGATCCGGCCTGACGAGTTCATCTCGGTGGCCGAAGAGACCGGTCTGATCCTGCCCTTGGGCGTGGCCGTGATCGAGATGGCCTGCCGTGACCTGGTGGCCTTGCGCAAGCAGGGCGTGGCCTTGCCCTACGTGAGCGTGAACGTGTCGCCGCGTCAGCTGGCTGACCCGCAACTGGTGCCAGCGCTGATGAGTGCATTGCGGCAGCATGGGCTGGGCCCGGCCGACATGGAACTGGAAGTGACGGAGGGCGCGGTGATGGAGGTCAACGGCGCCGAGAGCTCGGTGCTGGACCACCTGTCGGCACGCGGCTTTCGCATCGCCATTGATGATTTCGGCACGGGCTATTCATCGCTCAGCCGGCTGCAGCGCATGAAGGTGGACAAGCTCAAGATCGACGGCTCCTTCATGGAAGGGCTGGGCGAACCAGGGCATGACCCCGTGCTGGTGGACATGATGCTGTCGCTGGCCAAGCGGCTGGGTGTCAAGAGCGTGGCCGAAGGGGTGGAGACCCAGCAGCAGGCCGACTGGTTGCGCGATGCGGGCTGCCAGATGATCCAGGGCTACCTGTACGCCAAGCCCATGCCGCCGGCTCAGTTGGCAGTGTGGCTCAAGGAGCGGGCCGGCGATCACGACGATGACGAGGATGTGTGGTCGCCGACCGTTTCCGCGGAGTTGTGAGCCGCGCATGACAAGCTCGCCATGGCGGGGCTGCTGAGTTACCCCCCTGTTTGAGTGCCGTTCGCCTCATGTGGCGTCACGGGACTGTCACGGAGCGTGCGCACCATCCACGCCCACCGACCACTCAATGCACTGCAGTCCATGATCCGCAAGCCTTCCTTCGCTCGCCGCCTGAGCCTCGCCCTGACCGCCATCGCCCTGGCCTCGGCCACCGCCACCGCCACCGCNNGCCACCGCCTCGGCCGGCCTTCTGGAGGATGTCTCCAAGCGCTGGAGCTACCAGCACAGCAGCACGGGCGGCTTCCTGTCGGAGATCGTGGGCTTCGATGCCGCCACCAGCACCCTGTGGGTGGCTGGCGTGAGCGGTGTGGATGTGCTCAACGCCCGCACTGGCGCCTTCATTGACCGCATCGACACCACGGCCTACGGCCAGATCAACAGCGTGTCCATCCATAACGGCGTGGCGGCGTTTGCGATCGAATCGACCGTGCGCACCAACCCGGGCGTGGTCACGCTGTACGACACCAGCACGCGCGCGCTGCTGTCCGGCGCCAGCCCCATCACCGTGGGCGCCTTGCCCGACATGCTCACCTTCACCAAGGACGGCAGCAAGATCCTGGTGGCCAATGAAGGCACGCCCAGCACCTATGGCCCGCGCCTGGCCGATACCAACGGCCACCGCAACTACGGCCCGGCGGTGAACGACCCCGTGGGCAGCGTCAGCATCATCGACGTGGGCACCCGCACCGTGACCCACACCGCCACGCTGGCCGGTGTGCAGCAGACCGGCACGCACATCCGCACCAACACCGGCATGGATGTCGAGCCCGAGTACATCGCCGTGAACGCGGCCGGCACCAAGGCCTACGTGACGCTGCAGGAAGCCAATGCCATCGGCGTGCTCAACGTGCAGACCGGCCAGTTCGAGAAGGTGATCGGCCTGGGCGCCAAGGATTTCAGCCTGGCTGGCAACCGCATCGACACGCGTGACAACGGCACCATCAACCTGACATCGCCCCATGTCAAGGGCCTGTACATGCCCGATGGCATCGCCGTGTACGAGAGGAACGGCCAGACCTTCCTCGTGACCGCCAACGAAGGCGACTTCCGTGAGGATGACGAGGATCGCCTGGCAGCCAGCAACCTGGGCGCCACCGGCGATCTGGCCCGGCTGCGTGTCTCGGCGACCGATTCGTCAGCGGGCGATCTGTATGCCGCTGGCGCGCGTTCCTTCTCCATCCGTGACGAGAACGGGAACATCGTCTACGACAGCGGCGAGATCCTCGACCGCGAAGCCATCGCCCGTGGCATCTACGATGACGGCCGCAGCCGCGACAAGGGGGTTGAGCCCGAAGGCGTCGAGGTGATGGACATCAACGGCCGCACCTTCGCGCTGATCGGTCTGGAGCGCACCCTCAAGGCCGGCATCGCCATCTTCGACATCACCGATGCGGCCAACTCGAGCTTCGTCGACATGATCGTCTCCGATGGCGATCTGGCACCGGAAGGCCTCAAGGGCTACTTCCTGGATGGCAGCTACTACTTCGCCTTCTCCAGCGAAGGCAGCAACACCACCTCGGTCTACAAGCTGGCTGCCGCCGTGCCCGAGCCCGAGACCTACGCCATGGTGCTGTCGGCGCTGGCCGTGATGGGTGCGATGCGGGTGCGGCGCCGCCGTTGAGCGGTGTCAAAGCAGACCGTCGGCCGATGACGCACGTGGCCCCACGGGGATCGGCTGCTGCTGGCCAACTGCGACCTGTTCGGCACCAACGACCTTGGCCGGGTCACGACCTACTATGATCAGCTCCGAGGTGTCCGCTTCGCGTGACCGTGAGCGCGTGAGGCGGGCGGTGATGTTCTCCGACGGGTGAGGCGCCCTTGGATTCAATTTCCCAGGCCGTTCTGGGCGCGGCCGTACAAGGCGCCCTGCTGGGCAAGGTTCAGGGCCGCCGTGCCTTGCTTTATGGTGCCGCGCTGGGCACCTTGCCGGATCTGGACGTGTTCGTGCGCTATGCCGATCCGGTGTCCTCCATGACCTACCACCGGGGCTTTTCGCACTCGGTGTTCGTGCTCACGGCATTGGCGGCGCTGCTGACCTGGCTGGTGCGCTGGCGCTGGCCGGATGCGCCTTACAGCGCGCGCCGCCTCTTCGCGACGGTGTGGCTGGTGTTGATCACCCACGTACTGCTCGATGCCTTCACTGTGTATGGCACGCAGATGTTCTGGCCGCTCGCGCCCACGCCCGAGAGCTGGGCCGCGATCTTCATCATCGATCCGGTCTACACCGTGCCTCTGCTGCTGGCCGTGCTCATCGCACTGGCCATTGGCCTGGCAGGCAAGGCCGTCGTCGTGCTGGTGGGGGCGTTGGCGTTCAGCACAGCCTACCTGGGCTTCGGCCTGGGCGGGCGCCTCTTGGCCGAGCAGCGTGTCGCTGAGGCGCTGCGCGCGCAGGGCGTGGCCTTCGAGCGCTTGCGGGCGGTGCCCATGCCGCTCAACACCCTGGTCTGGCGCGTGATCGCCCAAGGGCCTGGTGGGCAGCAGATCGAGGCCGTGAGCAGCCTGTTCGACCGTGCGCCGCCCGAGTGGGTGCGCTTGCCGCCCCAGAGCGACGTGGGCCACGTGCTGCAGGGTGTGCCCCTGTACGAGCGCTTGCGCTGGTTCACCGGTGATTGGCTGCGGCTTGATGTGATCGGCGATGCGCTGGTGGTCAGTGATCTGCGCATGGGCATCGCGGGGCAATACACCTTCCGGTTCAAGATGGCCCAGTGCGAAGCGGCATCTGGACGGTGGCAGGTGGTGACGCCCACGGCCTGGCCTTCGGTTCGCCCGGGCATGGCAGAGCTCAGGCCCATCCTGGCGCGCATCACCCACCAGCAGCCACCGCTGCCCTTGGCCGGCTGGGTGGGCACCTTTCTGGAAACAGGTGCCGGATCGCAGGCGGGCAGCCACTGCCGTTGAAGCGTGCGTGTCGCCAACGCGGGTAGAGGCTCTTGGGCATGCCGTTTGCCAAACAGCACAAGCAGAACATTGGAGACGCACATGACAACAACACGCTCACTGGCCTACCTCACCATGGCAGCCCTGCTGTCCGCAGGTGCTGCCGTGGCCCAGGTCCAGCCTGGCACCGCATCGGTGTCTGAAACCGCGGCGAGCAGTGCCCACAAGGCATCCGACGCGGCCAGCAGCAAGAAGACGACTCCCAAGAGCAAGAAGGCCAAAGCCGGCAAGCCTGCGACACAGGCCAGCAACCCAGGAACATCTGGCGGTGCTGGCAACCGCTCGGGTGGCGAGCGCAAGGACGGCGCAAGCTTCAGCGCACCGCGTCCCGGCGGGGCCGCATCCAAGCCCACCGGTACGGGCTGGGATTGAGCCAACCCGCCTCCGCTTGCGCACCTCGTCCCATGGCGCAGACAGCTTACGCCCATCAAGCACCAGCAGGCCCACGGCTTCGAGTGCAGCCACATCCTGGTGAACATTCTTGTAATGACGTCCGATGGCCGCATCCAGTTCACGGGTGTTGTTCACCTCGTTCTGACGAACATAGCGAAGCAACTCCAGGCGACGGGGCGACATGGTGGACACCATTGCGTCGATGTCCAGGAAGGTGATGTGTGTCTCGTTGACGGGCACGCCTTTCTCGGCGCGCTTCCACGCGCTGATGAAGCGATTGCCCATGTCCCGCAGGCTGTGCACGTGGACCTGAGCTTTGGTGCTGTCGGTAGTCTTCTTGCTCATGTTCTAGCCCTTTCTACATCGGCCAGGAAGTCGGCGATCAGCTTCCTGGGCGATGTCTTGACGGGCCTTGTCTTGACGCTCGCGGGCGTCTTTGAGGCCAACCTTGGGGGTACACGCCCAGGGAAAGAAGCTTCTCCTTACCCCCAAAACGGTACTTCAGCCGCCATAACTTACGCCCAGTGGGCTGACTCAGCAGGTACAGGCAACCGCCGTCGAAAAGCTTCTGCGGCTTCTCGCTCGGTTTGGCGTTCTGGACGGTCTTTGCATCAAGAGTGTTCAGGGCCATGGACAGGGGAGTATGTGGGGGTAGCGATGGCGCGAGAACGCCAGACACCGCCAACTTACCCCCAGCATACCCCGGATTTACCCGGTCCGATCTGGATTGCTTTCGACGTAAAAAAGCCCTAAGTGCTTGATTCACTTAGGGCTTTCTGGTCGCTTCCGGACGTTGCCGGATGCTTGTTTGGGCCGGGGTCACTTGAACTGTGGTTGGGAGGGCGCATGGATGCTAAGTTCATCACTTTGTGTGACGAGAGTTACCCGCAAAGTTACCCACAGTTGCATACTATGAAACGTGCCCTGCCTAGGCAGGGCACTCAAGGCTGCTAAGATGCAAGACCGCCGTAGCTTTTGCTACAGGGGTCTTGAGGCATCTGTTACGTGATTCCGCTCTTTTTCACCAAGATCGGAAAGGCCTTAATGCCATACATTTTGGCGTAAAGGATCCGACCGTTTTTAGTGATCCATGGGCGAAAGATGATTTCGTGATCCTCGGGGATCGGGAAGTCAAACGTCGTTTGTTTCACGACAAGTCGCTTTCTCCGGAGTTATCCGGCATAAGTGCAAAGGCTTGGTTAAGCCTACTGGGGCCTCTAGTTCGCTGCGTCCGTGGAAAGATCGCGAGCTAGAGGCTTTCCTTTTCCGCCCTGACTACGTAGGCAATCGCCAGGGCCGACTCATCTTCTGATCATGCATTCCTCTTTGTAGCGATTAGGTGGGGCTTTCTTCATCCGTTTGATCTGCGGCTTCAACCTTGGCCTTTACCGCCAGTTGCTTCCAACCCGTGATGTAGGCCGACAGCATGGTCTGAAACAAGTCCCAGTCTGAGGCGCTCCAATCCGCGGGAATGGTGATGCGGACCTTTCTATTGATCGGAATAGGAATTTCGAAGTGCTGAGCACCAGCAGACGAGGGCGGAGGCTCATCGTGCCGGTCCGGTGTCACTACGCTTGCAGGCGGTGGCGGTGGCGGCGGTGTCTCTTTTTTGCTCTTAGAGGTACCGTTCTTGGCTACTGCCGGCACCTTGATGTTGGAAGAAACTTTGATCCCAACGTCCTTGGCCGCAGACAAGAAGAAGCTAATTGCGCGAGCCAGCGTGCTGCCACTGATACCTTGACTACGAAAAACTTCCGCCATTTGCGCACTAGTCCCGCGTTCCAGATTGAAGGGCGGGGTGAAGACGAAGTGGTACGACACTTTCATCGCCTCCGCCAGCAACCTCTTCCTGGCCTCATCGTCTGCAAAGACGTATTGCTCGTAGAGAGGCTGGGGAGCGCCCTCGTCGTTAATCATCTTCAAGAACTTCAAGGCAGCCAACAGCTCATTGGCAGTTGAGCCTGAAAAATTGGACATGAGCGAGCGGTCAACTACCGTCGTCACATGCCCATCCTCACGCCGGGCATTGAAAAAAGTGTTGAACGATTTGTACGAGGCGTACACCGGTGCAACCTGTCGTTCTCCGCTCATGAGCAACCTCCATTACCGAATGCCATGGAGTCTACATGCTTTTTTGTCCTGCCTGATCTGGTTTGGGTTCTTGGGCGGATCGATTTTTGATGATGATCTAAGTCACGAACGAAGTTGTTTCGTCGATTGATCTTGTTTTGTCCTGGAAATAAGTCCTTTAAAAACAATAGGTTACGATCATTATTGCTGGCGAACGAAATTTTATCGTTGGATTGATTTGCTGTTTCAAACTGTTTCAAATACGCCGGGAACGATCTAAGCGTGCAAGGTTGCGATAGCTGACGCTTGAAAGAGAAGCCAGCTCTGGCAGTCCTGGTCATCCATCGATCTTTTTGAAGGCTGCTACGAGCTTTTCCATCTCGCCGTTGATCTCCTGCAAAGCGACTATGGACTGTTTCAGCGCCATGAAGAGCACATCTGCCGGATTGTCTGTGGCGCTAGGATTCCGCCAGTCGGGGCATGCCACCATGAGCATGGCGTCAAAGGTTCTCGACATGCTGGCGTGTTGTTCCAGCGAGGCAAGGACACGCATAGCATCCGCCGCATAAGCCGCTAGCCTCAGCGTGGTGACTGGCTCGTGCTGCCTCAGCAGAAGGACGTCCAGTTCATTGCACAGCAGACGATGTGGCGGCAAGGGCACTGCATGGGGGCCAGTTTCTTGGGTCTCATTGGTATCCATGCCCGCCCCTTAACACGCCGCAAATAGATCTGACGACTCGCCGTAGGTGCAGTTCGTTCAGGCCTTCGACCACGAACGTGCGCAGAGGCCTGCGGTATGCGGGCCGGCATGCGATGACAAGGAACAGGCAAGCCAGGGCGGTCGGCCAGTCCTTCGCCGCGCAGATGCAGCCCCCCAAGCCCCAGCCTGCCAGGCTGAGGATATCCAGATCGTTGATAAGAAATGGCAGGTCTTGGCGGACGTAGTTCGCGCTAGAGCCTGTTGTCGCGTTGTACAAGCCCAGCACGGTCGAGCCGGTCAGCACCAGCGTCACGCAGTGCGTCTTTCTCGCGGGCATCAGCTTGGTATGGATGACGAAGCCGCGCTCGTCTTCATGGCTGGTGGCCAGCCACAGTTCGCGGCGCTCGTTGCACACGGGCCGCTCGTGCCAGCGCATGGGTTTGTTGGTAAACCGGCTGGATTCGATGATGGTGCCGGTGACGGTTTTGATTCGCCACATGGTTGCCCTCCGTTGATGAGATGGCATCAGGTTCACATGCAGCATTGCGGTTGCAAGGGCGCGCAAATCGGTGGTGGCATCCGCAAACGCCAGCCAGAAAGTGCCCGATATCCAACCGGTTTCGGGTGGCGGCAACTGCCACCCGCTTGACGCAGACATCGACACAAGGTCAACTGGAGATTCCTATGGGCTCCTTGTCCCCGTCCATCGTGGAGAAAAAGGCGTCGCAGTCGTTACCTGCCTTCTCAGAAGGTGCAGTCATTACACCACCGCAGTCCGTCAAGGGCTGAAAGTGTCACCATGCGGTCCGACCGCATTCCGTTCGAGACGGCTCCGCAGGCCAGACCAGTGCCGCCGCCTCACCGCATGCCGCATCGACGGCATGCTCATGCAGTACCACACGCTTGATCGTGGCAACGCAGCAGCCGTCGCCCGCTTGATGGCATCGATCACCTGGCGGTGTCCGCATGCAGCAAAGCGGAGTAGCCGTTGAACTGCCATAGAACCGGTTCGTCGCCAGCGTCGTTACTGGCAGCTTGCTGACAGTGACGACGCAAGTAGCACGACCGAGCGCCTTGGCAACCTCCGTGGCACGGACCCGTGACGCTGCGCAGTGATGCCAGCAAAACAGGCCATATCAAGGCGTGTTGATCGAAGTGGATCGAAGGATGGCCAGACCACCTTCGCCGATCCGATGGGCCCCGAGCCCATGTTTCCCACACAGCACATCCACAGCGAGTTTCAAACCCGTCGTGAATGACTGTGCGTGCCTTTGCGGCCTGATCGCAAGGCACCGCCAGGCCACCCGTCAGATGGCCGCCCCCGGACGTGTGTGAGACGCACACCCCTTGGACCCTGGGTCAATGGTCTTTGCGCATCGGCAATGCCAACAGGCAAGCCAGCGCAACGCCACAGCGACGTGCAACGCAGGCGAGCAGTCAACAACCTTGCACAAACCGGGAATGGTGTCCCGCGTCCCTTGTAGTCCCTATCGCGCTGCGGCGCGAAGGGCGGACAGAAACACTTACCTGACCTTTCCACACCATGCACAAGCCCGCGCCTCCACTGACACGAGGCAAGGCGAACGGATCGATGAACAGTCTTTGAAAGGCCTCGGCCATGCGTTCTCTCAATCGTGATTTCAAACTCATGTGCCAGCGCAACCGCGATGGCTCCTTTGCCACGCAGCATGACCGCGAACGGCTGCTGACGATGATGGCGAACCAGCTCCACGAAGACGGCTTCAAGAACCTGCGGGCGCAGGGCCTGCGTACCAAGCATGTCGAGCATCTGGTGGGTCGTTGGCAGGCCGAGGGCGCCAGCAGTGGCACGATGAAGAACCGCATGTCGGCGCTGCGCTGGGTGGCCGAGAAGATCGGCAAGGGAAACATCGTGGCCCGCGACAACGCGGCCTACGGCATCGCCGATCGGCGCTATGTGACGAATGAGTCCAAGGCAAAGGAGTTGGATCAGGGCAAGCTGGACAAGGTGTCCGATCCGTACACGGCCATGTCCTTGCGGCTTCAAGAGGCCTTCGGCTTGCGGCGTGAGGAAAGCATCAAGATCCAGCCAGGCTGGGCCGACAAGGGCGAGGTGCTGACGCTCAAGTCCACATGGACCAAGGGTGGCAAGGAACGCGATATCCCGATCCGCAATGAGGCGCAACGAGACTTGCTGAACCAAGCCAAAGCGCTTGCGGGCAAAGGAAGCTTGATCCCTATCGAGATGTCCTACAAAGACCAATTGAACCGCTTCAAGGCGCAGACGGCCTTCGCGGGCATCGACCGTGTGCACGGCTTCCGCCATGCGTACGCGCAGACGCGCTATGCCGAGTTGACCGGCTGGAAGGCTCCAGCCGCAGGCGGACCAACCTCCAAGCAACTGAGCCCAGAACAGAAGGCCATCGACCGGCAAGCCCGGCTCATCATCTCGCGCGAACTGGGGCACGAGCGCGAGCAAATTACGGCGGTCTACTTGGGACGCTGATGGGCATCAAGCGACGTTGTGATTCAAGCGCGCGTGTTCGTGAACGGAATGACTTCTGCTCCGCGTCGCAAGGCGTCCAAATAGTCCGCCCACGTCTGCATCATCGCGCGCCGCTGGGCCATGAACTCCGTGCGGTTGTAGGCGCGGCCAAGACTGTCCTTGACCGAGTGGGCAAGCTGAGCTTCAACCACGGCTTCCGGCACGTCCAGGCGCTCCACCATCAGCGTGCGCGCCATCGCCCGAAAGCCGTGGCCGGTCATCTCGTCCTTGGCGAAGCCCATGCGCCGCAGTGCGGACAACACCCCGTTCTCGCTCATGGGCCGATCACCGCCGCGCGGGCTGGGGAAGATATACCGCCCATGCCCTGTCAACGGCTCCAGTTCGCGCAGCACCGCAACGGCCTGAGTTGAGAGCGGCACCATGTGCGGTGCGCCGCTCGCCTTCTGCTGCTTGCTGCGCTTCATCTTCGCTGGTGGAATGGTCCACATCGCCCCGTCCAGGTCGAACTCGGCCCACTCGGCATGGCGCAGTTCCCCAGGCCGAAGGAAGACCAGCGGCGCCAGCTTGAGCGCCGCCCGCGTGGTCGGCATCCCCTGGTAGTCGTCGAAGGCGCGAAGCATGCCGCCCACCAGCTTGGGATCGGTAATGGCCGCATGGTGCTTCACGATGACCGGCTTGAGCGCATCGCGCAGGTCGGCCGCCGGATCGCGCTCACATCGGCCCGTGGCGATGCCGTACCGGAACACCTGCCCGCATGCATGCCGGATGCGGTGGGCCGTCTCGATGGCACCCCGCGCTTCAACACGGCGCAAGGTTTCAAGCAACTTGGGCGCAGTGACCCCGGCAATCGGTATCTCGCCGATCCAAGGGAAAGCATCTTGCTCCAGGCGGATCAGCGTGCGTTCGGCGTGGCCTTCCGACACCTTGGCCGCGTGCACGGTCTTGTGCCATTCCCGCGCCACGGCTTCGAACGTGTTGGCCGCCAGGACGGCCCGCGTCTCCTTCTCGGCTTTGCGCTTGGCGCCTGGGTCGATGCCCGCTGCGATGTCCTTGCGTGCCTGCTCGCGCCGCTCCCGGGCATCCTTGAGGCTGACCTCGGGATGGGTTCCCAGGGACAGCATCTTTTCCTTGCCGTCGAACCGATAGCGGAAGCGCCACCACTTGGCGCCACTTGGCTGCACCTCTAGCCCCAGGCCGCCGCCGTCGGGCAGGTTGTAGGGCACATCCCGTGGCTTGGCATTGCGGATTGCTGGGTCCGTCAGCTTGTGTGTCGCGTTCTTCGCGGTCATGGGTGATCCTCCTGCTGTGGGTAACTGGTTTTCGCTGAACCAAGTTACCCGCAAAATTACCCACAACAAGGCCGAGATGTCTAGACACCCAGTGAAACGCATTGAGACGAAAAAAATCCCTAAGTCGTTGATTACTTAGGGATTTTTAGGTCTCAAGAGACGTCTTGAGACGTTTGAATGGTGGAGCCGGGGGGAATTGAACCCCCGTCCGCAAGCCATCAACAGGTAGATCTACATGTTTAGCTGACTGATTTGGATCTCGGGGTCAACATCGCGCAGCAGCACGCTATGAAGACCCCCAGTCACTTGATCTCGACCTGAACGGAGTGACCCCGCTCAGGCCCAGCCTATGTGAATAACCTCGCAGCCCTTGTCTTGCGACTCAGACCCAGCCCATAGGCCAGCTGTTGCGAGGCTCACCGGTATTAAGCGGCGAGTGCGAACGATTCGTCGTTGGCAGTTAGTTTGTTTCCAGATGGATTTACGAGCTCACTGGCGCTCGACATGCACTATCCCGCATCCGCACCCACGTCGAAACCAGGTCGGCCCCAGGAAAAGTTCAGCCATTGTAGGGCGGATCGCCGTCCCGCGCTGGCCTTCATGGATCCATGTCGGGCCGGCAGGATGGTTTTCAAGCCTCAGCTGCGGTAATCGGCGTTGATCGTCACGTAGTCGTGCGACAGGTCACAGGTCCACACGGTGCTGGTGGCCGTGCCGCGCGACAGGCCCACGCGGATGGTGATCTCGCTTTGCTTCATCACGCGCTGGCCGTCTTCCTCGCGGTACTCGGGCCGGCGGCCGCCCTTGGTCACCACGTGCACATCATCAAGGTGCAGGTCGATCAGGCCCTGGTCCAGGTCGTCGATGCCGGCGTAGCCCACGGCGGCCAGGATGCGGCCCAGGTTGGGGTCGCTGGCGAAGAAGGCGGTCTTGACCAGCGGCGAGTGCGCGATGGCGTAGGCGGCCAGGCGGCACTCGGCCTCGTCGCGGCCACCCTCGACGGTGATGGTGATGAACTTGGTGGCGCCTTCGCCATCACGCACGATGGCCTGGGCCAGTTGCACCGACACGGCGATCACGGCCTCGCGCACGGCGCGGCCTTCGGGGCTGTCCCAATGGGTGATCTCGGCATGGTCGGCCTGGCGGGTGGCGATCACCACGAAGGAGTCGTTGGTGGACGTATCGCCGTCGATGGTGATGCGGTTGAAGGAGGCGTCGGCCGCGTCCTTGGCCAGGCCCTGCAGCAGCGCAGGCGCGATCTTGGCGTCGGTGGCCACGTAGCCCAGCATGGTGGCCATGTTGGGCTTGATCATGCCGGCGCCCTTGCTGATGCCGGTGACGGTGACGGTGGCATTGCCCACCTGGATCTGGCGCGAGGCGGCCTTGGGCAGGGTATCCGTCGTCATGATGCCTTCGGCGGCCAGGGCCCAGTTGTCGGCCTTCAGGTCGGCCAGGGCGGCGGGCAGGCCGGCCTGGATACGGTCGATGGGCAGCGTCTCCATGATCACGCCCGTGGAGAAGGGCAGCACCTGTTCGGGGGCAATATCAAGATGGCGGGCCAGGGCGATGCAGGTGGTCTGCGCGCGGATCAGGCCGTCTTCGCCGGTGCCGGCGTTGGCGTTGCCGGTGTTGACCAGCAGGGCGCGGATGTCGGTGCCCGCGGCCAGGTGCTTCTGGCAGATCTGCACCGGCGCGGCGCAAAAGCGGTTCCTGGTGAACACGCCGGCCACGGCCGAGCCTTCCGCCAGGGTCACCACCGTCAAATCGCGGCGGTTGGCCTTGCGCACGCCAGCCATGGCGACACCGATTTGCACGCCGGGCACGGGGTGCAGGTCTTGGGGATGGGGGGCGGACAGGTTGACTGGCATGGGGTGGCTTTCTGGCGTCTCGGCGCGGCGTGGAACACCGCTTGAAGCACCGGATTGTGCCGCACCCGGGTGACCCTTGTGTGGCCCCTTGCCGATGCCTACATGGCCTTGAACAGGTGGGCATACATGCGGCTGACCTCCAGCGTTTCCGGGCGGCCGCGCAGGTGCACGCGCAGGCGGTTGTTGGCCCGGGCGTCGCGGCTCACGCGCTCGATGGCGCGCACGTTGACGACGGCACTGCGGTGCACTTGCCAGAAGCGCTCGGTGTCCAGCCGGGGCAACAGCTCCCGCAGCGGCGTGCGGATCAGCAGCTCGGGGCCTTGCCCGCTGTGGGGCGTGATCAGCCGCACGTATTTGTCGGCCGCCTCGAAGTACAGCACCTCATCCACGGGCACCATGACCAGACCTTGCGCGGTCGAGACCTGGATGATGCTCAGCGGTGGCTGGCTGGCCGCGGCCGGCGGCGGCGCCTGGCGCAGGCTCTGCAGCGGGGGCTGGCCGGGATCCTCCTGATGGGCGGCGCGCAGGCGCAACTGCTGCTGCAGGCGCTCACAGGTGCCGGCCAGGCGGGTGGCCTGCACGGGCTTGAGCACGTAGTCCACGGCGGCCTGCTCGAACGCGGCCAGGGCGTATTCGTCGTAGGCGGTCACGAACACGGTGAGCGGCAGGGGGCGCTGCTCGGGCCAGGCATCGGCGATGGCCTCGGCGGCATCCAGGCCGTCGCGGCCGGGCATCTTGATGTCCAGGAAGAGCACGTCGGGCTGCTCGGCCACGGCGATGGCCACAGCCTGGTCACCATCCTGGGCGAGGGGTAGCAGGCGCAGTTCGGGCCAGAGGCGGCCGAGCTGGGTGCTCAGGGCGTGCGCGAGCACGGGTTCGTCTTCCGCGATCAGAGCGGTGGCAATCATGGGTGGAGAGCTGTGGCGGAATGGGGAGGGCCGGGAGGGCCGGCAGGCCGGGTGCCGCGGCGTGCTTCGCCGTCCAGCAGCGGCAGCACGCTGGGCCCGAAAGGCGAGACGGGTTCTGTGCTCAGGGTGGGCGCGGGCTGGGCCTGGATGCCCAGCGGCAGGCGCAGCGTGACCACCGTGCCCGTGTGCCCGATGCTGTCCTGCATGCTCAGGCTGGCGGCGTCACCGTAGGCCGATTGCACGCGGTCGCGCACGCAGGCCAGGCCAAATCCCGGCGGGCCTTGCCGTGCGGCCTCGGCGGCGCGCAGGCCGCGGCCGGTGTCGATCACGCGCAGCACCAGGGCCTCGGCTTCGATGCGGGCACGCAGGGTGAGCTGGCCGCCGGGTGGGTTGGGCTCCAGACCATGCTTGACGGCGTTTTCCACCAGGGGCTGCAGCAGCAGGGTGGGCACGTGATGGCTGGCCAGCTCCGCAGGCAGGTCCAGCGTGACCTTCAGGCGCGACCCCATGCGCACCTGCATCAAGGCCAGGTAGTCGTCCACCCGCGCGAACTCGGTGCTCAGCGGGTGAGTGGTGGTGCGGCTGCCGCCCAGCGTGGCGCGCAGGAAGGTGATCAGGCGCGCCAGCATGTCCTGCGCACGGGCCGGGTCGGATTCAATCAGCGCGTGCAGGTTGGCCAGCGTGTTGAACATCATGTGCGGCTCCAACTGGGCCTGCAGCAGGCGCAGTTGGGTCTGCAGGGCCTGGCGCTGGGCCGCCTCGGCACGCACCTCGTTGGCGGCCAGGCGCACGCGCAGGTAGTCGATGGTGAAGGTGAGGATGGCGATGCTGTAGCTCAGCACCAGCGACACGGCGAATGGCGGGCGCTCCTTGGGGATGTCCATGGGCCACCACGGAAAGGCCAGGATGGCCTGGGCCAGGAACACGCCGAACACGCAGGCGATGGGGATGCCGACGATGGCGCAGAAGGCGATGGCCGGCCACCCGACCAGCCCGTACACCCCGCTGCGCTCGAAGCGCGCACGCGCATCGGGCAGCTTGGGCCACCGCCGGCGGGCCTCGGCCAGCCACACCATGCCCACGATGGTCCAGCACCAGTAGCCCAGGCACATGGCATAGGCCAGGTTCACCATCAGGCCGTAGCGCTGCCCTTCGTCACGGCCCGCCCATTCGATGGCCCACAGGAACAGCGCGATCGACAGGCTCCACAGCAGGTTGAACCGCCCCGTGCGAGGGATGGAGCCCAGCAGGGTCAGGTCCTTGGGGTGGTCGGCGGCTGACATGGCGGGGCTGTTGCGGGGGGCGCGGGGAGCAGGGTCATCGAGGTGGAGGGGCCGTCCAGCCTTGCAGCCAGACATTCAGCGCCGGGAACTCCTTGATCAGCAGCGGCGTGAAGGACACCAGTATCAGGCCGAGCGTCATCACCGCGCAAGGCAGTATCCACCGCTCATACCGCCGGTAGAAGGACTGATGGGCCACTTCGCGGTCGGAGGCGTCGATCAGGTCCTCGCCCACCACCTGGCGTGCCAGCAGCTGGTTCAGCGCCACCGGCGGCATCAGGTAGCCCAGCTCGAAGGCCACCAGCACCATCACCCAGAAGTGCACCGGGTCGATGCCGCTCTTGTAGGCCAGCGGCGCCAGCGTGCCCGACACCAGGAAGATGGCGCCCAGCGGCTCCATGAACATGCCCAGCACCACCAGGGCCGTGGCCATGAAGGCCATCGCCGTCCAGGCGCTGCTGAACACATCGGGCGCCAGGTGGATGATGCCCGAGCGCTCGATCACGCCACCGGCTGCCTGCGACAGCAGGATCAGGAACAGGTAGCCGCCCAGGTGGCCCGTGGTCTCGACCGTGGCCGCGCGGATGGACGATTCAATGCTGCGCTCGCGGTGCATCGCGAAGCTGAGCTGCTGCGAATCCGGGCCGATGCCGCGCGCCAGCAGCAGTTTGTCGAACACCACGATCATGATCATGATCACCGGCATGATGATGGGCGCCGAGATCTCGTTGAGCGGCGTGTCCAGGATCGTGTCGTAGAAGGCCACCACGGCCAGGATCACGGCCACATAGGGCAACAGGGCAGGCACCTGCCGCAGCATGGCCGGCACGCCCACACGTGGCGAGACCACGTCGATGGTGTGTCGCTCGCGGCGCAGCTGCGAGGCCACGAAGAACAGGGTCGACGTCATGAAGAACACGTACAGGCCCCAGTGGAAGAGCTCGTCGCTGGTGACTTCCTTGTTGACGGCCACGATGGCCACCACCAGCAGGCTGGGGCGCAGCACCACCCCCAGCGAGCCCGACATGGCGGTGGCGGCCAGCGCGAACTGGCTGGAGCCCCCCACTGCGCGCACCTCGTGGTAGATGATCGCGCCAGCGGCCATCACGAAGGCGCCGGAGCCGCCGGTGTAGGCCGTGGGAATGGCTGCGGCCAGCAAGATGGCGTAGGTGAGCGCTTCGGGCGAGAGCTTCCAGGGCCGCAGCAGGTTCATGAACAGGTCGACCACGCGCGTCTGCTTGAACAGCATGCCGCCCCAGATGAACAGGGCCAGCTGGAGCGCCAGGTTGGGAAACTCCATCAGGGCGTTGATGTAGATCGCCAGGCCCGAAGGGTGGCCCTGCTCCCAGAAGTAGTGGCCCGAGGTGATGGTCATCAGCCCGGCCAGGGGAATCGTCTTGAGGGCGTGGCCCCAGGTGCCATCGCCGATGCCTTCGGCCGGCTTGTGGGGCCGCACGCATTGCCAGGCGCTGGCGATCAACAGCGAGCCGAACAGCACCATCCACGCGAAGTGGATCAGCGGTTCCTCGACCGCCACCCCCGAGGCCACCGAGATCTGGTAGTAGCGGATGCTGGAGTACAGCGCGATGGCACTGGCGATCAGCATCGTCCAGGCCTGCACTTTGTAGTCGCGCCCGTAGCGCGGCGGCACCAGGCTGATGTGGTGATAGCCCACGGTGGTGGCCAGGATGGTGAAGCCCATCAGCACCAGCAGGATCATGGGCCGGTTCTCGCTGCCGAAGCGGAACAGGCCGAAAAAGCTGGTTTCCAGCGTGCGGTAGGCCTTGACGGCCCAGGTGTTGTGTGACGCAACGCGCTCGTACCAGGCGTGCCGCTCCTGGCATTGCGCCAGCGTGTCGCGCAGGGATTGGCGCAGCTTGTCTGGATCCACGACTTCGTCGGCGAACAGGCTGTCGATCACATCGGCGCTGCCACCGGCAGGCTGGGCGGCCATGCGCCGGCCCACCTCGGCCTCGATGTCCATCCTGGCATCGCAGGTCGGCTTGATCGGCTCGGCCCGCAGCATGAAGTACTGCACATGCTCGGCCTTGTTGCCGAAAAAGCTTTCACCGAATCGCAGCAGCTGGCCGTGGATCATCTCGCCGGTGCCGATCACCAGCACCAGCAACAGCATGGCGATGGTGGGCAGTCCGATGCACCAGTCGGAAACGGTGCGCTTGCCCGAGGTGGGCAGAACGGTGGCCTGGCTCATTCGTGTCTCCTGTCTCGCGGCGCATCGAGGCACCGTCTCATGTCGCAGTGCGCCGAATCTAGGGGCAGCGGGTCAGGCGCGAAAGCATCATGCGATGGATGACCCGTTTGTATCGCCAAGTGACGTGTCGGTGGCGCCAGTGAGCGCAGGCGTTGCCTTTGTGCGGTGCACAAAGCACATCGGGGCCCGAAGGCCCCGATGTCGGCTGCGCGGTGATGCGCGAGCGCTGGTGATCAGGCCAGCTTGCCGTGGCAGTTCTTGTACTTCAGGCCACTGCCGCAGGGGCAGGGGTCGTTGCGGCCCACGCGGGGCAGGTCGGCAGCACCAGCGGCCTGGCCTTCCGTCTCGGTGGCCACGCTGCCGTCCTCGTTGGGATGCGTGTACGTGACGTTGGCGAAGGCATCGCCCTGGGCCTCGATGGCCTGGGCGGCTTGCGCGGCTTCTTCCTGGCTCTGGATGCGCACCGTCATCAGCAGGCGGGTCACGTCCATCTTGACGACGCTGAGCAACTGGCCGAACAGCTCGAAGGCCTCGCGCTTGTACTCCTGCTTGGGGTTCTTCTGGGCGTAACCGCGCAGGTGGATGCCCTGGCGCAGGTAGTCCAGCGCGGCCAGGTGTTCGCGCCAGTGGGTGTCGATGGATTGCAGCAGCACCATGCGTTCGAAGGATGCGAACTGCTCCTTGCCCACGCTGGCGGTCTTGGCGGCATAGGCGTCTTCGGCGGCCTTGAGCACGCGCTCGAGCACATCGTTGTCATCGACCGCGCTGCTCGATTGCACCCACTGGACCAGATCGACCTCGACCTGCCACTCGTCCTTGAGCACCTTCTCCAGGCCAGGCAGGTCCCATTGCTCTTCCACGCTGTCGGCGGGCACGTAGGTGCGCACCACGTCGGTGAAGGCGCCGCCACGCAGCGCGGCGATGGACTCGGCCACGTCCTGCGTTTCGAGCAGTTCGTTGCGCTGCTGGTAGATCACCTTGCGCTGGTCGTTCGACACGTCGTCGTACTCCAGCAGCTGCTTGCGCATGTCGAAGTTGTGGCCTTCGACCTTGCGCTGGGCGCTTTCGATGCTGCGGCTGACGATGCCGGCCTCGATGGCTTCGCCTTCGGGCATCTTCAGGCGGTCCATGATGGCGCGCACCCGGTCGCCCGCGAAAATGCGCATCAGCGGATCATCCAGCGAGAGGTAGAAGCGCGAGGAGCCCGGATCGCCCTGGCGGCCGGCACGGCCACGCAGCTGGTTGTCG
>DDJC01000071.1 GCA_002339015.1 Burkholderiales bacterium UBA1834
AGGCCCAGGTAGTCATTGCTGCCGAAGGACAGGCGCTGCTGCCCATTGATCAGGTAGGTGGTGCCGCGCAGATGCTCCTGATCCGGCGCGAGATCCTGCGGCGGCACGGCGGGCGCCACAACGCGACGCCGCCGCAGCAGGTGGGCCTGGGCCAGGGATTCGAGTTCTTGGTCAAACACGGGTGGTTTCCCGCCGGCATGGGCCGGGATTCGGACAAACCCCAAGGGTACCAGCCCCCGCGCGCTCAGGCCAGACAGGGCCCCAGCCGGGCCACCGCCTCCTCGATCTGGGCGGGTGCCAGCGTCACGAAGGACAGGCGCAGCGCATTACGCTTCACGGTGTCGTTCGACGAGAAGAACGGCGCGCCAGGCACATAGGCCACCCCGGCCTTCACCGCGCGCGGCAGGCGTGCCAGCGTGTCCACGTGCTCAGGCGCCTCCACCCAGAAGAACATGCCGCCCGGCGGCACATGCCAGCGGCAATCGCGCGGCAGATGGGTGGCCAGCGCATGGGCCATCACGTCACGCTGCAAGCGATAGCGTTCGCGCACCTGGTGCAGATGCGCCTCCAGATCGAAGCCGCCTTGCAGCAGTTCCAGGATCAGGCGCTGGTTCAGGCCCGGTGTGTGCAGATCGCAAGCCTGCTTGGCCTGCAGCAGCTTGCTGCGCAAGGCGCGGGCGGCATCGCCCTCGCCACCCGGCATCACCATGTAGCCCACGCGCAGGCCCGGCGACAGCACCTTGGAGAAAGAGCCCAGGTAGACCACTTGCTGCGGGGCACCGCTGGCCACGGGGGCCGGCGGCGGCGCGTCGTACCAGAGCGCGCCATAGGGGTCGTCCTCGATCAGCAGCGTGTGGCCGCGCGGCAAGGCCTGGGCCAAAGCCTGGCGACGTGCCTCGCCCAGGCACTGTCCACCGGGGTTCTGGAAGTTGGGGATGAGGTAGGCCACGGCGGCACCAGGATCACCAACCAGTTCATCGGCCAAGGGGCCCTCGGCATCGGCGGCCCACGGCTGCATCACCGGGCCATAGGGCGTGAAAGCCTGTAGCGCCCCCAGGTAGGTGGGCTGCTCCACCAGCACGTGCGCGCCCTCATCCAGCAGCACCTTGCCCAGCAGATCCAGCCCCTGCTGAGAGCCCGTGGTGATCAGCACATGGTCAGGGTCGATGCGCCAGCCTGGGCGGGACAGGTGCCCGGCCACCCATTCCCGCAGGCCGGGCAGCCCTTCGCTGCTGGCGTACTGCAGCGCGGCGGCGCCCTGCGTGCCCAGCACATGGTCACTGGCACGGCGGATGGCCTCGACCGGAAAGGCTTCAGGCGCGGGCAGCCCCCCCGCCATCGACAGGATGCCCGGCCGCTCGGTCACCTTGAGGATGTCGCGGATGGCCGAGGGGTTCATGCGCTGTGTGCGGGCTGCCAGGGCGAAGCTCATGGGGGTCCTCAGAAGCGGTTGTGTACTGTGGGTCTTTATGGCACTCTAGCCACCACGCCAATACAGAACCAATACAGATAACCAGTTCAGATACCAGACTGTGCTGGCCTCAGAACCAGTACAGAGCACCGCCCCTCCAGCCGATGAGCGCCATCCCCAACACCCTCTCTCGCGACAGCGACCAACCCCTGGCCGAGCAACTGGCCGGCCGTTTCGCCGAGATGATCCGCCAGCATCGCCTGCCGGCCGGCTCACGCCTGCCCTCGGTGCGCGCCTGTGCCCAGACGCACGGGGTGAGCCCTTACACCGTGGTGGCCGCCTATGACCAGTTGCTGGCACGGGGCCTGGTGGAGTCGCGCCCGCAACGTGGCTTCTTTGTGCGGACACAGCAGCCCAGCCCTGTGCGCCCCGCAGCACCCGCACCCCACCCGTTCCAGCCCAGCACCCCCATTGATGCCACCACGCTGATCCGGGGCATGTTCCACGAACCCGGCACCCGCCCCATGCCCGGCCTGGGTACCTTGCCACCCGCCTGGCTGGACGCAGGCATGCTGGGCGCAGCGTTGCGCAAGGTCACCCAGGGCGAGCGCATGGAAGCGCTCAGCCTGCACTATGGCGAGCCCCAGGGGGATCAGCGCCTGCGCGAAGCGCTGTCGCACCGCATGGCCGAGATGGGCCTGCGCACTGAACCCGGGCAGTTCATCACCACCGTGGGCGCCACGCAGGCGCTGGACCTGGTGTCGCGTACCCTGCTGCGTCCGGGTGACGCTGTGCTGGTGGACGAGCCCGGCTGGGCTGTGGAGTTCGCACGCCTGGCGCAACTGGGCATGCGCATCCTGCCAGTGCCACGCGGGCAGGATGGACCTGACCTGGACGTGCTGGCTCGCCTGGCCCAGACGCACGCCCCCAAGCTGTACGTGACGGTGTCCGTGCTGCACAACCCCACCAGTGCGATGCTCTCACCGGGCCATGCGCACCAGGTGCTCAAGCTGGCCGAGGCGCATGACTTTCACATCCTCGAAGACGATGTGTACGGTTTCCTTGGGCCGCAGCATGCCACGCGCATGGCTGTGCTCGATGAGCTGCGCCGTGTCGTCCTCATCGGCAGCTTCTCCAAGGCGCTGTCACCCAGCTGGCGCGTGGGCTACATCGCCGCGCCACAGCCCCTGGTCGACCGCATCGTCAACACCAAGCTGCTGACCACCCTGACCACTGCCCCCTTGCTGGAGCAGGCCCTGGCCTGGTGCCTCGAACAAGGGCAGATGCGCCGCCACTGTGAACGCGTGGCCATCCAGCTCGACGCTGCACGCACGCGCTGCATGCAGTTGATCCGCCAGACAGGCTTTCAACTGGTGACGGCACCTCAAGGCCTGTTCGGCTGGGTGGACGTGGGCGTGGACACCGAACGGCTGGTGATCCCGCTGCTGGAAGCCGGCTGGCTGATCGCGCCGGGTGCCTTGTTCCATGCGCAATGCCAACCCAGCACGCTGATGCGCATCAACTACGCCAGCTCGCAGGACGCCCGCTTCTGGAAGACGCTGCAGGCCGAGGCCGCACGCCTTACTGCGGCGCGGCCTTCGACAGCGCGTTGAGATCGGCTGTCCAGCCCTTGAGCCTGTCGACCACCGTGCGACGCTGATCGGCCGAGGTGTGGTTGTGCAGCGAGGCGGCCATCTGGCAGCCCGCGCTGATCCAGCGCTCCATGTCGGCCTTCTGACGCGGATCGGTCGGCATGATGGCATCGTGCAGCAAGGCACGGATGGGGCCTTGCGCCTGCTCTGCCGTGGCCTTCTGATCATGCAGCTTGCGCAGCAGCACGATCAAGTTGTTCTGCACACGCTGGCGTTGTTGGTTGATCGCGGCGGCATCGAAGGGCAGGCGCTCCACCTCACTGGCGATCTGGCGACGCTGATCCCTGTCCATCCGGCCGTAGAAGCGCTCCATCCACTTCTCTACATACTTCTCCGCGGCCTCCTGGCGGTCCTCGGCATCGTCATCCAGGAAGTCGTCGGCGAAGTCCTCATCCTTTTCCTTGAAGTGCTTCTGGAGGTGGTCAATGTGCGCAGGCGTGAGCTGCACCGCCACCCGGGCGATCAAGGGCGCTGCCCGGTCGGCCCCGGCACGCAGCCAACCCTCGATCTCCTGGCGACGCTCACACGCCAGTGCCGGGGTGATGGTGCCCGTAGCCTCACGCTGTGAGCGCTCCATGAACATGGCGATGGCCGGCAACTGTGCCTTGCGCTGCCAGGCGAACCACTCGCGCACGGCGGCGCGGGCGGTATCGCGCTGGGCGCCCTCCAGGTCCAGTGCCTTGTTGATGCGCCAGGACACCAGCGTGGGCGCCTGGTCGTAGGCGAGCTTCAGCACACTGCAGGCGGCCAGGGTGAGCGCCAGGCCGGCAGCCAGCCACCGAAGCCAGCGCGAAAGGGCGTGGGACATCGTCATCTCCTCATTGATCTTGTCAAAGGCCGCGCGCCCTCCATCTCGGTGGCCGCAATTTCAGCTTGCCGCCCTTGAGCAAATGGTATGCCCGCCGATGAGCAATCCCATGTGTCGAGCGGTGAGCAGATGCCCACTGGTCACATGACCGGCACCGTCATTCGGGACATGCCATGGCCCTATGCACCTCACGCGCCTGTGCCAGCGTGCGCGCGATGATCTCGGCCACCGCCGGGACATCGTGCACCAGCCCTTGCGACTGCCCGATCAATTGCACGCCCTCCGCATGGTCGCCCTGGTGCATGGCTTTGCGCATGGCCAGGGTGGCCGCGCCGAAGTAAGCGATCTTCACGGCCTGCAAGGGCCCTTCGCGCAGGGCATCGCGCGCCAGTTGGCCCATCGGCGTGTTCATCTCGCTGGCAGCCCTCAGTGAGCGTGCCACGACGCGAGGCGGGCTCAAGCGCCGTGCCGTGTACTTCTCACCACCGGGCGTGCGCATCACCCGGCACGGAAAGGTGTCGAAGTTCGCTGAGTAGATGGTGTCCTCGGCCGCCTTGTCGACCACCATCTGCTTGGTGACTTCATGCAGCGGGCTTTCCTTGGACGCGGCCAGGCGCGTGCCCATGGCCACCGCATCGGCGCCCAGGGCCAGCGCCGCAACCAGCCCGCGCCCATCGGCAAAACCGCCGGCCGCGATGATGGGCAGATCCGTCATGTCGCGCACGGCGGGAATCAGCACCAGCGAGGTCACTGCGCCGCCATGGGCGGCAGCCTCGTGGCCGGTCACGATCAGGCCGTCCACGCCTGAATCGATGGCCGAGCGCGCATGCTTTTCGCTGGACACAGTGGCGATCACGTGGCCGCCATAGGCCTGCACCCGCCGGACCAGTTGGTCGGCCTTGCCCATGGACACGTTGAGCACGGGCACCTGCTCCTGCACGGCCACTTCGGCACAGGCCGCCGCGCCTGGCAGCATCAGGCTGCAGCCAACACCGAAAGGCTTGCCGGTGAACGCACGCACCTGGCGGATGGCCGCGCGGCACTCGTCGGCCGACATGCCGCCCGAGGCCAGGATGCCCAGGCCACCGGCCTCGCTGACCGCCGCCACCAGCGAAGGCACGGCAACATACGTCATGCCAGGCAGGACGATGGGGTGGGCAATGCCCAGAAGGCGGGTCAGTCGGGTGTGCATGGCGTGTGGATCGGCGGGCGTGAAATGCGGCGCAATGGCCGCCGCAATGTATCACCCGTGCTGCGCGATACTGCGTGAATGAACCGACCGCCACGGCTGGAACGCCCCACGCCCGAACAGATTGCGGCCCTGCCGCCCTACCCTGCGCTGCCGCTCAGCCGCATCCACGTGCTGCGCAGCGCCGAGCAGTTCGAGTTTGCCGAGCGCGAATTGCGCCGCGCTGTCCATGTCGGTTTCGACACCGAGAGCAAGCCTGTGTTCGTGGCAGGCGTGCCCCACACCGGGCCGGACATCGTGCAGTTCGCCACCGCCGGGCATGCCTTCATCGTCCAGACCGCGCTGCCGGAGGCACTGAGCTTTCTGCGCGCCATGATCGAATCGAACGAGGTCGTGAAGGTGGGGTTCGGCCTGGCCTCGGACCGGCCTCAGCTCTACCGCAAACTGGGCGCGCAGCTGGGCCA
>DDJC01000068.1:0-42813 GCA_002339015.1 Burkholderiales bacterium UBA1834
CAGGCAACCTCAGGGCCTACCGGCGCTTCGATCCCTGGGGCCGCGTGATCGGCACCGGCGGCGCGATGCCGACCTATGGCTTCACCGGGCGCGAGCCCGACCTGAGCACGGGCTACACCTACTACCGCGCCCGCTACTACGACCCGGTGCTGGGCCGCTTCATCAGCCGTGATCCGATCGGGCTGGAGGGCGGGATCAATGTCTACACCTACGTGGAGAACAACCCGACGAACTTCACGGATCCGAGTGGGTTGTATGCCAAGAGCATCACGAACACTGTGAGTAACGTGGGTGCAGCCATCGGAAGTTACTACGATGCTTACAGCGTGGGCACCCGTCTACAAGGCGCCGCTCAACTCGGGTTCGGCGTGCTGGAAGCCTCTGGTGGTGCTGCGCTGGGTGTTGCCACCAGTTGGACAGGGGTTGGCGCTGTTGCAGGGGTGGCGGTGTTCGGCATGGGCGCCGATAATGCAACGGCTGGCTTGCGCACGATGATCAGCGGCCAGGCCACTCCGACACTGATGGACCGCGGCATGGCCAGTGCAGGGGTCAATCCTCTGGCTGCTGCGGGTATTGGGATCGTATTGAGTGGAGGGACGAATGCTAATGCTTGGGCAAAGGGCGCAGCCAACGTTGCTAATGGCCCCCGTCTTGCGAATCAGCTTGTTAACGAGTCGGCAAGATCGCCTTTCACGGCAACTGGCACGCTTACGCGAGAAGCACTGTCCACATCCAGAGCAATCCCGAATCTCGGCCCTGGTCAGCTTAGCAATCCTGCGATTCCCAAAGGCTTTGGCAAATACACGACGGAGACATTCCAGAGTCCTGCAGGAGATTTCCAGATGCACTTCTACATGAATCCCAAGACCGGAGAGCCGTTCTACGGTTTGGACTACAAGGCGATTTTTAACAATGCATTCGGAGCAGGCCGATGAAAGTTAAATGCGTTCGACTGCTTGATAGCGGTGGGCAGGAGGTGTCATCTTCACCTTGGCTCACGTTAGGCCGGATCTACCATGTGCTCTCGATTTTTATTGATACAGAAGGGCAGCGAAGCTTCAGCATTGTGACGTCAGAGGGCCCAGGAGAAAGGCCAAGTATGGGCAGTCATCAGGCGGAGTGCTTTGAGATTGTCAGTACGGTCATTCCGTCGAATTGGCGAGTCTGGATTCATGAAAGCTCGGCTATCGGTATCTCTCCACAATCGTGGCAGAACCCTGGGTTTGCGGAAGCTTTGTTTGAGCATGATCCGTCTGCTTACGCTGTGTTCGATCAGGAGCGGCAGGTGATCCTTGCAGAAGAGCCGTAAGCACAAGCTGTATGCAGGAGAACAAAGGGCGCGATGTGGACGTCAACCAAGTCCCAGTCTGTTGCCGAGAACGCCTTCAGGCACTTCAAAGATCATGGCGCCGACTTCGGCGCAAAAAATGCTGTCGACTACGTGCGCAAAGCGCAGGACTTCCTGCACAATCCGGGCGCAGGCGTGCTCTCGAAGACCCGTGCAAACGGAGACGTTGTGCGGTTCGACCCCTCGACAAATGCCTTCGGCGTGATGGACAAGACCGGTGCACCTCGCACGCTCTACGTTCCCGATCCGGCAAAGCACGGGCATCCGACGAACCTGGACTACTTCCATGCACAGTGAAAAAGACTTGCGGTGCCGCGTTTGCGGCTACAGATCGGAGGATCCGCCGTGGGGCGACGATGGGAGGAGCCCGCTCTATGACTTCTGCCCTTGCTGCGGAGTCGAGCATGGCTATCAAGACTCATCGCCGATAGGCGCCCGGAACTACAGAGCCGAGTGGATTGCAGCAGGTGCGAAGTGGGAAGAGCCGGGCGCCAAGCTTGATGGATGGGATTTGGCTGAACAACTTCGTCATGTTCCACCTGAGTTCGAGTGATCCCTCGCGGCAAAGGGCGCAACCCCGATTCGGTCTGCAACTAAAAGCAAGACAGTGGTCGAGAACGTTCTGAGTCACTGGCAAAAGCAGTGCCTCCAAATTCCCCGAACGCTCAATGCGAGGTATGCGGGAAGTTTCTTGACCAATGCAGGCCATCTTTATGCCATCGCCCATGCGATGAAGGGCTTCCTCTTCGCCAACCAGTGCAAAGGGCGGTCGTCAGCCGCCGTGATCAGAAATATCAAATGAAAAATCTCGTCTTCATGATGATGGCCTGCATGGGCCTAATCCATGCGGCACAAGCCCGCGAATCCCGCCAAGAGGTGCTTCAGGCCTGCGCCCAGCAGGCGAAGGACAAGGCGTTGGCGGGCGATGCCTATGCCGAGTTCATGCGTGCCTGTCTCAAGCCCCCCGAAGGCTACAAGGCCCCTGTGTTCGATGCAGCCCAGCCTCCTCAGGCAGGCAACCCGGCGAGAACCTTGCAGCCCGCATTGACGTCATCGGCGTCAAGCCTTCCGTCGCAGAAGCCCTGACCCAGGCCGACGCCGGGCGCGGCATGGCATGCGTCGGCAGCCAGGCTGGTTGCGCTGATGGGGGCCGATCATGGCGAAGGCGGGCCGGTCCATGCTGCGAGGCAAGCTGGGTTGCCGTCGATGGCGCCGTCCACGGGCGGCATGCAATCGACGATAGAATCGATCTCCAATTCAATCGAAATCAGAGAGACCTTGAGCGTGTGAGCCCGTGAGGCTCGGCGCATTGCCTATGCTGCCCCGGAAGGGAATCCCGCTTCCTTTTTCTCATCGCGCTTTGCCTCCCTGGCAACCAGCGTGCGAACCGCTGCGGGCTGTCATCAAGCTGTCAGCATCGTTTATTAAATTGCCATGACTCGACGCAGTATCCGTTTGGCGTCTTCCTGAACAACCGGCCCTATGAAAAACGCCAAGACAGGCGGCTTCACGCTGCTCGAGTTGCTGGTCGTGCTGGTCATCATCGGCTTGCTGGCCGGCTACGTGGGGCCCCGCTTCTTCGCGCAGATCGGCAAGTCGGAGGTCAAGACCGCGACAGCCCAGATCGATGCCTTGACCAAGGCGCTGGACCAGTTCCGCCTGGACACCGGCCACTATCCCAGCACCGAGCAGGGCCTGGGCGCGCTGTGGACTAAGCCAGGCGACGAGACGCGCTGGTGGGGCCCGTACCTGCGCAAGGCGCCGCCCAAGGATCCCTGGGGGCGCGAATACCAGTACCGCGCGCCGGGCGAGCACGGTGATTTCGACCTGTTCTCACTGGGCAAGGACGGGCGTGAAGGCGGCGATGGCGAAGACCAGGACATCACCAGTTGGTGATGGGCCGCTGCACGGGCTCTGACATCACCATGAACCGCTACCGCGTCCGTCACATGGCCCTGGGGGCCATCACCGAGCACGAGGTCGATGCCGGCCATGCGCGTGGTGTGGCCCAGGCCCTGTCACGCTTGCTGGGCAAGCCGGTGCAGGCGTGCGACCTGCTGCAGGTGCAGGCCCTGGGGCCGGGCCAAGGGCCTGCCGGCCGCGCGGCGCCAGGGCCTGCGGTCGCGGTGGCGCCAGCGCGATCAGCGGGCGGGGACTTCCCCCGGCGCCTGTTCTGCCAGGAACTGGCCGTGCTGCTGGACGCCGGGATCCCCTTGTACGAATCGCTGATCACGCTGCGAGAGAAGGAATCGTCTGCGGGCGTGTCTGCGGTGTTGTCCGCGCTCGTGGAGGCGCTGGGCCAGGGGCAGACCCTGGCGCAGGCCATGCGCACCCAGCCGCAGGCCTTCAGCACCTTGCTGATCGCCAGTATCGAGGCCAGTCAGCGCACGGGCCACACGCCACAGGCCTTGCGCCAGCATGCGGCCTATCTGGCCTGGGTCGATGGCCTGCGTGACAAGCTGGTGGGTGCCGCCATCTACCCGGCCATCCTGATCAGTGCGAGCCTGCTGGTCATCACCTTCCTGACCGTGTTCGTGGTGCCGCGCTTTGCGGACATCTACGAAGGCATGGGGGGTGAGTTGCCCTGGTTGTCAGGCCTGTTGCTCAAGACCGGGCAGGCCGTGGGCGCGCACCCCTGGGGCGTGCTGGTCGGGATCCTGGGCCTGCTGGGCCTGGGCGTGGTGGGCTGGCGATCACCGGCCGTGCGGGCCGCCATGGCCGAGCGGCTGTGGCGCATGCCCGTGGTGGGTGAGCGCCTGCGCCTGGTCGAGTTGGCCACGCTGTATCGCACGCTGGGCCTGTTGCTGCAGGCCGGGGTGCCGGTGGTGGCTGCCTTGCACGCCTCCAGTGAGCTGGTCAAGCCTTCGCTGAAGCCCGCGCTGGAGCAGGCCGGGCAGCGGGTGCGTGAAGGCACACGCCTGTCCGACAGCTTCCAGCAGCACGCGCTGACCACGCCGGTGTCGCTGCGCATGATGCGCGTGGGCGAGCACACGGGTGAGTTGGGCTCGATGCTGGAGCGCGCAGCCACCTTCTACGACGAGGAGCTGGCCCGCTTCACCGACTGGGTGGGGCGTGTGGTGAGCCCGGTGCTGATGCTGGTGATGGGCGTGCTGATCGGCGGCATCGTGGTGCTGATGTACCTGCCCATCTTCCAGGTGGCGGAGCAGATCCAATGAAAGCGGTGCTGTCCGTGCAGGCCCCGGTGCATGAGGCCACGGCCATGCCTGACGCCGTGCCGGATTGGTCCGTCTGGCCCCTGGTGCAGGCCTTGCGGCTGCGCGTGGTGGTGGGGCTGGATGGCCAGGGCTGCTGGACAGCCTGGACGACCGATGCCTCCGACCACATGCTGCGCGAGATGGTGGCGCGGCGCGTGCCGCATCCGCTGGTCTGGCAGACCCTGCCCGATGAGACGCTTGATGCCCTGCTGGCACAGGGCGAGGCCGGCTACGAGGCTCGTGATGCCTTGCAGGCCCATGCCATCGAAGGCGATGCTGTTGACGAAGCCGCTGTGCATGAGCTGTCGGTCGACGCGATCAACCGCCAGACCAGCCCGGTGGTGCGCCTGCTCGATGCCACCCTGTTCGATGCCCTCAAGGCCCAGGCCAGCGATTTGCACCTGGAGTCCACCGCCACGGGCATGACCATCCGCCACCGGCTGGATGGCGTGATGGTGGAGGTGGGTGATGTGGGCTCGCGTGAGGTGGCCGAGCAGCTGGTGTCGCGCCTGAAGGTGATGGCCGAGCTGGACATCGGTGAGCGCCGCCTGCCGCAGGATGGCCGCTTCAAGCTGCGCGCCCGCCTGGGCCAGGCCGTGGGCAGCGAAGGCAGTGCCAGCCGTGATGTGGATTTCCGTGTGTCCATCATGCCGTCGAGCTTCGGCGAGGATGCCGTGCTGCGCATCCTGGACCGCTCGCGCCTGTCGGCCGATGCCTCGGCCATGACGCTGGAGGGCCTGGGCTTCGATGCCGACGATGCCAACGTGGTGCGCCGGCTGGCCGCCAAACCCTACGGCATGCTGCTGGTCACCGGCCCCACGGGCAGCGGCAAGACCACCACGCTGTACGCCGTCGTGCAGGAGATCAACGACGGCCGCGACAAGATCATCACCATCGAAGACCCGGTGGAGTACCAGCTGCCCGGCGTGGTGCAGATCCCCGTCAACGACAAGAAGGGTCTGACCTTCGCACGGGGCCTGCGCAGCATCCTGCGTCACGACCCGGACCGCGTGATGGTGGGCGAGATCCGTGATGCCGAGACGGCGCAGATCGCCTCGCAAGCGGCGTTGACGGGCCACCTGGTGCTGTCCACCATCCACGCCAACAACGTGTTCGACGTGGTGGGGCGCTTCATGCACATGGGGGTCGATCTGTACAACATGGTGTCCGCGCTCAATGGCGTGGTCGCGCAGCGCCTGATGCGCAAGCTGTGCACGCACTGCCGCCAGCCCTGGCAGCCCGAGGTGAGCGAGTTGCGATCAGCCATGCTGCCGCTGGACACGCGTGGCGAGTTCCAGCGCGCGGTGGGGTGTGTGCACTGCCGGCATACCGGCTACCGCGGGCGCAAGGCCATCTCCGAGGTGCTGCTGATGGACGACACGTTGCGTGACCTGATCGTGTCGCGTGCGTCGCTGATCAAGATCAAGGCACACGCGCGCGCCAGCGGCACACGGCTGCTGCGCGAATCGGCGCTGGCCTGCGTGCTGCGCGGCGAATCGACGCTGGAGGAACTCAACCGTGTCACGCTGGCGGAGTGAGGTGATGGCGTTGCGCTGGCCTGCGGTGCCCGGCATGCATGTCTGGTCGAAGTTGGGTCAGTGGCGCAGTGCCTGGCGCGAGCCTGCTTGGGTATGCCTGGTGCCGGAGTTGGATGCCGCCAGCTCGCCCATGGGCGTGCCTGTGCACGATCAGGCCTTGCTGCAATGGCGGCAGTGGTGCGAGGCCCATCCGGGCCAGCGGGCTCGCGTGGGCTTGTCTGCACGGTGGTTGCTGAGCGCGGTGGTGCCAACGGCGGGGCGAGGGGCCGCGGCGCGGCGTGAAGCCATGGGCGAGGCAGAGTCTCGCTGGGCGCACCTGCTGGGGCTGGATGTCACGGCCTGGCGTGAACGCTGGACCAGCCGGGCCCTGGTGTTGCCCCAGGGCGTGCTGGTATGCGCGGCCCCTCAGACCCTGCTGGATGACATGGGGACCGTGGCACGGCATCACCATGTGACATCTCAATGGGTCGGCCCCTGGTGGGCGAACGGTTTGAAGGCCTGGTTGACGCGTGGTGAGGATGTTGTCCATCCACGCACCTTGACCCTGCATGAGCCAGGCTGGGCGGTGCACGCTCAGGCCCAGGCGGACAAGTTGACGGGGCTGTGGGCTGAACCTCTGCGCGATGCCGTGCAGGCGCCGCCTGCGGGTGGCGACGCGCTCCAGTTGACCCTGGCGCAGGAGCCTGGTGTGCTGCTTGGTGCCAAGCATCAGACTTCATGGCTTGCACGCTGCCTGCCAGGGAAGGCAGCAGCCTGGTCTGAGGCCCTGGATTTCAAACATCCCAGACCGCGGCCTGCACCATGGGCCTGGGCATTGCTGCTGGCTGGCCTGGCCTCTTTGATGTGGGTGGCCGATCAGGTCGATGCCCTGCAGACACGGCAACTGGAGGCACAGGAACAGCTCAAGCGGCTTGGGCGTGCCGACCGCGTGGCCCGTGTCGAGCGTGCCGCGCTGGCCCGCACTGAGAAGGCTGAGGCGCCGCGGGCGGCGGCCAGCGCCCCCACTTTGGAATCTGCCGCGGCCGATGAGGCCGTGAACATGGTCCGCGCACTGGCCTTTCCCTGGCCGGACATGCTGGCGCAGATGGAGCGATCGGCATCCAACGCTGGCGCGGTGATGCTGTCCATGAGTACCTCGCTGGACGACGTTGGGCGGTCCGCTGGGCCTACCTGGCGCCTGCAGGCGGCGGTGCGCGATGACGCCGCTGCACTGGGCTGGGCCGACAGCCTGCCTGCGGGGCGGCTGATCAGCCGGGCCTCGCTGGCGGCACCTTTCATGACCGCTCAGGGCGCTTATGGCTTGAAGGTCGAGGTGCAGGCGCAAAGCACATGGATGGCCTTGATGGAGACCTCACCATGAAGGCCGACACGTTGCAGCATCTGCGGACCTGGCTAGACAAGCTGGGCTGGCCGGGCCTTGTAGGCCTGCTGATGTTGGGCATCGCGGCCTGGGCATCCTGGCAGGTGATGCCGGCGATGCAGGCGGAACTGAACGAGAGCGAGGCGCAGGCCCTGCATCTGCGAGGGCAGTTGCAGTCTGCTGCCAAGGCACTGGCCGCGTCCAGGGAACCCGTCCGGCGCATCCCGGTGATCGACGAGCTGACGCCCGCCTTGCTGCGTGACACCTGGGGCCGGACCTGGGCCTCGCTGCCGCCCAAGGCCGATGCCGTGGTACGCCAGGGAGCGGTGCTCTCGCAGGCCGGCACACTCGGCGTGACCGTGCCCACCGTGCAGTACCGCGGTGGCGCGCTGGTCTCACTGCCATCGGTGTGGCGCCAGCAGATGGTGTTGCCGGTCGAGGCCAGCTACCCCGCGCTGCGGGCCTGGCTGGGCGCCGTGCTGCAGGACAAGGCCATCAGCCTGGATGCGCTCGACGTGGTCCGGGCCGACCCCATGAGCGATCAGATCAAGGCACGCGTGGCATTGTCTGTCTGGTGGCGGGAGGAGGCCCGATGAGTGCCCGCCTCAACCCTCGGCTGGGCTGGGTGCTGCTGGCCGTGCTGGCGCTCGCGGGCTTTCTCGCGCTGCAACCTGCGCCGGATGACGATCTCAGCGTTGCGCGCACTGATCGCCCCGAGCGGTCCGCGCCTGGGCAGGTGCCGTCGCAGGTTCGCCAGGAGCGCAACGCTTTGCCCACAGGGCAACGCGCACAGCCCACCAGCCGATCGGCGAGCATGCCGACACCGCAGCAGGCGCGTGAGCTGACCTTGTGGGCGGCGGCCTGGCAACGGCGCTCAGCCGAACCCTGGCCGGCCGCACCTGCCGATGCCCGCTGGAGCTGGGCCTCACAACAACCGCCCCCGCCACCCCCGCCGCCAGTGCAGGAAGCCGCTGCCCCCATGGCGCCGGCCTTTCCCTACGCGTGGGTGGGCCGCTATGTCGATGACACACCCCGTGCGGTGATTGCCGGGCCCAACCGCACCTGGGTGCTGCGCCAGGGCGACGAGATCGACGGGCAATGGCGCGTGGGCGCCGTGGCCGAGCGCCAGTTGACCGTGACCTACCTGCCCCTGAACCAGGACCAGACCGTGGCCTTGAAGTGACCATGATCCACCGTGTTTTCTCATCATCTCTGCTGATGCTGTGCTTGGCCGCTGCCGCCTTGCTGGCAGGGTGCACCGCGCCAGAACTCAAGCAGGCTCAGACCTTGTCCCAGGCCGGTCAGCATGAGGCTGCCCTGCTCAAACTGCAGCAAGCCTCTCAGGCCCAGCCCGATGACCTGACCCTGCGCACGGCCTTCCTCAAGCAGCGCGACACCACCGTGGCCTACCTGCTGTACCAGGCCGAGTCCGCCCGCGCGGCCGATCAGCGGGGCGAGGTGATGGCCTTGCTTGACCGCATCGAGGCGGTCGCGCCTGGCCACCCCCGCGCCTTGTGGCTGAGGGACGAACTCGCACGCAGCGACCGTCAGCAGCGGCTGATCACCGAGGCCAAGCAGGCTCTGGATGCCAAGCGCTGGCCCAGTGCGGATGCCGCCTTGCGCGCTGTGCTGTCCGAGTCACCGAGCCACACGGAGGCCCGCTGGCTGCTCACCCAGCTCGATGAGCAGCGTGCCGAGCAGACCCGCCAGCAGAGCTCGCTGCAGCTGGCGGCTGGCGCCAAACCCATCACCCTGGAGTTCCGTGAAGCCGCCCTGCGCACCGTGTTCGAGACTTTGGCACGTGCGGCCAATGTGAACTTCGTGTTCGACAAGGATGTGCGCGGTGATGCCAAGGTCACGCTCTTCCTGCGCAACACCTCCGTGGCCGAGGCCTTGCGCGTGATCCTCAACACGCAGCAGCTCGGATCGCGCCTGCTCAACGGCAACACCGTGCTGGTGTTTCCCAATACCGTGCAGAAGCAGCGTGAACTGCTGGACACGGTCTCGCGCAGCTTCTACCTGGTCAACGCCGACCCCAAGCAGGCCCAGGCCCTGATCCGCACGGTGGCCAAGACGCGCGATGTCTTCATCGACGAGCGCCTGAACATGCTGGTGGTGCGCGAGACCCCCGAGGTGATGCGCCTGATCGAACGCCTGATCGCCGGCATCGACCTGCCTGATCCGGAGGTGGTGCTGGAGATCGAGGTGATGGAGGTGTCGAGCAAGAAGATGGTCGACATGGGGCTGACTTGGCCGACCTCCGCGAACTACGGCGTGCCCAACTCCACGGCGGCGATCACCAGCACCTCTGGCCTGCGCTGGAGCGCTGCCAATCCTCTGGCCGTGGCCACGCTCCGCGGCACGTCCGACGGCACCAACCTGCTGGCCAACCCGAAGATCCGCGCGCGCAACCGCGAGAAGGCCAAGATCCTGCTGGGCGAAAAGCTGCCGGTGTTCACCACCACCTCCACAGCCAATGTCGGCGTCTCGGCGTCGGTGAGCTACCTGGATGTGGGCCTGAAGGTCGAGCTCGAACCCCAGGTGCAGCTGGACAACGAAGTCACCATCAAGGTGGCGCTGGAGGTGAGCAGCGTGACAGGCCGTGTGACCGGCCCGGAGGATTCACTGGCCTACCAGGTGGGTACGCGCCAGGCCACCACCTCGTTGCGCCTGAAGGATGGCGAAACGCAGATCCTGGCCGGCCTGATCAACGACGAAGAGATCCGCAACGCGGCCGGCTTGCCCTGGCTGCACGATCTGCCCGGGGTGGGGCGCCTGTTCGGCAAGACGCAGGACCAGCGCAACAAGACCGAGGTGGTGATGCTGGTCACTCCGCGTGTGGTGCGCAACATCAGCCAGGGGCTGATGTCCTCGTTGCCCATGGCCTCGGGCACAGAGGCGCAGCCCGGGGCACCGGCCTGGTTGCTCACCAGCGGTGAGGCGGGTGGCTCGGTGGGCCGCGGGGGGGCGGGTGCATTCCCTCGTGGCGCCGCTGCACCATCCTCACGCCCCCTGGCCGCCGTGTCAACCGAAGGCGCGCAGCTGAGCGGCCCGGAAGAGGTACCACCTGGTGCGAGCTTTCAGATCACGGTGACCAACCCAGGCAAGGAGCCGCTGAGTGCTGGTCTGCTGTATGACCTGGGCAGCTTGAGTGCCGTGACCACGCCGGGTGGCCCGCCTGACAACGGCCGCGTGCAGGTGGATGTGCCGGCGCTGGGCAGCCGCGCCTTCACTTTCCAGGCCCGACAGGGGACAGGTGCGAGTGAGACCAGCCTGAGCCTGGACAACGGTGCCACCGCCGGCTGGACGGTGCGCATCCTGGGGGCTCCGGATGTTGGCACGCCTGCTGCGCCGGGTGACGCCGCGCCTGAACCTCGCTGAGCGGACATGGCGCCCATGCGTACACGCGGCTTCACCTTGCTGGAGATGGTCATCGTGGTGATGATCGTCGGCATTCTGGCCAGCGCCGCCGTGCCCCTGGCGGCGCTGCACCAGCGGCGCCAGAACGAAGCCGATCTGCGCCAGGGCCTGCGCACCATCCGCCTGGCGCTGGATGCCTACAAGAAGGCCTGGGACCAGGGCATGATCGAGAAGAAGGAGGGCGAGACCGGCTACCCGCCCACGCTCGATGTGCTGGTCTCCGGCGTCACCGACATCCGCCAGAGCACGCCCAAGCGCATCTACTTCCTGCGCCGCCTGCCTCGCGATCCCTTTGCCATGCCCACCTTGCCGGCCGCGGCCACCTGGGGCCTGCGCAGCTATGCCAGCCCGCCCGATCAGCCACAGCCCGGCGCCGATGTGTTCGATGTGTATTCGCGTGCCGATGGCGTCGGGCTGGACGGCACGCCCTACCGGCAGTGGTGAGGTGCCTGTGAAGGCCATGACCAGCGCCCACCCGCCCGCCGCACAACGGCGGCGAGGCTTCACCCTGATCGAACTGATCGTGGTGCTGGCCATCATCGGCCTGCTGGCCAGCATCGTGGCTCCTCGCTACACACGCAGTGTGGAGCGCGCCCGTGAAGCCTCGCTCAAGACCTCGCTGGCCGTGATGCGCGATGCCATCGACAAGTTCGCGGGCGACCGAGGGCGCTACCCAGCCTCGCTCGACGAGATGGTGCAGATGGGCTACCTGCGTGCCTTGCCGGAAGACCCGCTCACCGGCCGGCGCGACAGCTGGGTGATGCTGCCGCCCTTGCCCGACAGCAGCATGGAGGGCGCCATGGGCGATGTGCGCAGTGGGGCTTCGGGCCGGGGGCTGGATGGCTCGCCCTATGCGACCTGGTGATCCCGGCGCATCGCGCGGGTTCACCTACCTGGCCCTGCTGTGGTGGGTGGCCATCAGCGGTGTGATGCTGGCCGCATTGGGCACGCAATGGAAGCAGGAGGCCATGCGTCAGCGCGAGGCCGAACTGGTGTTTCGCGGCGGGCAGATCCAGGCGGCCTTGGCGGCCTACCAGGCCAATACGCCCGCGGGCCAGCCCAACCTGCCGCTGTCCCTGACGGATTTGCTCGACGACCAGCGGCAGGATCCCGCCAAGCGTCATCTGCGTCGCGCGTGGGCCGATCCCGTCACCCGCCGCCCCTGGGGCCTGCTGCGCACCCAGGATGGCCGCATACGGGGCGTCTACAGCGAGTCGGGGCGCGCACCCTTGACGGCCCCAGAGGGCGTTCAGACCTATCGGGAATGGCTGTTCGAGGTGGCTGAGATCGCGCCTGCGCCGGCCGAGGCTGCCTCGTCGGCCGGTCCGGCAGCACAGCCTTCGGCAGGCGGGCCTTTCTCCGCTTCTCCTGGCGCGGGCCTGGGATCTCAGGCTGCTGCGAGGTAGCGTGAACACGGTGCAAAGGTCCGCAGCTTTACATCCGTCAACAAACCGTCACGGGGTGTCCTGACAATGGCGCGTCCACAGGGTTGTTCATCTTCATGCAAACAAACGCCACCACGTCAGAGCCCTCCGAGTGCCTGCTGCGCATCGTGGAGGCGGCGCCGCAGGTGAGTCGGCGCTACCAGTTCTTCCTGTGGAGCCAGGCTGATTTGCAGCGCTGGTTGCCGCACAAGCTGCTGGTGTGCGGGGCCTACCACCGCGAGTACCGGGATCTGGTGTTCGATGTGTTCAACAGCGTACCCATCTCCGAAGCCGCGCTGCGCGGGCTGCAGTCTGCGCGAGAGCCGGCCATCATGGCCGCCATCAAGCGCTGGCACCTGCGCAGGCAGCAGCCCTGCTGGCTGCACCGTGACGAGTTGCCCGCCGGTGATCCGGTGGCCGACATGATGCGGGACGCCGGCTACCAGCAGTTGCTGGTGCATGGCATGAGCCGGCCGGGGCGCCCTGAAGAGATCGAAAGCATTTTCCTGTTCGGCTCGGCCGATCATGTGCATGAGGACCAGGCCCTGACGCATGCGGAAATGCTGCTGCCCTGCCTGCACACGACCTACGTGCGCGTGCACACCACGGAGCGCCAGATGATCGGCGTGGGCAACGCCGCGGGTCCCCATGCGGCGGGGGGCGCCATGGGCAGCACGGCCCGAAGCGGCGGCATCACCGAGCGTGAACGCGAGATCCTGCTGTGGGTGCGTGATGGCCTGAGCAATCAGCAGATCAGCGAGAAGCTGGGCATCAGCGCGCTCACGGTGAAGAACCATGTGCAGAAGATCCTGCGCAAGCTGGGCGCGGCCAACCGGGCCCAGGCCGTGGCCAAGGCCATGAGCCTTCAGGCCCTGTCGATGCCGTCAGGCGGCCCCCAGGGCGACCGCAACCTCTAGCGTTCGGCGGGCGCAGGGTTCAGCCGGGCCGCGTCGATCCGATCCTGGTACTGGGCCTTGAAGTTCTCCAGGCGCACGCGGCTGGTCTGGATGAAGGGATCGCCTTCGCCCAGTACCTGTGCGATGCCCTTGCGCTCGTAGCTGGTGATCAGCTCCTGCCCGATCTGCACGAGTTCCGCATTGTGGCGCGTGCACTGGGCCTGGGCGTTGGCCAGGCTCTGGTTGCGGGTTTGCAGTTCCGTCTCGCTGGCCTGGGCTTTTGCTTGGGCGGCCTGCGCCTGGGCTTTGGTGTCTGACAGCTGCGCTGTCAGGGCCTGCACCTGGGCAAGCAGCTTGGCGCGCTCTTCCTTCAGGGCTTCGGCCTCCTTGCCCAAGGAGGCCGCGCGAGCCGCTGCTGCACCCGACGATGTGCGCAGCCGCTTGAGTTCGCCTTGCGCCTCGTCCAGTGACTTCTCGGACTGCTGGCGTGCCTGGTCGGCCTTGGTATGCGCATCCTGCGCCTCGGCCTGTTGCTGCTGAACCTGGCGCAGCTGCAGGCGCAGGCGCTTGATCTGCTCCTGCTCCTTGTCGGCCTGTGCGTGGGCCGACACGGTGAGCAGCGCCATCATCAGGACAGACACGCCGCGCACATGGCGGCGTACGGGCTGAGGAGACATGGGGCGGTCAGAAGCGCACATTGAGGTCCACCTGCAGTGTGTTGGCCTTGAAGGTCGCGTTGGGGAAGTTGCCGTTGATGGTGGAGTTGATGTTCTCTGCCGCCATGTAGCGCACCGCCAGCGTGCTGTTGCGGTACAGCCCGTAGGTCAGGCCCAGGATGTAGCCGCGCAGGTTGGTACCGCCCAGCCCCAGGTCGCTGTCGGTAAAGGCGTCCAGCACGGCGTCCGAGCCCAGGTGGCGGTAGGTGGCCTGCACTTGCCAGTCATGCGCTTCCCGCACCTCGCTGGCGCCCAGGGCCAGCTTGATCTGATAGCCATCACGCTTGCCGCCAGGGTCGACATTGGCATAGGACGGGAAGGTGGCGCGGCTGCGGAAATCAGAGGCGCTGAAGGCGGTGTTGTTGGCGTACTCGCCCGACAGCATGATGTTGAACGGCGCGAAGTGCGTGAACTCGGCCGCGGCCGTCAGCACCAGGGGCTTGAACTGGTAGGCCAGGCCCCAGACCGGTGCCGTGTCCAGCGCGCCCGACAACAGCGGGTTGGTCTCGAAGACGGTGTTGCCCTTCTGGCGCAGGCCCACGGGGTACTCGTACTGGCCATAGGTCGAGCCGGTGGGCACGCTGGTGCCCGTGATGGTGTAGTCGTTGTCGGAGCGGCCTTCGAGGTTGTTGTACTGGTAGTAGGCCAGGCCCAGCTTGACGCGGGTGCGCGCGCTGACCTCCCAGTTCGCGCCGATCTGCGCGCCCCACAGCGAGCGCGAGTTGCGGCTGGGTGGCGAGGCCTCGCGCAGGGGGAAGTAGCCCAGGGTCAGGAAGGGCGCGACGCTGGCGGTGGGGTCGACGCGGCGGAAGGTGGCGGCGAAGCCCTCGAAGTTGAGGTTCTCGTTCCAGGTCATCTCGCTGCTGAACCAGGGGTTGGGGATGCGCCCGCCCTGGATCGTGACCCAGTCGGCCGGATCGATGCGCACGAAGGCCCGATCGACGAACAACTGGTACTTGTTGAAGTTCTGCCCCATGGTCTGGTTGGTCGAGACCCGGTCGGTGGCGTTGCCGGTGGCCAGGCGCACGCCCACGCCGATCTCGTCGGTCACCTTGGCGGTCAGGCCCAGGCGCAGGCGCAGGCGCTCGCGCGCACGGTCGGCCGCGGTGTCGGTCACGGGCAGCGGCAGGTTGGTGCTGGTCAGGCGGTAGGCCGCGAAATCGGGGATGCGGCTGATGCCGTTGGCGTTGTTGACTTCCGCCGCCAGGTAGGTGAGGGCGGGTGTGTTGTTGTTGCTGGCGTTGTCCTGCTGGTAGCGCACGCGCAGATCGCCTTCGATGCGGATGCGGTCCACCCACGACGGCGTCGCATTGGGCACGCCCCAGCGCTCGGCCTTGGCCTGGGCCAGCACTTCTTCCTTGACCTCGTCACGGATCTGGTTGCGCATGCTCTCGGGCACATAGGGCACGCGCAGCACTGGTTTGCCGCTGGCGGTGGTGGCGGGGGGCGCAGGCTGGGTGGCCACCGTGGCGGCGGCGCGCTGCTCGGCCGATTTAAGCAGGGCATCGGCCTTCTCGCGGCTGAGCACACCGCTGTCGACCAGGGCGTCGATCAGGTTGCGCGTGGTCTGGCGCAGGGTTTCCAGGGCCGCGCGGTCGTCGGCGTGGGCGGCTGGCGCCGTCAGGGCCAAGGCCAGGGCCGTGAGGGCGGGCCAGCGTTGCAGTGTCTTGAGGGTCATGGTGTACAGCGTCTGGATCGTTGTTCAGGGTGCCGGCTGCTGGAGGCCTCACCCCGTCATGCGGTTGCTCACCTGCAGCCGGATGGGCTGGGGCAGGCCGGGGGGCGGTGGGTTGCGAAAGCCGCGGAACTGGTTCAGGACCTGGCGCAGGCGGGCGTCGACCTCCTGGTTGCCGGAGCTGTCGTCGAGCTGGAAGCGTTCGATGCTGCCGTCGGCGCGCACCCACAGGCTCACGGGCAGCTTGTAGTCGCCGCCACGGCGCAGGTTCTGGTCGCGGTTGAGGTACTCGTTGAGTTCGCGGCGCGCCGCGTTGCCGAAGCTGTTGGACGCGAGCCTGTCGGCCAGCGTGCCGCCGCTGCCGCCGGTCATCACGGCGCCGCCCTTGTAATCGCTGTTGACTGAGCCTGCGCTGAAGGCGCTGGGTCCATCGCCTGCTGCGCCCTCCATCTTGAGCTGTTGCGGCTCGGGCGGTGCTTCGATCTTGGGCTGCTCTTGCGGCTGCGGCTTGTTCTCTTCGGGCTTGGGCTCGGGCTTCTTCTCTTCCTTTGGGGGCGGAGGCGGTGGGGGCGTGTCGGGCAGCACCGCGATCTTCACAGTCTGCGTGCGCGGCCCCTTGGGGCTGCTGCCCAGGCTCTGGTAGACCCACCAGGCGCCCAGCACCAGGGCCAGGACGATCACGCCCGGAACGACGAAGCGCGACAGGCCCGCGCCGGAAGAGGATTCGGCGATGGCCATGTCAGGTTCCGATCCGCGAGGTGACCAGGCCCATGGGCACCTCCAGCTTGTTGCACAGGTCGATGATGGTCACCACCTGCGCATACTGGGCCTGGGCATCGCCCTTGATCGCGACGCTCATCTTCGGATCACGGGCCTTGGCCTGGGTCAGCTCACCTTCCAGCTGTTGCAGGGAAACGGGCACGCCATTGAGCAGCACCGAGCCGCCGGGCATCACCTGCACCACCTTGAGCTCGTGCTTCTCGGTGGCGGGCTTGTTGCTCGGCTTGGGCATGGACACGCTCAGGCCCTGCACCGAGGCCGTGGTCATCAGGATGAAGACGACCAGCAGCACATAGGCCAGGTCCAGCATCGGCGTGACGTTGATGCTGTCGTAGGGTTTGGTTTCCTGCTGGATCTGCATGGATCAGCTCAATTAGTATTGTAGTAATGGGTCTGAGAATTCTGAGCGATAGTAATTGCCTGGAGTTGAGGGGTAAGTTCCCGTAACTCCATTGAGCTGAGCTATCTTGATTGCTATTAAATTTAAGATAAGGGTTCCAGCTGATGAGGTTGAAAAAACATAAGCAGGAAAGGTGAATTCATAATTTCCGGTAGATGCTGACTTGACATTTTTTCCGCAGCATGATCCGAAGTCGCCATGCTCTGATGCAAAAGATGGAATATTATTTATTTTGACAAATCTATATTTGGTAGAAATAAGGCTTACTCCCAAGGTGTTTTCCGTAAGTGGTAGGATACCAATCGCATAACCTGATGAATTGAGGCATTTTTTTATTTCTTCTATGTTATTTAATTCTTTTACTTCGTAAGAATCCAGCGCAGCTTCTGGACCGTAATCTGAAGAGTTCGCAGAATCCAATGCTCCTCCGAATTCGCCATCTGAGCCGATTGCTTGATTCAAAAAAAATTCTCCGGCCACCGTATGAATTCCAGAAAAGTCACTCCCGCGGCAAACGGTTATTTTTTTGTTTTTGGTTTCGAGATTTATTAAATCTTGGAGGTTTTTTTTGGAAGAGTTGAAAGTGTTAACCGTTAAGGAAGAATACGTGGTGCGCGTTATACTTGGCTGATACTCAGGCGTTCTCCCATCCGCACCGTTAGGCACTAAAATACCCTGAGCTATTTGAAGGTCGGTATATAGTTCGCCGCTCACGGCAATACCATAGACGACATTGAAAGGGGTTTTGTTTGTGCGCGCTGATAAAGAATGATCTGTAATATTCGAGGCATTTCGTATTGTTTGAGGAAACGAAATTGCCGGGGCATTCAGGAAGCCTCCATGGGATTTTTGGTTGCACTGTATTTCAGCTCCCAGTTTGTATTTTGCTGATGCCTGGAAGATTGCGGAAATATTCCCAACGGCTCTTGCTGGTTTTCCGCCGGCGGCCTTAACAAAGCATCCCTTTTCGGAGCCTGCGCTAAGTGAAACTGCAGAGTAATCGTCTTTGTGTAAATTAAACGCGATGCCGTGTATTGCCCCAATTGAAGTTGTGGCTATCTGGCGTGGTCTGTCGCTGTTACTGTATTGGCATGCGACGGTGAAAACTGTCCCTAAATCGCCAATTGTTAAATCGTCACCTTCTTGATAGAGACTAGGCAGTCGCTGGTCGGAATATAGTACTAAGTCCGCATCGCACATGTTTCTCAAAGCGCTCATGTAGGAGTAACGCAGTGCAGATGAACCTGATATGTTAATGATTTGACTTTTTGCTGTATTTGCAAGAAATAAAGTCGCCAACAATGCTGGCGCGAAAAATATTTTCTTCATGATCCTTCCCTCTTAAATTATTAAGTAGTTAATGCAGGCGCTTGGTGGCCAGGCCGATCTCGGTGATGTCCAGCTGCTTGGCGATCTCCAGCACCTGCATCACCTTGTCGTACTGGGCGGCCGCATCGGCCTTGAGCACCACGGGCAGGGCGGGGTTGGCCGCCTTGTACTGGGCCAGGTTGTCGCGCAGCTGGTCCATGCTCACCGGGTAGGCATCCAGGTAGACCTGGCCGTCGGCCGTGATGGTGATGCCGCGTGTCTGGGGTTTGGCCAGGTTGTTGGCCGCCATCGTCTTGGGCTCGGTGACACGCACGCCCTGCACCGAGGCTGTGGTCATGATGATGAACACCACCAGCAGCACATAGGCCAGGTCCAGCATGGGCGTGACGTTGATGTCGTCGTACGCCTGCAGATCACCTTTGACATCACCCGCCATGTCGTGCTCCAGGCTCAGCGGGCGCCGTAGGTTTCGGCCACGCGGGTCACGAACTCGTCGACGAAGATGCCCATGTCCGACGAGATGTTCTTGATGCGGGCGGCCAGGTAGTTGTAGCCGAACAGCGCGGGGATGGCGACGGCCAGGCCAGCCACGGTGGCCAGCAGTGCCGCGGCAATGCCCGGGGCGATGGCGTTGACGTTCACATCACCGGCGGCGGCGATGGCCGCGAAGGTGATCATCACGCCCACCACGGTGCCCAGCAGGCCCAGGAAGGGGCCGCCCGAGATGGCGATGGTCAGCAGCACGATCTTGCTGTTGAGCGTGTGGCTCTCGCGGATCAGGTCGGCATCGATGGCGGCCTTCACCGCATCGATCGACGCGCCGCTCAGGGGGGCGGAGCCCGCCTTGCCCACATCGCGCTTGTTCAGTTCGCGCAGACCGGCTTCGTACAGGCGGGCCAGCTGCGAGTGCTTGAGGTCCTTGGAGGACACGGCCAGCACATCGCGTGCTTCACGGAAGCCCACCAGGAAGCGCGAGTTGTCCTTGTCGGCGCGGCCGACCAGCACGGCCTTGTCGTACATCACCCATACGGCGATGGCGAACATCACGGCCAGGATCACGATCACCACCCAGGCGTCAACCGTCAGGTTGTCGACCAGGATGGCGAAGTGCCCGGCTTCACCGCCACCGTCGGCGTGGCCGGCGGTCTCGGGCGTTTCGGTGGTGGTGGCCACCAGCTTGGCATCGGCACTTTGCGCGGCATGCGCCAGCTTCACCCAATCAGCACTGCGCACGGTGGTGGCCACTTCGAGCTGGTCGACCAGGCCGGTGATGCCCTGACCCAGCTGGAGCGGGCCCTCGATGGGCGCGCCAGCGGCGGGCAGATCGGCCTGGGCGGCCTGCGCGCCGTTCACGTAGAGCGTGAGCTTGCCGTTGCCGATGGTCAGGGCCAGGTGGGCCCAGGCACCGGTGGGCAGCTCGCCGCCGGCAGCGGTGGCGGTGCCCAGTGCTGCGCTGGGCTTGCCGGCGTCAAGCTTCAGGCTCAGCGGGCCTTGCGAGACCAGGGTGCCTGTCACGGCCTCGGGCTTGAACCACAGGCTGATGCTGTACGGCGCGTTGGCGCCGGCCTTGAGCTTGTCGTTCGTCCAACTGAGGGCCTGGCCATCAAGCTTGCCGGAGGGGCCGATCAGGCCGGTGGTCTCACGGGCCAGCGGTGTGGCGGACTGGATGGTGTTGGTGGCATCGGCCACCGGCTCGCTGTTCTGGCCAGAGAAGGGGAAGGCGGCGGCCATCGCGCCATCGAACAGGGCGGCGTTGGGGGCCTCGGCCGTGGCGGCTTCGTTGCCGGCATAGACGTAGACGATGTTCTTGTCGGTGCCCGGCAGGGTGTTGGGCAACTGCACCCACACCACGGCCAGTTCGTTGACGCCGTCGAAGCGCTCCACCCAGTGCTTGAGCGGTGTCTTGTCATCGGCGGCGATCACGCGCAGATCAGCGCCGTCGGGCTTGGCACCCAGGAAGTCGAAGTTGCCGGAGTGCAGGCGCACCGGCACGACCACGCCAGACAGGGCTTCTTTCGTTTCCACGCCTTGGGCTGAGGTGTTCAGCACGACCTTGGTGCGGTGCGTGAAGTCGCCGTTCCACCAAGCATGCGCCAGGGAAGGCAGGGCCATGGCCGACGCCAGCAGGGCAGACGAGAGGATGCGCGGGAAATTCATGGAAAACGTCCGTCTTTCAAAGTGGTCGATTATTTCGAGGGCATGTGTCCTGCGTAGGGCGGGCGCCTGAGCCGAAGGGGCCATACCCAGGCGCCGCGCGGGACACAAAAACGTCATGCAGGCGATGTGGTGATCAGGAGGCGTCCTTGTCCTTGCGGGCCTTGCGCTCCTGCTCGGACTTGCCCGTGCCTTGCTCTCCGAGCGGCGTGCTCATCGGCACAGGCTCGGGCACCTCGCCACCGAAGCCGAGCAACTCCACCGTCAACACGGAAGACGTGCTCTCGCCGCGCATCTCTGCTGCGGCGGCCACCTGGGCCACGCCGGCGGCGGGGTCGGACACTTTGGGGGTGAGGTTGACAGTGGGGGGGGACGGGGCTGGCGGTGGATTGCCGGTGATGTTGTCCGCGCCGCGTACCTTTGGGGTAAGTATGGGAGGAGACGGGCTGATGATGAATGCATCCAGCGCGCGGATTTCGCCATTGGGGGCATACAAGCCCATCTCGGTTATCACATCAGCCGGTGGTGCAGTGATCTGGAAGCCGCTACCCGAGGTTGGCGGTTGTCCCTGCGTGGCAACCTTGCCGGTGGCTGGATCAAAAAAGCGCATGGGCATTGGCTTGGCGACGCTGGTGTTTGATCCCTTGCCCGAGTCGATGTCCCCATCCATCGTATAGATGTACAGGTTGCCGCGTCCAACGACAATGACCTTTTGATCGCCGGCCAGGAAGTCACCCCCGGTCAATGAACGGAAACTGCCACCCTGGAAGTTGATGAAGCCTGCCGGCTGACCCGCGGCGCTGGGCAGGCCGGCGGTGACCTGTCCCGGGGCGATCACGTCGATGCCGCCCAGGACGTTGTTGACGACCGATGAGTCGCCTCCGCCAAGGCCCAGATTGTGCACCTTGGCCTTGGCCAGGTTGACATCGCCCTCACGCTTGAAGCTGGTCCCAAGGCCGGCCAAATCCACCACCAGGGCGGCCTGGTCGAACAAGGCCTTGCGTTGCGCGGCGCGACGAGCTTCTTCCTGCTCGTTGCTGGACGTGGCGATCGCCACAGCCTGGCCTGCCAGCGTTACGATCTGCTGCCACATGGCTTCCTGCTTGAGACGCAGGAAGGCTTCGGAGCGGTAGTAGGCGTCAGAGCGCCCCTGGTGCTCGGGTAGGTACTGCGCCACGAAGACCGCATTGAGGTACTTGTTGACCGCTTCGACTTGGCGGGTGTCCGTCAACTGGCTGAAAGCCGTCATGGCGGTGTTGAAGTCCACATCGGTCCAGCTGGCCGATCCGGCCGGGGCTGGCAACTGGCTGTCCCCCAGGGCCTGGTAGACCGCGTTGCGCAGCGCCAGTTCAGTGCCGTGCTGGGCCAGCAACTGCTGGGTATCCACCGAGCGCGCATGGCCGGCCGAGAGCGTGATCTTGACGGATTCACCCGGCAAGGCGGTGTTGATCTGATTGGCCACGGCTACCACGCCTAGTGACTGGTTCAGCTCAATGTCTCGCCCGGCCTCGACACGAAGGGCGCCAGGCCCACCCAGCACGATCATGCTGCTTCTGGTGGCGCCGCCAATGATGTCGCGTCCGGCGGCGATACGGGTCAGATCGTCTTCCGTGAAGTTCTGCCCGATGACGGCGGGATTGACCAGGTCACGGCCTGCCGTCAATTCCATGGGCCGGTTGCTGCGCATGAATGGCAACGCCGTCACGCCATCCTCCGTCAGGGTGTCGAAAATGATGTCCCTGCCTGCATGCAGATGCACGATGCGGTCGTTACCCGCCTGATCAACATCGCTGATCGGGTTAGCCGTCAGAGTCTCTAAGGCATCTGACAGATAGATACCGGCGGGTGCTTTGCCGGAACCAATAGGGAGCAGACTTGTGTTGAGCCATTGAAAGTTGTTGCTTGGTGTGGTGGTGGTGCCTACCAGCAGCATGGGCGCGTTCGCGTTGGGCAAGCCCAAGGCCGCTTGTGTGATGTCGATCAACTGCAGATTGCCCTGCAGGACCAAGTCTTGGTCCGCGAAGACTTTCACGTCCGACTTCGCCGATGGCATTACATACAAGGGATACGCGGATTTGCTGGTGCTCTCCACGGTGTCTCCACTCTTCGAAACCGCTCGGCCGGCGGTGTTGATCACCACATTGCCTTGGAGGCTGGTGATGCTGATCACCGGGGGAGCGACACTGGCCACGAGGCCAACAGTTGAGTCGAGACTTCCATTGAGCGAGATGCTGGTGCCTCCGGGAGTGTTCGCTGTCTGGTTAAGCACCTTGTGCATCAAGTTGATAGATTGGGTGTTGGTCTCCCAGTTGACATTACCCTGCAAGGCACTCAAGCTGACGCCCGCATCCGATGCGTAGGTGAAGTACACGGACGCGTTGGAACTGGTAAGCCCGGAGGCGGAGTTCGAGATACTGCCTACATTGAGGGCGGGGTTCGAGTTGTTGGTGCGGAACGGCAGGATCGTCGGGTTGAACACATAGGCCAGATTCAGGTCAGTGAATGCCGTCACATCCCACTGGCCGGCCATCAAGCCGAGCATGGCGCCGGGCTCGAACACGACGTTTGCGCCAGGCAGTACGGGTTGAGCTTCTGTTGTGTCGACTTTGTCGGCGCCGCGGTTGAGAGAACCACCTGCTGAGAGTCGTCCGTGCCCACGCCCGAGGAAATAAACGCCGCCGTCAATATCACCGCCGGCCAGCACTTCGATGTCACCGCCGTTAAGTTCATGGAGGGTGGCTCCGATTTTGCGGGCATTGGTAGGAGACACTACCGGCACGTTGCTCACGTTCCCTCCAGCGGTCACGCTGATGTTGCCGCCACCAAATGATCCGAAACCTTGCTTGAAGGCGTTCAAGCCCGTCCACCATGCCACGGGGACAAGCCTGCCGCCGTGGAAGAAGTAGTTGCCGGTCATCTGCGCAACTTGCTGCGCTGTAAGGGAGCCCTTGTCGTTGATGAAGTAGCTGCCTACATTGCCGCCGGCCCCCACGGTGAGTCGACCTCCACGCTCTGTGAAGCGGGCATTGCCGTATGGGGTGAAGCCGGCAAGAAGCGACTCCCGTCCGGCCACATAGATGGCCGATGTCGTCGTCAGCGTGGGCGCCATCAGACGCACATCGCCTGAGGTGTGGATATCGATGGAGCCTGCCGTGGTCCGGATGTACTTCCCGCCCGCCAGCGTGAGGTGTCCCTGGGTGGCATCGTCCTTGGTGGCCGACAGTTTGGCCGAGGCGATATCGGCCCCGGCAACGAAGCGAAGGGACGCGGCGTCTCCCGCCTGTGCTTCCATGACGGTGGCTGTTCCTTTGAAGCCATCGCTGACGGTGCCATTGACGTGGATGTCCTTGGCTGAGCGGATGGTCAGCGTCACGGCTTCACCACCGGAGCGCATATTGTTCAGTGTGATCTCGCTGATACTCAGATCACCCAGTGATTGCAGTTCGATGCCCGCCTTGACATGAGCTTCTGACCGGCCTTTCAGTCCGATCTGGTCCAGGATCATGTCCTTGTTCTCGGACGTGGTGAGCTGCTCGGCCTGGCCGATCAGTGTCTCCAGGCCCCATGCTGTTTCGGTGCTCTGTTGCGCTACCAGTTCGGTGCGCCGTGAGGATGGATCTTTTTCATCATCCTTGTAGACGCGGACGGCTTCCACCTCGATCTGGCCGGCCTGGAGCGTCGGAGGCGGAGCGAGCGGTGTGCCATCGTCATCCGCGAGACGACCCACTTTCACACCGGTGTAGTTGCCGTTGCCGTCAACTGTCTGTCCTGCGCGGATGACGATGCGTCCATCGAGGGGGTCATTGGCGCTGTCAGCTTTGACCGTTGCTTGGCCGAAGAGCACGGATCCCTCCGTGGACGACAGCAGGATGTCGCCGCCATTGGCACCATCGCGGGTGGACTGAGCCAGCACTTCGGCCTTGTCGCTTAGGATCAAATTGTCCTTGGCCTGTAGCTGCACGATACCGCCTTGCGGCATGGTGGCATCGATCTTCGCATCGTTACTCAGTTTCAGTTGCCCGCCATCGGAGGTCAAGGAAACCATGGCCGCCTTGACGGAGGTGTTGAGGGCCATGACGTTGTTGATCACAACGCCGTCCTTGACCTCGTCCGCGCCGCGCAGGCGAATGTCCACGAGCCGGTGTGCTGTGTCGCTGCTCGCATTGCTGCTGATGTCCAGCAGCTTGTCCAACCCCGTCTGAGCCACCTTTGCATTTTCCGCAACGGCCTTGGCAGCGGCTGCCTTGGCAGCATCGTTCAGTGCCAAGCGTTGGGCATCGACGATCAAGGATCCGCCCTTCCCGCTGGCGGCATCCAGGTTGATGTCAGCGTTGACGCCGATGATCACCTGACCACCCTGGTCATCGTTCGCGCCGCCAGCCTTCAGCGTGATGCTGCCAGCATACGGATTGTCGCCGGATTGATTCTTGGGAATCTGGGGTGCCTTGGCGGACAGCAAACCATCGATGAAGATCTGGCCGCTCTTGGCCTCGGTTGTGATCTGTCCACCGCCAGAGGCCACGGCGTAGGTGTCGGACACCGGACGCAGGCGGCCATCGACGACGGTTTTGGAGTCCTTGGCGAAGGTGATGGCGTTGGATTGGCCATTCACGCCTTCCGCGGTCAGGCTCAGCCGCCCCGACTCGATGTCGATGAGGCCGGCTTGCGTGACGGTGCTGCCCGACAGGGCCAGCTTGCCGCCTGCCCCCAGGGATTCGTTGAGCGTCTTGCTGCCCGTGCTGCCTGCCTCAATGGACAGGGCTCCTTGCGCCTTGGCTTGTTGATCGGACGTGCTCGTGGCCGTGACACGCGCGGCGCGCAAGGCCAGGTCGCCCTGGGCTGTGGTCTGGCCGCGGCCCTTGAAGATGATGTCGCCCGAGCTGTCGAGCGTGCTCTGCGTGAAGCCCAGGCGTTGTCCCGCCCCCGTGGTGGCGGCCTGCTGCTCGCCCAGCGAGGCATCGATGGTCAGGCCGCCGGTACGGCCATCGCGCATCACGGGCCGCGCTTCGACGAGCAGTGTCGACCCACCTTCTTCCGCTTTCCTGACTTCGTTGCCATTCACGGTGACGGTCTGTGTGGGGGCCGTGCGGCCGGAGCTGTTGGCCAGCACCACTTCCCGGGCTCGCACGACGGCCATGTCCTCTGCCGTGCCGACGCCCAGCAACTGTGGGGCATCCAGAATGAGCTGGCTCATCTGGGTGGAGCCCAACTGCGCAGAACCGTGGAAGTCGATGCTGGTGTAGGAGCGCAGTTGCAGGCGGTCTGCGTCATTGGCCGCCGTCAGCAGCTTGCCGCTCACGGACAGCGTGGACGGGTCCAGCGCGTTGTCGGGAGCGGCGCCCACCGCCACGCGTTTGCCGCCCAGGCCGAGCGAGCGCGTGACCAGATCGGTGGACCCGGCCATGGACAGCACGTTGGTGGCGTCCAGCTGGACGGAATTGCCGCGCAGCACGACACGGCTGTCGGCGCTGTCGCTGCCGATGACCAGATCGCCCTTGGCGGCTTCGGTCGCGTCCTTCGCGCTGATGGTTGTTCTGGACAGGTGTCCGACCTGCAGCGCGGCGCCGTCGTCTTGCAGCACATAGCGTCGCGTGGCGCCGGTGTCCGTGCCGGTCGAGGCGATCGTCAGGCCGTTGTCCACCGTCACCTTGTCGGTGGCCACAGCCATGAGTTCGCCGCCGGTGCTCAGCACATTGAGCGGTTTCTCCGGTGTGCCGGTCAGAGGCTTGCCGTCGGGGCCGATGTCGGCCTGGAAGGTGACGCTGTCGGCCTTGCGGGTGATGGCAATGCTGCCATCCGCATTGTTGGTGCGCACGCCCCCCAGCAGGATGCTGTCCGCGCCGAGGGCATTGAGCTGCGCCATGCTGACGCGCTTGGCACCGGCCGGCACTTCTTGCGTTTCATCGGCCTGGACCACCATGTCGGGCATGGCCAGGTCGAACTGGCCGGCGCTCAGACCTTCCTTGTCATTGCCCGCGAGGTTGAACTTCGCGGCCCAGTCGAATGCACTGGTGGAGATCAGCGACACGCGGCCTGCATCGCCCGGTCGTACCAGCGAATCGCCACGCCGCTCGGCCAGCAGGTCCTGGTAGGCATTGCCCGAGGTCAGGATGATCTCGGACTTCTTGCGGAAGGTGGCCTCTGGCTCGAGGGTCAGCGCCAGGCGCTGGTCGCCGCCGCCGTTCTGGGCCGTGCCGGTGCGGGTGCGGTAGCCCGACACGATCACCGAGCCATCGTCGTTCTGCACGGCCACCGGCAGGGGGGCGGTCACCCCCAGGGTGGTGGCGCTGACCAGCACCGCGCCCGGCAGAATGCCGTAGCGGGCATCCATCAGGGTGTAGGTGCCGGCGCGCAGCACGCCGTTGTCGGTGGTGATGGTGACCTGGTCACCGGCCTTCGGGGCGGAAACCAGCTTCTCGCTGGTGGCGCGGATCTCGGTGTCGTACGGTGCGAAGTCGTAGCTGTAGTTCGGCACGATGGCGAACACGCCCTGGCGCAGGAAGGTGTCCTGGCTGCCGCCCACGCCCTTCTTGAACTCCCAGGCCAGGATGTCGCCGCCGGCGTGCGCATCCACTGCCGACTGGCTGCTCAGGGTCAGCGTGGTGCCGGTGAGGATGATCTGCTTGTTGATGGGCAGCGCGGTCAGGTCGATGACGGTGCTGCCGGCGGCCGAGGGGTCCAGCGTGACCGGCGTGCCCTTGGTGTCGACCGTGCCTTGGGTGCCGTAGACCCACTTGGTCTGATCGACCGTGCTGCCCACGGGCACCTTGATGCCATCGCCGGACACCGACAGCCTGGCGCGCTCGGTCAGGTTCAATTTGCCTGCCTGGATGTCGATCGTGCCGAAGGGCTGGCGTATCACGCCGTCCAGCTCGATCTCGTCCGCCTTCAGCTTGAGCGAGGCCAGCGCAGAGAGCGGGGTCTGGCTGGTGCTGCCCTTGCCCGGCGCGCTGATCGTCAGCTTGCTGTTCGTGAGATCGTTCAACCCATCGAAGCCCTGGATGAGGACCCGGGACATCGTGGAGGCATACACCTGGCCCGCCTGGAGGGTGAGGTTGCCGCTGAAGCTGAACTGGGCCTTGAGCGCATCCTCCGCCTTGTTGCTGCTGCCGGGCTGGCCGATGAAGCGGATCTCGCCATCGGTCCGCTCCAGCGCAGCGCCTGCGGCGCGCGACAGTGTGGCCGCCAGGGTGACGTCGTTGACGCCCAGCACGCCCGTGTCTCCGAAAACCTCGATCAAGCCGGCCTGCACGGTCAGTGAGCCTTCTCCGCCCAGTTGCCCTGCGGCACCGCGCTTGCTGGCAGCATCGACCCCGGGCAGTGCAGCGGGCCGGGTGTCACCGGGCCGTGCCTGCGGCCCCATGGCCACATGGTGCGCCTGGATCACGTGGCCGGCACCGTCGGCCACATCGATGACCGCTGCATTGAGCACCACGGATTGCAGCCGGGTGCGGCCGTCGCCGGCCGCCAGGTTCACGCCGGCGTTGAGCTGGATGCTTTCATCTGCTCGCAGCTGAACGCGGTCGAAGCCGGATCCGTTGAGAAGTTCGGCAGATACGACGCCTTCGGCAAACTTCTGGCCATCGCTGCTCAGGGCCTTTGCCTGGCCTTGCGTGCCCGTGATGCGGATGGTGCGCTTGCCGGTTTCATCATCCTGGGGGTAGGGTACGGCGGGATCCGTGCGGTCCGTCAGACCTTCCTGGCTCAGGGCGATGTTGATGGTGCCGCCGTTCACCGAGGGATGGCCTGCCGTGGCATCCACCGTGCCCAGCAGCGCGAAGCCATCGGTGGACATGATGTTGAGCGTGCCTGCGCCCGCGCTGATCAGGGTCTTGCCCGGCAGGATGCCCCGGTCCAGGTAGCCGCTGGCGCCGGCGATGCTGATGGTGGCGGTGGGGTCCATGATGAGGCGGCCACGGGCGGCGGTGCCATCGCTGCCGCCCAGGGTCACGGTGCCACCCCCTAGAACTTCACCCACCTCGCGTGCAGGCTGTCCCAGGAGCAGGGCGGTATTGCCATCCGCGATGTAGCTCTTGACGATGCCCGAGACGTCGATCGACGATCCGGCCATCAGGTGGATGCGCTGGTTTGGCAGATAGCCGCCGGGCTCGGTGTCGGTGCCGCCGACGGTCGCGCCTCGTTTGCCCAGGAGGCTCAGGCCGACATGGCCTGCGTTGGCCCGCAAGGTGCCTGCCATGTCGATGCTGCCGCCGGCGCTCAGGTCGATGCGGCCGCCGATGCCGAGGTCGAGCAGGGCGCCTGCGCCGATGCTCAGGTTGGCGCCGTCCTCCAGGCCAAAGGTGGCGGATGCGCCCAGTGCTGGTTCGGTCTTGGCGCTCAGGATCAGGGTGTTGCCCTGGCGGCGGCCGGCTTCCAGCACGGTGAGTTCGTAGGGCAAGGCCGTGAAGCCGGCCAGGCGGGGTGCCACGGCGACCATGTTGACCAGCTGCGGCTTGACCTGCGTGCCGGGCAGCACGTCGATGTGGCCGATGCTGCTCACCTCCAGCTTGCCGAAGCCGCGGTCGGCGAACAGGTTGGAGCTGATCGAGAACGCGTCATCGCGCGTGCCGCCGATGACGACGGCGGGCAGGCCTGTGAGCTTGAGCAAGCCACCGGCACTGAAGTCGTAGCCGCTCAGCACGCCGTCGGCGGTCAGCCGGCCTTCCGGTGACTGGGACTTGTCGATATAGAGCTTGTTGATCTCCAGGGTGATGCTGCCTGCCTTGCCCTGCACCAGGGCGCCGGAGGCGGATCGCCATGCGCCACCGGAGACGTCGATCTCGCTGCCCGTCGCCAAGGTCACGTGGCGTGCGGCGTCCAGGGTGACCGCGCCGCCATGGCGGGCCACGCCCTCGTTGGCGGGGGCGGCGGAGATGCGCTCGTCACGGACGGTGCCGGCCGCATCGAGCAGGGCCTGGCTGCCCAGTACCACGTCTGCCTGGCGCGACCTCAAGGTCAGCGTGCCACCCGCCGACGTGATGTGCCCGTCGACCTGAATGCCGGCGACAGCGTCGGCGCTGAAGCTGCCACCCGATGCCAGCCTGATCGGGGGATGGTCCTCGGTCTCGCTTGATCCCACGCTCACGGTGCCCGCCAGCAGCGACAGGCCGGCCAGGCGAGCGCTGTTGAGCAGCTCGGTCGATACGGTCAACCCCTCGCCCATCTGGGCCAAGGCCTGCTGCCAGCTTTCTTCCGTCCAGGTGGCTGGCACAGCGGGCAATGCGGGCGCGTTGCCGCTCAGCCGGATGGCCGAGACCATGGTGCTCTCAGGCACCTTGGTGTCGGAGTTCTCGATGCCGTGCTGCCCCAGCACCAGCAGACCTGCCGTGGGCTTCAGCGATGCGTACAGGTGCGGCTGGTCCTTCAGCGGAGCGGGTCGATTGACCTCGCGGCTGACGTCGGAGAGCATGTTGAAGCCGGTGCTCAGGTCGAGCGCCTTGTCGCGCCCGGCCACGTCGGCAGACAGGCGCTGCACCTCGCTCATGGTGACGTGGCCGTCCAGTGTGGCACCCATCGCCATCGACGGTGCGAACATCACGGCCACGCCGGCGCTCATGCCGACCGATTGCGCCTCCAGCACGGCCGGCGCGGTGATGCCGGCATCCGTCAGCCCCAGCCGTGTGAGTTCGTCGGCGGTGGCGCGCGTGGGGTCGGACAGCAGGTCCGTGTAGCGCAGATCCTTGGTGGCGTTCTCGATGCGGGTGATCGCCCCATCGCGCAGCAGCAGCGAGGACACGAGGGTTCCGGCGTCGTAGGTCACCTGGCCGCCGCTGAAATCGATGAGTGCGTCCTTTTCGAGCAGCATGCCGCCCTGGGCCTGCATGCGCACGATGCCCCCTGCGGTGGAATACTCGGCCGCGCTGTAGCGGATGTCGTTGTACAGCCCGGTGGCATCACCGATGGTGATGCGGCGGCGGGCATCGGCCAGCAGTTCGGCGCGGTACACCACGCCATCGCGCTGCAGCGGCGAATCGGCCAGTTCGATCGAGAACAGGCGGCCCTGCAGCTGGTTGCGCGAGGCGGGCAGCTGCAGGTTGTCCAGGCCGGACACGTCCACCTTGGCGCCGGCCTCCATTACCAGGCGGCTGCCGTCCTGGGCCTGGGAGCCCTGGCTGTTACGCAGCGAAGACGTGGACCAGTTGCTGGCGGCCAGGATGTTGACCTCGCCCGCCGGTGCCTGCACCACCGAGCCTGATCGCAGCGTGATCTCCTTGCCGATGATGTCGATGCGCGAACGGTAGAACGTGTCGCTGGCCTGCTGCAGCAGGGTTTCATAGACCTTCAGGTCGGCCTCGTAGGCGGCCTTGGCCCTTTCATAGGTCGCCTTCTCTTCGGCGGTGGCCGTGGCCGAGATCGCCTTGGGTGCCGTGGGCTTGTCGCGCACGCGCATGATCTCGTTCGGGCTGACGCCGATCTTGCCTTCGGCCATCTGTGCCGGGGTGAGCACCAGGCCGTCAACCGAAGGCAGCACCTCGGTGATGCTGCCTTGGCCAAGCTCCACCGTGCCCGTGTTGCGGGCGATGCGCACGTTGTCGGATCCGTAGCCCTGGTTGTTTGAACCCGCGAACGCGCTGCTGGCCGACACACTCTCGGTGTCCTTCATCGCCGTCAGGAAGATGGCGCCGTTCTGCCCCTTGACGGCCGTGGTGGCCGTGAGCTGGCCCTTCTGGCGGATGGCCGCACCCACCAGGTTGATCGTGCCTTTGTCCGCACGCATGGTGCCGCTGCGCGCATCGCCGTCCAGACGCACGTTCTCCACCGAGCCCAGGTCAGGTGCCTTGGCCAGTGCGGCCTCGTCGAAGTTGTCAATGGACACGAGCAGGCCGCGTTGCGAGGCATCCAGCGGTGCGTAAAGGTAGACCGTCTTGCCGGCGGCCATGACGGCCTGGCCCTGCGGTGTCTCGATCAGCCCCTGATTGACCACGCGGGGTGCCACCAGGATCACGTCGCCACCCGCGCCGACGGTGCGGATCTCCGCGCCCTTCTCGACCGAGATGAAGCCATCGATGGCGCTGTCGTCACCGCCGAACGAAGCGTCGCCGTTGCGCATGCCGCGAATGCCGGATTCGAACACCTCGTTGGTGATCTTCAGGGCCGTGGCCACGAAGCTGTGGGTGTTGACCCGCGCGTTGCTGCCGAAGATCACACCGGCCGTGTTCTCGAGCATTACCTCGCCATTGGCGGACAGCGCGCCATCGATCACGGAGGGCGTGAGGTTGGCGACACGGTTGAGCGCCCGCCCGCCGGTGGGCTGCTCGAAGCGCATCGTGTAGCCCTGGCCGATGTCGAAGCTGTCCCAGTTCAGCACGATGGTGCCGCCCTTTTGCACCAGGGTCATGACCTTGCCGTCGGGTGACAGGGCCGGGTCTTGGTAGCTGCCGGTGTTGAGCGCCCAGTTGCCCGCCGAGTAGGTGGGCAGGTTGGCGCGCGGGTTGGCCAGCGCGTCGCGCACCAGCGCGGACACGGGGCGCGCTGCCGGCGCCACCGCGGTGGCGCCTTGGGACCGTGACACGGCCACGCCGGCCGCCGCCCCATCACTGCGCATCTGTGCCTGTGCATCACCCAGCGATGCGATCAAGGCCAGTGCACCCAGCGCCACCGCACGTGTCTGCCCGCCCGCCGCCTTGCGGGCCGACCGGGCGTGCTCGTGCGCGGGTACACGCATGCCACGGTGATGGTCGAACACGAGGCGGTGGACGTGCTTGTTCATGATGGACTTCCTGGGGCGATGGGTTCAAGCAAGGTCAGAACGATTGGCGGACGCTGACGTCCACGCGGTAGCGGCGGTCGGCCTTGGCACCGCTGGCGTATTCGGGGCGGCCGTCATCGGCCGGGCGCAGGGTGTCGAAGACCACGCGGGCCACATCGATGCTGACCTGCAGGCCGCCTGCGCCGTTGCCCAGGCGCAGGCCCAGGCCATAGCTGCCCATGTGGGTGCGTGAGACCTGCGTGAGCTGCGGGTTGATCAGGTGGACAAAGCCACGATCGGAGAAGGCCAGGGCCGTGGCCTGGATGCCGGCCACTTCCAGCCACACCGGGGTGACCAGTTCGGCGCGTGTGCTCCAGCCCTGGTCGCCGGATTGCTCATAGTCGAAGTAGCCGCGCACCGTGGCGGCCCCGCCCAGGCTGTACTGCTCGCCGCTGGGCAAAGCGCCGGTGGCGAGTTGGGCATCGGCGCTGAGGTTCAGGCGCCAGTTGCCGAACACCGGGCGGCCATGGCCCACGCCGATCTGCCAGGCCAGGAAGTCAGCGCTGGAGCCGGCGCGTTTGCAGTCGAACTGCTCCAGCCGGATGCCATTGCAATCGACCTCGCGGCCGGCCAGTGAATGGGTGCTGCCTTTGATCGACGTACTCAGCGTGGTGAGCGTGTCGCCCGCGCCGTTGTGCGTGAGGCTGTAGCCCGCGGACAGCAGCGGGTAGCGCGTGGGCGGACGCTGCACGATGGCGCCGTCCAGGAAGGTGTTGAAGTCGCGGTTGTGCTTGTAGTCCAGCGCCGTGTAGAAGCTGTGGCGGATGGGCCAGTTCAGCCCGTCCAGGCGGCGCGACCAGCGCAGGCCCACGAAAGTGCCTTTGGTCAGCGTCGAGGCCGGGCCGGTGCCAGACACGCGTGTGAGGGTGTCGCTGCGGCTGTCGGTGACCGAGGCCAGCAGGTCGTCGCGGCCACTCAGCGGCACGCCGTAGACCAGTGACAGCGAGTTGCTGTCCTTGGGGCGGTTGGGCGCGTACTGCCAGCTCAGGCCCAGGGTGTGGCCGCGCTGGAACAGGTTGGTCGTGCTGACCGATGCGGCGATACGGCCGCGTGTGGTGTTGAAGCTCTGGCCGTTGTTGAACTCGATGCTGCCGCTGAACGGAGGCTTGTCCTCCACCTTCAGGTCGACCTCGATGCCCTGGCCGGATTCGCTCGCGTTCACCAGTGGCGTGACCTGCAGGTCGGCCGACTGCAGCGCAGCCAGTTCCTTTTGCACCTGTGGGAAGTGCGGCACTTCACCGGTTGCCAGGCTGGGGACGGCGTCCTTGATGCGGCTGGGCAGGTGGTATTGCGAGCCTGTCACCTTGAGCTTTTCCAGTGGCGCCTCGACCACCTCCAGGCGCACTTCGCCTTCGTCCACGCGCTGGTTGGGCAGGCTCACCAGCACCGACAGGTAGCCTGCGTTCTGGTAGGCCTTCTCCAGCGCTGATCGGGCCTGCTCCAGATCGGCAAAGCGCCGGGCCGGGCCCATGAAAGGCGACACCGCCTGCTCCACCATCGCGGCAGGCAGCATCGTGTTGCCTTCGATCACGTACTCGTACACGTCGAAGGTCGGCTCGTCCGCCGCCGCCTTGGAGGCGGTGGCTGGCGCCTGGGCCTGCACGGACATGCTCAGGGCCGTGGTCAGTCCCAGAGCGAGGGCGAGCGCTTTTTTCATATCTACTTCAGACCAAAAAGGAACAGTCCCCAATGCTTGGGGACTGTCGTGTCAGGGGCATGGCAGCCCCTGGGCTCCCCCCGAGGAAAGGGGGGAGTGCAACCCGTCGATTACTGCTTGGTGATGGGGTTGGTGTTGCTGCCGTTGCGCGTGTAGAGGTTCGCGGCGTTGGGGAACAGACCGGTCAAGCCAGTCAGATCATCCAGCTTGCCGTCGATGGCGTTCAGCACAGCGGCGCCGGTGGCGTCGTTGGCGAACTTCTGGGACTGGTACCAGAACTCATAGGAACCGTCCTTGGCGGAAGCCACGCTGCCGACACCGTCGTAGGCCGCCACGCCGCCCAGCTTGACGAAGCGGTAGCCGCCCAGCTCACCGGTGGTCGTGGTCGCTGCGGGGTTGTTCTCGAGCGACAGGACGCCGACGGCGTAGCCGTTGGCGTTCAGGCAGTTGCGGGCATCCGAAGTGCCGCCGCCTTCTTGAACTTCGTAGCTGTCCAGGCCCGAACCGGGGCCGAACGTGGCGGCATCGGCGGGAACGAAGGCACCAGCGTTGGCACCGTCGCTACCAATGAAGCCGTTCAGGAAGTACTGGTTGGAGGCAGCTTGCGTGCCCGAGGTGGACACACGGCGGCACAGGGTCAGCTTGTCGCCAGCAGCGCCGACGCCCAGCAGGTCGTTGATGTCTTGCTTGGCCGAGTTGAAGCCTTCGTAGACGATGGAGGCGTACTTTGCGCGGCTGATGCTGGGCTGGTAGGCAGGCAGGCGGTTGTCCGCGCCAGTAGGCACGGTGATGCCTTGGGCGGTCTGCAGGGCGCGGTACAGATCATTGCTCACGGCCACGCCGAACACCTGGCTGAAGCTGGCGGCAGACGTCTTGGAGGCCAGGGTGGAGGCCGACACGCCAGCGGCGGTCAGTTCGGTTTCGGGGAAGGATGTGGGCTCGATGTCCAGGAAACCGCCGCGCGACTTCTGGCCGGTCAGGGAGGCGGTCACGCCGGTTTGCAGGGCGATGCCAGCCAGGTTGTCCGCACCAGCGGCAGCGGTGCCGCCAGTGGTGGGCACGAAGGCGAACGTGGCGGTGCCGGCGGAGCCGGACACGGCGGTGAAGGAACCACCGCTCACGTTGAAGGCGACGGCGTCAACGGCCACGCCACCGGCGTTGCTCAGGCCCGTGAAGTTGCTGCTGCACTTGGCCGTGAAGAAGTTGCCCAGGGCGGTGGTTGTGGTGTCAGTCTTGTACACCGTGAAGGTGCCGCCGCACAGGCTCTTCAGAGCCTTGACGTAGGCGATGGACGTGGCCGAAGCGCCCGTCAGGTTGACGGTGGCGGCTTGGGCTTGAGCAGCGACGGCCAGGGTGGCGGCGGCGGCCAGGGCGATCTTGGTGAAGGTCATGCGAAAACTCCGGACGTTGAGGAGGAATGAGATGGAGCAGGAAACAGCAGGCAGCAGTCGACCTGGCGAGGCCTTGTTCAAGGCCTCGCCAACCCCTCGGGGAGGGGTGTTTCAGATCAGAGATGCTTCAGGCGGCGCGACGGCGGCGAGCCATCAGGCCGACCACGCCCATGCCCAGCAGGGCCATGGCGTAGGTAGAGGGCTCCGGCACGGCGGGCGTGACATTGGTGTAGGTCAGGGTGCCGTTGGCTGTGTTGAAGATCAGGCGGCCCAGCAGTTGTTCAGCGCCGGCGGTGCCGCCGTCAACCAGCCACAGACCGTTTTCTTCGGTGGCGTACTTGGTGCCGCCGATCTTGTTGGCGTTGCGCCAGTTGTTGCCGAAGCCATTGCCGGCCATCACGTAGCCGTCAGCCTTGGTGCTGGCATCGCCGTCAGCAGCGGTGAAGGTGAACGCGCCGTTGTCGGCCGAGTCGATGGTGCCCTTGCCAGCCAGCGGGGTGAAGATGCTGTTGGACGTGGTGATTTGGCCCAGGTTGGTGTTGTTGGCGGTGTTCTGAGCCAGCAGGTCCGCGGCGGAGGCATCGACCGAGCCGGAGATCAGCGAACGACGGCCAGAACCGAAGCCGGTGGTGTCGTTGGCACCAACCACCCATTGCAGTTCGGCTGCATCGACGTTGGCCAGCAGCTTGGTGAACGAGGCACTCCAGTCGTTGGTGCCCAGGGACGAAACCTGGCCGCCGTTCAGGGAGACGGTGTTGTTCAGGAAGTTCCACACCACGGTGGTGTTGGGGGCAGCCAGATCACCCAGGGTGGCGGAGCTGCCGGTGCCGGCGGCGCTGGCGAAGCTGTTCAGGGTGTAGCCCAGATCGAAAAAGCCCGACGTGGTGGTGCCGTTCTGGTTGTCGAAGGCGATCAGGAACAGGGAGCCGTCACCATTGGTGCCGCTTTGGACGGCGGCGTTGGCGGCGCCGGTGGCGATGAGTGCCAGGGCGGCGGCGATGTGTTGCAGTTTCATTGCTGGATCTCCGTGGAAGGAAGGAACATTTGTTTGAAGCCCCGGCATCCGTGGTGGCCGAGAGCAGACCGCAGTGTCGGCAGGCGATGTGACAAGCCTCAGGGCTTGTTCGGGGCACGCCCTAGTCCGTTCGGATGGACTGGAGCCAGGTGACTGTTTGGCATGGGCCGTTCGGACCGCATCAAGGCTGTCGCATGGACCGTTCGGATCAGTCTGGCCGCCGTGCACCCCCTTTGAATGCGGGGGGATGAGATGGCGCTCAAGGTGTGGCCATCACCACATCAGCCGGCCGCTCCAGCAGCACCTGGGTGATGGGGTGGGCGATCTGTACGCCACGGGCCTGCAGCCAGGCCGCAGCCTCGAACCGGCGGCCCAGTGCCGCGGCATGCAGTGCGTTGAGCCCGTTGCGATCAGGCGTGTCGGCCGCCAGCCCTGATCGCACCAGCAGGTCCATCACGTCGATATGTCCGCCCAGGGCGGCCTCGGACAGGGCATGGCGCCCGTCGCGGTTCCAGCGCAACGGGTCGGCATGCGCCTTCAGCAGTCGTTGCACAACCCGCGTGTGTCCTGCGCGCGCGGCCAGATGCAGCGGTGTCTGGGTATTGGCAGATGGCAGGTCCACCTGGGCCTGGCTACGCAGCAGCGCCAGCACTACCAGATCGTGCCCACCGACGGCCGCTGCTGCCAACGGGGTGTAGCCGGCAAGGCCGCGTCGATCCGGATCTGCGCCGCGGCGCAGCAGTTCCTGCACGGTGGGCAACTGGCCCGCTCGGGCAGCCAGTGTCAGCAGCGTGGTGCCATCATGGTCGCGCACGTCGGGCGGGAGCTGGTCCTTCTTGACGAGTTCGAGCGCGTCGGCCCAGCGGCCCTTGCGGGCCATGGCCATCAGCGCGCTGACATTGGCCGGTACGGCGGCCACATCGGCTTGCGACCAGGGGCCGCCTTGACGCAGTACCGTGAATGGCGCGTCGTCCGGCTGGTTCATGCGCGCCGGCTCTGCTGCCGGGCGCATGAAGCTGCTGAACTCGTGGGTGTCGCGCAGTGCCTGGACGGCCATCTGCGCCACAGGCTCGATCTGGGCCACGGCGGCCGAGCCCAGGCACAGAAGACCTGGCATGAGGGCGACAACGAAGGCCCGAAGCCGCTTGTGCGGAGGGTAAGGCATGGGAACTTTCTGCTATCAGGCGCGTGATTGGGCGCGTAGGCCACTGTAGGCAGCCGGCGTGACATGGCACGCGTCGACGGCGCCCTGCTCGTGGTCCTTCCGGACTACGTGATGGGCCGATCGGTATGGAGCGCTCCCGCAACGCCTCTCCAGTGCTGGTCCGAACGGAGAGCTTTGCGCATGTGCCGGACACGGCCTTGTCAGACGGCACGGCAATACTGCTGGGCACCAGGGGAGGGGTGTCCATGTCAGCGCAGTTCAAGGCGGCCCAGGCGGCCGTGTTCAATGGCCTGTATCGCCATCGCAAGCGGTTGTTGTGGCTGGGTTTGGCCGTGATCAGCGGGGTGGCGGTGGCGGGTTGGTCCGTGTGGGGCGACAAGCGCACGGCCCACGTCGCGACGGCACCAGCCTGGCATGTGGCCACGAGTACGCCCTTGCCCGCGCAGACCACGCCGGAGGCACTGGCCTTGTTCCGCCAGGAGTGTGAAGCCATGGCGGCGCGCCGGCTCTACCAGCAGGCCCGCAAGAACTGCCAACGCTTCACGGCGGATCCTGCACTGGCCGGTCAGGCGCATGCGGTACTGGCGGCCTTGCTTGGGGCGCCACCTCGCCAGGATCTGGATGCGGCGGTAGCGCATGCGCACAAGGCCACGGCGCTGGGTGATGCGCGGGGAGCGCTGATCCTGGCCTTGTTCATGCTCTCTGGCCATGTGGACGACTGGAGTGTCGAGCAGGCGCAGCAACTGCTGGAGCGTGCACAGCGTCAAGGCGTGGCTGCCGCAGAGCGTTACCTGCAGACCCTGGCGTTGGAGCAGGGCTGCTCAGGGCAGGCCGCTCTCAAGCCGATGGGCGTGCCACTGTTCTGCGGTGCGCGCGCCGAAGTACTGCAGCAGTTGCAAAGCCGTGGCATGCGGCACCGACTTCACCAAGAAGACGAATGGCGCGATGAACTCATGCCCGGTGATGCCATCAATGCGGCATCGGTCGATCTGCACTTCGATGTGGATCCACAAGAGCAATTGCCGCGTCTGGCGCGCATGCGCTATGTGTTCGATGCCGGCCCGCAAGGCAGCATGGTCCGCTGGCGTGAGTTGTTTGACAGCCTGTCGAGCCGGTATGGCCAGCCGGGCACCTTGCAGCGTGGTCAGCAGGCGGCGTGGCCGATGGGCGATGGCACGCTGGTGCGCCTGAGCCGCGAGGCTGACCAGTGCATCGTGGCTTATGAACACCTTGCGCGCCTCAAGCAGCGCGAGGCACATCTGGCCCTGGTGCAGGATGGTCTGCGCCAGGCGCGCCTGCTGGCCCAGGCCCATGCGCTGTGAGGTCTTGGCTGCGCTCGCCAGCGGGGCAGGAGGTGCTTGGCACAATGGCTCGTTGCCAAGGAGTCTTCATGCCCGTCACCTTCAAAAGCAAAGCTGCCGCCGATCTGGTCATGGTCAGCGCCCACGCCGAAGCCCTGCTCAAGACGCTGGGCAAGACCGCCACCCAGCCCGGCATCATCGAACCGCAGGACATGCCCCGCGCCCTGACCGTGCTGCAGGGCCTGCCCGATGAGCCGGTGCGCAAAAGCGCCGATGATCAGGCGGATCAGGACGATGATGAGCCGCTGGAAGACCGTGTGCCCCCCCGCACCCGTGCCTGGCCCCTGGTGCAGATGATCCAGCGTTCACAGGATGCCGGTGTGCCCGTGGTCTGGGGCGTCTGAACCACCCGCCGCATGGCCCGTGCGCCTGCGGGGCCGCCTGAATTCAGGCATCATGTTGCGATGCAGCATGACGTCACCCGCCTGGTCATCGTCCGCCATGGCGAAACCGCCTGGAACCTGGACACCCGCATCCAGGGCCACACTGACATCCCCCTGAACGAGCGTGGCCACTGGCAGGCCCGTCAGGCTGGGCTGGCCTTGCGTGACGAAGGCATCGATGCCATCTACAGCAGCGACCTGCAGCGTGCGGCCCAGACGGCCGAGGCCATCGGCCAGGCCTGCGGCCTGACCGTCACGCTTGATCCTGCCCTGCGCGAGCGCCACTTCGGCCGCTTCGAAGGGTTCACGCATGACGAGATCGTCGCGCAATGGCCCGAAGAAGGGCGCCGCTGGCGCCAGCGCGATCCTGCCTATGGCCCTGAAGGCGGCGAGACGCTGACGGATTTCTACGAGCGCACCGTGGGCGCGGCCCGGCGGTTGGCCCTGGCGCATCCCGGGCAGACCATCGCCCTGGTGGCCCATGGCGGCGTGCTCGATTGCTTCTACCGCGCGGCCACGCACGTGGGCATGTCGGCGCCGCGCTCGTGGAAGATCGCCAACGCCAGCATCAACCGCCTGATCCATTCATCCGAAGGATTCGGCCTGGTGGGCTGGGCGGACACGCGCCACCTCGATGAGCCGGGCGGCGAGGGACTGGACGAAACCACCGATGGCGCCACCACCGGCAGCGCGCCGGGGCCTTTCGTTCACGCCACCGACCTGAGCCCGGCCAGGTAGACGTCCAATGCATCCTGCCCCGCCTCCACCAGCGGAAACAGGCTGGGCTCGAGCATCCACAGATCGATCAGGCCGGTGACGATGGCCATGATCGACGTGGCCACGGCACGCGGTGACAATGTCTGTTGGGCCAGCCCCAGGGCCTGGGCTGATCGCACGGCGTTCTCGATGTGACCTCGGCAGCGAAGATGCACCTCCAGCCGGCGCTCCAGCGCGCCCGCCATTTCGCCAATGAATGGGGCTTGGCGCACGGCGATGCCCATCACCCGGCGGGTGCGTTCATCGTCCGTGATGAGCCGCAGCGACACCAGCATGGCCTCGCGCAGATCGGCCATCGGATTCTTGCCCGGGTGTTCCGTGAGGGCTTTGAGGGCCTCCTCCATGGGTGTCACGATGCGGTCCATCATCGCGCTGAACAAGGCAGCCTTGTCCTCGAAGTGCCAGTAGATGGCGCCTCGCGTCAGGCCCGCCGCCTGGGCGATGTCCTGAAGGGAGGTGCGCGCCACGCCCTTGTGACTGAACACCAGTTCGGCGGTGTCCAGCAACTTCTCGCGGGTCAGTTGGGCGTCTTCCTTGGTCCGTCTCATGGTCGGGATATTGGGTCAAAGTCCTCAGCTTTACAGGTATTGTCAGGCACATTCATGCATACATACAAGAATGTATGTATATTCCGCACTCATTGGTTGACTAAGCAATTTCTTTTTGACGAGGTGTGTTCCATGGCCATGCGACAACATCAACAACAAGCAGGCCTTCGGGCTCACCCTGCATGGCGCCGCAGCGGTATCGCCGTGGGTGTGCTCGCCCTTGGTGTGCTTCTGAGCGCGTGCGGAGACAAGGGTGCGAAGCAGCAGGGCGCGGGCCAGATACCACCACCGCCGCAGGTGGGGGTGGTCACTGTCAAATCCCAGAACCTGCCCTTGGTGACCGAGCTGCCCGGCCGTCTCGAAGCCTCCCGCATTGCGCAAGTCCGGGCCCGTGTGGCCGGCGTGGTGCAAAAGCGCACCTTCGTCGAAGGCTCGGATGTGAAGGCTGGCCAGGTGCTGTTCCAGATCGACCCCAGTACCTACCAGGCTTCGTACGACAGTGCCCGCGCCACCCTGGCCAAGGCCGAGGCCAACCTGAGCCAGGCCACGGCGCTGGCCGAGCGTTACAAGCCCCTGCAGGAGGCCAAGGCCGTCAGCCCGCAGGAGTACCTGAACGCCCAGGTCGCGCAGCGCCAGGCCCAGGCCGACGTGGCCACCGCCAAGGCCGCCGTGCAGACGGCCCAGATCAATCTGGGCTATGCCACGGTCACGGCACCCATCAGTGGCCGCATCGGTCGTGCGCTGGTCACCGAGGGCGCCCTGGTGGGCCAGGGCGAGGCCACCCAACTGGCCACCGTGCAGCAGATCAATCCGCTCTACGTGAATTTCACCCAGTCGGCCACCGAGGCGCTGCGCCTGCAGCGCGCCATGCAGGCCGGCAAGCTGGGCAAGGCGGGGGCCGACGGCGCCACCGTGAAGGTGCTGCTGGACGATGGCACGGCGTATCCGCTCAGTGGCAAGCTGCTGTTCACCGATCTGACGGTGGACAGCACCTCCGGCCAGGTCAGCCTGCGTGCCGAACTGCCCAACCCCCAAGCCGCGCTGCTGCCGGGCCTGTACGTGCGCGTGCGCCTGGAACAAGCCCAGGTGCAGGGGGGCATCCTGATCCCGCAGCAGGCCGTGACCCGTGCCGCTCAGGGCGACACCGTGATGGTGGTCGATGCGCAAGGCCAGGTCTCAACCCGCCCCGTGAAGCTGGGCAGCGCCCTGGGCAACCAGTGGGTGGTGACCGATGGTCTCAAGGACGGCGAGCAGGTGATGGTGGACGGCTTCCAGAAGGTGCGTCCCAAGCAGCCCGTGAAGGCCGTGCCCTGGACGCCGCCTGCGGCAGGCGCCGCTTCGCAGGCCTCGGCCCCGGCCGCAGCCGCCAAGTGATGGCATTGCGACCATCCCGCCTCTGACCCAGACATCCCGCCAGCCGGAGACCTTCCATGGCCCAGTTCTTCATTGATCGCCCGATTTTTGCGTGGGTGATCGCCCTGTTCATCCTGGTGCTGGGGGGCGCCGCGATCACCAAGCTGCCGATCGCGCAGTACCCCAACGTGGCCCCGCCCGCGGTGGTGATCAGCGCCACCTACCCCGGCGCGTCCGCCAAGACGCTGGACGAATCCGTCATCAGCGTGATCGAGCTCGAGCTCAACGGCGCGCCTGGTCTGGCCTACATGGAGTCGGTCAGCCAGGCCAACGGCACCGGTTCGATCACCGTGACCTTCGAGCCCGGCACCAACATCGACCTGGCGCAGGTGGAAGTGCAGAACCGCCTGTCGCGCGCCACGCCTCGCCTGCCGGCAGCCGTGACGCAGCAAGGCGTGCGGGTGGACAAGTCACGCAGCAACTTCCTGATGTTCGTGATGCTGTCGTCCACCAACCCGCAGTACGACCCCATCGCACTGGGTGACTATGCCTCGCGCAACATCCTGCCCGAGCTGCAGCGCCTGAACGGCATCGGCCAGGCCCAGCTGTTCGGTACCGAGCGCGCCATGCGTGTCTGGCTGGATCCGGCCAAGCTGGTGGCCTACAACCTGTCGACCTCGGAGGTGAACAGCGCCATCACGGCGCAGAACGCGCTGATCCCGGCCGGCGGCTTGGGCGACCGGCCTAACGGCCCCGAGCAGACCATGGCTGCCACGGTGGTCGTGCAAGGGCAGATGGCCAGCGTCGAGCAGTTCGGCAACATCGTGCTGCGCGCCAAGCCCGACGGCTCCACCGTGCGCCTGAAGGATGTGGCTCGCATCGAGCTGGGCGCCCAGACCTACGGCACCTATGCGCGCCTGAACGGCGAGCCGGCCGTGGGTATCGGCCTGCAGCTCTCGCCCACCGGCAACGCCATGGCCACGGCCACTGCCGCCCGTGCCCGCATGGACGAGCTCAAGCGCTATTTCCCCGCAGGCGTGGACTACTCCGTGCCCTACGACACCTCGGACTTCGTGAAGCTGTCCATCGAGCAGGTGGTGCACACGCTGCTCGAGGCCATGGTCCTGGTGTTCCTGGTGATGTACCTGTTCCTGCAGAA
>DDJC01000068.1:42884-52099 GCA_002339015.1 Burkholderiales bacterium UBA1834
TGGTCGACGATGCCATCGTGGTGGTGGAGAACGTCGAGCGGCTGATGGCCACCGAAGGCCTGTCGCCGCTGGAGGCCACGCGCAAGGCCATGAAGCAGATCAGCGGCGCCGTGATCGGCATCACCGTGGTGCTGGTGTCGGTGTTCCTGCCGATGGCCTTCTTCAGCGGCTCGGTGGGCAACATCTACCGCCAGTTCTCGATGTCGATGGCCGTGTCCATCGTGTTCTCGGCCTTCCTGGCGCTGAGCCTGACGCCGGCGCTGTGCGCCACGCTGCTCAAGCCGGTCGATCCGGACCACCACGAGCGCAAGGGCTTCTTCGGCTGGTTCAACCGCCGCTTCGTCAGCGTCACGCACAGCTATGAAGGGCTCACCGCCAAGCTGCTCAAGCGTACCGGCCGCGTGCTGGTGATCTACCTGGTGCTGATCGGTGTGGTCGCGTGGCTGTACGCCCGACTGCCGTCTGCCTTCCTGCCCGATGAGGATCAGGGCAACCTGATCGTCAGCGTGCAGCTGCCGCCGGGTGCCACCACCAACCGGACCGAATCCGTGATCTCGCAGGTCGAGCAGTTCTTCCTGAAGCAGTCCGAGGTCAAGTCCATCGTGGGTGTGATCGGCTTCAGCTTCTCGGGCACGGGCCAGAACGCGGCCCTGGGCTTCGTCACGCTCAAGGACTGGAACGAGCGCTCCGGCAAGGAGCATTCCGCCCAGGCCCTGGCCGGCCGTGCCTTTGGGGCGCTCTCGGGCATCCGCGACGCCTTCATCTACCCGCTGAACCCGCCGGCCATCCGTGAGCTGGGCAACGCCACCGGTTTCGCGATGCGTCTGCAGGACCGTGCCGGCCTGGGCCACGACGCCCTGCTGGCCGCGCGCAACCAGCTGATGGGCATGGCGGCGCAGAGCAAGATTGTCACGGGCATGCGCCCGGATGGCCTGGAAGACGCGCCGCAGCTGCAGGTGGACATCGACCGCGACAAGGCGCAGGCCCTGGGCGTGGCGATCACGGCCATCTCGTCCACGCTGTCGACCAATCTGGGCTCGTCTTACGTGAACGACTTCCCCAACCAGGGGCGCCTGCAGCGGGTCGTGGTGCAGGCCGATGCCACCGCGCGCTCCACGCCGGAAGACATCCTGGCCCTGCAGGTCACCAACAACCAGGGCCAGAGCGTGCCGCTGTCGGCCTTCGCCACCACCCGTTGGATCACCGGTCAGATGCAGGCCGTGCGCTACAACGGCTACCCTGCCATGCGGATCGCCGGCGATGCCGCGCCCGGCTACAGCACCGGCCAGGCCATGGCCGAGATGGAGAAACTCGCCGCCCAGTTGCCCCAGGGCATCGGCCTGGAATGGACGGGCCTGTCGCGTGAAGAGAAGCTGTCGGGCTCGCAGGCCGCGATGCTGATGGCCTTCTCACTGCTGGCCGTGTTCCTGTGCCTGGCCGCGCTGTATGAAAGCTGGGCCATTCCGCTGGCCGTGCTGCTGGTGGTGCCCCTGGGCATCCTGGGCTCGCTCACCGGCGTGACCCTGCGTGGCATGAACGACGACATCTTCTTCAAGGTGGCGCTGATCACCATCATGGGCCTGTCTGCCAAGAACGCCATCCTGATCATCGAGTTCGCCAAGGAACTTCACGAACAGGGCAAGGGTCTGCTGGAGGCCACGCTGGAGGCCTGCCATCTGCGCTTCCGCCCCATCGTGATGACCTCGCTGGCCTTCATCCTGGGCGTGGTGCCGCTGTTCATCGCCTCGGGCGCCAGTTCGGGTGCGCAGCGCGCCATCGGCACCGGCGTGCTCAGTGGCATGATCGCGGCCACGGCGCTGGCGGTGTTCTTCGTTCCCGTGTTCTTCGTGGTGGTGCGCAAGCTGATCCCGCTCAAGCGCGCGTCGGCCGCCCCCACCAACCCCGCCCCCGAGGTGACCCATGATCCGCATGCTTAAACCCGTCGCCCTGGCCACCACGCTGGTGTCGCTGCTCAGCGCCTGTTCGCTGATCCCCACCTACCAGCGTCCCGAGGCCCCGGTGCCGCAGCAGTGGTCCACCGGCGAGGCCGGCACCACCGGCGTGGAGGCCGCACCCACCCTGGTCAACTGGGAGAACTATTTCCCCGATCCGCGCCTGCAGTCGCTGATCCGCGCCTCGCTGGTCAACAACCGCGACCTGCGCGTGGCCGTGCTCAACATCGAGCAGACCCGTGCGCAGTACCAGATCCAGCGTTCAGCACTGTTCCCGCAGGTGGGCGTGACGCTCAGTGGCAACCGTGGCACGTCGTCGAGCCCGCCTTATGGTGTGGGCTCCTCGGTGAGCGCCGGCCTGTCGCTGTCGGCCTTCGAGATCGACCTGTTCGGCCGCGTGCGCGCCCTGACGGATGCCGCCGCCGCTACCTTGCTGGCCACCGAAGAAGCCCGCAAGACCACGCAGATCAGCCTGGTGGCCTCGGTGGCCAGCACCTGGTATGCGCTGTGGGCCGACCGCTGGCAGCTGGCGCTGGCCGAGCAGACGCTGCAGGCGCGCGCGGCATCGCTCAAGCTGCTGCAACTGAAGTACGACAACGGCGTGCTCAACGAGCTGGACCTGCGCTCGGCACAATCACTGGTGGAGGCCGCGCGTGTCAGCCGTGCACAGGCCGAACGCCAGTACCGCCAGGACATCAACGCCTTGCAGTTGCTGGTGGGCCAGCCACTGGACAGCGCGACCCTGCCGCCTGCGCCGGCCCTGGGCGAGCGCCCCCTGGACGATGTCGAGGCCATTCCCAAGCTCGGCGGCGACACCCTGTGGCCCGCACTGGCTGAGCTGCCGGTGGGCCTGCCTTCCCAGGTGCTGCTGGCCCGGCCTGACATCACCCAGGCCGAACAGCAACTGATCGCCGCCAACGCCAACATCGGTGCTGCGCGCGCGGCCATGTTCCCCAGCATCTCGCTCACGGGCAGTGCCGGGCGCATCAGCAACTCGCTGTCGGGCCTGGTCGACGATGGCCGCAAGACCTGGGGCCTCACCGGTTCGCTGCTGGCACCCATCTTCGACATGGGCCGCACCCGCGCCGGTGTCGAGGTGGCCCAGGCCAGCCGCGACATCGCCGTGGCGCAGTACGAGAAGGCCCTGCAGAGCGCTTTCCGCGAGGTATCGGATGCACTGGTGTCGCGCCAGACGTATGGCGAGCAGGCGCAGGCACAGCAAGCGCAGGCCGATGCCGAGAACGACCGGCTGCGCCTGTCGGCGCTGCGCTACCGCAGCGGTGTGGCCAGCCAGCTCGATCTGCTCGATGCGCAGCGCAGCCTGTTCACGGCGCAGCAGGCTTTGATCCAGGCGCAACTGGCGCGTCAGCAGGCCAACATCACCTTGTTCAAGACGCTGGGGGGTGGCTGGGATCAGAACACGGTCACCACGGTGCCGGCAGCGGCCGCAGCGGCCAGCGGGCCGGCATCCTGATGGCGCAGCCTGCCGGAGGCACTGGTTGAGTCTGGCGCCCTGTGGCTGAAAGCAAAACGCCTGGTCGATCACCAGGCGTTTTGCTTTGGAGCGTCTCGTTCTGGCGTCTTGTCAGTTCGCCAGCTTGCGACTCAAGCGCGCGCCCAGCTTGCTCACGTTGTTGAGCGACAGCAGGTGCGCATGGATCCAGCCCAGCGCGCCGCTCGCGAACAGCTCCTGCACCACCTCTGGCGGCAGCTGACGCAGCTTGTCCTCATCGACCACCTTGAAGCCATTGAGGTTCAGGTGCTGCTCGCCCAGCTTGAAATCGATGTTGCGCTCGACCAGCAGGCCCAGCTCGTTCAGGCGCTTGGCGAACAGCGTGGTGCGCTGCATGTCATTGTGGAAGTCCAGCAGGAACTTCTGCAGCTGCTGCAGATAAGGCGTGGCCTTGCCTTCGTCCGTGAACAGCGCTTCGCCATCGGTGTTGTTCAGGCCGTCGAAGGCTTCGTCCATGCACACGGTGAGCTGGTCGCTGCCCGGCTGCTCGGCCAGCACGAAGGGGTAGCGGCGGATGAAGGCGGGCAGGTAGCTTTGCGGGTCCCAGCGGCCTTCGGCGTCGATGTAGAGGTTCTCCTTGTCGCGCAGGCCCACCACCGACACCATCGTGTGCTGGTCGCCCGACGCGACGAACACACACGGCAGGTCCAGCGCCGCCAGCGGCAGCTCGGTCACGGCCATCAGCAGTGAATTCGTTTCGCGCGCGAAATTCAGGTGCTGCCCGCTGGCCTTCACGCGCAGCGCGCGGTGCTGCTCACGGTTGACGGGTGTCAGGCGTTCATACATCAGCATGGTCTTCATGGCGTGATCCTGTGTGTGCTTGTCTGTTGTCTGGGTGGGTGATGGTGCGCAGCATAGCGCGTGGAGATGTCGCGCTTGCGATAATGCACCCCGTGAACAGCACGACACAGCCTCCTCACCAGCCCCTGCCCCTCAGAGCGCGCCTGTCGCTCTACCTGGACCTGATCCGCTGGAACCGCCCCCAGGGCTGGCTGCTGCTGCTGTGGCCCACCCTGGCCGCGCTGTGGCTCGCAGCACGTGGCTTTCCGGGCTGGCACCTGCTGGTGGTGTTCACGCTGGGCACGGTGCTGATGCGCAGCGCCGGCTGCACCGTCAATGACGTGGCCGATCGGGATTTCGACAGGCACGTCAAGCGCACCGCCGAGCGGCCGATCACCAGTGGGCGCATTTCCGTGAAGGAGGCGCTGATGGTAGGGCTGGTGCTCACGCTGGTGTCCTTCCTGCTGGTGCTGACCACCAACCTCCCCACCATCGCATGGTCGTTCGGTGCCTTGGGTGTGACCATCCTCTATCCTTTCACCAAGCGCTTCTTTTCGATGCCGCAGGCGGTGCTGGGCGTGGCTTTCAGCTTCGGCATACCCATGGCCTACACCGCCACGCAGGGCCGTGTGCCGGTGGAGGCCTGGTGGCTGGTGGTGGGCAATCTGGCCTGGGTGCTGGCCTATGACACCGAATACGCCATGGTCGATCGCGATGACGATCTTCGGATCGGCATGCGCACCTCGGCGATCACGCTGGGGCGTTTCGATGTGGCCGGCGTGGCCCTGTTTTACGCCGTCTGCATCGCGTGCTGGGCGCAGGTGGGGCGCCTGGCCGGGCTGGGCCCTGTCTACTGGGCCGCCATGGCCGCTGCCGCGGCGCAGGCGCTGTGGCACATCTGGATGATCCGCTCGCGCCGCCGTGAGGATTGCTTCGCCGCCTTCCGCATGAACCACTGGCTGGGGTTCACGGTGTTCGTGGGCGTTCTGGGCGACGATCTGCTGGCACGCCTGCCGGCTTGAGCGAGCAACGGTCCCGGCGCTCAGCGCCCGAACTCGTCACCCAGTTCACCGGCGCGCTTTTGCGCCGCACGCATCGCCTGGATGAAGCTGGCCTTCACGCCGGCATCTTCCAGCGTTGTCAGCGCCGCGTAGGTGGTGCCGCCCTTGGACGTGACCTTCTCGCGCAGCGTGGCCGGGCTGTCTTCTGATTGGGTGGCCAGCGCTGTGGCGCCTGCGAACGTGGCCAGTGCCAGCGCGCGGCCTTGCTCTGCGCTCAGGCCCATGTCGGCGGCCGCCTGCACCATCGCCTCGATGAAATAGAACACGTAGGCCGGGCCTGAGCCGGACAGGGCCGTCACCGCATCCAGATCGGCCTCCTGGCCCACCCACAGTGCCTGGCCGGTGGGCTGCACCACAGCGTCGATGGCGGCGCGCTCGGCGACCGTCACGTCAGGCCGGGCGAACAGGCCGGTGATGCCTTGGCCGACCAGCGCCGGTGTGTTGGGCATGGCGCGCACGATGCGCCCGGTGCCCAGCAGGCGGGCCATGTCGTCGGTGCGCAGACCGGCCATCACGCTGTAGTGCAGGGCCTGCTGGGTGAAGCTGGCCACCTGGCCGGTGGCTTCCTTGAACTGCTGAGGCTTCACGGCCCATACCACCAGGTTCGCGCCACTGAGGGCCGCATCGGGCGTGGCCTGGGTGCGCAGACCCTGGGCGGCCAGGCGCGCGCGTGCCGCTTCACCCGGGTCGATGACGAGGATGGACTCAGGCTTGCGGCCCTGGCGCAGCAGGCCGCCGATGATGGCCGAGGCCATGTTGCCACCGCCGACAAAGGCGATCAGGTCAAAGGACGTGGGTGTGGTGGAGGAGGTGCTCATGGTGGGGAATGATAGGTGCGCCCGCCGAAGATCGCCGTGCCCACGCGCACCATCGTGGCGCCTTCGGCGATGGCGGCTTCCAGGTCGGCGCTCATGCCCATCGACAGGGTGTCCAATGGCAGGCCTTCGGCGCGCAGGCTGTCGAACAGGGTCTTGAGCCCGTGGTGAGCGGCGTGCTGAGCCGCTTCGTCGGGCGTGGGCGCAGGCAGGGCCATCAGGCCGCGCAGCCGCACATTGGGCAGCTGCGCAATGGCCCGGGCCAGGGCAGGGGCCTCGGCCGGATCGGCGCCGCTCTTGCTGCCCTCCCCGCTGGTGTTGACCTGAACCAACACATTGAGCGGGGGCAAACCCGCTGGCCGCTGCTCGCTCAGGCGCTGCGCGATCTTGAGCCGGTCCACGCTGTGCACCCAGTCGAAGCGTTCGGCCACGGGCCGGGTCTTGTTGCTCTGCAGGGGGCCGATCAGGTGCCATTCCAGCGCCTCGCCCCCGCTGGCACGGGCGTCACGCAGGGCGTCCATCTTGTCCAGGGCTTCCTGGACATAGTTCTCGCCGAAGCGGAACTGGCCGCAGGCGGCGGCCTCGCGCACCGCTTCAGGGCCGAAAGTCTTGCTCACGGCCAGCAGGGTCACCTCGTCCAGAGGCCTGTCGGCCGTCGCGCAGGCCTGCTTGATCCGGTGCGACACGAGTTGTAGGTTGTGGGAGATCATCGCGATAATGGGGCGATCATAGTGACGTCAGTCAGGCCAAACATCCATGGACATCACCCAACTGCTCGCGTTTTCGGTCAAGAACAAGGCATCCGACCTGCACCTCTCGGCAGGCCTGCCCCCCATGATCCGTGTCCATGGCGACGTGCGCCGCATCAATGTGGACCCGCTGGACCACAAGTCCGTGCACGACATGGTGTACGACATCATGAACGATGCGCAGCGCAAGGCCTACGAAGAGACGCTGGAATGCGACTTTTCCTTCGAGATCCAGGGGCTGGCGCGCTTCCGGGTCAATGCCTTCAACCACAACCGTGGCGCAGGCGCCGTCTTCCGGACCATTCCCAGCAAGATCCTGACGCTGGAGCAGCTCAACGCGCCCAAGGTATTCCAGGATCTGGCGCTCAAGCCGCGCGGCCTGGTGCTGGTGACCGGCCCGACCGGTTCGGGCAAGTCCACCACGCTGGCCGGCATGGTCAACCACCTGAACGAAACCGAGTACGGCCACATCCTCACGGTGGAAGATCCGATCGAATTCGTGCACGAGTCGAAGAAGTGCCTGGTCAACCAGCGCGAGGTGGGCCCCCACACCCTGAGCTTCGCCAACGCCCTGCGCTCGGCCCTGCGTGAAGACCCGGACTGCATCCTCGTGGGTGAAATGCGCGATCTGGAAACCATCCGCCTGGCCCTGACCGCCGCCGAAACCGGCCACCTGGTCTTCGGCACCCTCCACACCTCCAGCGCCGCCAAGACCATCGACCGCGTGGTCGACGTGTTCCCCGCGGCGGAGAAGGACATGGTTCGCGCCATGCTGTCCGAGTCCTTGCAGGCCGTGATCTCCCAGACCCTGTGCAAGACCAAGGACGGCGCGGGCCGCGTGGCCGCCCACGAGATCATGATCGGCACCTCGGCCATCCGCAACCTGATCCGCGAGAACAAGATCGCGCAGATGTACTCGTCCATCCAGACGGGCAACAACATCGGCATGCAGACGCTGGATCAGAACCTGACCGACCTCGTCCGCCGCAATGTCATTTCAGCGGCCGAGGCGCGCGCCAAGGCGAAGTTCCCCGAGAATTTCCCTGGTTGACCCCAGCCTGATCGACGCGCGGCGAGCGACCGCGCCGGGGCGGGGCCCCTTCCGGGAGAGAAAAATGAAAAAGAGCTTGTTTGATCGCATCATCGGTGTGGCTTCGGGCGGCGACACCTTGCCGCCTCCGGCGGACGATCCGGGCTTTTTTGCCACCCAGTTCATGGAGCGGCCCGAGAGCGTTCGGGCCAAATCGGCCTGGGTGGCGCGCGCATTGGCTGTGGGGGCCCAACCGTTTTCGGGCGACGAGGGTTTCAAGGCCCTGGAAAAAGCCTGGGGTGGCGATCACTTCTTCGCGGCGCTGGACCGGGGCGAGCGCAAGCGGCTGTCCGTCACGATCGAGTTCGTCACCGTGCCGGCCGGGCGCGAGGTGATCGTCCAGGAGGAACGGGGCGACTATGCCCTGGTGGTGCTCGAGGGCGTGGTGGCGGTCGACAGGGCTCAGCCCGCAGGCGGGCGCGCCCGCTTGGCGGAGGCGCGCGAGGGGGATCTGCTGGGCGAGATGTCCCTGCTGGACGCCGGCTCGCGGTTTGCCTCCTGTCTCACGCTCACCCCCTGCAAGCTGGCCGTGCTCACCACGGAGGCGCTGGACGACCTCTCCGTCGAGGAGCCCCGCGTGGGCATGGCCGTGATGGCCTCGGTGGCGCGGCGCCTGTCCTTGCGCACCCGGCAACTCAGCGGCAGACTGGGCGCATTGCTCGTTTCCGGCTGAGCGCTGCGGGAAAACCTTCGCTTGCCGGGGGCGCGGGCCGTTTTCCAATACACATCGATTCATTCAGTTCAGGATTTCCGCCATGGAACGCGATCAGGCCTCCAAATTCATCAACGATCTGCTCAAGCTGCTGATCACCCGTGGGGGCTCCGACCTGTTCCTGACTGCGGATTTCCCGCCGGCCATCAAGGTCGACGGCAAGGTGACCAAGGTCTCGCCCCAGCCGATGACCTCGGCGCACACGCTGGCGCTGGCCCGGTCGATCATGAACGACAAGCAGGCGGCCGAGTTCGAGCGCACCAAGGAGTGCAACTTCGCCATCGCCCCCGGCGGGGTGGGCCGTTTCCGTGTGAACGCCTTCGTGCAGCAGAGCAACGTCGGCCTGGTGCTGCGGGTGATCCCGGCGCAGCTGCCCACGGTCGATGGCATGGGCCTGCCGCAGATCCTCAAGGATGTGGTGCTGACCAAGCGCGGCCTGGTGATCCTGGTGGGTGCCACCGGCTCCGGCAAGTCGACCACGCTGGCCGCCATGGTCGATCACCGCAATGAGCACACCCACGGCCACATCATCACCATCGAGGA
>DDJC01000098.1:0-381 GCA_002339015.1 Burkholderiales bacterium UBA1834
GACCAGCGGCATCCGCCTGGGCTCGCCGGCCATGACCACGCGTGGCTTCAAGGAAGAGCAGGCCGTGATCGTGGGCAACCTGATCGCTGACGTGCTGGACAACCCGCACGACGAAGCCAACATCGCCCGCGTGCGCGAGCAGGTGTCCGCCCTGACCCGCCAGTTCCCGGTCTATCGTTGATGCGGGCCTGAGCCTGCTGGAACCCGGCCCGGGCCCTGCGCCTGCGCCGGGTTTTTTGCTCTAGGAGACGACATTAATGCGTTGCCCATTTTGTGCCCACGGCGAGACCCAGGTGGTCGAGACGCGTGATTCGGACGAAGGCGATTCGATCCGCAGGCGCCGCCGCTGCGGTGCGTGCGACAAGCGCTTCACCACCTACG
>DDJC01000098.1:527-2361 GCA_002339015.1 Burkholderiales bacterium UBA1834
TGGCGCTGCGCAAGCGCCCGGTGGGTGCCGAGGCGCTGGAGACGGCCATTGAGCACATCGAGGCCAAGCTGCGTCAGCTGGGGGAGAAGGAAATCGACTCGACCCAGCTGGGCGAACTGGTGATGNNTGCGCAAGCTCGACAAGGTGGCTTACGTGCGCTTTGCCTCCGTGTACCGCAGCTTTGACGATGTGAGCGAGTTCGTGGCGGCGATCAAGGAGAGTGGGAAACGGGGGTGAGCCTTTGGGCGCTCAACCCCGCAGGATGATCACTTCCAGCACTCGGCGGGCGTGAGCTTGGCCGAGCCGCGCACGCCGGTGTTGGTGAGGGTCAGCTGGCCGCACTTGTCGGAAGCCATGGCGCCTTTCGGCGTGGCCTGCAGCGTGAAGGTGGTGGTGCCCAGTGCCGCAGCATCGTTGGCGAAATCGTAGAAGCTGTTCGCGGTATTGGGCAGCACGGGGGCATTGCCAGCCAGGGTGCGCGAGAAGCTGCCGTTCTGCGTGTAGAAGCGCTGCATGTACTGCGCGTTCTCTGCCAGCAGGGCACGTGCTTCTGCGCGCCGGGCATTTTGCACGTGCTGCGAGTAAAGCGGCATGGCGACGGCTGTCAGGATGCCGATGATGACGACCACGATCATCACCTCGATCAGGGTGAAGCCGCGCTGGCCTGCGGCAGAGGCTGCCGAGGTGCGGCGGTGCGGGGAGGAAACTGCTTGCATGTGCGTGCGTGCCTTGTGCCTTGATCAGTTGGTGATGGGGCGGAAGATCTGACGCCACTGGCGGTCGGGCGGATCAGTGTCGCCAATGGTGGGGGCGGAATCATCCTCGCCGGGGCGCTGGATGGCGCCCTTCGGTGCACCGCCCTGGACCGCACTCTGGCCCACGCCTGTTCGCTGGAACACGCCCCAGGCATCGGCCGAATTGAACTGACCATCACCATTCAAATCCACGATGGCATTGGGCGGCTGCGCCCCGGTGAAGGGGTTGATCAGGTAGGCATAGCCGGAGCCCTGGTTGACCGAGCAGCTCTCGCCATCGGCCTTGCCTGGTAGCACCGATTCGACCATCACGAAGCCCTGGACGAACTGCGGGCTGTAGATGCCCCGCTCGCCGCTGGCGAACAGCATGTCCAACTGCCAACCGCGGCTGTCTGTCACCTTGCTTTTCTCGACGATCTTGAACTTATTGGGGGAGTCGCCCACCTGCACCATCTGGGTCGACAGTTTGTTGGCCGTGATGGCCGCCGTGGCATCGGACGGTTGCCCGATCACGGCCTGGTCCCACAGGCCATAGATGGTTTGCTGTGTGCCTCCGGAGGCATCCGCCGATTCGACCAGCTTGCCGGTTGGCACGATGACCATCAGGCCCTTCTTGGGGTGCAGTGTGTAGGCGGGGGCGGCCGTGATCGGCTGTGCCACGCCGTTCTTGGTGGCGGTGAACAGGGGCAGGCCGCCCAGGTCGACACCCCATTTGCTCTTGTCCTTGTCAGACAGAGCGAACTTCCAGACATTGCCCTTGAGATCGCCCGCGTAAGCCTGCACGATCAGGTTGTTGGCATCACGCACCACGCCCACGCCGCCCAGGCCATTGCCGGTGGCGGTGCCGGCCGGGATGGCCTTGATCAGCGCGCCCGTGTTGGCATTGACGATGAACAGCACGGCCTTGCCGCTGGCGCTGTCATAACCGTTGCCGAAGATGACGGCCCACTCGCCCGAGGGCAGCATGCCGATTTCGGGGGTGGACATGACATAGCCCAGGTCATTGCTGAAGCTGCTGCCGATTTCCCACTTGACGTTGCTGCTTGAGAAGGCAGTGGGCGCCGTGGCGCTGTCGGCCT
>DDJC01000098.1:2403-21165 GCA_002339015.1 Burkholderiales bacterium UBA1834
CGGCGATCTGTCCGTCCACGAAGAACAGGCTGCCCTCCAGACCGCGGTTGGCCAGCCGGGCCAGGCCATACAGGTTGGTGCTGCCCGTGGTGTTGGGGTGGGATTCACCCTTGAGAACGGCTTTGGGGATGTAGGCGAACACTTCCACGCCATCGCTCTCGCGGAAGCCGTGCAGCATGCCGTCGTTGCCACCGATGAGCACCAGGCCATCACGCACGCGCTTGGTGGATGTGAGGTAACTGCTGTAGTTGCCACTGCCGGTGGACACGCCATTGACGCTGCCGGGCAGGAACCTGTTCTGGAAATCCGCGCCTTTGACGAACAGCGGCAGGGAGTTGACGAAGGAGCCCAGCACATTGACCGAGGTGCTGCCATCGGCGCCCGTCATGCTCTTGCGCTGGCGGAAGGTGGTGGCCTCCAGGCTGGTGTCGCCCCGCAGGTAGTTGACCAGATCGGCGTTGAGCGTGGGCGCCACGCCGACATTGCTGCTGCTGCTGATGTGCCCCAGCGCCAGGGCATCGGTGGGCAGGTTGGAAAAGGTGAACTTGACGGCGCCACCATCCTTGCCCATCCAGATGTTGCGCGAGCCGAAAGCGGGCACCTTTTGCGAGGCCGTCCAGGCCGTGCCGGTGACCACACCTTGCGCATTGAGCTTCTGCGCCAGGAGATCCCCCGACCACCTGTCGGGTTCGAAGGTGGGAACGAGCTTGAGCGCGTCGCTGCCCAGCGCGGCGCGCGATACCGCCACGCCGGAGATGGTGCCGCCGGTGGCCGTGATGGTGGACAGGATCCCGCTGAGCGATTCGGCAAAGGCGATCGGATCGGTGGCCTTGAGGTACTGGCCGCGAGAGTTCACGGCGGCGTGCCACAGGTCATCGATGGTGGTGTTCTGATCGGCCTTGGGCACCGGCCAGTTGAAAGTGCCCAGCTTGGAGCTGGTGGGAATGGTGCCGTCCACCCCCATGCCCACGGTGAAGCTGACCATGTGCTGCCAGAACGCTGGGTTGAGGCTGGGGTCGTAAGGCTTGCTGGAGGCTTCAGATTTGACCTGGAGGTTGTTGTCCAGATCGTCGCGCAGATCGTTCACCCAGTAGTACATCGCAAAATCCGCCAGCGAGTTTGTGGCATCTGACGCGGCAAAGGGTGATTGGGCCGAGTAGGTGAAGCTGCGGGTTGGATTGGTGCCCGTGATGGTGGGACCGGCCTTGCCGTCCTGGTCGCCCACGCTGGTCAGGGTCTCGGTATTGCCATTGGTGTTCCAGTAGCCGTCGGTGACCAGGATGTGGAAATTGCGACGGCAAGACAGGGCGGATTGGTCCTTGTTGGCTGGATCCGTGCGGTAGGGATCGGTGTTGACGCCACTCTTGTTGATGACGCCCGCCTTGCTGTAGTACTTGCCAATGTCCTGCATGGCCTGGCGCAAGGGTGTGCCGCCGTTGGCATCCAGGTCCTTCAGCCAGCTGTTCAGGGATGTCTTGCGGGTGGCATCGAAACTGCGCACCGGTTCGCGCATCGTCTTGTTGGTGTAGCCGTCAGGTGAGGACGTGCCATTGTTGATGCTGCCCCAGCCCAGGCGGAACTGGCGCTCGGGCTGCCGGTCGAAAGCCAGGCCCACGGCGCCCTTGGCATTGAGAATGCGGCTGCGATAGTAGGTGAACCAGGTGGCGTAGTTCTTGAGTTGCTTGGCCTTGGCGGTGGCGTCGGAAATCGCGTTGATGTCCACCCGCTCGAAATCATCGTAATCGTTGCCGGCACGGCCGGCCTTCAGATTGAAGTACACGGCCGGCTGGAAGGCGCGGCTGGCGCTGGGGCACACGTAACCATTGCGTGTGCTGCTGAACTCGGTGAAGCCACTCGCGCACCAGTAGCTCGATACGCTGCTCTGGTTTTGGGCAAGGTTGACTGTGGCCGAATTGCTCACGGTCGGGTCGATGGGTACCTTGGTGTAATCCTTGATGGTGCCATCGGCATTGACCAAGGAGGTGCCCAGGGCGCGCACACCTGCCGGCCAGGGCACATACTCGGTGTTGGGGTTGTAGTAGCTGCCGTTGATGGCCGCCGAGCGGAAGCGCGCGCCATACAGGTTGGGCACGCCGTTGTAACCCACGGCATTGGTGTCGACGGTGCCCGAGTAGTTGCGCCCGTTGCCGTCATGATCGCCGGGCACCGTCTTGGGGTAGAGCTGGTAGCTGCCGCCATCAGGCACGTACACCGTGGTGCCGCCGGAATAGCAGCGGCTGTAGCTGGTGCCGCCCACCGTGAGGGAGCCCGTGGTGGTGGTGGGCATGTTCTGGAAGGTGGTGGTGCGGCAGCGATCGTAGTAGCTGCCGTTGGGGATGGGGCTGAGCTTGGTGTACTGCGTGGCCTGTTCGTACAGGCTGATGGCGCCGATGTTGTCGGGCATCATCAGCCAGTTCATCGAGCCCGAATCATCCAGGGTGAGCACCACATTGGGCTTGGGTGCTTCCGAGGCCGTGAGCAGCGGCACTTGTGCGGGGGCGGCATACACCAGCACGTGGGCCCAGGTGAGCACCAGGCACAGGCCTTTGACGGCGAACGAAGTGTTTGAAGTGGACATGGTGATATCCCTTGATTAGCAATTGCCGTTGAGGGCGCCCACGCACACGGCGGTTCTCAAGGTGGATTGAAGGACCACCTCTGAGCCGGAGCCACCGCTGCCGTTGGCCGCCGGTGCCTGGTAATCGGGGCTGTAGCCGCGCGCCGTGATCTGGAAGCCATACTGCCGACGCGGATCCTTGGGGTTGGCCACGAACACGCTGATCCGCTCGATCATGCATTGGGGCTTGGTGGGATAGTTGATGCCCGCATTACCTTGCAGCACGGCATCCGGTACCGTGACGACTTGGCCGGCCACCGCCCAGTTGGCGGCAACTTGCCAGAGAACTGGATCCCCGGCGGCGGGCGCCGGCAGCACAGGCGGGGCGGTGGCGGCCGGCTGGTTCATCAACTCGTTCTCGCAATAGCGCAGCGCCGTCTCGGCCGCGTGGTTGGCGGCCTGGTTCGATGAGAGGTTGTTGGTGACGAGCTCGCCGAACAGCGCGTTGCGCATGATGAAGGCCGAGCTGAAGCCGATCACCACCAGCAAGGCCAGCGCGATCACCAGGACAATGCCTTGTTGGCGGCGTGCCGGCCGGTGGCGGGGCGTGTTGATGGAAGCCATGATCAGAAAATACCGCTGCGGTTGCGCAATGCGAAGGTGCCCTGCGCCGTGCGGCGCAGGAACTTGTCGTTGGGGGTGACGACCTGGCCGGCGCAGTTCACGTAGGGGGTGGGCTCGCCGGCCTCCTGCTTCTCGCTGCGCACGGTGACGCACAGCTTGACGTTGACCACGCGCATCCAGCGGTCGTTGTGGGGATCGGTGGCGGCGGTGAACTGCTGGTCGATCTGGGCGGCGGTGAGGTAGCCAACCACCTGATTCTGATACTGCGTGATGCCGGTAGCGCTTGTCAGAGGCACGGCGGCGCCGCTCACGCCATAGAGAATCTGCATCGCTTCGATATTGGAGGCCAGAGCCTGGGGGCCAGAGAACTGCCCGCCTGCGCTGAAGCCGTTGCCGACGCACTGCAGTTCCCAGGTAGCGCCGTTGCGGCTCAGAAAGAAGCGGTTTTCAACAAGGGTGACCGTGGCAGCTCCTGTCCCCGGCGCCTGTGCCTGCAGCGAACTGGGTACTGCCGTGACGGGCCGAGCCAGGCAATCGGTGGGTGCGCCAGCTGCATTGGGCAGCGTATTCAAAGCATCCGCCTCGTACAGGATGCTGATGGCGGCACCGTTGCCGTCGGCCGCGCAGGTCAGCACATCGGAATGCCACGGCACCGTATCGCCCCGCCACGCGGCGGCCTGGGTGTTGGCAAAGCCGTTGTCACACCCGCGAACCGCGGGGCCCATGAAGCGCTTGTAGGCCACCCCATCCGTGCGGTCATTGACGATGACGCTGTAGCCGGCCATGCGGATCTGCGGGCCCATGATGGCCAGCACCGTCTGGGCGTCTTCGTCCAGTCGGCTCTGGGTGTTGCTGCGCGTGCCACCATAGTTGGAGCTGGTGGTCATCAGCATGATGCTGCCCAGGATGATGAAGCCGATCACCAGGGCGATCATCAGCTCCATCAGGGAGCGGCCCTGTTGTCTGCGCAGCGTTGGGTGAGGAGTGGCGTGGCTTGAACGGGTCATAGCATCACCCGCGTCAACAGGCATTGCACGTTGGGGATGCTGGCGCTCACCGCGGCTGCGGGGCAGTTCAGGCCGGTCAGCGTGCCCGTGGCGTCAGAACGAGTGCTGGCTGTCTGCCAGATCACCCAGACGTTGACGACCTTGGGTGTGGGGGGCGGTGCATTCATGCCCTGGCCGGTGACGAAGAAAGCCCCATTGGGCAAGAGCAGGCGGGCCTGCTCCTGCATTTCCGCCAGATCCAGTGCTGCGATTTGCGCTGCGGTGCAATTCGGGTTGCCTTTGCAGGTGGCGGGGATGTTTTGAGTCTGCGGGTTGCCGTTGTAGGCGGGTGTCTTGGCGTAGACGTTTTCCACCGCGTTGGCGTCGCCGTTGGCACGGATGCGGTCTGCCAAATCTTGCGCCAGACGGGCCGCATCGCCGCGCTGCTGCGCCATCTTGGCCATCTGCGCCGACGAGCCCTGCACGCCCACCAGGGCCATGATGCCGATGGACAGGATCAGGGCGGCCACGAGCACTTCGATCAGCGTTGAGCCGCGCTGCGCCTGGCGCCACGCAGGCCGGCGAGAGAAGGGCGATGGCTTTGAATAGGGATGGTTCATTCCTGTCTCACACGGCCGGTGAAATTCAAGACGATGCTGACGGGCTTGGTGGTGCCCTCGACCTTGGGCTTGACGGTGAAGGTCTGAGCCATTGCCCGGCCGATGCCATTGGGCGGGAACAAGAGCGCGTTTGCAGCCCCGCTGGTCGTGATCGTTCCGCTGTTGGTCCACCCCGGCTGCACGCGCACCACGGTGTCGTCGCCGTCAATCGCGTTGTTGCTGTTGTTGTCTACGAACACGATCCAGCCTGTCGACCAGTCGCCGCCGTTGCCATTGCAGGCTGGCGTGGCGGCCTCGGGGTTGTCGCTGCGGCAGACCGTCACGGGACGGCTGCGCTTGATGGCTTCGCTGCGCGCCAGATTGAGCGAGCGGATGAGGGCCGAGGATTGATCCTTGATCCGCTGGCTGGCCATGTAGGAACTGAAGCTCGGTATGGCGAATGCAGCCAGAACCCCGATGATGGCGATGACCACCAGCAGCTCGATCATGGTGAACCCATGCTGCCGAGCGGCGGACAGGCTGCGGGGTATGATGACGCGATCTGAGCTCATGGGCCGCATTGTCGCGATCAGTGTCGGCGGGACAAGGCCCGGGCGACATGCGGTCGGCGAGGGCCGACGAACGGTTGTGGATCTCGTCTTTGGAGTGTGTGAACGTGCTTGAGGGCGGGGACAAACCCGGGGACACCTGGGGGCAGACGCTGGCGCTGGCGGCTCAGGCCGTGGGCCTGTCCGATCCGAATCCGCGGGTGGGCTGCATGATCCTCTCGGCCGATGGCCGGGTGCTCGGCCAGGGCCACACACAGCAGGCTGGCGGCCCTCATGCCGAAGTCATGGCCTTGCGCGATGCGCAATCGAGAGGCCATGAGGTGCGCGGCGCCACGGCTTATGTCACGCTCGAGCCCTGTGCCCACCATGGGCGCACACCGCCCTGTGCGGATGCCTTTGTGGCGGCAGGCCTTGGCCGGGTGCGCATTGCCCTGTCCGACCCCAACCCGCTGGTGGCAGGGCAAGGCATCGAGCGGCTGCTGGCGGGTGGCGTGGCGGTAGAACTGCTGCCGCCCGACCATGCCGTGGCGCAGCAGGCGCGCGAACTGAACATCGGCTTTCTGTCCCGCATGGTGCGCAAGCGCCCCTGGGTACGCCTGAAGGTGGCCGCCTCGATCGATGGCCGCACGGCCTTGCCCGATGGCCGCAGCCAATGGATCACTGGCGAAGCTGCCCGTGCCGATGGCCATGCCTGGCGCGCCCGCGCCACCGCGGTGCTCACCGGCATCGGCACCGTGCTGGACGACAACCCCCGCCTGGATGTACGAGCCGTGCCGGTGGCCCGACAGCCATGGCGGGTGGTGCTCGATTCCCGCTGGCGCACGCCGGTCGATGCTGCCCTGATGGGGGCTGATCCGGCCGATGTGACCGTGATCGGCCTGGCAGGCACCCAGAACGACGATGCCGGCACCGCCGCCCGGTGCGCTGCCCTGATCGCCGCAGGGGTGCATGCCATTGATCTGCCGGCCGGCGCCGATCCGGCCCGCATCGATCTGGGCGAAGTACTGGCCTACCTGGCCCGACGCGGTGTCAACGAGCTGCATGTCGAGGCCGGGGCCCGCCTGAACGCCGCCTTCATCCAGGGCGGCTGGGTCGATGAGCTTCTGGTGTATCTTGCCCCCAGCGTGATCGGCCCGGGCCGGCCCTTCGCTGATCTGGGGCTGCTGCCCGACCTGGCTGGCGCACCACGTTTCGAATGGCGGGACATGGCCCGGGTGGGCCATGATCTGCGCCTGATCGCGCGCCGGCCTGGCGCCGATCGTTTCTGAGTTCCTTGAAGAGTAGGTTCGAGACCATGTTCACCGGCATCATCACTGGCGTGGGCCAGATCGTCGACACGCAACCTCTGGGCGCCGATGCCTCCCACGGCCGCCGCCTGACTGTGCAGGCACCTGCTGGTTATCTGGACGACGTGGGCCTGGGCGACAGCATTGCCCACAACGGTGCCTGCATGACCGTGACCCAGTTCGATGCCGCCACGGGCCGTTACACCATTGATGTGTCCGCCGAGAGCCTGGCCCGCACCGCCGGCCTGGACGGCCTGGGTCGCGTCAACCTTGAAAAGGCGCTGCGCGCCAATGCGCGCCTGGATGGCCACCTGGTCAGCGGCCACGTGGATGGGGTGGGGCAGGTCGTGTCCTTCCAGCCCGTGGGCGAATCCTGGGAACTGCGCATCGCGGCGCCCCGGTCGCTGGCCCGCTTCCTGGCTTACAAGGGCTCGATCACGGTCAATGGCGTGAGCCTGACGGTCAACAGCGTGGCCGACCAGCCCGATGGCCAGGCGGTGTTCAGCATCAACCTGATCCCGCACACGGTCGAGAACACCGCCCTGGGAGATCTGGCCGCGGGTGTGCGCGTCAACCTCGAGGTGGACCTGATCGCCCGTTATGTGGAACGCATGCTCAGCGCCGAGGGCAAGCTGCCGGGTTGACGGCGCTTGGAAGGCTGAAGGCTAGGTGGTTTCCCCAAACCGGGGGGCGCCCGCCTACAATGGCGGGATGCCCATTTCTCCCATTCCCGAACTGATCGCCGACCTGGCCGCCGGCCGCATGGTCATCCTCGTCGACGAGGAAGACCGTGAGAACGAAGGTGATCTGGTGCTGGCGGCCGACCACGTCACGCCCGAAGCCATCAATTTCATGGCCAAGTACGGCCGTGGCCTGATCTGCCTGACCTTGACGCGTGAGCGCTGCCAGCAACTGCAGCTGCCCCCGATGGTCAGCCGCAACGGCACCAAGCACGGCACGGCCTTCACGGTGTCCATCGAGGCGCGCGAGGGCGTGACCACCGGCATCTCGGCCGCCGACCGCGCCCGCACCGTGGCCGCCGCCGTGGCGCGCAACGCCAAGCCTGCCGACCTGGTGCAGCCTGGGCACATCTTCCCGCTGCAGGCGCAGGATGGTGGCGTGCTGATGCGCGCCGGCCATACCGAAGCCGGCTGCGACCTGGCCGGCATGGCGGGCCTCAGCCGCGCCTCCGTGATCTGCGAGATCATGAACGACGACGGCACGATGGCCCGCTTGCCCGATCTGGAAGTGTTCGCGCGCGAGCACAACCTCAAGATCGGCACCATCGCCGACCTGATCGAGTACCGCAGCCGCAATGAATCCATCATCGAAGGCTTGGGCACGCGCACCTTGGTGACGCCCGAAGGGCCGTTCGAGGCCCGCGTGTTCCGTGACCGCACCGGCGCCGTGCACCTGGCCCTGACGCTGGGCCTGTCGCAAGGTGTCAACCCTGCGGATGAAGTGCTGGTGCGCGTGCACGAGCCCTTGTCCGTGCTTGACTGGCTCGACGCCGACAGCCGCAGCCATGCCTGGCCGCTGCCCAAGGCGCTGGCCCAGGTGCAGAAGGCCGGCAAGGGGGTGGTGGTGCTGCTCAACGCCGGTGAAGACAGCGAGCGCCTGCTGGAACAATTGCTGCCTGACACGGATCGAAGCGAAGACAACGCCAAGGCCGCCACCGATCTGCGCACCTACGGTGTGGGTGCCCAGATCCTCAAGACCCTGGGCGTGCACCGCATGCGCCTGATGGGCAACCAGCGCCGCATGCCCAGCATGGTGGGTTTCGGGCTGGAGGTTACTGGATTCCTGACGGCCGATGGCCAGACCCTGCCGCCCGGTCACTGAGGCGGCGTTCCTTGTTCTTTTGGGATTGAATCAAAATCATGCAAGGCGCTGACAAAGGCCAAGCCGCCCGCCTCGATGGGCGCGACCTCCGCATCGGCATCGTCCAGGCGCGGTTCAACGATGCGCTGACCAGCCGGATGGCGCAGGTCTGCACCGACGAGCTGCTGGCCCTGGGCGTGGCCCGCAAGCACATCCAGCACGTGACCGTGCCCGGCGCCCTGGAAGTGCCCGTGGCCCTGCAGGCCATGGCCGACAGCGAGCGCTTCGACGCCCTGGTGGCGTTGGGCCTCGTCATCCGTGGCGAAACCTACCATTTCGAGCTGGTGTCCAACGAAAGCGGCGCCGGTGTCACCCGCGTCAGCCTGGACCACCACATCCCCGTGGCCAACGCCATCCTGACCGTCGACAACGAAGCGCAGGCCCTGGCCCGCGTCGAAGAAAAAAGCCGTGATGCCGCCCGCGTGGCGGTGGAAATGGCCAACCTGCTGGACGAACTGCTGTGACCGACCGCCCCGACACCCTTCAAGGCGACAAGGGCGGCGCGCGCAAGCCCGCCCCGCAGCGTGACCGTACCAAGTCGGCCCGCCGCCGCGCGCGCGAGTTCGCGCTGCAGGGCCTGTACGAATGGCAGCTCAACCAGGCCGATGCCGGCGCCGTGGACGCGCACATCCGCGAGCTGGAAGAGTTCAACAAGTGCGACCGTGGGCACTTCGATGCATTGCTGCATGGCTGCATCGGGCAGCGCGGCGAGCTCGACGCCGCCCTGCTGAAGTTCCTGGACCGACCGCTTGAAGAGCTCTCGCCCGTGGAGCACGGTGTGCTGTGGATCGGCGCCTACGAACTCGTCAACTGCCTGGACGTTCCGTATAAAGTGGCGATCAACGAGGCGGTGGAACTGGCCAAGAGCTTTGGCGGCACGGACGGCCACAAGTACGTGAACGGGGTGCTCGATCACCTTGCACCGCTGCTCAGGCCCGAGGAAGTGAAGGCCCACCGCGCGGGTCGGGGGTAAGCCCATACGCGACACGCAGTCCATGCCTGGAGGAGGTAGGTGTGACGACGACAACAACGCCTGAAGACGATGAAGCTTCAGAACCCGTGATCCTGGAAAACGATGACCAGGACACGGTGGCGCAGACGCGCCCCTTGCCGGAGGCCGAGCCGGCCCAGCACGACCAGATGCCCGCGGACCAGTTGCCCACCATCGGGCACGTGGGCCGCTACGCGCTGAAGTACTGCATCGGCGAAGGCGGACTGGGCACGGTCTATGCCGCACATGATCCGCTGCTCTCGCGCCTGATCGCCATCAAGACGATGCAGATCGACCTGCCCGAGCAGGACCGTGAGCAGTTCAACGCCATGTTCCTCAACGAGGCCAAGGCGGCGGGCAGCCTCAGCCATCCGCACATCGTCACGGTGTTCGATGCGGGTGCGGGCTCGCAGGGCACCTACATGGCGATGGAGCTGCTGCGCGGCAAGGACCTGCGCCAGCTGCTGGCCATGGGCTGGCGGCCGACGCCGGCGCAGGCCGCGTTGATCGTGCGGCGCGTGGCCGATGCGCTGTCCTATGCCCACCACAAGGGCGTGGTCCACCGCGACATCAAGCCGGCCAACATCTTCATGGTGGGACGCACCCAGCCGCGGGTGCTTGATTTCGGCATCGCGCGCATGCGCCAGGTCGATGCTGGTGCGCCCCCTGAAGAAGGCATGAGCCGCTTTGGTGAACTGGTGGGCGGATCGCCGCATTACATGGCGCCGGAGCAGGTGCGCCGGGAACCGGTGGACCGCCGTGTGGACGTGTATGCCTTGGGGGTGGTGTTCTACGAGTTGCTCACGGGGCGCAAGCCTTTTGTGGGGCATGACCTGGAGGCCATCACACGGTCTGTGCTCGAGGACGAGGTAGCCCCGCCGCATGAGCTGAACCCCGAAGTGCCGCGCGAGCTGTCCGACATGGCCTTGCGCGCGATGGCCCGCGACATCGGGCGCCGTACTCGGTCTGCACGCACGCTCTCGCGCGAGCTGCGTGAATGGCTGGATCGCTCGGCTGATGACACGCCAGCGGCAAAGAACGGGAAGGCACCGAAGATCGTGTCGTCCGTGCCTCCTTCAGCCAGCGCCCCTGCCGAGCGCCAGCCAGCCAAGGCTGCACTGGTGGGGTTGGCGGCCGCCGGGCTGCTGATCCTGGCAGGTGGAGCCGCCTGGTGGGGCCTGCGTCAAACGGATGCGCAGGATCCTGAAGCCCTGGCGGCGGCCGGTGCAGCGTCGGCCGCGGCATCTGCGGCGGTGGCTGAACCCGTGGTGCCGGCGGCTCCCGTGGTCCAGGTGCCGGTGGAGCGTGAAGAGATCATCACGGAAGCGCCCGCAGCCCCCGCGTCGGAGCCGGCCGTGGCCGCCGTGGCCAGCCCGGCGACCACGCCTGTCACCACACCCCCGGCGGCTGGCGGCGCCATGCCCATGGCGGCCAATCAGGCCAAGGCCCCAGTGCCCACGGGCACGGTCAAGCTGGCGATCACGCCCTGGGGCCGTGTCTCGGTGGGACGAAAGCCCATGGGCGTCACGCCGCCGCTCACGCAACTGACCTTGCCGCAGGGGCGCCACACCATCGTGATCCGCAACGAGGATTTCCCGCCCTACCAGCAGACCGTCGAGGTCAAGGCGGGGCAGTCAGTCACCGTCACCCACGCTTTCTGAACATCATGACATCAGCAACCTCCCATCGTTCCCGGGTCATGGCGCCGCTGGCGCTGGTGATGGCCGCGGCGGCGGCCTTGATGGCCGGCTGTGCAGTGCCCCCGGGCTCCAGGGGTGCGGACACGGCACCGCCTTCGGAAGATCGCCGCCCCGCCGAGCGCGTGGCAGCCCCTGGCGAGGCTGCACTGGCGCAAGGCATCAAGGCCTACCAGGCGGGTCAGTATGCAGAAGCGGAATCGCAGTTGCAGCTGTCTCTGCGTCAGGGCCTGTCCATCGGGCCGGACCGTGCCAATGCACACAAGTACCTGGCTTTCATCTACTGCACGACCAAGCGCGAAGCGCTGTGCCATTCGGCCTTCAAGGCGGCGCGCCAAGCTGATCCGTCCTTTGCCCTGAGCAAGGCCGAGGCTGGGCACCCCATGTGGGGCCCGGTCTACCGCAAGGCCTTGCCGCCCGGCAGGCCCTGAGCTGCACAGGATTCAACCCAGCAACTGGATGGCCAGTTCGCGGTCGCCCTGGCGCGACCACAGCGTGGCTTCCTGCTCCAGCAGGTGCAGGGTGCGCGGGTGCTGCTCTGCCCAGCGCCGCTGCAGCAGCAGGGTGGCCCGTGCCCGGCCCGGTTCCAGCCGGGCCACGCGGGCGGGCAGATCGGTGCGGGCGTGGTGAAGGATCACGGCCAGACGCAGGCAGAGCACCTGCTGCATCAGGCGTTTGTCTTGACGGCGTTCTGCCAACTTGCTCAGTTCACCCCGCTGCCCCAGCACCAGATCCGCCAGGCGGCGCTGCTGGGATTGCGAAAAGCCCGCCGCATCCACGTGGCCCAGCAGGTAGGCGCTGTGGCGGTGGTGGTCGTGGTGGGACACCATCATGCCGATTTCGTGCAGGGCGCTGGCCCACCCCAATTCCAGGGCTGATTCGTCACGGCCCGCCAGGCGGGCGCGGTCAGGCTGCAAGCCGCTCCAGAGCGTCTGCGCGCGGTTGCGCACACGCTCGGCATGGGCAACATCGACATTGAAGCGACGCTGCAGTTCGCGCACGGCGGCCTCACGCGGGTCAGGCTGGCGACGGTCGCGGGCTGCCAGCAGGCGCTCTTCAAGATCGAAGATCACGCCCTGGCGCAGCGCGCCTTTGGCGGGCTTCATGATCTCGATGTCGAAATGCATGGCCAGCGTGTACAGGATGGACAGCCCGCCCCCCAGCACGGCCTTGCGATCCGGCTTGAGGCCGGGCAGGTTCAGGGCGTCGATGTGGCCGGCCTTCAGGCACTGCTCCATGCACCAGCGAAGGCCTTGGGGTGTGATGCTGCCATCGGTGATGCCGCTGGCCTGCAGGATCTGCGAGATGGCCCCCACGGTGCCGGATGAGCCCAGTGCTTCTCGCCAGTTGGCGCTGGAGAACTGTTGCAGGGCTTCTTCCAGCTCGGCGCCGGCCGCGATCTGTGCTTCACGGAAGGACTGCCGCGTGAAGCGGCCTTCCGGAAAATGGCGCATGGACAGGCTCACGCTGCCGATGCCGAAGGATTCGGCGCTGCTTATCGTGCGGCCATGGCCCAGGATGATCTCGGTGGAGCGCCCGCCGATGTCGACCACGAGCCGTGGCAACTCGCTGGGTTGCAGGCGGGCCACGCCCTGGTAGATCAGGCGGGCTTCTTCGCGACCGGAGATGATCTCGATGGGATGGCCCAGCACCTGATGGGCCTGTGTGAGAAAGGCATTGCGGTTGCGGGCTTCGCGCAGGGTCTGCGTGGCCACGGCGCGCACCTGGTGGCCTTCGAAGCCTTGCAGGCGCTGCGCGAACACGGTCAGGCAATCCAGACCGCGCTGCGCGGCGTCATCGGTGAGCATGCCGTCGGCATCCAGGCCAGCGCCCAGGCGCACGGTGCTCTTGAGGTAATCGATGCGCTTGTAGCGGCCTTTGCTGAGTTCGGCGATCTCCAGGCGAAAGCTGTTGGAGCCGATGTCGATGGCGGCCAGTTGGCGGGGCAGAGGGCGTCGGGGCGAGGTCAGGCCTTGGGTCATGGGGTGGATTGTCCCTGCTTTGCGGGCGATGACAGGCAGATGGTTGTTTGGCGGGACAAGAAGCTGAACATGCCATGCTTGTGCGTCAGCCGCTTGACAGCGTTGCTAAGATCGAGGGATGACCCTGGTATACATCCTGACGGCCACCTTTTTAGGCGGTGTGGTGTCCGTCTTGCTGGCCGCAGCGCTGTCTGCGCCCTTGCTCGGACTGATCGTTCGCCACCTGGTGAGCCTGTCCACGGGCGTCCTGCTGGGCACGGCGCTGCTGCATGTGCTGCCCGAGGCCTTCGAAACCGGGGCGCCGCCTGATGCGCTGTTCCTGACCTTGCTGGGCGGGCTGATGTTCTTCTTCCTGCTGGAGAAGGCCGAGCTCTACCGCCACGGACATCACCATGAGCACGACCACCACCACCATCACCACGGCTTCGATGCGGAGCAGGCGGGGCGGGGCGGCTTCAGCGTGCTGGTGGGCGACAGCATCCACAATTTCTGCGACGGCATCCTGATCGCGGGCGCCTTCCTGGCCAGCCCCGAGCTGGGCCTGGTCACGGCCATGGCCATCATCGCGCACGAGATCCCTCAAGAAGTGGGCGACTACATCGTGCTGATCAACGCCGGCTTCACCAAGACGCGTGCGCTGGTCTACAACGCGATTTCCGGCGGCGCGGCCATCGTGGGCGGCGTGGTGGGCTATGTGCTGATCGGGCCCTGGCAAGATTACCTGCCCTACATGATGGTGGTGGCGGCCAGCAGCTTCGTCTATGTGGCCGTGGCCGACCTGATCCCTCAGCTGCAGCGGCGCCTGAGCTGGCGCGACACCGCCTCGCAGTTGTTCTGGCTGCTGGCAGGGCTGGTGTTCATTGGCGTGATCGCGCATTCGATGCATGGCGATCACGCGCACAGCCATGGGCATGCGCCCGGCACCGTGCAAAGCCAGGAGCAAGGCCCTGATCATGCTCAGGCCCATGATCACGGCGATGCGCATGACCATGCGGCATCCACCCCCCACCAGCACTGATCTGACGCAGCGGCTGAACCGCTGACCGCCATCGGCTCAATCCCGGATGGTGTTGCCCAGCCGAGAGGCCGTGACGCCGGCCAGCACGATCAGCAGCGTGCCCACGATGGACAGCCCGTGCACGGGGTCGCCGAACAGCCATACCCCCAGCACGAAGGCATGCACGATGCCCAGGTACTGCAGGCTGGCCATGGCCAGCGGCTGGCCCAGGGCGTAGGCACGCGTCATCGCCAACTGGGCCAGGGTGGCGAAGACGCCGATGCCCAGCAGCCAGCCCCAGGTGGCCGGGCTGGGCGCGATCCAGGGTTGCCGCTGGCCCAGGTGCACGATGCCCATGAGCGCCAGGCCCACCAGCGTGCCGAAGAGCGAGAAGTAGAAGACCACGCGGTGCTCGGGCTCGCCGCTGCGGCCCAGCGAGGCCACCTGCAGGTAGGCCCAGGCCGACAGCCCGCCCGAGAGCAGCCCGACCAGCCCCGCGAACCACTGGTCACGCTGGATGGTGGGCCGCAGCACCAGTGCCACGCCCAGAAAGCCCACCAGCACCGCCAGCAGGATCATCGGATGGATGGGGCGGTGAGCCGCCTTGCGCCAGCGGCGCCACAACTGCAGCGCGATCAGGATCACACCCATCCACACGGATGACATGTAGTTGAGCGTGACGGCCGTGGCCAGGGGCAGGTGCCCGATCGAATAAAACCACAGGCTGAGGGCCGACACGCCAGCCACGCTGCGCCAGAAGTGCTGGCGTGGCACCGTGGTGCGCAGAGGCAGGCGCTGTCGCCAGGCCAGGGCCCCGATCATCACGGCGCCCACGAAACCCCGGAAGAAGACGACCTCGGCCGTGCCTGCTTCGGCCGAGGCTTGCTTGACGCACACGCCCATGCCCGCGAAGAGCAGGGTGGCCAGCACCATCAGCCAGCTGGCCGACAGCCGCCGGGCCGCGGTGGATGTGCCAGGTACTGCCATCAGCACATCACCCTTGCGCGCAGGTCACTCGCGGAAGTCCATGGTGCGGCGGTACCACTCATGGAAGTGCTGCATGCCGTCTTCCATCGGGCTCTGGTAGGGGCCGACCTCGTTGTCGCCGCGCTTGAACAGGGCCAGGCGGCCGGCGTCCATGCGCTCGGCGATCTCGTCGTCCTCGATGCAGGTCTCCATGTAGGCGGCCTGCTGGGCTTCGACGAACTCGCGCTCGAAGGCGGCGATCTCTTCGGGGTAGTAGAACTCGACCACGTTGAGCGTCTTCTGTGGGCCCTGCGGGTGCAGGGTCGAGACGACCAGCACGCCCGGGTACCACTCCACCATCATCGTGGGGTAGTAGGTCATCCACACGGCGCCCTGCGACGGCGGCTTGCCCTCGCCCTGGCCCAGCACGGCCTCGTGCCACTTGCGGTAGACATCGGAGCCGGGCTTGCCCAGAGCGTTGGCGATGCCCACCGTCTGGATGGAGTACTCCTTGGCCATGTCCCACTGCAGGTCGTCGCAGGTGACGAAGTTGCCCAGGCCGGGGTGGAAGGGCCCGACGTGGTAGTCCTCCAGGTAGACCTCGATGAAGGTCTTCCAGTTGTAGTTGCACTCGTGCAGCTCGACCTTGTCGAGCACGTAGCCCGAGAAATCGAGGTCGCCGCCTGGTGCGAATCGGTGCTCCACACCGGCCAGGTCGGTGCCGATGTCGCGGCCGTTGTCCTCGAACAGCAGGCCGTTCCAGTTGCGCAGCTTGTAGTTGCGCAGGTTCAGGCACGGGTCGTGGTCGAAGTGCGGGGCGCCGATGAGCTCGCCATGCAGGTTGTAGGTCCAGCGGTGCAGCGGGCACACGATGTTGCCCTGGCGGCTGGTGCCCCGGCCCTTGAGCATGATGGCCTGGCGGTGGCGGCACACGTTGGAGATCAGCTCGACCCCGTCGCGCGTGCGCACGAGTGCACGCCCCTCGCCTTCTTGAGGGAGTGCGTAGTGATCGCCAACCTCGGGCACCGACACGGCATGCCCCAGGTAGCGAGGACCGGACTGAAAGATGCGCTCGAGCTCCGCGTTGTGCAGTGCCTGGTCAAAGTAGACGGACACCGGCAATTGGGAATGGCTGCGTTGCAGCTTCAAGAGCGCATGACTCAGGTCAGACATGATCCCCAGGATCTCCAAAAACCATGTATCAACCCCCTCCGCAGGGAAAAAAATAGCCCTCTGGCGACAAAATCGCGGGGCGGCGGAAGCATTCAGGGAACTGGGGATTGTACCCAAGCCGTGGAAGGCGGGCGCATGCCCCGGCAATTCCCGCCCAGACCGGGGGGCGAACACCTGGCTGAACCGGACAATCCCTCCCCTGGGGGTGAGGCGCCGGCAGCGCTGTACGCCCAAATCCGGCGCCGGAAATTACAATGCGGGTTTGCTCCGAACCGGATGCAGGCCGCAAGTCGGCTTTGCCGACCGTTGCCCCGCTTCCTACCCCATGGCCCGATCCCCCTCCAAGAAGACAGACGCTGAGGTTGAACCTGGCGCGTTGCCCCTGCCCGAGCGCTATGAAGATGCGCTGGCCGAGCTGGAAAGCCTGGTGGCCCGCATGGAATCCGGCGCCTTGCCGCTGGAGCAGTTGCTCGACAGCTACCGTCGGGGAGCACAGTTGCTGGGGCTGTGCCGCAGCCGCCTGGACGCCATCGAGGCCCAGGTGAAGGTGCTGGAAGACGGCCAGCTCAAGCCCTGGAGCGAGGCATGAAACCCAGTGCCTATCAAGTGTGGTCGGGCGCAGTGCTCAGCCAGGTCGAACAGGCGCTGGAGGCCTGGGTGCCTGCGGATGCTCCGGCCGGGCTGGGCGATGCCATGCGCTACGGCGTGCTCGATGGCGGCAAGCGCCTGCGGGCCTTGCTGGCCATGGCGGCCGCCGAGGCCGCGGGCGCGCTGGCCACCCCTGCCGGGCGCGATGCCGCCTTGCGTGCCGCCAGCGCGGTGGAGCTGATCCATGCGTATTCGCTGGTGCATGATGATCTGCCCTGCATGGACAACGATGTGCTGCGCCGGGGCAAGCCCACGGTGCACGTGGAGTTCGGTGAAGCCCAGGCCATGCTGGCCGGTGATGCGATGCAGGCGCTGGCGTTCGAGGTGCTCACGCCTGACACCGATGGGCCATCTGGCGCCACTGCCGTGCCCCTGGCCCTGCAGGCGCGCCTGTGCCGCCTGCTGGCGCGGGCCGCGGGACATGCCGGCATGGCGGGTGGGCAGGCTATCGACCTGGCCAGCGTAGGCCATGCGCTGAACCAAACCGCTTTGCGGGACATGCATCGCCGCAAGACGGGCGCCCTGCTGTGCGCCAGCGTGCTGATGGGCGCCGCCTGCGCCGACCTGGCGTCCGATACGGCGGCCTGGCGCGCGCTCACCGTGTATGGCGAGGCCATGGGCCTGGCCTTCCAGATCGTCGATGACGTGCTGGATGTGACCCAGTCGGCCGACACCCTGGGCAAGACCGCCGGCAAGGATGCCGATGCCAACAAGCCCACCTATGTCAGCCTGTTGGGGCTGGACGAGGCCCGTACCGAGGCCCGCCGATTGCTGGACCAGGCTCTGAGCGCCCTGCAGGACAGCGGCCTGGAATCGGGTGCCTGCGCCCCGCTTCGGGCATTGGCCGAGCGCATCGTGCACCGCGATCACTGAACAAGACATAGAACCAGAACATGGGGTGCGTCGTGCGCCCCCGAGGATCCCCACCATGAGTCATCCCCTGCTGTCCCGGATCGATTCCCCCGCCGACGTCAAGCGGCTGTCGCGCGCCGAGCTCAAGCAGTTGGCCGTGGAGTTGCGCGACTATCTGCTGCAGAACGTGGCGCGCACCGGCGGGCACCTGTCGTCCAACCTGGGCACAGTGGAGCTCACCATCGCGCTGCACTACGTGTTCGACACGCCGGGCGACCGCCTGGTGTGGGACGTGGGTCACCAGACCTACCCCCACAAGATCCTGACGGGCCGGCGCGACCGCATGCCTTCGCTGCGCCAATTGGGCGGCATGAGCGGCTTTCCGCGCCGTGACGAGAGCGAGTACGACACCTTTGGCACGGCGCACTCGTCTACCTCGATCTCGGCGGCGCTGGGCATGGCCATCGGTGCGCAGCTGCGCGGCGAGGCGCGCAAGGCCGTGGCCATCATCGGCGATGGCGCGATGACGGCAGGCATGGCCTTCGAGGCTTTGAACAACGCGGGCATGCCGCACCAGGGCCGTCTGGCAGACGTGCTGGTCGTGCTCAATGACAACGACATGTCGATCTCGCCGCCGGTGGGGGCACTCAACCGCTACCTGGCGCGCCTGATGTCCGGCCGCTTCTACGCCGCCGCGCGTGAAGGCGCCAAGCAGGTACTGCGCAACGCGCCGCCGCTGTTCGAGCTGGCCAAGAAGCTGGAAGAGCACGCCAAGGGCCTGGTCGTGCCGGCCACCATTTTTGAAGAGTTCGGCCTGAACTACGTCGGCCCCATCGACGGGCACGACCTGGATTCGCTGATTCCCACGCTGGAGAACCTGCGTGACCGTGGCGGCCCGCAGTTTCTGCATGTGGTGACCAAGAAGGGCTATGGCTACAAGCTGGCCGAGGCCGA
>DDJC01000098.1:21219-35940 GCA_002339015.1 Burkholderiales bacterium UBA1834
GGCCAGTGGCTGTGCGACATGGCTGCACACGACACGCGCCTGGTGGGCATCACGCCCGCGATGCGCGAAGGCTCGGGCATGGTCGAGTTCGAGCAGCGTTACCCGGGGCGCTATTTCGATGTCGGCATCGCCGAGCAACACGCCGTGACCTTCGCCGCCGGCCTGGCCTGCGAAGGGCTCAAGCCCGTGGTGGCCATCTATTCCACCTTCCTGCAGCGCGCGTATGACCAACTGATCCACGACGTGGCCATCCAGAACCTGCCGATGGTGTTCGCGCTGGACCGCGCCGGCATCGTGGGCGCAGATGGTGCCACGCACATGGGCGCCTTCGACATCGCTTTTGTGCGCTGCATCCCCAACATGAGCCTGCTGGCGCCGGCCGACGAGAACGAGTGCCGCCAGGCGCTCACGGCGGCCTACGAGCAGAACCACCCCGTGGCGGTGCGCTATCCGCGCGGCACGGGCGCTGGCGTGGCCGTGGGCACGGATCTGCAGGCCATGCCCTGGGGCAAGGGCGAGGTACGCCGCCAATCGGGCGCGCAAGCAGGCGCGCGCATCGCGGTGCTGGCTTTCGGCACCTTGCTTTATCAGGCGCAGAAGGCGGCCGAGAGCTTCGATGGCACGGTGGCCAACATGCGCTTCATCAAGCCTCTGGACACCGCACTGCTGCTGGAGCTGGCCCGCACGCACGATGCGATCGTGACCGTGGAAGAGGGCTGCGTGATGGGCGGTGCGGGTTCAGCCGTGGCCGAGGCCCTGGCCCAGGCTGGCGTGCAGGTGCCGCTGCAGATCCTGGGCCTGTCGGACCAGTTCATCGAGCATGGCGATCCGGCCAAGCTGCTGGCGCTGCAGGGCCTGGATGCCATCGGCATCGAGCGCCAGGTGCGCGAGCGCTTCGGCAACTTGCTGGCGAGCGCCAGTGTGGGCACGGCCGCCAAGGTGAAGGCCCTGCGCGGCTGATCCATCAGACCAGGCTTTCGCCGACGGGCAGAGGCTCGTTGGCGGCTTCGGTGCGTTGCGGCGCCTGCGTGTCGTTGGCGGCTGCCTTGTCGTGGCAGCTGTTTGAGCCACACCCTGAGATGGCCTGGGTGGGCAGGGCGGAAGGCGCTGTCAGCAAGCCCGTCACCGGGTCATAGCCCACGCTCTTGAGGTGCAGCGCCAGGCCGGCGTCCATGGTTTGCGCGTGGTTGGGGAACCAGTCGGCCAGCTCGGCCGCGATGCGACGCACCCAGTCCAACTCGCCCTGGGTGCCACGACGGGCGCTGTCGCGCATCACCTCCAGCACCACGGCGTGCTGGGTGCTGTGGCAGTTGCCGGGCGCGAAGCCCGTGGCGCGCATCCAGGCGTCCTCCTGGCCGAAGTGATCGACGGTGTGCTCGATCAAGGCCTGCCAGTGGCGCAGCAGCGAGGCGTCGTCCGCTTGCTCGACCAGGGCCAGCAGTTCCACGAACGCTTCATGGGTGTGGTCCATGACGGGCATGGACAGGGACAGGGCATCGGACCAGACGAGGGCGGGCATGGGGGGCTCCTGAAGATGCGGCGCAAGGCGGATGATGATGAACGGTACGTTAGCGGGTGATGCCCGGAAGGGCTTTGCGGCTTGTCAAGCCCCGTGCCTAAGGGGGCGCGATCTCATCAATTTGAATGAAGACCGCAGACGCGGCAATGGGCAGGATTTCGGCCAGACCACCGGTCCTCAATCCTCAAGGAGCCCTTTATGCCTGCCCATCCTCGATTTGCGCTGCGCCGCCGTTACACCCCCCTGGCCTTGGCCGCTTTGCTGACCCTTGGTGCTTGTGGTGGCGGCGGTGGAGGAGATGACGACGACGCACCGGCCACAGCGAGTACAGCGTCAGTGAGTGGCATCGCCTCCAAGGGACTGCTCCGGAATGCGCAGGTGGTGGCCTACCGTGTCGAGGGCGGCAATCGGGTCGAGATCGGCCGCACCACCACGACGGGCACCGGCAGCTATGAGCTGACCAACCTGCCGTTGGGCGCTTTGGTGATCGTGACGATCACCGCCACGGCAGGCACCCAAATGGTAGATGAAGCCACGGATACCTTGATCGATGTGCCTGCCGGCTTCGAGATGCGTGCGGCCACCGTGCTGCAGAGCACCTCAATCGGCGGCGCGAACAAACTGCACGTGACACCGTTTTCCGAAATGGCCGTGGCCAAGGCAGAGAGCGCCTCAGGTGGGCTAACGCAGGCGAGCGTTCAGGCGGCCAACGAGGACATCGGGAGATACCTGCATTTTGATCCCCTGACACTCGCGCCCGAATTCGCGGCGGCCGGATCGGTCGAGGGGGCTACGCCCACCAACGCGCCAGCCCTGATGCTGGCTGCCGTGTCGCAACTGGCGGCATCGTCCAGCTTGGGCTGTGCCTCGGGCAACCAAGCCGACCGAGTGAAATGTGTGGTCCAGACCCTTGCTGCGGGCGGTACGCATGACGCGGCGATCAGCACTGCATTGAACGCGGCCAGGCAAACGACCGTTACCGATGAGGGCTATCAGGGCACATTCACGCCGCCAGATGTCCAGGTACAACCCGAAGTGCTCATCACGCCTGAGTACAAGACCGGCATCCAGAGCGCCAAGGATCTGATCGACAGCGTACGCGACAACGCGCGTGCACTGGAAGACCTGGGACACCGCCTGGACGGCGTTCAGACCGCCATGCTGGAGGCGCTCAAGCCTGTCACATCGGAGCGCGTGGCCATCATCCAGGCCCTGGCGCTGGCCACCGAACGGCTCGACAGCTACCGCCAGGGGCGCTACACCGGGGCGCTGCCTCTGCCCGCGAGCGCGTTGATCGAGCCTCGCCTGCGCGGATCGATGGATGTCGGGTGCACTGTCTATGCCGATGCGGACTTCAGCGTGGAAGCCACAACGTACGAGAACGCCGATCACGTGGCCTGCGCCATTACCTACGCTGATGTCTCAGTGAGCGGGCAGCGCTTTCTGTCCCAGCAACGCTTCACCGTGTCACCGCGCGCTGGCGTGAGCAGTGGGCGTGGCTACACGGCGACGGCCATCCTGGTGAAGCAGCAGACGGCATTGAATGCGGCCTGGCCAACCGACCCGGTGAACTGGATCGGGGACGCCCAGCTGCTGTCCGATCCCTATGAAGTGCAGATCACCGCCACAGGCACGGGCATGGACCTTACCCACCTGAGCCTGCAAGGTAATTTGCCGCAAGTGGTGCGGGAAGACGGCAGCATCGGTGGCGAAACGCTCTCGCTCAATGTGGCGCTCTCGGTGGCGCCCTTGGAGGGCAACGGGAATCTCAGCAAGTTGTCCATTACCGGGCTGCTGTCAGCGGTCTCTGCCGCGACCGATGAGGAACTGGCCACCGTGGGCTTGACCAGTGGCAGCTACGTGATCGCCCGGTTGGCGGTGCCTGGCCAGGTGAACAGCGAGGTGGTCGACAATGCCGATACCGAAGGGCACTTTGTGCTGCAGGCATCAGTGCCGGGCGGCAGCCAGGTGTCGGGCGAGCTCACTGTGAGCGATTTCGCGCCGAGCACCCGGGGGGATGATTGGCCGACGAAGCTGGTGTTTGTGGGCGACATCAAGGAGACCGCCGGCACGCCGCTGTTTTCCGGCTCGCTCACGCTGATCGCCACGGATCTGTCCGACTTCTACCCGGATCTGTTCGGCGGCAACGAGACGGCAGACAACTTCCTGCCCAAGACGGTGGCTTTCCAGGGTACCTTGCATCTGCAAGATGCACCGCCGCTGCAATTGGATGTCAACCTCAACAACACCACGTTCGGGATGGTGGCGGGCCTGGGCAGTTACCAGCAGGGCAATCGCACCATCAATGTCCAGTCATCGAACAATCAGCAGACTGGTCTGTGGACCCTGGCATTGAGCGGTCCCGGCGGTGTGAGCGTGAGCCTGTCCAAGACAAGCACCACGGCGCAGGTCACCGCCAACGGTGGCGTGGTGGTGGGCGTGCTGAACCGTGATACCGGCCGGATCGACTACGCCGATGGCACCTTTGAATCTTTCTGAGCGCTTCACATGCCAAACGGCGAAAGGGTTGACATGAGGCGCCCCGCAAGCGCGCGGGGCGGGCTGCTTGTACTGGTGCTGTGGGGCGGGCTGGCTTGTGCGAATGAAGGGGTGGCCCCCTCTCTTCGATTGGCAGGCGCTTACGTGGACATGCGGGCACAGGCCTTGTCCAATGGCCTGCCCGTGATGGACATCGAGGGCGATTGGCAGCGTGGCTATCGCCGCCGGGGCAATGGCAGCACCCAAAGGGCCTATCAGGCTGTTCAGGCTGAGGCCGGCGTGCGGCTCTCAGTGCCCTGGCCGATGGTGAAAGGGGCATGGGGCATTGGCTGGCTGGTACGCTCTGAAGCATTCGCGCGGGCATCCGGCGATGCGGCCGAGGTGGTGCAGTTCTACCAGGCGCGGCGTGACCCGCCTGGGGCCGCCACGTTTCAGCCTCGCGCAAATGTGATGCTCTGGCGGGGCCAGGGCCTGGCCGTGCACACGCCTTGGTTGAGTGCGGGCTTGGGTGAGTGGCAGGCCACCATGCAATGGCTGAGTCTGCAGAGGCTGCGCCGGGTGGGCGCTGATGGCGAGGTGATCTATGACGGCCAGGGCGGCTATGAGCATCAACTGGCGCTGCTGGACGACGACAGCAGTGCCAAGGGCCCCTTCACGGCAGCCCCTGCGCGCCGAGGTGCTGGCCACAGTCTGTCACTGGCCTGGCGATGGACGCCCGCGCAAGACTGGTCCTTGCGGATCGAAGCCAGGGATGTGGTGTCCCGGCTGAGATGGGAGGGCGTCAACACGGCTCAGGCGTCGTTGACCAGCCGGGTGGCCTCCCGCACGCCAGAAGGTTATCTGGACTACAAGCCGGCCTTGCAGGGCGCCTACGCGCGAAAGACCGTTCGTTGGCGAATCCCTGCGACGGTACAGGCGGAGGTGGCCTGGCAAGGGGGCGGCGCTGGAGAGTGGCGGCTCGAGATGAACAGGCGCTGGGGGCTCCAGGAGGCCTGGATGGGCTGGCGCAGCCTCGGAGACTGGCAGACAGGGCTAGCGCTGGAGCCGCGGTTCAAGGCGCTGCGCCTTCAGGTTGGGCATGGTGGTTTTGCGGCGGGTGTGCAGGCTGACCGGTTGGACCGTGCGTCACGGGCCGCGTCCGTATGGGTGAGCTATGTCTGGTTGTTTCCGCCTTCGTGAGTCGTGGCTGGTATGCCTGCGCTGCGACCGTGGTCGGCCAGATCCTTGGGGTAATAGGGCAGGTCTTTGAACGTGCTGTCGTCGATGCCGAATACCACGGCCACGCCGGCGGCCTCGATGGCCCAGTACCCGAAGAAGCCGCCGCCTTCCGGGCCCTTGTGGCTGTCATACCAGCCGATCTCTTGCAAGGCCGGATACCAGGCCTTCAGGAAACGGATCATTTCCTCGGGGGACTTCTTTTGAGCCGCGCTGTCCAGAAAGGCGTAGGCCCTGGGGTGCAGCAGTTTGCTGGCGGGTGCACGGCCCGGCGTGCGGGTGCTGACCAAGCGCTCGAACATGCGGTCCTGGCCTTCGTTGCCGGCGCATGCCAGGATGCGCTCCCACAGGTCGTCGTCCACACGGAAGATCAGGCCCAGGCTCACGATCCACAGGGATCGAACGTGGTCGTCCAGGTAGCTCAGGTCGTTGGCGGATGAGCCTGGCGTGGCCAGGCTGGCCTCCCAGGCGCTGACCACAGCGGCCAGGTCGTTGGTCAGTGTGTCGACAGGATGGCCAGCAGAGTACCGTGCGACCAGCAGCTCGCATTGATCGCGAAAATTGGCCTGCGCGAGGATCTGCGGCTTCTTGATCTGGCCGGTGTTGTTCTGCAGCTTGCCGGCGCGCTCCGTGATGGTTGATTGGATGTAATCGATGGCCTCCTGGAAGTAGGCCTCGGTCATCAAGGGTTCTCGTTTCACATCAGCCCGTCACGGTCTGCTGCCCAGCCGCGCGCGGTGCCTTGCCACCTGCGCACGTACCTGCGCTGGCGCCGTGCCGCCCAGCAGGTTGCGCGCGTTCAGCGAGCCGCGCAGGCTTAGCACCTCGAACACGTCCTGCTCGATGGCGGGGTTGTAGGCCTTGAGCTGGTCCAGCGACAGCTCCGACAGGTCCACGCCTGCAGCGATGGCGTCTTTCACGGCGTGAGCGACCACCTCGTGCGCATCGCGGAAGGGCAGGCCTTTCTTGACCAGGTAGTCGGCCAGGTCGGTGGCGGTGGCGTAGCCTTTCTTGGCGGCGCGCTCCATCGCTTCGGGCTTGACGGTGATGCCGGCGGCCATTTCCGCGAAGATGCGCAGGGTGTCCTTGAGCGTGTCGACGGTGTCGAACAGCGGCTCCTTGTCTTCCTGGTTGTCCTTGTTGTAGGCCAGGGGCTGGCCCTTCATCAGGGTAATCAGGCCCATCAGGTGGCCAACGACGCGGCCGGTCTTGCCGCGCGCCAGCTCGGGCACGTCGGGGTTCTTCTTCTGCGGCATGATCGACGAGCCCGTGCAGAAGCGGTCGGCCAGGTCGATGAAGCCGAAGCTCTGGCTCATCCACAGGATCAGCTCTTCCGACAGGCGCGAGATGTGCACCATCAGCAGCGCGGCGGCGGCGGTGAACTCGATGGCGAAGTCGCGGTCGCTCACGGCATCCAGGCTGTTCTGCGACACGGCCTCGAAGCCCAGGGTGCGGGCCACGCGCTCGCGGTCCAGCGGGTAGCTGGTGCCGGCCAGCGCGGCCGAGCCCAGCGGCAGGCGGTTGATGCGCTTGCGCAGATCGACCAGGCGCTCGGCGTCACGCGCGAACATCTCCACATAAGCCAGCAGGTGGTGGCCAAAGGCCACGGGCTGGGCCACCTGCAGGTGGGTGAAGCCGGGCAGGATGGTGTCGGCGTTCTGCTCGGCCACATCAACCAGGGCCTTCTGCAGCTCGGTCAGCAGCACGCCCAACTCGTCCACCTCGCCGCGCAGCCACAGGCGCACATCGGTGGCGACCTGGTCGTTGCGCGAGCGGCCGGTGTGCAGGCGCTTGCCGGCGTCGCCCACCAGGGTGGTCAGGCGGGCCTCGATGTTCAGGTGGACGTCTTCCAGGTCGAGCTTCCACTCGAACTGGCCGGCTTCGATCTCGGAGGTGATCTGGGCCATGCCCTTCTGGATGGAGGCCAGATCCTCAGCCGAGATCAGCCCCTGAGCGTTCAGCATCTCCGCGTGCGCCAGCGAGCCCTGGATGTCGGCGCGCCACAGGCGCTTGTCGAAGAACACGCTGGCGGTGTAGCGCTTGACCAGGTCGCTCATCGGTTCGGAGAACAGGGCGGACCAGGCTTGGGACTTCTTGTCCAGTTGATTCGTGCTCATGGCGGAGGGGCGCCGTGGGGCGCTGAGAGTGACGCAGAATGTGCAAACCATGGATTTTAAAGACAAGGACCCCTTCGTGAGCGGTGCGGCGGCGCAGGATGGGGGCAATGACCCCCTGCGCGCGCCCACGATGTGGGCCGTGACGGCCGGTGATGAGGCGCCTGAGGGGCGCGCCCGCGTGCTGGGCGGCGGGGCGGCTACTTTCGATGTCTGCCACGTGGGCGTGGTGCTGCGCGTGGTGCTGGGCGTGCAGGCCGTGCTGTGGCTGGCCACCCTGTACGACTCGGTCGGGCCGGCGGATTGGCTGCTGCGCTGGGGCCTGGCCTCCGCCGTGGGGCTGCCGGCCTGCTTGTTATGGCTGGTCGGGCTGTGTGGCGCGCGCCGATGGCTGGCACGGCGGGGCACCGTGGCGCAGTGGGGGCTGGTGGTGGCCTGGGGCGCCTTGTCGGCCGCCTACGGGCATGTGCAGTTCTGGCTGATGGACTGGCGCCTGGGCCTGCAGGCGCTCACGCCATGGACGCTGTTGGCACCCATGGCCACGGGCGGGGCACTGGCGGCGGTGGGCCTGGCCTGGCTGCGCCAGCGGCAGAACCGCGCCGATCCGGCCCAGATCCAGGCCCGGCTGGTCGAGTTGCAGGCCCGGATCCGGCCGCACTTCCTGTTCAACACGCTCAACACGGCGATCGCCCTGGTGCAGGTGGACCCGGACCGCGCCGAGGCCGTGCTGGAAGACCTGGCCGAGCTGTTTCGCAGGGCGCTGGCCTCACCGCACACCCAGTCGACCCTGGCTGACGAGGTGGAGCTGGCTCGCCGCTACCTGGGCATCGAGCAATTGCGTTTCGGCGAGCGCCTGTCGGTGACCTGGCATGTGGATGAAGCCATTTGTGGCGCGCTGGTGCCGACGCTGCTGCTGCAACCTCTGGTGGAGAACGCCGTCAAGCACGGTGTGGAGGCAGACCCCGCCGGGGGGTGGATCCGTGTGGAGGCCTTGCGGCGCGGTGGTCGCGTGGCCGTGACGGTGAGCAATTCGGTGCCTGCCGCGGGTGCCCATCCCGTGGCGCCGCACCGCCGTGGCCATGGCATCGCGCTGCGCAATGTGCGCCAGCGCCTGCTGCTGATGCACGATGTGCAGGCCGAGTTCGATGCCGAAGTCCGGCCCGTCTCGCCTCAGGCCTCTGAGCATTGTTTCGTCGTCAAGATGTCGTTTCCGGCCGGAGAGGGCGCATGACCGCTACGGCAGCGCAGAACCGGCCCTTGCGTGCCCTGGTGGTGGATGACGAGCCCCTGGCCCGCCAGCGCCTGGTCCACTTGCTCTCGCGTCTGGACGAGCCGGTATGCGTGCTGGGCGAGGCCGGTGATGCGGGTGCCGCGCTGGCTTGGCTGGAGGCCCGCCCCGGCCAGGTCGACGTGGTGCTGCTGGACATCCAGATGCCCGGGCCGGATGGCCTGCGCCTGGCCGACAAGATCCGCGCGCTGGCACCGGCGCCGCAGGTGGTCTTCGTCACCGCGCACACCGAGCATGCGCTCAAGGCCTTCGAGCTGGAGGCCAGCGACTACCTGACCAAGCCCGTTCGACTCGAACGCCTGGCGCAGGCCATGGCCCGCTGCCGCAAGCGCCTGCCGGTGGCCGGCGGCCCGGCTGGCGTGGCGGCTCCTGATCCCTCCGCGGTGCTGCTGGTGCAGGAGCGGGGCCGGCTGGTGAAGGTGCCGGTGTCGGAGATCATGTACCTCAAGGCTGAACTCAAGTACGTGACGCTGCGCACCGCCAGCCACAGCTATGTGCTGGATGATTCCCTGACCGATCTGGAAGAGCGCCTGGGCGTCAGCGTGATCCGCGTGCACCGCAATGCCCTGGTGGCCCGAGCGGCCGTGCGCCGGCTGGAGCGGCGAGACGATCCCGACGGCGGTGAAGGCTGGGCCGTGCAGGTGGGCAGCGGCGATTGGCTGACGGTGTCTCGGCGTCAGGTGCCCGCCGTCAAGGAGGCCCTGACCGAATCTCCCGGGCACCCCTGAGCTGCGTCGCAACAAAAGCAAAGCGGCCCTACAGGGCCGCCTTGGCAAGGATGTCGAACCGCGGGTGCGCTCAGATCAGAAGCCCAGCGAGGCCAGCAGATCGTCCACTTCGCCCTGGTTGGCCACCACGTCCGTGCGGCCTTCCGGGTTCACCACCGGGCCGTTGAGGTTCTGTGTTTCGTGGTGGTGGGCCGTCAGGGCGGCTTCCACCTTCTGGGCTTGTTCCGGCGGCGCGGCCTGCACCAGCAGCTTCACAAGCTGGTTTTCCAGGTCGTTGGCCAGGGTCACCACCTTGGCCACCACCTGGCCGGTCAGGTCATGGAAATCCTGCGCCATCATGATGTCGGTGAGGTGCTGATCCACGCGGCCCGTCACCTTCTCGACGTCTTCCACAAAGTTCATCACCGCGCCGCTGGCCACGGCCTTGACCGGGTCGGCCACGATCAGCTTGGCCAGCTTGCGGGTCTCGGTGGCGATGTGGTCCTGGTCGGCCTTGGCCTCGTCCACCAGGTTCAGCACCTTCTCGGCGGCCTGTTCCGTCTTGGTGGCGATGTAGCTCAGGCGGCTGCGCGCGTCCGGCAGGTTGTCGACCGTGTCCTTGAGCTTGGGCAGCACGCCCAGCATGTTCAGCGTGTCGTGCAACTGGCGGGTGAGCGTGCCCAGCTGCTGGAAAATCTCGGGTGACGCCGCAGGCATCGTCATGGGGGGGAGCTCGTCCATTTTCATCTCGCTTTCTCCCGGCTCAGGCGGCAGCCGTCACTTTTTGCATGATCTTCTGGACCTTCTCTTCCAAGGTGGCCTTGGTGAAGGGCTTGACGATGTAGCCGGCAGCGCCAGACTGGGCGGCGAGCACGATGTCTTCCTTGCGGGCTTCGGCGGTGACCATCAGCACCGGCAGGTGCTTGAGCTTGTCGTCGGCCTTGATGGCCTTGAGCAGCTCGAAGCCGTTCATGTTGGGCATGTTGATGTCGCTGACGACGAAGTCATAGCCGCCGTTCTGCAGCATGTTCAGCGCCACGTTGCCGTCTTCGGCCTCTTCGGCATTGGCGTAGCCGATTTCCTTGAGCAGACCCCGCACGATGCGGCGCATGGTGGAAAAATCATCCACGATGAGGAATTTCAAATCGACGGTCGGGGTGGTCATGGCGCTTCCTTGCTTGACACTCACGGGCACGTGCGGCCCATTGCAATCGGGTTCGATCCGTTATCGGCGGGCCGGCAACGGGCTTGAGCCTTTTGTGATCCGGACAACGCCCAGGCTCAGGGCGCCATGGCCGGGATGCTCGCGGCATCTTCGGGTTCGGAGGCAGTAGCTTCTGCCTCGGCAGCCTTGAAGACGCGGTCCTCGGCCTCGCGGTTCATCACGATGATGCTGATGCGCCGGTTCAGAGGGCTCTCGGGGTCGTCCTTCTCGTAGAGCATGCTGGCCGCAAGGCCCTGCACGCGCAGCACCTTGTCGCCCGGCAGGCCGCCTGCGATCAACTCCCGTCGGGACGCGTTGGCCCGATCGGCCGACAGCTCCCAGTTGCTGTAGCCCCGGTCCCCGCTGCTGAACAGCTTGGCGTCGGTGTGGCCCTCGATGGTGAGCTTGTTGGGCACCTCGCGCAACACGCCGCCGATGGCCCTGAGGATGTCCTGGATGTAGCCCTTGACCTCGGCATTGCCGCTGTCGAACATGGGGCGGTTCTGGTTGTCCACGATCTGGATGCGCAGGCCCTCGGCCGTCAGATCAAGTCGGATCTGCGATTTGTACTGCGCCAGGCGCGAGTCGTTGGCGATCACCTCCTCGACCTTCTGCTTGAGCACCTTCAGGCGCGCAGCCTCGGCCTGGGCCTGCTGCTCTCGCATGGCCTTGAGCGCCTGCAGGTTGAAGGTGCGCTTGGGCGCCTCGACCTGGCCGCGCTTGACCTGGCCGGAGGTGTTGCTCAGATCGGTGCCGCCGCCCTTGATCACGCTGGACGAGTCGCCCGAACCGCTGCCGCCGAACATCGCCACCTTCAGCGGCGAGTTGAAGTAGTCGGCGATGCCTTTCTTGTCGCCCTCGGTGGTCGAGCCCAGCAGCCACATCAGCAAGAAGAACGCCATCATGGCCGTCACGAAGTCGGCATAGGCAATCTTCCACGCACCACCATGGGCGGCATGGCCACCCTTCTTGATGCGCTTGATGATGATGGGCTGGACTTTTTTGGAATCGCCGGCCATGGCTGCGGCTCCCGCTTACTTCTTGCCCTTGACGTGCGCTTCCAGCTCGGCGAAGGTGGGGCGCTCGGTCGAATACAGCACCTTGCGGCCGAATTCCACCGCCACCTGAGGCGCGTAGCCCTGCATGCTGGCCAGCAGCGTGGTCTTGATCACCTGGAATTCCTTGGTGCCTTCGTCGAGCTTCTGCTCCATCAGGCCGCCCAGGGGCTCCACCACGCCATAGGCCAGCAGAATGCCCAGGAAGGTGCCGACCAGCGCGGAGCCGATCATGCCGCCCAGCACGGCGGGCGGCTGGCCCACCGAGCCCATGGTGTTCACCACACCCAGCACGGCGGCCACGATACCGAACGCAGGCAGGGCGCCGGCCAGCCGGGCCACCGCCGCCACGGCGCCATGGCCCTCGTGGTGGTGGGTGTCGATCTCGTTGTCCATCAGGGATTCGATCTCGTGGGCGTTGAGGTTGCCCGACACCATCATGCGCAGGTAATCGGTCACGAACTCGATCACGTGGTGGTCATGACCCACGGTGGCGTACTTGCCGAACAGGGCGGAGTTGTGCGGATCCTCCACGTCTTTTTCGATGGCCATCAGGCCTTCCTTGCGGATCTTCTGCAGCACCTCGTAGAGCATCGCCATCAGCTCCATGTAGCGCTCTTTCGAGTACTTCGAACCCTTGAACAGCGGGCCGAACGATTTCAGCACCGCCTTGACCGTCTTGGGCTGGTTGTTGACCAGGAAGGCGCCGATGGCGCCCCCGCCAATGGCCATCATTTCGGTGGGCAGGGCGTGGATGATCACGCCGATGTTCCCACCGTGAATGATGTACGCCCCGAAGATGCAACCGAGGCAAATGACGTATCCGATGGCGACGAACATGATGGATGGCTGGCTCTGGAAGTTCCTGGCGAGGGGGCTGGGCTCACCTTGGCTTGATCATCGGCCAGGCGCCCACTTTTCAATGGCCGAAACAGCAGCCCTCGCCGCCGCCATTTCGCATCCTGAAGGGCATTCCATGAAAGCGGGGCAACCCAAAAAAACGGACCCCTGTAGGGGCCCGTGAAAGCACAAATCGCGTGCTAGGAGGAGACAAGCAAAGGACGCTTCGCTTCCAAACCGTCCATCCGTCTTTTCGGTCCGTTTGGACCTGGCTTGAGGGGCAGCTTGTGACTGTGCGTGACAAAGTGGCGCGCACCGCTGCCGACGCGGGCATGCCTGGCTACACAAACTGTTGCGTTGCCCTGTTGTTGTCAGGGCTGATGGTGCCCCTCTATTGTTCGGCGGCGGCGTCGCCAATGGGCTCTTGCCGCCTTACAAACAGGAGAAATGCCATGAGAGGTTCCGTGGATCTGTTCCGCCAGGCTGCCGCCTGCGCGGCATTGGGCTTGGTGGCCCCGTTGGCGCAGGCACTGGATGGCGTCGTGGTGGCCACAGGGCTGAATCAGCCGCTCTACCTCACTGCGCCTGGCGGAGATGGCCGGCAGTTCATCGTCGAGAAGGGGGGGCTTGTGAAGATTCTGTCCGGTGGCGCCGTACAGAGTTCGCCCTTCCTGGACCTGAGCAGCAAGGTCGCCACAGGGGGCGAGCAGGGTTTGCTGGGCCTGGCCTTCGATCCTGGTTTTTCCACCAATGGCCGGCTGTACGTGAATTACATCGATGCGGCCACCAACAATACCGTGGTCGAGCGCTACACCCTGGCCAATGGTGCTCAGAGCGTGGACACGTCCACGGCGCAGCGCATCATTGCCATCACGCAGGAGCCCTACGAGAACCACAAGGCCGGCTGGATAGCCTTCCGGCCGGGGGATTCGAGCAACCTCTACATCGCCACGGGCGATGGCGGCAATGGCAACGATCCGCAGAACAACGCGCAGAACCCGTCATCGCTGCTGGGCAAGATCCTCAGGCTGGATGTGAGCGGCAATGGCACGGGCTATGCCATTCCCACCACCAACCCCTTCATCGGTCAGGGCGGTGTGCGGCCCGAGTTGTGGGCTTTGGGGCTGCGCAACCCTTGGCGCAACAGTTTTGACCGCGCAAGCGGCGATTTCTGGATCGCGGATGTGGGCCAGGGGGCCCGTGAAGAGATCAACCTGGAACGTGCCGGTGATCCGGGCGGCCACAACTACGGGTGGCGGCTGCGGGAAGGCAGCATCCCGACGCCTGGGGTGGGCGGCTCCGCACCGGGGCTTACCGATCCCATCTACGAATACACGCGGGATGTCGGCCAGTCCATCACCGGGGGGTATGTGTACCGGGGGCCGTCGATCGAGGGGGCGGACGGGCGTTATTTCTTCGGCGACTTCGTGGCCAACAAGCTGTTTTCATTCGCCCTGGACGCCGAAGGTAAGCCTGTCGACCTGCGTGACGACACGGCCGCAGTGCTGGACGCCACCGGGCTTCAAGGAATCTCCTCACTTGGCGAGGACGGACTGGGCCGGCTTTACGTGGTAGGCATCAACGGCGTGGTCGTGAGCCTGGTGCCGGAGCCTTCAACTTGGGCACTGGTGCTGGCCGGCGGCCTGGCATTGGCCTGGGCTGCCAGAAAGCAGCGGCCAGGCGCTTGATCTAAGCGGCCGGCGCTTGGCCGGCTGGCTTACATCGACGGGTCCTTCCCCCGCGTGCGTGCCACGCCGGTGAACATGCCCAGACCCAGCAGGATGGTCGCGCCGATGATCACATACAGGTGTGGCACGCCGGCGGTGACCAGGCCCCAGGCAACGCCACCGATGAAAATCAGGAAACCAACCATGTACAAAGCGAATGACATGTGAACACCTCTTGATGGGGTGGTAAAACCACGATGGCATTCGCAGGGCAATCGACGTGCCTGCAATGCAAAAACGGGCTTCACGCCCGTTTTTCTTGTGATGCGGGGTGTTGCTCAGTGCATCTGGATGCCACCGGCAGCCTTGCCCTTGCCGGCACGTGCCGGCGGGTTGCACAGGCCGCACACGAAGTGGCGGGCGACCTCATGCGGATGCGTCACGAAGTGACCGGCGCACCTGGAGCACTTGGTCATGGTCAGCATGCCGTTGTCGATGAACTTGACCAGACGCCAGGCGCGGGTCACCGACAGCAGGGCTTCCAGGCCTTGCGATTGCGTTTGCTCCAGGTACAGCTGGTAGGCCTTGATGACGGTGTCGATCTCGTCGATCT